>NZ_JBRREO010000002.1:0-776743 GCF_056760355.1 Stenotrophomonas sp. STEN013 | reverse complement strand
CGCGGGCGTGGTCGCCCAAAACATTGCAAAACCCTACCCAACCGTTGACCCCATCCCCTTTGCGGGGGCGGTGCGTGTGGAACCTAAATCACCAAGCCCCGGCCCCCCACCGGGCGCCCGCTTGCGTTTCCCCCTTCCGCAACCCCAACCGACTTTCCAAGCATGAAAGCCAACGACATCAAGAAAGGCAACGTCGTCGAGTACAACAACGGCGTCTATCAGATCCGCGACATCGAGCGCAGCTCGCCGCAGGGCCGCGGCGGCAACGTCCGCTTCCGGTTCATCATGTACAGCGTGCCGGGCGGCAACAAGCTCGATGCCAGCTTCGACGCCGATGACAACCTGCCGGAAGTGGAACTGCTGCGCCGCCAGTCCACCTTCTCCTACATGGATGGCGATGCCTTCGTGTTCATGGATGACGAGGACTACACCCCGTACACGCTGGACGCGGACGTGATCGGCGACGACGCCGGCTACATCACCGAAGGCCTGACCGGCATCTACGTGCAGGTGATCGACGAGCAGCCGGTGGCGATCCAGCTGCCGCAGCACGTCACCCTGGAAGTGGTCGAGACCCCGCCGGAACTGAAGGGCGGCACCGCCACCAAGCGCCCCAAGCCGGCCAAGCTCAATACCGGCATCGAGATCATGGTGCCGGAGTACATCACCAACGGCGAACGCATCCTGGTGAACACCACCACCGGCGAGTTCGGCGGCCGCGCCGACTGACCGCGGCGTGCCGGGTGACGGACAGGCGCCCGGCGCCTGTCCGTCCGTACCGTCACAGCCCGAACGCCAGCACAGCCCCGCGTTGCCGGCCGGGCACATCACAACCATCTTCCGGATCAGCGCGGCTCCCCGCCCCTCTCCGATGACGCAGCGTCCCCGTACAGCACGCGCAGGCGCTGACGCAGCACCTCCAGCGTGGCCCGTGTCGTCTCGATCTCGGCGCGCTCGGTCGCCGGCAACAGCTCCTGCAAGGCCTGTCGCAGCGCGGCGGCCTCCGCGGCGGCTACCGCAACCCGCTGCTCGACCTGCTCCCGCAGTGGGGCCAGTTCCCGTGCCTGGGGCAACCCGTAACCCGCCACCGGCAGCGTGCCCGGCGCCAGCAGCACTCCGGCCTGCTCCATCAGCTGGCGGAAACGCGGCGTCGTGCTCGAATCGGCCGGTGCCGACAGCAGCACGCGCTTGAGCCGGTCGCGCGCGCGCAGTTCGTTGCGGCGCCACGCCGCCTGTTCCAGCATCAGCAGCGCAGCCACGTACTCGCCATCGGAACCGGGAGCCGTGTCGATCCAGCGTCGCCGCTGCAGGGCCGGCAGCGCCAACCACGCCTCGACGCTGGTCACCGGCAGCGGCATTTTTGCCTGCAGCCGGGCAAACACCAGCGCATAGTGCGGCGCGGCCGACTCGAAGTAATAACCGCGGCGAACCGCTTCGGCGCGATCCCCCGCCGGCGCAGGCACCGCGACCCCGGCCCGGCGCAGTTTCTTCAGCAGGCCTGTCGGGGTGATCGAAGACAGCGGTGCGGCGGCAAAGCGCGGAACGCCCTCGTGCAACAACTTCCAGGTTTCCACCGCACAGTTGTTGCTGATGAAGTAGTAGCGCCCGTCATAGCTCCAGTGCAGCCGCGCGGCCTGCCGCAACAAAGCGGCCACTTCATCACGCTGCAGCTGCAACGGCGTGGAAGACAGGCTGCGCAGCTCCACCCGGGTGTACTCGTCCACCACCCGGTTCAGCGGCAGCACGAACAGCCGTGAGGGATAGGAACCGGTCAATCCGCGCCAGCTGGAAATCTGCACATCACCGACAAAAGCACGGAAGGACAGCACCAGGTGGTACTGCAGATCCATGCGGCAGGCCGGACCGCGCGGGCGCCCCGGCGCGCAGACCACCAGCCGCAGCATGCTGTGGCCCCAGCGGCTCATCAGCACGTCGTTGCCTTCGGCCAGCAGGTAGTCCACCTCATAGACGCGCTGCGGGTCCAGCTCCAGCAGCGTACCGGTGCCCTCCTCCTCGCCGGCGCGCACGAACGGCAGGCTGCCTGCACAGGCGCCGTCCGTGACCTGCTCCAACCCGATCGCGGCTGCGTACCATGCCTGCAATGCCGGGCGCCGGCAGGCGTAATCCGGATCCAGCAGCACATGTTCCAGGTTGACCGCGAAGAACTCCGCGGGACTGTGCCGCTCGTAGGCGTCCGGGCTGCGCAGCGCGAACGCGTTGCGGCCTCGGCCCATCTTCAGCGGCTTGCGCTGCCAGCCGGCCAGGTCCAGAAACCGCGGCTGTGCCGACCAGCGCCCTGCAGGCGAACGGTCCAGGACGTGGGCCAGCTCGTGGATCAGCGTCGCCTGTGCCGCACGCCACGCGTGCGGATCGGCAGTATCGATGCGCTCGAGCAGTGCGCGCTGCAGCCCCAGCTCATGGCCACGGGCGCGGCCATGCACCTGCGCCGGCAAGTCGTCGCGCCAGCGCAGCTGCAGTGGCAGGTCGAAACGCTGCTTGAATGGGTGCGGAAGGCGGCCCAGCACATCCTCCAGCAACCGCTGGGTGAGCTGCCGCTGTGCGGGTGTCAGACCGGTATCCGCGACTTCAACCCGCAACGCCGCCCCGACCGGGAAGACGCTGCCGAGCAGCAGCAATAGCGCCAGCCACCGCGCAGGCGGCAGCCGGCAACGGGCCATCACAGCGCCAGGATTTTCCGCGCCAGCGCCATGTCGCTGGCCTCGCGGGCGGCCGCATCGCGCTCGCGCAGGTACAACAGTGCCGCTTCCAGATAGGCGCCCCGGATCACCCCGCCGCTGCCGACAAAACCGGCCGCGTCTTCGCGGGCATCCAGCACCACCTTGTCATCGCCGGAGCTGCTGCCCGAAGAGTTGGAGGAGGCACCGGTCGCCGAGCCCGCCGAAGTGCCGGCAAAACTGGAAGCGAACACCGACATCGGCAGGGTGAACAAGGCGCAGAACAGGATCGGGCGGATCATCGGCAGGTCAACGTGGGGTGGAAAGGCGGCAAGCGTAGCCGCAGACGGCTTACAGGTCGAACACCTTGCCCGGATTCATCAGGCCATTGGGATCGAACGCACGCTTCACCGCGCGCATCAGCGCGATTTCGGCGGCGTCGCGGGTGCTGGACAGATACGCCTTCTTGACCAGACCGATCCCATGTTCGGCCGAGATGCTGCCGTCATAGCAATGCAATA
Source organism: Stenotrophomonas sp. STEN013 (assembly GCF_056760355.1). Lineage (NCBI taxonomy): Bacteria > Pseudomonadati > Pseudomonadota > Gammaproteobacteria > Lysobacterales > Lysobacteraceae > Stenotrophomonas > Stenotrophomonas sp. STEN013. The sequence goes on along the minus strand of NZ_JBRREO010000002.1, from coordinate 773,547 downwards.
CCTGCGCCAGCAGTTTGGTCACCTGCTCGCACTGCGCCAGGAACTCGGCATCGGAGGTGTCATCGGGCTTGAGCACGTTGATATGCAGGTTGCCGTCGCCGATATGGCCGAACCACACCACTTCGAAGTGCGGGTAGGCGCCGCTGATCAGCGCCTGGGTCTCGGCTAGGAACGCCGGCATGGCCGAAATCCGTACCGACACGTCGTTTTTGTACGGCTTGTAGCGCGCCACCGCCTCGGTGATGCCCTCGCGCAGCCGCCACAACTGCTGGGCCTGGGCCTCGCTGGCGCTGATCACACCGTCCAGCACCCAGCCCTGCTCCATGCAGTGCTCGAACGCGGCCAGCGCGGCGGCCTCACCGGCCTCGTCGGCCGAGGCGTACTCGGTGACCACGTAATACGGGTGGATCTCCTGGAACGGATACTGCGCGCCATGCGCGGTGACGTGCTTGACCGCCAGATCGGTGAAGAACTCGAACGCCTCCAGCTGCAGCCGCTCGCGGAATGCGGAAAACACCTGCATCAGCACCTCGAACGAGGGCAGCGCCAGCAGCATCACGTTGGTCGCCGGCGGCGGATCGGTGAGCTTCACCGTCGCCTCGACCACGATTCCCAGCGTGCCTTCCGAGCCGATCATGAGCTGGCGGAAGTCGTAACCGCTGGAGTTCTTGATCAAGCCCTTGTTGAGTTCCAGCAGCTCGCCATTGGCGGCCACCACCTTCAGCCCGGCGATCCACTCGCGGGTATTGCCATAGCGGATCACACGGATGCCGCCCGCGTTGGTGGCGATATTGCCGCCGATCGAGCAGGAGCCGCGCGCGGCGAAATCCACCGGATAGATCAGACCGTGTTCGCGGGCGGCGTTGTGTAGGGCCTCCAGCGGCATGCCGGCCTGCACGGTCAGCGTGCGGTCCACCGCATCGAACGCTAGCGCCTTGTTCATCCGCTCCAGGCTCAGTACCAGCTCGCCATTGGCCGCCACCGCGCCGCCGGACAGGCCGGTACGACCGCCGGAGGGCACCAGCGCCACCTTGTGCGTGTTCGCCCAGCGCACCACCGCCTGCACTTCCTCGACATTGCCCGGCAGCGCGATGGCCAGCGGCGCCGGTGTCCAGCGCCGGGTCCAGTCGCGCCCGTAGTGCTCCAGATCGCCCGGCCCGGTTTTCAGACGCAGATGGGGACAGGACTGCAACAGGGATTCCAGACGTGGATCGGTCATGACGGTGTTCGGGCGACGTGAAGACCGGCAAGCGTGCCAGTCCCGCCGGGCGCCGTCCAGCGCACCGGCGCCACGTCCGCAACCGGACAATTACATTCACATGAAACCTTTTAGCTTCAATGCCTTGCCTTCTTGCGCAGTGCACCAAACGCGGTGCGGTTCTGGCATAGTGACGGCCCAGCCACCGTTGCCCTCGTGCCCGACATGTCGCCCAAGAAGACCTCGTTCCCGAAGCAGGACATCCGCGTTTTGTTGCTCGAGGGGGTCAGCCCGACCGCCGTGGACACCTTCAAGGCCGCCGGCTATTCGCAGATCGAGCTGCACAGCAAGTCGCTGCCCGAGGACGAGCTGAAGGCGCGTATCGCCGAGGCGCACATCATCGGCATCCGCTCGCGCACCCACCTCAGCGCCGAGGTGCTGGCCCATGCCAAGCGCCTGATCGCGGTGGGCTGTTTCTGCATCGGCACCAACCAGGTGGATCTGGAAGCGGCCGAACTGGCCGGTATTCCGGTCTTCAACGCGCCCTACTCCAATACCCGCTCGGTGGCCGAGCTGGTCATCGCCGAAGCGATCATGCTCACCCGCGGCATCCCGCAGAAGAATGCCCAATGCCATCGCGGTGGCTGGTCCAAGTCGGCCACCGGCAGCCACGAGGTGCGCGGCAAGACCCTGGGCATCATCGGCTACGGCCACATCGGCACCCAGGTCGGCGTGCTGGCCGAGGCGCTGGGCATGCATGTGATCTTCCACGACATCGAAAGCAAGCTGTCGCTGGGCAACGCACATCCGGCCGCCGGTCTGGACGACCTGTTGGCCCGTGCCGACGTGGTCACCCTGCACGTGCCGGAGAACGCCTCCACGCAGTGGATGATCGGCGCCGCGCAGCTGGCCAGGATGAAGCCCGGCGCGCACCTGATCAACGCCGCCCGCGGCACCGTGGTCGATATCGACGCGCTGGACGCCGCGCTGCGCTCGGGCCATCTGGGCGGCGCCGCGGTGGACGTGTTCCCGGTCGAACCCAAGGGCAATGGCGACCTGTTCGAATCGCCGCTGACCGCGCACGACAACGTGATCCTGACCCCGCATGTGGGCGGCTCTACGCTCGAGGCACAGGACAACATCGGCATCGAGGTGGCCGCCAAACTGGTGCGCTACAGCGACAACGGCTCCACCCTTTCGGCGGTCAACTTCCCGGAAGTGACCCTGCCCGAGCACGAGCAGAGCCTGCGTCTGCTGCACATCCACCGCAACGTGCCCGGGGTGCTGTCCAAGATCAACGAGATCTTTTCGCGCCACAACCTCAACATTGACGGCCAGTTCCTGCGTACCGACCCCAAGGTCGGCTACGTGGTGATCGACATCAGCGCGACCGAGGAACAGGCTGCGGCGATCCGCGAGGACCTGGCCGCGATCCCGGGCACGCTGCGCACCCGCATCCTGTACTGAGGCGATGGCCGGCTCCGCGGTGGCGGCAACCGCCGCCGCGCGCATTCCGGCCGCCATACCGACGGCGCCAGAGGCCCGGGCAGCCCCAGTATCACCCGTCGGCCGGGGCCGCCCCCCCCCCCCCCCCCCCCCCCCCACCGCTGCGCCATGCGCCGCATCGATTCGTCATCCGCTTCGGCGATCTCGACCACCGGGCGCCACGCCAGCGCCAGCGACTCCTCACTGACCAGGAATTCCTCCGAACCACCCGCCATCACCACATAGCGCACGTCGTAATGCCAATGCCCGGGCACATCGCCGCGCGCGGGAATCCAGTGCCGGTCCAGGTCATGGATTTCCGTCGAGGCCAACACCAGCCCGGCCACCCCCGACTCCTCCTGCGCCTCGCGCAGCGCCACCGCCGCCAGGTCATGGTCGCCCTCGGCATGACCGCCCGGTTGCAGCCAGCGCCGCAGCTTGCGGTGATGGGTCAACAGCACGCGCCGGCCATCGCCACTGACCAGCCACGCGCTGCCGGTGAAGTGACCGGCCAGACGCTGGCGGGTGAACGGGTCCACTCCACCGGCGTCGAGCAGGGCCACAAATTCACGCGCGAGGGCCGCCTGCTCCGGCCAGCGCCGCGCATAGTCTTCCAACGCCCCCCGCAACCGTTGATCCTGCTCATGCATGACTGCAAGCACATCCAGACGTTTCACTCCGGCGGTCATTATCGCCATCCATGTTGCACCTGCGCTTGTCGAGTCTGGCGGCGTTTGGCAAGGTAGTGCGGTTGCCTGTCATTCAGTTTGAGACACAACACAACGGCCCCGTCACCTGTGGTGTTCGGGCCAACACATCGCTCGGGAATTACGCGGAATGCTGAAAACACTGTTGAGGGTCAAGCCGGTCGAACCGGCCGCACATGTCGATGCCGGGGAACCGGTCGAAGGCAGCCTGCAAGGCGAAGCCACACTCAAGCGCACCCTCACCGCCCGGCACCTGATCCTGCTGGGCATGGGCGCGGTGATCGGCGCCGGCATCTTTGTCGTCACCGGCCAGGCCGCGGCCAACCATGCCGGTCCGGCAATCATGCTGTCCTTCGTGCTGGCCGGGCTGGCCTGCGCCTTCGCCGGCCTGTGCTACGCCGAGTTCGCCGCGATGATCCCGGTGTCCGGCAGCGCCTATTCCTATTCCTACGCCACCCTGGGCGAAGGCATGGCCTGGTTCATCGGCTGGTGCCTGGTGCTGGAGTACCTGTTCGCCTCGGCCTCGGTGGCGGTGGGCTGGTCGGCGTACATGATCAGCTTCCTCACCACCACCTTGAACCTGCCTTTCCCCGATGCACTGACCGCGGCGCCCGTGGTCTGGGAAGACGGCCAGTTCATCGCCTCCGGCAAGCTGTTCAACCTGCCGGCGGTGCTGATCGTGGCGGCGATCGCCGGCCTGCTGTACGTGGGTGTCACCCAGTCCACCTTCGTCAACGCGATCATCGTGGCGATCAAGGTCACCGTGATCTGCCTGTTCGTCGGCTTCGGCGCGATGTACGTGGACCCGGCCAACTGGACCCCGTTCATTCCCGAAAACACCGGCACTTTCGGCGAGTTCGGCTGGACCGGCGTGTTCCGCGCCGCCTCGATCGTGTTCTTCGCCTACATCGGCTTCGACGCGGTCTCCACCGCCGCCGGCGAAACCCGTGATCCGCAGCGCAACATGCCGATCGGCCTGCTCGGCTCGCTGGCGGTGTGCACGGTGATCTACATCATCGTCTGCGCGGTGCTGACCGGCCTGTTGCCATACACCCAGCTGGGCACCGACAAGCCGGTGGTCACCGCGCTGGAAACCTACGCCAAGCTGACCTGGCTCAAGACCTGGGTCGAGATCGGCGCCATCGCCGGCCTGTCCTCGGTGATCCTGGTGATGATGATGGGCCAGACCCGCGTGGCCTACACCATCTCCCGCGACGGCCTGCTGCCGTCGATCTTCGGCAAGGTCCATGCGAAGTACCGCACCCCGCACCTGAGCACGGTGATCGTCGGCGTCATCGCTGCCGCGCTGGCCGGACTGGTGCCGCTGAGCGTGCTCGGCGAACTGGTGGCGATGGGCACCCTGCTGGCGTTCGCCACGGTGTGCATCGGCATTCTGGTGCTGCGCCGGACCAAACCGGATATGCCGCGCTCGTTCCGCGTGCCGGCGGTGTGGTTCATCGCTCCGGCCGGCGCGCTGATCTGCCTGGGCCTGTTCGCCATGGCCTTCGCCGCGCACTGGCTGGTGTTCGTGCTGTGGAACGTGCTGGGCGTGGCCATCTACCTGGGCTACGGCATGCGCCACAGCAAGCTCAACAAGCGCGCCTGATTTCCCACTGACGACCGGCGCGCTGTGCGCCGGCTTTCTTGCGCGGCCACCGCGCACCGACCAGCGAAGACCCGAACCATGTTCAAGCAACTGTGGGCCACCAAGCATCCGCACGCCGCACACAAGGAGGCCGAAGGCCTGAGCCTGCGCCGCACCCTGGGCCCGTGGGGTCTGACCGCACTGGGCATCGGCGCGGTGATCGGCGGCGGCATTTTCGTCATCACCGGTACCGCCGCGGCCAACCATGCCGGCCCGGCAATCATGCTGTCCTTCCTGCTGGCGGCCATCTGCTGCGCGTTCTGCGCCCTGGCCTACGCCGAGTTCGCCTCGATGGTGCCGGTCTCCGGCAGCGCCTACACCTATACCTACGCGACTTTCGGCGAGCTGTCGGCCTGGTTCATCGGCTGGATGCTGGTACTGGAATACGGCGTCTCCGCCTCAGCGGTGGCCGTCAGCTGGACCGGCTATTTCCTCAGCTTTCTCAGCCATTTCGACATCCACCTGCCGGCCGCGCTGGTCAACGCCCCGCTGGACGCGCAACTCAAGCCCACCGGTGCCATCGCCAACCTCCCGGCCGCCGTGCTGGTGCTGTTGCTGACCTGGCTGTGCTACGTCGGCATCCGCAAATCCTCGGCCATGAACATGGGCATGGTCATCCTCAAGACCGGCCTGATCCTGCTGGTGATCTTCGCCGGCTGGAAATACGTGGACACCTCCAACTGGACCCCGTTCATTCCCGCCAACGAGGGCCCGGGCAAGTATGGTTTCGAGGGCGTGCTGCGCGGCGCGGCGATGGTGTTCTTCGCCTACATCGGCTTCGAGGCCGTCTCGGTGGCCGCGCAGGAATCGCACCGGCCGCAGCGCGACATGCCCATCGGCATGCTGCTGTCGCTGGTGGTGTGCACCGTGCTGTACATAGCCATGGCCGCGGTGATGACCGGACTGGTGCCGTACACGCTGCTGGGCACCGCCGAGCCGGTGGTGACCGCAGTGGCCGCGCATCCGCAGCTGAGCTGGCTGCGCATCATCGTCGAGGTCGGCGCGCTGATCGGTTTGGCCTCGGTGGTGCTGGTGATGGTGATCGGCCAGCCGCGCATCTTCATGATCATGGGCCGCGACGGCCTGCTGCCGCCGGTGTTCACCCGGATCCACCCCAAGTACCGCACCCCGCACATCAACACCGTCATCACCGGTATCGGCATCGCCCTGCTGGCGGCGCTGTTCCCGCTGGACATCCTCGGCGAGCTGACCTCGATGGGCACACTGATCGCCTTCGCCGCGGTCTGCGCCGGCGTGCTGGTCCTGCGCCGCACCCAGCCGGACCTGCCGCGCCCGTTCCGTATCCCGATGGCATGGCTGGTATGCAGCCTGGGCGTGATCAGCTGCATCGCCCTGCTCACCGCCATGACCGCCCACAACTGGATGCTGATGGGCGTGTGGACCGCCGCCGGTTTCCTCATCTATTTCCTCTACGGCATCCGTCACAGCAAGCTCCACGCCGAGAACACCGGCAAGGGCGGCTGATCTGGTCACTGCCGTGCCATGGATACCGCCCGGGTGCGCCAGCGCCCGGGCTTTTTCATGGCGCCCATCCATGCGTGCCCCCTTCGGCGGCGTTGCCGCGAGAATGGCTGGCCTGCCGTTCCTGCATGACGCACAGCCGCTTGCCTGAGCCTGCGCACCCGCGCCGGAAAAACCCATACGTTCCATCCGGATAAAAGCATGGATTGCTCCGGCAGTTGCTAGAATGCCGGCCATGAACGCGCCTTCCGCCCCCTACGACACCCAGCGGCTGAGTGAACTGGCCCAGCTGCTGATCGACAACATCCGCGAACTGGCCCAGGCCGGCTGGACGCCCGCCACCAGCAGCAACTTCTCGCACCGGCTCGATGACCAGCACGCGGCCATCACCGTGTCCGGCAAGGACAAGGGCCGTCTGATCGAAAGCGACATCATGGTCGTGGACTTCGCCGGCAAGGCCGTCGGCCGGCCGCTGCGGCCCTCGGCCGAGACCCTGCTGCACACCCAGCTCTACGCCCGTTTCGCGGACGTGGGCTGCGTGCTGCATACCCACTCGCCGGTGCAGACCATCGCCTCGCGCCTGTTCGCCCCTCAAGGCCATATCCGTCTGGACGGCTACGAGCTGCTCAAGGCGCTGCACGGCAATTCCACCCACGAAACCACGGTCGACCTGAAGGTGTTCCCCAACACCCAGGACATGGACGTGCTGGCCGCGCAGGTGGAAGCCGAACTCGACAAGGGGCCGATGTGGGGCTACCTGATCGACGGCCACGGCCTGTATGCGTGGGGCCGCGATATGGCCGAAGCACGCCGCCATCTGGAAGCCTTCGAGTTCCTTCTGCACTGCGAACTGGAGCTGCGCAAACTGCGCGGCAACGCCTGATCTCTTCCGCACGGCACACCGCCGCACCGGCACGTGCCTGCTACGCTCCCCCTCCCCCCGTCGAGTCCATCGCCATGAGCCGACTGCGCATTTTCAACGACACCGCCCCGGACACCCCGCTGCTGGACAGCCGCGACGGCGCGGTCATCGCCGCCGAACTGGAAAAAATCGGTGTCACCTTCGAACGCTGGCAGGCCAAACACCCGGTCACCCCGGGCGCCAGCCAGGAGGAAGTGTTTGCCGCCTACCGCGAGGACATCGACCGTCTGGTCGCCGCGCACGGCTTCAAGAGCGTGGACGTGGCCTCGATCGCGCCGGACAACCCCAACCGCGCCGAGATCCGTGCCAAGTTCCTTGATGAGCACTACCACAAGGAAGACGAAGTGCGTTTCTTCGTCGCCGGCTCGGGCCTGTTCACCCTGCACGTGGGTGACAAGGTCTACGAGGTGGAGTGTGTCAAGGACGATCTGATCTCGGTTCCGGACGGCGTCACCCACTGGTTCGATATGGGCGAGGAGCCCAGCTTCGCCGCGATCCGCTTCTTCACCGAACCGGACGGCTGGGTCGGCCATTTCACCGGCACCGACATCGCCCAGCGCTTCCCGCGTTACGAACCCAGCGCCGCCTGATCCCGCGCGGCCACCGCCGCGTGGCCGCCGCCTCTGCCTTGAAGACTTTCCGCATGTCCCAGCCACGCGCCATCCTCACTGATATCGAGGGCACCACCTCGAGCATCTCCTTCGTCAAGGAAGTGCTGTTCCCCTACGCCCGCGCCGCCCTGCCCGGCTTCGTCCGCGAACACGGCCAGCAGCCGGATGTGCGTCGCTGGCTCGACGCGGTGGCCACCGAAATCGCCGCCGGCGCCTGCCAGGACGAAGTGATCGTCGAAACCCTGCAGGGCTGGATCGACCAGGACCGCAAGCACACCGCGCTCAAGGCGCTGCAGGGCATGATCTGGGAGGTCGGCTACCGCAACGGCGACTACACCGCGCATCTGTATCCGGAAGTGGCCGCGGTGCTGCGCGGCTGGCAGGCTGCCGGGCTGCCGCTGTACGTCTATTCCTCCGGCTCGGTGCCGGCACAGAAACTGTTCTTCGGCTTCTCCGATGCCGGCGACCTCAACGGCCTGTTCTCCGGCAATTTCGACACCGAGATCGGCGGCAAGCGCGAAACCGCCAGCTATGCCCGTATCGCCGAGGCGATCGGCATTGAACCGAAGGACATCCTGTTCCTGTCGGATATCGTCGAGGAACTGGACGCCGCCCGCGAGGCCGGTCTGCAGACCGTGCTGCTGGACCGCCTGTCCGACTACCCGATGCCGCGCACCGGCGACGCCACCCACGGCCACACCCGGGTCGAGAATTTCCAGCAGATCACGCTCTGAACCGGCTGTGATACGACGGGAAACGGCCCCTTCGGGCCGTTTCCCGGCAACAGAACCACCGAGTTTTGCCGAACAAGACGGCCCGCCAACCGGCACTGGCCCGCACCGATTCGATTCGATTCGATTCGTTGGCAACACTATCCCCGGCGGGCGCCACGCCGGCGCCGTGATGAAACCCTCTTCGCGGCGACCATGGCACCATCGCGGCCGGCACTTCCGGCAGGAACACGCAGATGGGTATCGCTTCACAGATCGGCCAGGCACTGGGCGCCGAATTCGCCATTCCGGACCTGGGCACGTTGACGGTCATCGTCTCGCGGCTGCTCACCGCCATCGTGCTCGGCGGCGCGCTCGGGCTGGAGCGTGAAAGCAAGGGCCGTGCGGCCGGGCTGAAGACCCATATCCTGGTCAGCCTGGGTTCGGCGCTGTTTGTGCTGGCGCCGCTGCAGGCCGGCGCTTCCACCGGCGATGTCACCCGGGTGATGCAGGGCATCGTCTCGGGCATCGGCTTTCTCGGCGCCGGCGCCATCCTCAAGCTGGACAAGGAAGAACGCGTTCAGGGCCTGACCACCGCCGCCGGCATCTGGATGACCGCCGCCATCGGCATGGCCGCCGGCATGGGCATGCAGATGGTGGCCGTGGCCACCACCGTGGCGGCGCTGGCGGTGGTCAGCACGATTCCGAAACTGATGCCCGACCGCATGGACCCGGACAACACCAGCGACAGCTGACGGCAGTCCCAGCGCCTGGCTTAGTGCGCGCGAGCCTGCGCCGCGCGCCGCAGCACCAGCACCTCGATCCGCGACGGCACGCCCAGCCGCGCACTGAAACCGTCCCACTGCCCCGCGCCGCTGCTGACGAACAGGCTCATGTCCTGCACCCGGTACTCGCCACGCACGTAGCCGTGGTTGAACGGTGCCACGACCCAGCGATCGAAGCCGGGCATGTGGCCGCCGTGGGTATGTCCGGAGATCTGCAGATCCACCGCGCCGGTTGCCGCCGCGGCGCGCGCCTGCTTGGGCTGGTGGGCCAACAGCACGTGCACATCACTGCCACGGGCCGCGGCCACCACCGCCGGCAGATCCGGCGCCAATCCACCGTGCATGTAGGGCGAGGCCCGCAGCGCGGCCAGATCCCCCACGCCCGACAGCGCCAGCGTCCGGCCATGGATGTCCAGCGTCGCGGTCTGGTTCTCCAGCACGCCCAGGCCCATCTGCCGGAAGTGCGCCATCCAGCGCGCATAGCCGTGGTAGTACTCGTGGTTGCCCGGCGCCAGCCACACGCCATAGGGCGCCTGCAGATCGGCCAGCGCGGTGACAAATGGCGCGGTGTCCTCCACTCCGCCATCGACCATGTCACCGGGCAGCACGATCAGGTCGGGCTTGACCGCCAGCGTCGCCGCCACGATGCGCTCGGTGCGCCAGCTGCGCTTGACCGGGCTGATATGCAGATCGGCCAGCACCGCCACCCGCAGCCCGTCCATCTCCACCGGCAGGTTCGGCACCACCAGTTCGCGCTCCTGCACCGCCGGCGGCTTCAATCCATTGCCGATGCCCAGTGTCGCCAGCAGCACGATCACCGCCGCCGCACCCTGGTTCAGCCCACGCCCATGCCACAGCGTGGCCAGCGCACCCTGGCGTGGGAACAGCCGCGTCAGCAGCCAGCCGGCCTCGCGCAGCAGCAGGAACACCAGCAGCAGGATGAACATCACCAGCACCCAGCCGAACACCAGCTGGATCCATGCCTCCACCGCGTAGGCGAACACATCCAGCCGCCACAGCATGGCAAACGCCAGCCCCAGCAGCGCCAGGGCCAGGCTGGGGCCGATATGCCAGCGCCGCTGGCGCTGGGACAGGAAGTGCACGGGCCACCACAGCCACAGCGCCATCAACGGCAGGATCAGGGAAACAATCAGGGTCATCATCGGTAACAGGGGCACGCATCCGGCAACGACCGGTACGCACCCTCACAGGGGAAGGGGAAACAGCGCAGCACTGTGCCATGGCGCGATGCCATCGGCGCCGGCGTGACTGGAACACTCCGTCGCCGCGCGTGCCGGTGCGCCACAAACGGCAAGGGCACCGCATTGGCGATGCCCTTGCCAGGTCACTCCACCGCAGATTACTTGGACTTTTCAGCAATCCACGTATTGATCTTCTCGTCCAGCACATCCAGCGGCACCGAGCCGTCCTTCAGCACTTCGGCATGGAACTGGCGGATGTCGAACTTGTCGCCCAGCTTCTGCTCGGCACGTTTGCGCAGCTCCTGGATCTTCAGTTCGCCGGTCTTGTAGGCCAGCGCCTGGCCCGGCCAGGCGATGTAGCGCTCGGCTTCGGCAATGGCGTCCGGCTCGCTGACCGAGGAGTTGGCGAACATGTAGTCCAGCACCTGCTGGCGGCTCCAGTTCTTCGAATGCAGGCCGGTATCGACCACCAGCCGCACCGCGCGCCACAGCTCGCCCTGCAGGCGGCCGAAGTAGCTGTACGGATCGGTATATACGCCCAGATCCTTGCCCAGGCTTTCGGCATACAGGCCCCAGCCCTCGATGAAGGCGGTCTCGCCGCCGAAGCGGCGGAACGCCGGCACGTCCTTCAGTTCCTGCTGCAACGCCAGCTGGAAGTGGTGGCCGGGAATGGCCTCGTGCAGGAACAGGTCCTCGGCGTCCCAGGTCTTGCGCGTGGGCAGGTCATAGGTATTGACGTAGAAGATGCCCGGACGGGTACCGTCCTCGCTCGGCGTCATGTACGACCCACCGGCCGCCGACTTGGCGCGGAACGCTTCCACCGGACGGATCTCGAAGCCGGCCTTGGGCGTGAGCGAGAACAGCTTGCCGACGTTGGCGTTGACCTTGGCTTCCAGCCCGCGGTAGTGCTCCAGCAGCGCCTGCTCGGACTTGAACTCGAACTGCTTGTCGTTCTGCATGAACTTGAAGAAGTCCTGCAGCGAGCCCTTGAAGCCCACCTGCGCCATCACCTGGTTGATCTCGGCATGGATGCGCGCCACTTCGGCCAGGCCGATGGCGTGGATCTGCTCCGGCGTCTGTGCGGTGGTGGTGCTCTCCTTGGCGTTGAAGGCGTACCACGCCTTGCCCTCGGGCAGTGCATCCAGGCCCACGGTGTCGCGGGTCGCCGGCAGGTACTCGTTGGCGATGAAGTCACGCTGCTTTTTGATCGCCGGCATCAGCTGATCGGCGATCAGCGTGCGGTAGGCCGCGGTCAGGCGGTCCTTGTCGGCCTGCGGGAAATCAGCCGGCATGGCCTTGATCGGCCCCCAGAACTGGCTGTCCTCGGGCTTGGCGGTGAGGATCTCGTCGAACTGCGGCACCACCTTTTCCATCAGCACGCGCGGCTGCACCACGCCGGCCTTCATGCCCTCGCGCATGTTGCCGATTTCGGTCTCCAGCACCAGCGGGATGCGGCCGGCACGCGCCAGCCAGTTGTCGTAGTCCTTCACCGTCTTGAACGGCTGTGCCACTTGGCCCGAACCCAGCATCACCGCATAGCTCACGGTCGAGCCCATCTGGTTGACCGGCATCATCCAGGTCGGGAACTTCTCCCCTTCCAGCGACTGCTTCTGCTCCTCGACGAAGATCCGGTAGCTGAGCAGGTCCTGCCCGGACAGCCCGGCATCGCCGAGCTTCTCCACCTTGCCCAGCCACTCGGTGCTGAAATCATGACTCTGCTGGCGGAACTCGGCCGAGGCGAAGTTCGGCAGCTGGTCGTTGTAGCGGTTGTCGCCCTGGAAGGTCGCCTGCAGCGGGTTCAGCTTGAGCACGCCTTCCCAGTAGTCGGCATACAGCTGGTTCAGCTGCGCGGCCTTGTCGGCCTGCGGCGCCTGGGTGGTGGCATCGCCAGCGGCCGGCGGCGAAGACGGCGAGCACGCCGTCAGCGCGGTGGCCAGCGACAGTGAGACGGCATACGCCAGAGGGCGGAAGTTCATCGGGGGTATCCATACGGTGGACAAGGTGGCCAGCGTCGATCCAGAACGCTCCGCAGGAAAGGGCCAAAGGTCACGGCGGGCCGGGCCGTCGCGGCCCGGGCGCTGAACCGTCATACTTCGCCCCCTCCGCGTTCCGGCCCTGGCGGCCGCCGCTCCTTCTTCTCCCGCCCGTCCGCCGCCCCTGGCTGCGCCGGCGTGGCCCATGCCGTTGCCGTATTCCTATGACTAACTCTCGCCGCCCCCTGGGCTTCTGGTCCGCCACCGCGCTGGTGGTCGGTAGCATGATCGGCTCGGGCACCTTCCTGCTGCCCGCCACCCTGGCCCCGTATGGCGCCGCCACCCTGATCGGCTGGGCCATCACCCTGTGCGGCGCGCTGCTGCTGGCCGTCACCTTCGCCCGGCTGGCCAAACGCTGGCCGCAGACCGGCGGCCCCTACGTGTTCGCCCGCAACGCCTTCGGCGAGCTGCCCGGCTTCATGGTGGCCTGGAGCTACTGGATCTCGATGTGGTGCGCCATCGCCGCCATCGCCGTGGCCTTCGCCGGCAGCGTCGGCGCCATCTTCCCCGCCCTGACCGCCACCCCGGTCCGGGCGGCAGCCTGCGGGCTGGTCGCGCTGTGGCTGTGCGCCGGGGTCAACCTGCTGGGCGTGCGCGAGGCCGGCCGCCTGCAGCTGCTGACCACCGTGCTGAAAGTGGTGCCGCTGCTGCTGTTCGGGCTTGTGGCGCTGTGGTTTGTCGACACCGGCCATTACGTGCCGTTCAACCCCAGCGGGCAGTCGCTGGGCGCCGTGGCCGGTGCCACCGTCGCCCTGACCCTGTGGGCGATGATCGGCCTGGAAGCGGCCACCGTGCCGGCCGACTCGGTCGATGACGCCCCGCGCACCGTAGCCCGAGCCACCGTGGCCGGCACCGCCATCGCCGGTATCGCCACCGTGCTGGCCTGCACCACCGTGATCGGCCTGCTGCCGGCCGATGTGCTGGCCCACTCCGGCGCGCCGATGGCCGATGCCGCCGCCGCGCTGTGGGGCCCGACCGCCGGCATGTTGCTGGCCGTGGTGATGGCCATCTCCTGCGTCGGTGCGCTCAACGGCTGGACCCTGCTCTCGGCCCAGCTGCCGATGGCCGCCGCCCGCGACGGCGTGCTGCCGCGCGCCTTCGCCCGCGAGAACCGCCGCGGCGCACCGGCCTTCGGCGTCATCATCAGCTGCCTGCTGGCCACCGTGCTGGTGATCTGCAACTACAACCGCTCGCTGGTGGACCTGTTCAAGTTCTCGGTGCTGCTGTCCACCGCCGCCACCCTGCTGCCCTATCTGGCCGGTTCGGCCGCCTGGCTGTGGCGCGGCACCGGCATCGCCTCGCGGATCGCCGCCGCCGGCGCGCTGGCCTTCAGCCTCTACGCCATCGTCGGCGTCGGCAGCGAGGCGCTGGCCTGGGGCGGCGTGCTGATCATCGCCGGCCTGCCGATCTATTACGGACTGCGCCGCAAGGGCTGAGCCCGATCCGCAACAGAAAACGGCACTGCATCTGCAGTGCCGTTTTTGTTTGTCCAGGCAACGCAATCGGGGTCAGTGGAAGTCGATCTTGATCAGCTTTTCCACCGTGTAGACGCTGGAATTGCTCGATTTGACCTTCAGGTCCACACCCACCTTGACCATCTTCTTGTCCAGCTTGGCAGCGGCATTGATCGCCTTGGCCAGCTTGCGTGCATCCACCGACTTCATCTGGTGGGAGAAGGTCTTGATCCGGTTGTCGCCGAAACGACCGTCGATGATGACCCGGTACTGCTTGTTGGCCGCGTACTTCTTCATCAGCCGGGCATGCCAGCGCCGCTGCAGCACGCGGTCGATGATCCGCGGCTTGGAGCCTTCGAACGTCACCACCAGATCCTGCTTCTCGCGCATCAGATCATCCGCGCTGACGTCGTAACCGGCCTTTCCGCCCACCCCGATCTTGGCCGGCCCTGCCCCGGCGGTCACGTTCACCCCGCCACCGACATGGCTGCCGGATGCGCCTTTTTCTTCGACATAGTCGGACAGGACGATCTTCTTCGCCCCCAGATCCTTCATCAGCCCGATAAGCCCCTCGTACATCGCCTCCTGGGCCACCTGGAAGTCGTCGGCCGAGAAGCGCTCCAGTGCCTGATCCAGGAACGGGTGCTCGATATAGACCTCACCCTCGCGATACACGCACTCGGAGCGCGGGAAATCGGCCAGGAACTCCGGCTTGGCGATGTACTTGAACAGGCCGTGATCCGGACTGCCACCCTGCATCGGCCGCGACACGTACAGCACCAGCGGCTCGTTGCCATCCACGATCTGCGAGAACTGCACCAGGAAAGCGACTTCCTCCTCCGCGACCTGGTTGTCGACCCGTACCAGCTCCGACAGCAGCGTCTCGGCCTGCTCCTTTTCTTCCTGGTCCAGCGCCTTGTACCAGCGCCCCAGCACCGCGAACAGGTTGGGCTCCTCCAGCGCGGTCGCCACCTTGCGCCAGGATTCCTCCGGCGAGCGCCGACGCAGCTCCTCCAGGTAACGGGCTTCCTCGTCACTGAGCTTGCCGTCGATCAGGAACACCGCCGAGGCCAGAAGCAGCGAAAAATCATCGAACCGGCCCCAGCGCGGCATCTCCACCGGCGCCACTCCCGGAATCACTGCCGGCAGCGTTTTGTCGTCCTTCTTGAACAGGTACGCGGCAGCCGCGGCCCCCAATACTCCAGTGCTTCCAGCCAGCCAGGGAATCAATGCCAACGGCAACATACAGCGCTCTCCATAGAACTGTTCAACCACACGACCGGTGGCGGACTCGATATAGACGGTCCACCACCGGAAACAGCCGCGCGCGGCAAGGGCACGGCAACACGTCGCCACAGCGTCCCGCCAGCCATACACGCGCGGACGAAACAGCTCCGTCAGGCTATCGGCACGACATCGCAAATATTGAGACCAACTGACGCGATGTGCTGCCACTTTCCCCTTGGGGACCGGACCGACGCCGTGACCACCATCGGCGGCAGCGAAGCGCTGCAGCGGGGGCGTGCTGATCCATCGCCGGCCTGCCGTTCTACTTCCGGCAACGGCGATGGGCTTTTGCAAAGCCCAAAAGACAACCCACCCAGATCACATCGACATTGTCTGTCCGGAAGACTGGCCCTGAGCTTGCGCTAGATGCCGATGTCGCTCCAGCACGGCTTCTCGACCAAGGGCTTCATTGGCGACCAACAATCTGGCATCCGACTCTTCCACCGGCGTCTGCATGGCCTGCAGCGCTGAAACACTTGCCCGAAGCTGCGCCGGATCATCCAGGTCTCCCTACCTGGCATCCAGCGCCCTGCCCGCCTGATTTCTGATCGTTCTTCCATTGCGCCCAAGATCAGCAATGGTCTGATCCGCGCGGGCTTGATCGAGCAAATCACCCGGTCGATTTGCGCGCGCCCAACCCTAGTACGCCTCGACAAGATCCCTAGGAACGTTTTCGCCACCAGCAAGGCCCGGCTGGTAGTGCTGTCCCAGGTCGGTCTGAATAGTGCCGATGGTGTAGCCGCTGTTGTCAGCAGGCTCGATAGCGGGTGTTCGGGGGTTGTCGCCGGCCACTACCAGCCGAAATGCTGAATATCCACTTTCGGATGTCACCCCTACCGCGAAGTAGAGAGTCGCGCGCAGCTCCTGATCCGTCAGGGCACTCATCGCTCATTCCCCGCGTCATCGCACCCGTCGTTATCCAATCGCACGGGCTCTCCGGGAGCATACGAATGCAGAGAAATATCCTGCCTGTAAGCCGTTCCGTACTTCACAAAGCGTTTCAACACGCCACCTTCGAGCTCGAAGTAATCCTCGTCGCCGCCAAACCGCGGGCATACCTCGTAGCCCTCTTCTCCGCCGGTGCTGCAGTAGCGCACGTAAAGACGGCCTCCACGGATCTGCCCCTCCAACTGGCCATCGCCACCGCGGATATCCGTGCCTGCGCTCCATTCCCCGGAAACGTGTCCGCCACGCTGATTGAGGGTCAGGTTTACATAGTGACCGGAGCCGCAGGTTTTCGCGTACGACCAATTACCCGCAAATATCCCCGGAGCAGAAGATTGCGCAGAAACATCGGTGGAACATGAAATCGTCAACAACAGCGCCGCCAGAACACGTGATCCACGTCCTGTGTAAACAGCCATAGTCATACTCCCTGACTTTGTCGGTTTTGCAGTTATCCCCCCTGCGCCCAGAAAATCAAGACGGGTGTGCCGCACGTCCAGTGGATCGCAGCCAGTTCCGACAACACAACGGCCAACAGCGGCTATCCTGGAAAACAGACGCAGGGCGCTTCCTCTACGCCATCGTCGGCGTCGGGAGCGAGGCGCTGGCTTGGGGCGGCGTGCTGGTCATCGCCGGCCTGCCGATCTACTTCTGGCTGCGCCGCAAGGGCTGAGCCGGGCGCGTGAAACAGAAAACGGCACTGCAGATGCAGTGCCGTTTTGGGTGACGCTGGCAACAGCGGCATCGCGGCCGCTGCTGTCATTGGATGTTCCGCGCCTGCTAGCGTTCCGGTTTGGCCACTACGCGCAGCTTGTCGGCATCGACCTGTTTGACGCCCTTGATGCCGCGTGCCACCGCAATGGCGCGATCCTTCTCGCTCTGGTGGTTCACCGTGCCGCTGAGCATCACCGTGCCGTTGACCGTTTCGACCGTGATCTCCAACCCCGGCACGTTTTCCGTCGCCAACAGGTCGGCCTTCACCTTGGTGGTGATCCAAGTATCACTGCCCGGCTGATGCGATTCCGCGTGGGTCTTGTCATGTTCCGTCGGCGGATTCTTGTCCTCGCCGGCAAAGGCGGTGCTGACGCCCAGCGGCAACAACGCCAACAACAGCCATCGACTCGTTTTCGCCCGGTTCATTGGATTCTCCTCGGATGGAGCAGGAACGCTCCGGGTGCAGCCTCGCACCGCCGGGGTTAATGCCGTGCCTTTGCCGAAGCCGTCGCGCTCATGCCCGCCTGACATTGATGTATGCGGATTCAGCAAACGGACCGGTCCCGCTTCGCTGCAGCTGCCGTTCCGCCATCGCCGTGCAACCGGGCCCGACGGCAGGCATCCACCGGCACGCCATGGGAAGAAAGCGCGGGGCGATCAGCACGTCCCCAGCCGCTGGAAATGCTCCACCTCGTCCAGCCAGACCCGCTGCACGCTTTTTCCGCCGGTATCCAGCGGCAGCACGCCGTTGGTGCCTTCATTGCCGCCTTCATCCAGGAATTGCAGTATCGACGGGCGCTCGACTACGGTCCCGGTCAGTGTCGCGCCCCCGCGCAGGTGCAGCTCCACCACCAGCTCCGCATCCAGCGCGGCCTGCAGATCCTTCAGGCGCTCGATGGTGGCCTGGTCGGTATGTACCCGGGGTGCAATCTTGCTCATAGCGGTTCTTTCATCCTGGCGGCCGAAGCCGCACCGATGCTCCGTGTGTTGATGGGAGGCCCACACTGGCCTGCGCGCGGGAAAACCGGGGTGAAGACGCCGGGCTGCGCGCCTGCACGCGCTGACCATCTAAAGTGGGGCCACCAACAGCAAGGGCCCCGAAGGGCCCTTGCTGTTGCAACACTCACACCTGTCGATTACCAGATGCGCACGCGGTCTTCCGGGGCGATGTACTGCTTGTCGCCGGCCTTCACGTTGAACGCGTCGTACCACGCATCGATGTTGCGCAGCGGGGCGAAGGCGCGGATGTGGCCCGGCGAGTGCGTGCCGTTGACCAGCTGCTGGCGCAGCGCGTCGTCGCGCCACAGCGTGCGCCATACCTGCGCCCAGCCCATGAAGAAGCGCTGCTCGCCGGTGAAGCCGTCAATCACCGGCGCCGGCTTGCCGTCCAGCGAGCGGCGGTAGGCTTCCAGCGCGATGGTCAGGCCCCCCAGATCGCCGATGTTCTCGCCCATCGCCACGCGGGCGTTGATCTTCATGCCCGGCAGCTGCGGGAACTCGAACGCCTCGTACTGCGCGCCAAGCTTGGCGGCCTGCGCCTCGAACTTGGCCGCGTCTTCGGCGGTCCACCAGTCACGCAGCACGCCGGCCCCGTCGGACTTGCGGCCCTGGTCGTCGAAACCGTGGATGATCTCGTGGCCGATCACGCCGCCGATGCCACCGTAGTTCACCGCCGGGTCGGCGGATGGATCGAAGAACGGCGGCTGCAGGATCGCGGCCGGGAACACGATCTCGTTCTTGACCGAGTTGTAGTAGGCGTTGACCGTCTGCGGGGTCATGCCCCACTCGTTCTTGTCGACCTTCTGGCCCAGGCGGGCGCGGCGGTAATCCCACTCGAAGGCACGGGCGCGCAGCGCGTTGCCGACGATGTCGCCGTTGCGCACTTCCAGCGCGCTGTAATCACGCCACTGTTCCGGATGGCCGATCTTCAGGCCGAAGCCCTTGAGCTTGGCGTGGGCCTCGGCCTTGGTGGCCGGGCTCATCCAGGCCAGCGTGTCCAGGCGCGCGCCCATGGCCAGCTTCACGTTGGAAACCAGCGCATCCATCTTGGCCTTGGCATCGGCCGGGAAGTACAGCTTGACGAAATCGCGGCCGATGGCCTCGCCCATGATGCCTTCGCTGTAGCTGACCGCGTTCTTCCAGCGCGGCTTGGGCTCCGGCTGGCCGGACAGGAACTTGGCGCGGAACTCGTACTCGGCATCGACGAAGTTCTTCGACAGCAGACCGGCCGCGTCATCGGTGGTGTGGAACGCCAGCCACGCCTTGAGCGTGTCCAGGTCGGTGGCCGCAAACACCTTGGCCAGCGCCGGAACGGCGGTGTTCTGGCGCAGCACCACGCTCTCGGCTTGGCCCACGCCGGCAGCGTCGAACAGCACATTCCAGTCCACCTGCGGCGCCTGCGCGGCCAGCTCGGCGCGGGTCAACCGGTTGTAGGTCTTGTCGCGGTCACGGCTCTCGGCGCGGGTCCAGTGGCCCTTGGCCACCTCGGTTTCCATCGCCATGATCTTGGCCGCCGCGTCAGCCGGCTTGTCCCAGCCGGCCAGGGTCAGCAGCTGCTCGATATAGGCCACATAGCGCGCGCGCTGCGGGGCGAACTTCTCGTCCAGATACATCTGGCGGTCGCCCAGGCCCAGGCCAGACTGGCCCATATACAGGGTGTAATGCTCCGGGTCGCGCTGGTCGTCGGAAACGCCAAGGCCGAACAGCGTGGCGCCGAAACCGGCATTGCTGCGGCCCATCAGTGCGGCGATGGCGGACTTGTCCTTGGCCGCGCGGATCTCGGCCAGCATCGGCTTCAGCGGTTCAGCGCCGGCCTTTTCGGCGGCAGCCTCGTCCAGGAAGCCACGGTACAGCGCGGCGATCTTGGCGCTGTCGCCATCGGTGGCCGGGTTGCCCAGCGCATAGCCTTCCAGCAGCTGGTGCACGCGCGCCTCGGACAGGTCGCGCAGCGCCAGGAACGCGCCAAAGCTGGACTTGTCCGACGGGATCGGGGTGTTCTTGGCCCAGTTGCCGTTGACGTAGGCGAAATAGTCATCGCCCGGCTTGGCACTGGTGTCCATGCCGGCCGTGTCGATGCCCCAGTTGCCCATGCGCGGCGCGGCGATGCTGGCGCCTGCGGTGGCACTGCCGGCCTCGGTGGCGGCAAACAGGGTCTGCACCGTGCATGCGTCATCCACGCACGCGTGGTTCTGGCCGGCGGACGCCGAACCGGCGATCCCCAGGGCCAGCAAGGTGGCGGTGGTCAACAGCGTCTTTTTCAACAGAACTCTCCTGGTAAAGGGTGGCGGAGCCGATTCCCCCGGCCCCTCGCGTGCGGGCAAGCATAGCCAGCTTTGTGCACAAGCCCATGTGCCGGAGGCCATGCTGCAGCGACACAAACCACGCCCCACGCTCCCTGCAGGAGCGACGCCGGGTGGCCTCGGGCCATGAGTCGCGACCGCCCGGCCCAACTCGCCTATGCAGCGGCACCGGGTGGCCTTGGACCATCAGTCACAACCTTCCGCCTGTCACAAGAACGGCAGCCCCGCTCCACCTTGATACATGTCACTTCGAGGGCGATGGCTGCTTGCTACGGTTGGGGGCACACCTGAACCGATGCCACGACCATGAAGATGCGCTTCCTCCATGTCCCTGCCACCGCCGTTGCGCTGGCCTTTGCCGTGACCGCCTGTACCGCCGGCAATGGTCACGCCCCGGCCGCCGACATCGCCCCTGGAGCAAGCACCGCAGCGCCCGCCAGCCCCAGCCACGACCATGCCGCCGCATCCGCCCCCGCCCCGGTACTGGCCGAAGGC
This sequence comes from Stenotrophomonas sp. STEN013, assembly GCF_056760355.1. NCBI lineage: Bacteria > Pseudomonadati > Pseudomonadota > Gammaproteobacteria > Lysobacterales > Lysobacteraceae > Stenotrophomonas > Stenotrophomonas sp. STEN013. Next base: position 752,573 of record NZ_JBRREO010000002.1, on the reverse strand, counting down.
CAGCGCTGGCAAACCGACGAGCCGCTGCGTACCGCCATGGGCCGCATCCATGCCGAGGTACTGAAAAACCTGCCTGCGTTCCATGACGCCCGGCTGCAGGCCGCCGACGCCGCCGCCCTCGCCGATGTGATCGACAGCAACGTCCAGTACATGTTCGCCCACTGCAAACTGGCCCCTGAGCCCGATGCCGCCCTGCATGTGCTGATCACCCACATGCTCACTGCCGGCGGGCAACTACGCGAGAACCCCGCCTCAGCCGAAGGCATGCCGAAATTGGTGGCTGCGGTCAACAAATACCAGGGGACTTTCGATCACAAAGGCATAACACCGCTGACCCTCGATTAAGGCAAAGCGCCGCCCCAGTATGAGCCGTAGGAACAGCACATGATCGTCACGCCCCTGTAGAAACAACGGATAACCCGTGGCCTGCTGGACCCGCGCCAGACGGCCTACGCCCCTGTAGGAGCGACGCCAGTCGCGACATTGCCTTCCCGCAAAGAAAGTGCCGCACATTGCTCAATGTTAGTCAGCTGTCTTTGAACTTGGAAAAAAAAGAGGCCTCGTTCGCGACAAACAATTTTCTTGATTTCAGGCAGAACGGCAGAACCCACAATCGAAGGTTCTCGTTCTTCGAAAATATGAAGACGGGTAGAGGTGCCGAGAACGCAGCTGTTCTCGGGTACACAAGGACAACATCGCCTTGGCCATCCAGATAGCTATTTCCATACGCCTGCAGTTGATAGAAATCTGCTTGTGATAGGCCGTACTTCTGTGTTCCCGTCGATTTAAGGCTGTCTATGAGCTTCCATTTAGTATCCAGCACCAAGGTGTCACAGCCCTCTTCATGCACAAGGAGGTCCGGCTTCAAACGGAACCAGCTGCGCTCTTGATGGCTTACCAAGTGATGGCTGCGAACCTGCGTCTTTAGGGTAAGTGGCCGTTTCAACTGTCGAGCCAAATGCTTTGCGACAAACGCCTCGAAGACCGCTTCCATGGGGAATAGCAAAGAGGGTGCTCGCTGCTTTCCCGTTCCGGTCAGCGGCGAGTCTTCTTCGAGAATAAGGCGGGCCCAAGCTAGGGCGCCAGCGTAGTACCCCATTCCCCTGTCAATACGTACGCGCTGAAAGTCGACTCTGGGTTGTGTTGATATGGGTACACCAGCAAATACGAACTGCAGTTCACGATTCAGCTGCTGATTAGCCTGCGATGTCGACAGCATCAAGACCTTGCGCAAAGCCGTGTGTAACAGCCGGTTCTCCGGCCGATCCGTCGAAAACTCATCATGCTCGGTAAAGAATCGGTCAGCACGGCACAGATTTTTCCGTAAATGTGGCGCTATCAGCAGCTTGCCCCGCAAGGCGAATAGGTTGTCTTGCCGGCTTAAGTAGTCGCCGCGCAACCCGCTTTTGACGATTCGCTCGACATCACGCAGAAACTCGGTGATGAAGACCTCCAGCAGCGGCATACGCGCTGCAGAAATTCTGGCACTGTCGGTTTGAATATGACGGAAGCTTTGCAAGCAGCAGAGCATCTCAATCAGTAGCTGACGCGTCTCGTTGACGCCGCCACCTATCGCCTTACCTACTTTTGGCAACACTTCTATCTGAAACCCATCCACCGTCCGAATGACGCCGACGAAGCTGGTCACTTGTACGACACGGCGCCCTTTACGTTGAGTCAGCCGCAACCAAGCCGTCCCCTCCACTTCAGAGGATCGAAGGCACTGATTTTCAAGCCAGGCGTAGACCTTGGGTGGGACTTGATGCAGGCCATCGGTGCCCGCCCCCACTGTACCTGAGGCGGTAAGCGCATCAAATTCATAGATGGTGATGCCATTCAATGCCATTCCTGTGCTCAAACAGATAGCGTCTGGTAGATGCCGATATAAGCGTTCGGATTGGAGAACGAAGCAACCTGCACGAAACAGCGACGCTTGGTGACATAGCTGTCCAGACCATGCTCGTTCCCGAAAAGGCGGGCCAGATCACCTTCTCCATCCTCACTTTCCCGTACGAACTGCGAAACCTCGGGCTTCTGGTTGTCGGCAAGAACGAGGCGGATTTTCTGCCAATCCTCCAGGAAGTACTCTTCCAGCAACGGAAGTAATCGGGTGCTGAAAATCTGCTGCAGGGCGATCAGCCTTTCGTCACCATCGGGCACTTTGGCCAACGAAGTAAAGTACGCGTGCCCTATGCAATGGTCGCGATCGTATAGCGCCTCGACACGCTGATTGATGGCATCAAGCATGCGGGGGACGTCGATCACCTGTTCGCCCGCGCTAACACGCAGGCCCGCAAGCGGCGCGCCTTGAACATCGCGTACATCAGGCATCACCGGCACGAACTCGAAACGACGGCGCAGTGCGGTATCCAGCAGTGCAAGAGATCGGTCCGCAGTGTTCATCGTTCCGATGATGTCGACATTTGGCGGTACGGAGAAGCTCTCTCCTGAGTAGGGTAACGTCACCGATATCGCATTCTCTTCACCCTCGCGCTTATCCGGCTCGATCAATGTGATCAACTCGCCGAATATTTTGCTGATGTTGCCTCGATTGATCTCGTCGATAACCATCGCAAAGCGCTGGTCCGGCGCTGATCGGGCGCGGCGACATAGATCTTTGAAAACGCCCGAGCGAATTTCGTATTGGATCTCAGCAGCCTCCGCTTCACCACTAAGCACCGGACGCAGACCTTCAACAAAATCTTCGTACCCGTAAGACTGGTGAAACGTAACGAAACTGTAGCGTTGAACAGTGCCTACTGCAGGGGCACCTGCCTGGTAAGCCTCTACTTTTTCGAAGATGTCAGCACACGACTCTTCCCAATCTCCGGCGAACTGCCAGATCGAGTCCGAGGACTTATCGAACACTGCGGGTGAAAGCCGAAGCTTAGCCTTGACCGTACTGGATTCTTCAATGGTGTGGTGCTGTAGCGTGCCCCACAAGGTTTGCGTGATGTTCCGGTTTCGACCTTTCGCTAGCGCTATGGCGCGAACGAACGGATGCTCATAGAGCCTCGCAACCTTCGCCTTCCCGCCTAACGCGAAGAGCGCGGCCGCCACACCTTCCCACCAAGTCAGGTTTGCAATCTGCGTGGTAATCAGTTGCTCACGCCACTCGGCGTCAGACACCGAAGTCATCGCCTGCTCGTACTCTCGCTTGAGCAGCTTTGACAGCTCGTAGGTTTTCCCTGTCCCAGGGGGGCCGTAGTAGATGCGATTGACGGGCTGCCGCGTTTCCTCTGTATCGTTGGCCTCTTCGTCGATCTCGTCGTCCTCCAAGTACTCATCCGGATCAAGAGGGTCGTCTCGCAACTGGTCAGGCCAGAGACCTGGCCGCGCGGTTTCGAGGGCTGGCCACTCGGCCAACGATTCACGTCCATTTGAGAGGACCGACTCAATCTTCGCAACCAAGTCGTCTGTCAGAAGTTGGCGTTTGAACTTATTGATCGATCCTATCGAACGGGTCCATGAGAGCTTTCGGGCTCGAGTCCCACGAAGGAGACCAAATACCGCTGTCGCACGCTCATTACCAGGGTTCTTGCGCCCGAAGCGCACTTGAATATCCTTACCCATGTGCCACCAATCCAGCCCCGCAGCGTGTACCGCTCTCGCTAATCTGCAAAACAGCGCCTGATCCTGCAAGGACCACGAAGCGCGGAAGGTCTGGAACGCCGGCTTGCCGTCAAAGTGTTTGAGTAGATCCTCGTCGCTGAGCACCTTGCCCAGGTTCAGCTTCGTAACCACCTCGTCGTAGCGCAACTTGAAGGCCCCGATCGCCTCGACGCTCCACGCCGCCAGCTGGTCCAGCGACTTTTCAAGCCCATCAGCGGCTGGCAACTTGGCCATGAAAGGGGGCGCGTTGTTATCAGCCCCACGTAGCGTCGAGTACTCGCGTCGCGTGGCGTCAGATTCATCGAGCCCCACGGTATCGATCTTGACGACAAACCCGTCGTCGGCGTCGATGCCGACGGTGTAGGCCAAGACCTTGGGCGCTTCGGACGATGGATAGATCTTGGCCCAGTTATAGCTCGCGAAGTTATTGCCCTGATTGGTCGGGCGCTTGCGGATCTCGACGTATCCCATCGGGTACAACGCATCCTGGACCTTGCCGGCCCACGCCTCGGTGACCTCGTAGGCCTTCTTCAATTCCTCGTAGGCGCGGTTCTGCTCGGGGTTGGATTCGTCGCGCTTTTGCCCCTTCCACTTGTTCAGCAGTTTGAAGTGGTCACTGGTGAAATAGTCCGCCATGTTTTCTTATATCCCCTCAACATCAATTCCGTGTTCGGCCAGCCAGGCCCTTCGCTGCGCATAGTCGGGCATTGCACGCTCAACGCGTAGCCAGAAGGCAGGGGTGTGGTGTGGCTCGTGCAGGTGGGCAATCTCGTGAACCACCACATATTCCGCGATACGGGCTGGCAGCAAGATGGTTTTCCAGTGGAAATACAGCCAGTCGCCCTTTCCGCAAGAACCCCAGCGATAGCCGAGGTCCTGCACCTTCACGCCAGCCGGTGCCACCTCCATGCGTGACTGGTAGTCGGCCACCCGGCCCGACAGCCAGGCCCGAGCCCTTTCGCTATACCAGCGGATGAAATACTCCCGTGCACCTGCCTGCGCATCGTGGCGCAGCGCAAAGCGGCCATTCACCAGCTTCAAGGGGGAGTCTTGGTCATCGACCAATTTCAGCCGATGGCTACGCCCCAGATACAGGAAGCCCTCGCCGCCAACGAACTCTTTGCGTGGCACCTTGCGTTGCAGCCGATCCTTCTCGGCCAGCTTGGTATAGATCCAAAAGCGCTTTTCGCTGGCAAATTCGCGGAGTTGGTCGATGCCCACCTCGGGCGGTGCGCTCAGAATCAATTCCCCCGTTCTTTCCACCGTGATTTGCATTGTCCGGCGCCGGGCACTGCGCCGTATCGTGAACTGCAAGTCGTCCATGTGGATGCAAGCCTCTGCCTCGGCCGCAGGGCTATCCGCGTGGTGGTTGGTAGATTTTTGGGGCGCCAGCATGGCTTTATACCTGCACCAGCTTGTCGTGACTGGCGCGCGCCTGCTCCATCAACTTGTCTGCCAGCACGCCCGCCTTGTCGGTGTCCACCAAGGGTGGCCGTAGGCGCATCAAGTGCTCGAACAATTGCGTATTAAGGTCTTCCTGCGCCGCACGTTTATGGGGGCTCCAGATGTCGCGGTTGCCTTGCAGCTCCTGCACCAGCAGGTCCACCAGCTCCACGGTCACATCCTTCAGTCGCAGCAACCCGGCTGCGGTTGGCGTCTGGCCAGCACACACCACGTCCAGCACGGTGCGCAGGAAGGGCGCGCAATGCTCGGGCAAGTCGCTTGGCGCATCGGCACTGCCTGCCTTGCCCGTGCGCAGCTCGTCGATGATCTTCTGCAGTTGCGAGATCACCTCGTTCCACTTTTCGCCCAGCGTTTTGAGAATGTCGTTTAAGTGCTCCGAGAGCTTGCGGTACAGAACCGGGTCTTCATCGGTGTGCTTGCGGATATGCGAGCGAATTGCGTGTTCCATTTCGGACGCCTTGGCGCGGTCGTTTGCGGCCCGGGCCACGTGCGTGTCGAACTGAGCATCGGTCAGCTGGATAGGCGGGATCTTGGGGTCGATGCCCAGCGAGATCACATGGTCGTCGATCAGCTTGCGCACCTTCGCGCCGACATCCTTGCCCAGTACCGGCGTGTCCTTGTAGCGATTGCGAGCGCGGGCGTAGATATAAGCGAGCTTCTTGGCGTCCTTGGTGTAGGGCAACCCCTCCGGTCGCGGCAGCACCGTATCCAGTGAGCCCAAGAAAGCCTTGAGCTTGACGGCAAACTCGGCGCGCAACTTCTCGCTGCCCAATGCTTCGACGCAGGCCTCGGAGTCCTCCAGCGAGTCAATGCCCCGCTGGCGGAACAAATCCACCACGCGCAGATGCCGGTCGCGCAGCACTGGCACCTCGTCCTTCAGGCTGGCCAGTGCGCCTTCCACGTCCTCATCGGCGTAGGCTGCCAGCGCCTCCTTCAGATGTTGCGCGACACCGAAGTAGTCCACCACGATGCCGCAGCGCTTGCCGAAGCCGGTGCGGTTGACGCGGGCAATCGCCTGCAGCAACTCCGCCTCGCGGATCGGACGGTCGAGGTACATCACGCCCTCGATCGGCGCATCAAAGCCGGTGAGCAGCATCGACTTCACCACCAGGAAGGCCAGCGGATCGGTCTTCTCGGGCTTGGCATGGAACAGCGGCTTCTTGAAGCGCTTGATCAGCTGCTCGTGCGCTGTGCCATCGGTCCACTGCTTCCAGGCAGGGTCGTCGTTGTTGCTGCCCGAAATAATGGGCGCGAATTCAATGCGCGCCAGGGTGTCGCGGTAGCGCCAGGCTTGCACCACCGCCTGCACGCTCACAGGACGCTGACACAGCGCCTCGTCATCCAGCGCCTTGTACTCGGGCGAGAGCGCGTGGGCCTCGGCTAGCAACTCATCGCGGACTGACCGCAGGGCCTCGAAATAGCGAATCGCCGCCAGCCGGCTGTACGCCACCACCTGCGCCTTGTAGCCGTTTGGCAGGATGTTGGTAACGTAATGGCGAAGGATGTCGCGCGCCTTGTCGGCAATAAGCGCCGGGGCATCGAAGATGTGGCCCTTGGTGGCGTACTTCTTCTTGATCGCCTCCAGCTCCTCCGGCGAGTGCTGGCGGAACAGGTCTTCGAACAGCTCATCCAAGCTGGCGCCGTCCTTGATCGCGCCGTTGGCCGTGCGGCCCTCGTAGAGCACCGGCACCGTGGCACCGTCGGCCTCAGCTTCCTTGATGGTGTAGCGGTCGATGAACTCGCCAAAAATCTCATGGGTGCGCTTCTTGTCGCCCATGATGATCGGCGTGCCGGTAAAGCCGATGCGCACGCAGTTGGGCAGGCCCGCCAGCAGGTTGGCGTGCAGGTCGCCCGCTTGGGTGCGGTGCGCCTCGTCCACCAGCACAAGGATGCTGTCGTCCTCGTTCAGCACCTCGAACTTTTCGTCGGCTTTGTAGGTGGCCTTCGATTCTTTTACTCCAGGATCGGGCACCTTCGGCAAGTCGTCTGCCGTCAACGGCGCATCACCGGCGCTGTCCGGGTCGCGGTATTTTTGGATCGTGGCAAAGATCAGCCCCGGCCCTTTGCGCCGTGCCAGCGCTTTCACGCCCGCCGTGCTCTCGGCCACGTCCACCACCTCGCCGGTCAGTGTGGCGGTCACCGACAACTGGCCCTGCAGGTCCTTCCGGTCGGTGACGACGATGACCTTGAAGCGCCGCAGTTCTGCATCCGCGCGCATCTTGCGCACCAGGAACACCATGGTCAGGCTCTTGCCCGAGCCCTGGGTGTGCCAGATGATGCCGCCACGCTTGTCGTGTTCGCCGCCGCTTTTAACAGCCTCCAGCCGCGTCTGGCCGGTTTTCAGGCGGGCAATCGCCCGGTTCACCGCCCGGTACTGCTGGTAGCGGCACACCGTCTTGATGGTCTGGCCGCCGGTCTGCATGAACAACATGAAGTTCTTCACCACATCCAGCAGGTGCGCGGGGGTGAGCAGCCCGGCGATCAAGCGCTCCTGCTCGGAAATGGCCGCCTTGCCCAGCGCCTGCGCCACCTCAATCTCGCTACCTGAACCCTCCGGGCCGACCACCGTCTTCCACTGCGCGTAGTGCTCAAAGGCCGCGCCCACGCAGCCCACCCGAGCCTCGTCGAAGCTACTGGCCACCAGCAATTGGTTGGTGGCAAACAGGGGCTCGTTGCCCTCGTTGTCGTCCACCTCAAAGGCGGCCTTGCGCTGGTTGCTGTAGCGCCGCAGTTGGTCCACCGCCTCGGCCAGCGGCTCGGGGACGGACGGGCTCTTGCACTCCACCACCACCAGCGGAATGCCGTTCACCAGCAGCACCAGGTCGGGCACGATGAAAGCCTTGCCGCTGTTGAAGCCAGGCGGGCAATCGACACGGTACTGGTTGATCACCGTGAAGCGGTTGTTGGCCGGGGTGTCCCAGTCGATGTAGCGTATCGTCTGGCCGCGCCCACCGTCCCAGCCGGGCAGGCCGTCCACCGTCAGGCCACGGATCAACAGGTTGGTGGCCTTCTCGTTGGCCTCCATCAGCTTGTGCGTACCCAGTCGCGTGATGGCCGCCACGGCTTCCGACAGCCGCGCCTCGTCCAGCCAGGGGGCACCATCAGGCCCAAGGTTTAGCGCGCGCAGTTGTTCGCGCAGCAGCCCCTCCTGAATCACTTCGGCAAAACTGGTTCGACCCGTGACTGCCGGGTCGTCGAGACTGCCTGCGTTGTAGGCCCAACCGAGCGCCTGCAACTGGGCTACGAACGGTTTTTCGACGTCATCGAGTTCCCAGCCCATCAGGCGCTCCCTGGTTGTTGTGCGGCTTCGGCCAGCAGTGGCGTGACGCGGACGCGACCGGTGAGGAGGTCGTCCATCAGGCCGGTTTTTTCTGCCTGCATTTTTGCAAACGAATCAACTTCGAGATCGACCCTCTTGCTGATCTCGCGCAGGCGACCTTCCATCAAACGCTGCTCCTCGCGAGGAGGGGTTGGAAGCATAGTGGCTCGCAGCGTTTCCGACCGAATGGCAGCCATCGTGCCGCCTTGTTGACCCCTGGCGAAATGCGCCAGCACCCAAGGAGAGTAGTTAACCTGCAACATCGCCAAGTACGGCGAGTAAAGCCGTTGATCGAGAGTGATCGTCCAAGTGTGCTTTGAGGAAAGTGCCTGCCCGATGTCTTCCGGTACGAGGCAACACCTCCCGACAGTGCCCATGATTGTGATCATCAAGTCGGCAGGACGGACGGCGTAGCGCGCCAGCTCCGCAAATTTCTTGTGTGTGACAAAACGCGTGTAGTCGGCAACGAAACGCTCGGTATGGACATTATCGATTCCGAGAAGCGGGGAACCGACGGATACCAATTCCTGCTTCAGAAGTGCGCTACCAAAGGGGCCAGAACGCATCGGCGGATCAACGGCAGCTAGCAGTTCTGCGAGTTGCTTGACCTCCCACTCCTTCGGAATCCACCCCAGCAGCGACTCCTTGTAGAGATGCGGCGCCTCGAACTGCGGCGGGCGCAATTCGCCGTTGGCGGCGATGCCGCGCGTCAGCAGGTCGTGCAGCAGGCCCTGTTTGACGGCCTTGAGCTTGGCGATGATCGCCTCGGTTTCGTGGATGGCGTTGTCCAGGTGATCAAGGATTTCGGCCAGACGAAGTTGCTCCTCAGGCGCCGGGCAAAAGACACGAATGGCATCAAGTAGCTCTCTATCAACGTGAGGTATCCCAGTGCCGTTTGTATGGCCTTTTAAATAAGTTTCTGCATGCTTTGTGACATGAAAAAAATATGCTGCATTGAACTTGGTATCTGGCGTTACCTTGGCCATCGTGGAAGCGACCAAGCCGGACTTAGCCCTAAAAAACTCACCGGCATTTGAACCATCCCAAAGCAGAATCGTGTCGCCCTCGCGGGCATGTACAGAATCAGATCCGGGCTTGGCAAGTTCTGCCCTTGCTCGCCCTCGAAGATATTCAGGATTGAGATATGGCTTTGCCCCTGGGCCCGAATAGCCAGTTGCCGGTGATGCCTTTCCTTTTTGAATGGCGATGTGGTCACCCAAGGTCACGAAATCAGACATACCGCAACCCCTTCAAAAACCCCCGCAGCGTCTTCGCCGCCTCATCCCGCCTGCCTTCAATCTCGGTCAGCGTCATCTGGTATTTGTCCCACCAGTTCTCGAACGCGTCCACAATCTGCTTGCGCTGCGCGGTCATGTAGCGCTCCACAATGGCTTGCATGTCGTTGTGCAGGATGGTCAGCAGCAACTCGGCGGCGGCTTCCGGCGTTAGTCCTTCCACTGCAGCGCCGATGTGCTGCTTAAAGCTATCGTTCTTGGCTTTGAGCTGCTTCTTAACGGCGGTAAGTTCTTTTTTCCAGGCTTTGAGCTGGGCTTCGTCCACGGCGTTTTCCTCGTCGGCCTCGTCCTCTGCTGCCTCGGCGGCTTCACCATCCTCGCCCTCGGCATCTTTCGGGCTAGCGGCTTTGATCTGGCTGTCCAGTTCGGCCTTCTTGGCTTCCAGCTCAGTGATGGCCTCGACGAAATCACTCATCAGGAACTTGACCAGCTTGTGCTCCAGCGGACTCTCCTTGCTGGCCTTGTCTTCCAGGGCGGTGACGATGCTGGTGCGCCAGGCGTCGGCCACGCCCTTGGCACCGCGCGCCATCAGGGTGAGGAAGTCGTACTTGGTCTGGTACCAGAAACCGGCCACGATGCCGCGCACCTGGAAGGGGTCGAGCAGGCCAATGGCCTCCAGGCTCTGGCTGAAGCTGGCCAGCAGGTCGTTGCGCAGTGCGACCAGACTGGCAGCGTTGTCCATTTGCCCAGACAGCGCCGTGATGCGTGCACTGTGGGCTTGCCACCATTGCTCGAAGGCCGCGCGGATGGCCGCTTCCTTGGCGACCAGACCGGCATTGCTTTCGATGGTCGGCTTGATTGCTTGCCGTGTATCGAGGGCAGGCGCGAAGTCGAAATACTTGGCGTCCCTTTCAACCAGCAGGTCCATAGCATTCAGGCCGTGGGCGCTGAACGAGCTGGCCTTGTCGGCCACCTCGGCCTTGGGGATGCCGCCCACTAGATGGGCCCGCACATCGTGCGGCTCGGGCGGTGGCGCGTTGTCGGCGTAGCGGCGGATGTTGAGGTTGTAGTCGTTGGCCTTGAGCGTGGCGTTGTCGACGATGGCGGAGAAGCCGTCGATGGCGCGGAATTCGTCGAAGGTGGTGACGATCTTCTCGATGTGCTCGGGCAGCAGGTAGTTCTGTGCGCGGCCTTCGAAGAACTCGCGGTCGGCATTGATGAACAGCACTTTGCCTTGGCGCTCGGCGGGCTTGCCGCTGACACGATTGGCGCCGTTCTGCAAGCGCTGGCGCAGCACCAGAATGCAGGCCGGGATGCCGGTGCCGTAGAACAGGTTGGGCGCCACGCCGATGACGGCTTCAAGCAGGTCGTCTTCAATGATGCCGGCGCGGATGGTTTTTTCCTCGCCACCCCGGAACAGCACGCCGTGGGGCAGCACGGTGGCCACCATGCCGCCGTCGCGCGTGACCGCCAGCATGTGCTGCAGGAACATCAGGTCGGCTTTCTTGGCGCCGAGCGGCACTTGGCCGTAAGGGAAACGCTCGGCTTCGAACTTGGGTTTCCAGGCGGCATTGCCGTCGGCATCCTTCTCGGTATTGCCCCAGTGGATGGAGAACGGCGGATTGGTAAGCACGCGGTCGAAATGCATCAACTCGCCGCCCTCCACGTGCTGCGGCTCGGCCAGGGTGTCCTCGTTTTGCAGGTTGGCAGTGCTGATGCCGTGCAGCAGCATGTTCATCTTGGCGATGGACCACACGGTGCCGTTGAACTCCTGCCCGAACAGGTTGGCCTTGCGGCCGTCTTCGCCGTGCTCATCGATGTATTCCTTGGCCGCGATCAACATGCCGCCGGAGCCACAGCAGGGGTCGTAGATGTCGTGCTTGAGCTCAGGCTTGATCAGCCGCACCATCATTCGCACCACCGAGCGAGGCGTATAGAACTCGCCGCCTTTCTTGCCCGCCGAATCGGCGAACTCGCCAATCAGGTATTCGTAGGCTGCACCCAGCAGGTCGGGGAACTCGAAGTCTTCGTTGCGCAGGCGGTGCAGGCTGAAGTGCGTGATGAGCTGCTGCAGCTTGATGTCGGGAATCTTGCTCTGGCCGATCTTCCGGGTGAAGTCGATGTGCTCTAGGACGTCGTACAGGCTGACGTTGTCGCCTTCAATCCCGGCAAGCGCCTTGCTCAGTAGACTGCCAACGTTGGCCTGACGTGAGTTGTCGAGCAGGTAGCTGTAGCGCGACTCCTTCGGCACCCAGAAGTAGCCATCCTTCTTATACCAACGCTTGTTCTCGGCCGAGGCTTCGGCTTCGGCAGGCGTCTTGCCTGCATCGATTTCGAGCTGTATCACTTCGGCGCGGCGCTGCTCGAACACGTCAGAGCAGCGCTTGAGGAACAGCATCCCGAAGATGTACTCCTTGAATTCGGAGGCATCCATCTTGCCACGCAGGATGTCGGCGGCTTTGAAGAGGTGGCGTTCCAGCTGGGGCAGGGTCAAAGGCATAACAGGTATGTTTCCGTAATCAGCAGGCTGGACCTGCAGGCATCAACGACAGGCGCAACACACTTGCCATCGTAGATATGAATTTTGCAATTTTACTTAAGCTTTTCGGACACCCTGCAAATCGGGGGCCCTCTATTTATTTATCTGTACCTGAGGTCTATCGGGAAGTAAGCAGCCTTGCGACCAACTACCCGTCTCCCGCCAAAAACCACACCGGCTTGAGCGGCAGGCGGCGGCGGGCGGTGTCATCGAGCTGGCCGTAGTGGCGGGTCCATAGATCGACCAGCTGGGCGGCGTCGATCAGGGTGATGCGACGGTGGCTTTGCCGCGCTTCCAGGTCGGCATCTTTGGTGAAGCCGGACAGGGCCACGAACAGGCCCACGTCGCCCTCGCCCAGCACGGCCATGAAGCTGCGCAGGCCCATCACGTCGATCTTGGGCGAGTTGGCGTTGCGCTTGACCTGCACCTTGATGCGCGGCGGGCGGGTGCCCAGCGGGTCGTTGTAGGCGATCACATCCACGCCGCCGTCCTTGCCGGGCGGGGCGATCCACGCCACGTGGTAGCCCATGGCGCTGAGCAGCGCGCCCACCAGTTCCTGGAACTCGTAGGGCGGCATGTCGGCCAGATGCGCCTCGATCTCGGCCCAGGCCATTTCCTCGGCCTGCTCCAGGGTGATGCTGGCCGATTTTTCCACCGCCTCGTCATCGCCTTCGTCGATTTCCACCACCGGCTGCGCCTTCTTCCACTTGTGATACAGGCGCACCGCCTCACGGTAGAACTGCTCGCCGTCCGGATACTGCTGCAGCGCCTGCGCGCCCTCGGCGGTGACCGACCAGATGCCCTTGTCCTTGACCAGCCAGCCGGCCTTGACGGTATCGACCGTGGCAAAACGCACGATCTTCTCGAAGCGGCGCCCGCCGGTGGGGTAGTCGCCGGCCTCGTAGGCGGTCATCTCCACCTGTGCGGCCAGCGCCGCCAGCGCTTCGGCGGCCTTCATGCCGTCGGGCCGGGCCTGCAGGATGCCGAACAGCTTGCGTATCAGGTGGCCGGTCCGGGCCTTGGTTACTTCCGCCATGCTTCCCCTGCTTCGGTAGTCTGCGCCGGCCTGCCAGCGCGGCAAAACGCGTGCCTTGAGCCGTGTGGATTATGTGAAGGTCCATCATAGCCGGGCCTCCGCCGTCTGGCTCGGGTCGGGGCGTCGCAGCCGCCGGGAACGCCACTGCGGGCAAAGCCCGTCGTATTCAGTGACACACCAACGCGGGGTTTTCCTACAGAAAAACCATGACCGGGTGCGTGGTTTGCAACCGCGGGCTGGCGCAGGCTTGACGCGCCCGGCCGAGCGGTCGGGCCGGCCTCCTTCGGGGCTGCCGCACTCCCCTTCCCTTGCTCGCATAAGGACCATGCAATGACGACGACACAGAATCTGATTTCCCTCACCCTCACCGATGACCAGCTGCAGGCCGTGGACCAGGCGCTGAGCGATCTGGAGGCGCAGTTGACCGGGCTGGTGGCGATGACCTCGGCGCAGCGGCGCAAGCTGGCGCGGATGGGCGACAAGTCCGAGGCGTTCTGCCGGCAGACCTTGAGCATGCTGGCGCAGAACCCGCAGGTGGTGCCGGCCACCTTGAATGTGGCCGATGCGGTGTCCGATCTGCAGGCGCTGGACCGCCTGCGCCCCCGCATGCAACGCATCACCCGGCTGGCCGAACGGGCCTCGGACACCGAGATCGCACTGGGCAGCGATGTGATGCGCTGCGCGCTGGACGGGTACGCGATCTTGAAGGTGGCCGGGCGCAACCAGGGTCTGGAAGGACTGCGCCGTGGGCTGGGCACCCGTTTTGCCAAGAGCGCGCGGGCGGGCGAGCCCGAGCCGGCCTGAGTTGCCGGTCCCGGCCGGGAAGCCCTCCCTTCCCGGTCGCCGGGCCACCCTGATGACCGTACCCAGCCGCCCTTCGGGGCGGCTTTTTTGTGCCTGTCGCCCCGGCGGCGGCGGCCGGGCGCGGACAACCGGCGCTTTTCACGCCCCGCCAGGTACCTGCGCACAGCCAGAATGGGCCTCGTTTTGAGACAGAAGTCTCATCGATGCCGAAAAAAGCGGCATCGTTGCCACTTCAAGTGCCATCGTTGCCCCAAAAAGGGGCACCGTTGCCGAAAAAAGTGGCATCGATGCCCCAAAAAGGGGCAAGCGTGCCGAAAAAAGCGGCATCGATGCCCCAAAAAGGGGCAACGTTGCCGGTCAAAGTGGCATCGATGGCGAAAAAAGCGGCATCGCTGCCGTTTCAAGTGCCATCGTTGCCCCTTTTTGGTGCAAACGTGGCCCTCGCCGGCCAAAGTGAAGGCAACGCGGGGGCAGCGCTGCCCCGCCCATGGTCAGCGCCGGCCCGGCGCGGTGCTCGGTCCACCCCGGCGGTCGCACCGTCGCCGCTTTATCCGCCGTGCGGTACATGCCGGCCGCCGTGGCCCGATTGCCATCGTTCGGCGCAGCCGGCGGCGCTACCGCGCGCCGCGCCACCTGCTGCTGACGATTCCCGCATCCGGCTATTGCTTACGGCCAAGGCGCCTGCAACGCTGCACCCCTGTCCTGTGGAATCTCCCCGATGCCGGCGCTGCCGTCCCTGCTGCGATCCTGTTCCCGGCGGCTGCGGCGCACGCTGGCCGTGGCGCTGGTGCTGGCCGGCAGCTGGCCGGTGCTGGCAGGCAATGCCGACCTGCCCGAATGGACGCCGACCACGCCGAAGCTGGAAGGCGCCGAACTGGCGCGGCTGGAGGCGGCGCTGCAGCAGTTGCCGCCACAGCGCGCGGGCGTGACCGATCTGTATGTGCTGGGCGTGGCCGGCGATGCCGGCGAGGACGTGTTCGGCAACGAGGTGCGGTATCTGCAGCAGCTGGCGGCGCAACGCTGGCAAACCGGCGGGCGCACGCTGAGCCTGATCAACGCCCCGCCCGGCTCGGCTGCGGACGGCACCGCGCCGCAGGCCACCTTCGAGAGCCTGGGCTACGCGCTGGACGGGCTGGGGCAGACGCTGGACCCGGCCGAGGATGTGCTGCTGCTCTATCTGACCAGCCACGGCCTTCCGGACAACAGTTTCTACCTGCGCACCGGCCCGGAGCAGGAGGATTACCTGGCACCGGCCGATCTGGCGCAGCTGCTGGACGAGGCGAAGATCGGCAATGCGGTGATCGTGGTGTCGGCCTGTTTCTCGGGCGGGTTTGTGCCGCCGCTCAAGGCGCCCAACCGCATGATCATCACCGCCGCGCGCGAGGACCGGCCCTCGTTCGGTTGCGGCAATACCGACAGCGCCACCTGGTTCGGCCGCGCCTTCCTGGTGGAAGCGCTCAATGCCGGCAACGATTTCAGCGCCGCCTTCGCCCAGGCGCGGATCACGGTGAAACGCCGCGAGCGACAGGAAGGCGAGTTGCCGTCGTACCCGCAGATCGCCACCGGCAGGCCTATCGAGGCGGTACTGGCGCGCTGGCGCCAGCAGCTGCCGCCCCCGGTGGTGGTGCCCTACCCGTTCGCGGCGCCGGCAGCGGCGATGGAACCGGCGGACAACAGCCCGCTGCCGGTGCCTGCCGCCGCGCCAGGCCGTTAGGCGTGAGCCTGCCCGCGGCGCTTCTGCGTTGCTTGAGAAAAGCGGGTTGGGTGGGGGCTTTTGTCGCGACTTACGTCGCTCCTACAGAAATAGCTTCTGCAACGCTGCCAAGGCGTGTGAGGAATCGCGGCGGATGGTTTTTTGTCGCGACTGACGTCGCTCCTACCGGTCGCTTCCAAAGGTTGCTCCTACAGGCGGGCCGTCCGCTTCCTGCGTTTGCTCCGCAGCAGCGCTGCAGGTGTGTGCCGTAGGAGCGTCGTCAGTCGCGACAGGGCGTCCCCGCGCGGGCTGCCTGTCGCCTGATGCCTGGTAGATGACCTGCCGTGGCCGCAACACCGGGCTCTTATTTACGCGCACAGCGGCGCGGATGGGCGGCTTTCCCCCGATCGCCGGTGGACAACGGGTCATCCGCCGTGCACCTGTTCAGCGTGGCCGGGAGGATGCACGCGGCGTGACGGGGCGATTGCCTCTGCTTTCCCCCGCTGTTACCCGCCACGTGCGACCTGCCGGTTCCGGCGTCAGGGCCGGCCTGATTGCCGCTGCAGGCGGATATGCCAGCGCGCGTGCGGTGAGTCCAGCGGCCGGTTGCTGCGGGTCCGCTGTCGCGGTCACCGGTGGTTTCCACCTGAACGACGGTAGCGTCCGGCGCATGCGGAGCGCCGCCATTGCTGCCGGCTGCGTCACGCTTGAGCGGGTTTCAAACGCTTTCTGCAGGTTCTGTTAACCCCCGTTCCCTTAGAAACGGGTCCCCACATGCGTGGGGATTCATGGGAGGCACGCCATTGAAAGGCGTAAAACTTTATCTGGAAGGGCCCGGGCGCGAGTGCCGGCCGGTCAGCTTCGTTTCAACCGAGGAAGTCCGCGCTGCCAGCCTGTCGCGTATCAGCGGCCGCTCCGGTGAGGAGTCGGTTGAAATCACGCTGTTGGCCGATGCCGATGGACACCTCGCCCGGCAGATCGACCGCGAGGGCTTCCGCTACAAATTCGATGGCTCCGAAATCAGCTGGAGCCTCATCGTTGCCTGATCAAAAGCCCCTCCCGGAGGGGCTTTTTTCCGGGGCCAAGTGGACCACCCGGCTAGCCATTGGACTCAACGCCTGCGCGCCGCTTCCTTCCGGCCGGATCCCCCGGCGCCACAACCCGCTGACCGGGGGATGCGGCCAGCGGGCACCACCACGCGGACTATCGCCAGCCCGCGTCATCTTGTCCGGACCGTGACGAGCCTGCCTACCCAGCTCGTTGTCACGCACTGCCCGCCGCTGAACAGCGTGGTGTTCACGCGGTGAACCCCGACAAGAACCTCTCACTCACTTGTGCTGACGGTCCTGTTGCGGCTTCTGGTCGTGCGGCTTCTGGTCATGCTGCTGCGGGCTGCCATGCCGCTGCGAGTTGTCGTCTTTGCCCGGCGAGCGCTGCTCGTGGCCTTTCTGCGGTGTTTGCGGAGTGGTCGGCATCTCATTGTTCCTCTTCAAATTCGCCCGGCGCCTGAGGCTCCAGTTCAGGAGCAGGATCGCCGGGTAGATCCGGATTGCGCGTGTCGGGCAGATCCGGGTTGGGTTGATTCGGATTGCGCGGATCCCGTGTCGGATCCGGACGATCCGGATCGCGGGGCGCCTCCGGATCGGTGGGATTCGGGGTGCTCAAGCACATGCTCCATCCACGCGACAACGTCGTCGCACGTTTACGGTGCGCGTTGTGCCGTTAACCGGCAGTCCCCGAATCCGGAAGAGAACTCACGGGCTGACCACCAAGCCAACTGGGGAGCGCGCCACGTGCCCGGCGCGTGACAATCGCCGTTGCAGGATGCAAGGCGATTGGACCAAGAACAGGGACGGACGAATCGCTCATCACATCGCACGTTGGAAATAGGCCTATGTTGGGCGCGGTGCGGGCACTACCTGTGCTCCGGATGCTGATCATGAACTACGAAGAGGTACGCGCTGACCTGGATGAACTGGCGCTGGAGATGACAACATCAGCACATGCATGGTCCCGCTCACAGCGCCTGGACAAGCTCAGATCCCTTGCGATTCTGACCCGGCGCGCCTTGAAAGCGGCATCCGGATCGGCAGATGAACTGGAGCGCAGCAACAATATCGACTCCCTTCTGGACCGGATAAAAAGCATGGTGTCTGCCGCGGAACAGCTGGATCAGCTCAAGGAAGACTTCCGGAACCGCAGAACATGACATCTCGCAGATATGCGAAAGACAGCGTAAGAACCCCCACCTGCGAAGATGGCGTACCTGGCTGCGCATCATGAACAATCAACGCGATCGCGACTTTGTCGACGTAACCGCCGAGCTTGGCTACTGGCGAAGTCGGTACAGTGATGGCGCGCTTATCGGGGACAGTTTCCTCAACGACTGCAATCCGGTAATCAAACTTGCCTGCGACATCTATATCCGCAATCCGCATGGAACGCGCAGTGCGTGGCACTCCGATCTGCACCGTCATCTATCGGGCAAGATGAGCATGGACCAGAGGAGAATCTCGGATCAGATAGCCGGTATGTGCTGGGATCGGCTTGTTTCCTGATCAGCCCGTTCATCCTCAGAGCGCCAATAGCACACCGGGGTAACACACAAAGGGGAAAGATGCTTCTGCGATGATTTCATCGCAATGGAGTAGAAGATGAGTAGCCTCAATGTAACAACCAGCCCCCAGAACCCGCAGGAACGTGATCCGAAGCGGGCACCCGGCGCGATGCCAGAGCATGACACCAACCGCAAGGATGCGGACACCAAGGAAGGCAAGACCCATGACGGCAGCAAGCCTCAGCAGAAATAACAGCAACTGCTGCTAAACAAATGGAGAGCTGCGCCAGCGTGCGCAGCTCGTCCTGAGGATCATCAACGGTGAAAACGGTGGCCCAGGCCAAGGCACTGATGGAAAAAATTGCCTATCAGCTTCGCCCTCCCGAGACGACCACGATGGCGCCTTGCAAGCTTTGCGGAAAAAGCAGCCCGGGAGGCCAAGCGTGCGCCGAGTGCCTGTGTCTGCAGTTGGAAACACTGATCCAGAACAAAGGCGCCGTGGTGCGATGGTCCAAGTCGGTCAAGGCCGCTGCCGAAGATGAGGCGACCATCCTGACCTACGCAAGACGAGCGAAGTAGCCAGGTCCTGGGACCCGTTCCTGCTGCACGGACAGTTCATTGTCGCGATCGTTGACAGCGTGGAAATACAGGCATTCCCATGAACACCACTATTCACACCGCATCCTATGTCGACCTCCCCCGCTATCTTGGAACCTGGTACGAGATCGCCAGGAAGCCACAACATGGCGACAACCCGGACGCACGAGATCGGGTGTGGAACTTCACCAGGGACTCGGACGAACCCATCCACGTTTCCCACTCCTACATAGGTGAGCGCGACGCGCTGGAGGAATCTTCCGGTGTTGTCCGGGTATCCGACAGCGCCCATGCGAGATTCTCGATCAGCTTCATGCCGGATTGGCTGCAATGGGTTCCCTTTACCCGGGAGAAATTCTGGATTCTGGGAATTGATGACGACTATACGACCGCCCTTATCGGGGAGCCTGGCATGAAACGACTACATCTGCTCCATCGGCACGCCCAGATGGACCGGACTGTCGCAACCGGATGGATTGAGACCGCCCAGCAGCAAGGCTATGACACTTCCGACATTGTTTGGCCCGAACAGTCCGGCACCATCTACCTGAATCAAATGCAGTGAGCGCCAGATGTCACTCTTGAGCATCCCTATGCCGACCCCTGACCCCAGACAACAGTTCATAGGCGAATGGAACGTCTGGGAGGAAGCCAGCTTTGCCGTGTTCCGCTTCTCACTTATTGATGATGGACTGGCAGTGACCTTCATCGACGACGTGGAAGGAGTGGAGAACTCCATCAGCGACGTCCGCTGGAATACGGAAGAGCCAGCGCTGTACTTCACAGTGCAGTGGATGAAGGGCCCGACGCATCGCTACCGGATTTCGCCCGATGCCGATGGCAACACGCTTGAGGTTTCCATCACGGCAAGCTGGGTCGAGACCTGGGCACCGATGCCGGTGTACAAGCCCCACTGAGGATCTGACTCCCACGTTCCGGTTGGAGTTCCAGCCAAGGATTCAGGACCGGCGCGTCGATTTGACGGTGAATCCATCATGCTCAATCCGATCCCGCACCATTTACCTGCCAGCTACCGCATGGCCCCCTGCCCCTTGGCGCAGCTCGATCATACGATCGCCGAGCCGGACTCACCCGCCGACGCATAACCGGAGCGCGTGATCGGATTCGAAGATCGTACCGGATGCGCTGCAGGAGTCTTCCGTCGCGGCACTGCCTCGTACCTCAAAGGCATCACACCAACGCACCGTTCAGTGACGGGCGGCCCCTGCGTTGGCTTCCTGATTACTTTCCAACGGCCCGCGACTTTGCACGAACTCCGGGAAGGTCTCGGCCAGCGACGCGGTGTCCGGCAGGATGTAGAACACCCCGCCCCGTTCGAACGTGGGAACGACCACCTGCTCGTAGAATTCGGGCGAGACATTGATGCAACCATGGGTGATGCGGTTGTCGTCCGGCGACGGCGACGCAAGGCGCTCGACGCGTCTCTCAGCGGGGACGCCGGTCGCCGTGGGGTGCATGGATACCGCCGAATCGTAATCCACCCACAGCACGCGGCCGGCGTCGATGGAGGGGCCGAAACCGCCCACGAAGCGACCGGCAGGCGTGGTGCGGTCCTTGCCCGGAATCTCGCGAAGCGCCAGACCGGCGATGCCTGGGGCCGTGTGGTCACCCACCGCCGAACCAAACAGGCCGGGGGCGGCGCCGCGAAGCCGGCCGTCACCGTCGAATACCAGCACCTGGGCGGCGGCCTTGTCGATGATCGTGAACGGATAGCCCTGGCTGTCCTTGCTGGCAACCACCCAGCCGGCCAGCTCGATTACCGTGTCCGACACGGTCTGATCCGGGGGAAGCTGGTCGACGTCGGCCATCGGATGCGCGGCAGCATCCTGTGCATTGACTGCGCCAACACTTGCCAACGCCAGTACCAGCGCGCCACACGCGGCGCGGATCGCGGAATAGATACAGGTATTGATGGGACACGTTCCTTGGAGCATGGAGCGGCTTAAGAAAAACCCCCGGTGGTCAGCAAGGACCACCGGGTTTGAAGCGCACACCCTTGGTCAGCACGCGCGCAGGCGCGATCAGCCGCGCGGCTCGCGGCGCGGTGCGGTTTCGAGCTGCTGGACGCGGCCTTCGAGCTGATCCAGGCGCTGGTTGGCCCGCTGCGCGGACTGGTTGGCCGATTCGGCGCTCTGGGCTGCGCTCTGCACCTTCGTGTCGAGTGAATCAAGGCGCGTATTGATCTTTGCAAAATCGTCACGGTAGGTGGCGCAGCCGCCAAGACCGAGGGCGGCGACGGCGGTCACTGCCAACACCAGATTTTTCTTGGTCAGAAACATTTCACTTCTCCTTTCTCACGTCTGGACCACGGAAATATTGCGGACTTTTTGCACAGACATGATTGCGCCGCACGGCGTTGATGGACTGTGAAATGTGGCTATCCCTGCGAATTCAGGCGTGATTCCATGCATGTCGCGGGGTCTCTGCGTGACTGCGGCCAACGCGGAAGATCGCACGCGTCTGATGCCCTGAATGCATCGGCCTGTTTGCCGATGCCGGGGGCATACGTCGCCCTTACGGTGAGGGGGACGCCGACAATGGCAACGGCGATGCACCGTTATCGATCCGCGACAGGCGCATGCCTTCAACCCGCTCCTGCTGCGCCTGCGCCGGTGCGATCGCCAACGGAATGAGGGGCACTGCGCGCTCATCCGGGGCCAGCAAGGTGATGCTGCTGGCGGCAAGGCCGGTGACGGTCTCTCCCGGCGTCCCGCGCGCGACGGAATGACCGGCGCTGCGCGGCTGTTCGGCGGTGTCGGCCTGTGGCACCTCGATCACTTCGCCGCGCACGACGATGCGGTCGCCGCTGCGCACGCGATTACCCATGCGCATCGTGAATTCGGCTTCGGCCGGCATGTTGAGCGAGGTGTCATAGCCGCGATCAAGCACGAACAGCGCATCGGAGGTGGCAGGATCGCCGTCGCCTTCGTCCTGCACGAACCAGCCGACCACGCGGCCGCGATTGCCCTCGCCCAGCGTCTCGCCCAATTCCTGCGCGATATCGTCGCCATCGCCGGCCAGGCTGCGCACCACCACGCCTTCGATCAGCACCTGCTCGCCGAGCAGCGGGCTCACCGCGCCACTGCCCTGCACCTGGCCGATCAGGCGACGCCCGGGGTCCATCGGCTCGGCTGCCATATCATCGCCAGCGGACAGCGGGAATCCGCAGCCACTGGACGCCAGCACCGTCGCGACCAGCACGGTGTAGATGATTGCTCTGTGTTGCATCGACTCCCCTGCCCCCAGTTGGCACCACCGCGCAAGCCTAGCGTGGCGGTGGTGCGGTATCCATCGGGCATCGGAGAACAAGCGGGCGACAAGGGAGTGATGCCGCCAATCTCACCGAGGCGACTGCAGGAGGGAGTGCGGCGTGGACATGGCCCGCAGCCGGTGCGCCGGCCGGTGCGGCGCCATCTGACGGACATCGGGAAACAGGCCAACGGCGCTGGGTTGGTAAGGCCAACCCGGCCTGGGCGGTTGTCTTTGGCCGATGCCCGCCTCCGTTCAGGGCGTGGCGTTCTGCAGCCGGTAGGTGGTGCGCTGGCTGTAGGCGGTGCCGTTCAAGGTGGTACGCACCTCCACCGTGTGTTCGCCTTCGGCCAGTGTGGTCGGCAATGCGGCGCGCCACAGGTGGCGGGAGGGAGTAGCCTCGGGCGAGCGGTCGTAGCCGCGCAGCGCACCGGCCAGGTCGTCGGCGATGTTTTCCTGCAGCAGGCGCGGATCGGGCTGCTCGACCCGCTTCATCGGCTGCCAAGGGCCGTCATCGACGCGGAACTCCACCGGCAGGCCGTCATAGCCCATGAACACGTTGGCGTACACGCCCCATGCCGGGTAGGCGCCGCGACGCAGCACGCGCGGAGCATGCAGCGCGATCTGCTCGCTGGCCGGGGCGCGGGCGGCGCGGTATTCCACGCTGTAGCGGCCCTGCGGCTGCACGTTGAGCAGGCCGTACCCGTTGGGCGTGCCATCGGCCATGGTGGTGTCGGGAATGCCCTGGGCATCCTTCACCCCGGACCAGAACGCACCGCAGGCCGCGCCGACGTTGTATTCGTGCAGGGGGGTGGCGCCGTTCCAGCCACGCGCGGCATCCCAGAAGGTCTGGCTCTGCTCGTGGGTGTGCCCGCTGAGGATCAGCCGGTTGGCGCGGTTTTCCAGCAGCGCGAACAGGCGCGTGCGGTCCGCGTCGCGGAAGCGATGGTCGAACAGCGGGATATGCACCCCGATCACCAGCAGTTTGTCCTCCGGCACGGTCGGCAGATAGCGTTCGAGGAAGGCGAACTGGTCCTCGCGCAGGCCACCGATATAGGCCGGTTTCTGCCCCGGCTGGGCGATGATGTCGTCCAGGCCGATGAACACCATCGAGCGCTCTTCCCAGGCATAGGTGTCCGGGCCCAGCGCGCGGTGATAGCTGGCCAGCGAGGTGGCATCGCTGCGCGCGTCCACATCCATATCGTGATTGCCGGGCACATGCAGCCACGGCACCCCCAGCGAGGTCACCGCCGCCACCAGCGCCGGATACAGCGCCGGATCATCGTTGGTGATGTCGCCCAGGGTCAGGCCGAGCCGGGCCTGATGGCTGCCGCGCAATGGCGCGATGATGTCGCGCTCGAAGTAGCCGACATCATGCATGTTGCTGGTCTGGCTGTCGGCCATCAGCAGGGTCTGGAAGCTGGCCGGGGCGTCCGCATCGGGCACCAGCGCGAACGGGGGGCACTGCGCATCGGCATCGGCCGGGCGCTTGCCTTTGACGGCGGCGGGAGCACTGCCGGGGCGCCAGATGTCCGGCAGACCATCGGCGCGGGCGGCGGCGCGGTAACCGGCCGGCTTGATCACAAACACCGTGGGCTGGGTCGAGGCCGGCAGCCGGTAACGGCCTTGCGCGTCGGTGCGCACGAGATGCTCGCCATCGGACACCGCGATACCGGGCAACGGCTGCTCGCCGGCATCGCGCAGGCCATTGCCATTGGTATCGGCAAACACCGTGCCGTCCACACAGCTGGCGGCCGCCAGCAATGGCGCGCAGGCCAGCCACAGGCCGGCAAACAGGGAAAGACGCATGACAACCTCGGCAGACAGACAGGCGGTTGCCATTATCGTCGCCCGTGGCGGCCCCGGCATTACCGGAATTGGCGGGCGGCCCGCGGCGGCGGTCGGGCCGTATGCCGCGGGCGCGCATCGGACAAGCGGCTGGCAGCGGGCAATTCCGCTATGCCGCCCGCCGGCCCGGCGTCACCGCGACGGCGTTCGCTTACGCGGTGGCGCGGGCGGGACGGCGGCCGCTTCGGCGTCGGCAACCAGCGGGCGTGCCGCCTTGCCGCTGGCCGTGGCCGGCTTGGGCGGGTCCACCCGGGTGCGGAACGGCGTATTGCCCAGCACCTCGACGTGGCCACCGGCATTGCTGAAGGCCGCCATGTCCTCGGCAATGCGCTCCCGGCTGAGGTTGCGTTGCTGGGCGTGGGGGCCGGTGATCGAGATTTTCTTCATCGCAGGAACCTCTCCCGGTACGGGCAGTGGCGTAGGCATGTGTTTCTCCTCAGGCAAGTTGCAATGCGATACCGCGCGTATTCGAACGTGCCTGGGCAGCGCGCTCGGCCCGGCAATAGGGTCCACCCATGACAAAGGAGCGGCAGATGGCCGGCCTGCTGTCATAAATGCGGCAGTTCATCTGCTGCCCATCCAGGGCCACGCACCAGCCATCCTCGTCCTTGTCCATGACATGCAGTCCACTGGGCAAGCGGATGGTCAGATGTGCCGGGACCGCATCTTTCTCGGTCAACACCACGGTCAGCTGGCAACAGAGGGCGTCGCAGGTGGCGCAGGTGACCGGGGCGTTCTTGTCCGCCGCGCCGTGCGTCATGCCGCCACCGGCATGGAATGGCGGCGCCACCCTTGCCCCTCGGGAAACGCGCGATGCGCTTGACGGCCGGACAGCGGTGCGCGGTGCGCGGGCGCACCGGTAGTGAACGGGGTGTTGCTCAGGGGGTATACGTGCATGGCGCACTCGCCTCGAGTCCCACCGATACAACGGGCGGGCAACCTGTGGAAGACAGCGGAGTGGGCAACTAGCAAGGCAGCTGCGCAGAGCGCGCGAAACAGGCAGGGCCTGCGGACCGATCCTAACACTCCGCCGCCGGTGGCGTTCACATCGGCATAGGCAGCGCCGCGAACGGCCAGCATGCGCCTGGCCGAACAGCGGGCGACGCGGTTGCCGCCACGCGGCGCATTCGGGCCGGGCGGAGGAATAGATGATGCGCGGCCCTGCCCGGCAGTTCCGGACGGTGGCGGTCGGCGACCGGCGCCAAGGCCCGGCTTGACGGCGTTTGCACCGGTCCAACGCTAGCTTCGAATCCGCCCCCCTGCCTCGGCGGCGGGCAGCCATTCAAGGCGCAGGGCCTCGCCTGCGCCGGACCTGATCACTGCGCGGGAGAGGACGGATGAACACGCTTTGGCTGTGGGTCGGCTTCAATCTGTTCGTGCTTGTGCTGCTGGCCCTGGATCTGGGGGTGCTGCACCGCAAGCAAAAGGAGATCAGCATCAAGGAGGCGCTCTGGCTGAGCCTGGGCTACTTCCTGCTGGCCATGGTCTTCGCCGCCGGCGTTTTCCATTTTCTGGGAGCGCCCAAGGGCTATGAATTCCTGACCGGATACCTGATCGAAAAGAGCCTGAGCATCGACAATATTTTCGTGTTCGTGCTGATCTTCAGCCATTTCGCGGTCCCGGCGCCCTACCAGTACCGCGTGCTGTTCTGGGGCGTGCTCGGTGCGCTGGTGATGCGCGCGGCGCTGATCCTGGCGGGCGCGGCGGTGATCGAACACTTCCACTGGATCATCTACGTGTTCGGGGCGTTCCTGATCTTCACCGGGGCCAAGATGCTGGTGACGGTCGGGCGGGAACCGGA
Organism: Stenotrophomonas sp. STEN013; assembly: GCF_056760355.1. Lineage (NCBI taxonomy): Bacteria > Pseudomonadati > Pseudomonadota > Gammaproteobacteria > Lysobacterales > Lysobacteraceae > Stenotrophomonas > Stenotrophomonas sp. STEN013. Next base: position 726,798 of record NZ_JBRREO010000002.1, on the reverse strand, counting down.
CATCGAGAACAACCGCGTCAACCGTTTCATGCGCCGTCACTTCCGCGTGACCGAAACCTTTGAAGGCGACCGCTTCACGGTGCGCCGCAATGGGGTGCGGTTCATCACCCCGCTGTTTATCGTGCTGGTGCTGGTGGAGCTGACCGACCTGGTGTTCGCGCTGGACTCCATTCCGGCGATCTTCGCGATCACCACCGATCCGTTCATCGTCTACACGGCGAACGTATTCGCGATCCTCGGCCTGCGGGCGCTGTACTTCGCCCTGGCGGGGATCATCACCCGCTTCCACTACCTCAAGTACGGCCTGTCGCTGGTACTGGTGGTTGTCGGCATCAAGATGATCCTCAATGCCTGGTTCGGGACCAAGGTGATCCCCACCGAGCTTGCGCTGCTGATCACCGCCGTGCTGATCGGCGGCTCGATGCTGGTCTCGCTGCTGAAGACACGCGGTGCGCCGCCGGCGGATGCGCGGACCCGGACCTGGTGGGTACCGGGCAGCCCGACGCGGCCGAAGAAACCGGAGAAGAAACCGGACCAGCCATGACCCCGGCCTGATCGGCGCTGCCACGCCGGGGCGGCGACAATCCGGCCGCATCGGCGACAGCAGTGCCAGGCACTTGCCCGTGCGGTGGCGACAGATGCCGCGCGGGCGTGCGGCTCAGCGGGCCGCTTTGGACGCCGCCCGCGCGTGGCGCTGCTCCAGCACCGCCACCGCATCATCCAGCGACAGGCCGCGGGCACGCAGCAGCACGATCAGGTGGAACAGCAGGTCGGCCGATTCGCCCAGCAGGTCGTCATCGAGCTGCGCCACCCCGGCCAGCGCGGTTTCCACGCCCTCCTCGCCAACCTTCTGGGCGATCCGGCGCGTGCCTTCCTCGAACAGCTTGGTGGTGTAACTGTTGATCGGGCGGTCGTGTTCGCGCTGCTTGATCAATGCATCCAGCGCGCCGAGGAAGTTGCCCGGTGCACCGGCAAAGCAGCTGACCGCGCCGGTATGGCAGGTGGGGCCGTGCGGGCGGGCGCTGATGAGCAAGGTATCGGCGTCGCAATCGGCGCGGATCTCCACCAGCTCCAGAGTGTGGCCGGAGGTTTCGCCCTTGACCCACAAGCGCTGCTTGCTGCGGCTGAAGAAAGTGACCTTGCCGCTGCTGCGGGTGGCATCCAGTGCTGCCCGGTTCATATAGCCGAGCATCAGCACCCGCTGGGTGGCGACGTCCTGCACGATGGCCGGCATCAACCCGCCGACCTTGTTCCAGTCCAGGGTGGCGGCATCAAGCGGATTGAATTCAGTGGACATCACGCACCTCGATCTGTTGGTCGCGCAGGAACTGTTTCAGCTGCGCAATGGCGATGGCGCCGGAGTGGAACACGCTGGCAGCCAATGCACCGTCAACGTCGGCCTGTTCGAACACATCGGCAAAATGTTGCGGGGTGCCGGCGCCCCCGGAGGCGATCAGCGGCACGTTGCACAGGGCGCGCGCCTGGCGCAGCTGGGCGATGTCGTAACCGTTGCGCACGCCATCGCTGTCCATGCAGTTGAGCACGATCTCGCCGGCCCCGCGCAGCTGCACCTCGCGCACCCAGTCCAGGGTGAGCCGGGCTTCGGCACGGGTCTTGGCCGGGTCGCCGGTATAGGAGCGCACCCGCCATTGGCCGTCGGGTTCGCGGATCGAATCGATACCCACCACCACGCATTGCTGGCCGAAGGCTTCGGCCAGTTCGCCGATCAGCTCCGGGCGTTCCAGCGCCGGGGTGTTGATCGAGACCTTGTCGGCACCGGCGTTGAGCACCGCGCGGGCGGTGTCCACGTCGCGGATGCCGCCGGCCACGCAGAACGGGATGTCGATCAGCCGCGCCACCCGCTCGACCCAGCCGCGGTCGACCGAGCGCCCTTCCGGGCTGGCGGAGATGTCGTAGAACACCAGCTCGTCGGCGCCGGCATCGCGGTAGCGCAGCGCCAGCTCGGTGATGTCGCCCATGTCGATGTGGTCGCGGAAGCGCACGCCCTTGACCACGCGGCCGTTGTGCACGTCCAGGCACGGAATGATGCGGCGGCTCAGCATGACAGCGCCTCCTCCAAGTGCAGGCGGCCTTCCAGCAGCGCCTTGCCCAGTACCGCGCCCCCGCAGCCGGCCGCCTTGGCCGCACGGATATCGGCCGCGTCACGCACGCCGCCGGATGCCTGCACCGCCACGCCCGGCAGCAACGCCGAAAGGTGGGCATAGAGTTCGATGTTGGGGCCGGACAGCATGCCGTCGCGGGCGATGTCGGTGCACAGCAGGTGGCGCATGCCGGCGGCGGCATAGCGGCTGGCCAGCTGGTCGAGCGTGACGTCGGCAGTCTCGGTCCAGCCATGGATCGGCAGACGCCAGACGCCATCGCTGCCCTGACGGGTATCCAGCGCGATGGTCAGCCGCTCCGGACCGAACTCGCCCAGCCAGGCTTCCACGGCCTCGGGCTGGCGCACCGCCAGCGAGCCGATCACCACCCGGCTGGCGCCGGCATCGAGGATGCGGGCGACATCGTCGCGGCCGCGCACGCCGCCACCGGTCTGTACCTTCAAGGGCGTCGTGGCGGCGATCTGTGCCAGCAGCGGCGCCAGTGTGTAGCCGCCGGCCTTGGCCGCGTCCAGATCGACCAGGTGCATCCACTGCGCGCCGGTGGCGGCAAAGGCCTGCGCGCGCGGCAGCGGATCATCGCCATAGGTGGTCTGCTGGGCGTAATCGCCCTGCAGCAGGCGCACGACACTGCCGTTGCGGATATCCAGTGCGGGGTAGACGGTGAAGCTCATTGGAAGTCGGTCTCGATGAAGTTGCGCAGGATGCGGGCGCCGGGCCCGGCCGAACGCTCCGGATGGAACTGCGCGCCACACAGCGCGCCGCGCTGCACGACGGCGGTGAACAGCCCGCCGTGATGGCAGGCGGCGACGGTGTCAGCGGTCACCGGCGCGGCGTAGCTGTGCACGAAATAGGTGCTGGCACCGGGCGGGACCCCGTCGAGCAACGGCGAGGGGCGCAGCGCCAGCAGCTTGTTCCAGCCCATGTGCGGCACGCGGATGCCCACGGCCGGATGCAGCCGGCGCACCACGCCGGGCAGCAGGCCCAGACAATCGACCCCGCCCTCTTCGGAGCGCTCGTACAGCAGCTGCATGCCCAGGCAGATGCCCATCAGCGGCAGCTGCAGTTCCCGCAGTGGCTGCACCAGTCCCTGCGCGTGCAGGCGCGCCATGCCGGCCGCGGCCGCGCCGACGCCGGGCAGGATCACTCGCTGCACGCCGTCCAGATCGCCGGCGGCGCGCACCATGCGCACGTCCACGCCCAGCCGCTCCAGCGCGAACCGTACCGAACCGAGGTTGGCACCGCCCGCATCCACCAGTCCGACAATGCTCACAGGGCCCCCTTGGTCGATGGCAGCTGCGTGCCTTCGCGGCGGATGGCCTGGCGCAGCGCACGGGCCAGCGCCTTGAAGCAGGCCTCGACCTTGTGGTGGTCGTTGTCGCCTTCCACCTTGAGGTTGAGGTTCAACCCCGCCGCATCGCACAGCGATCGGAAGAAATGCGGCACCAGCTCGGTGGGCATGTCGCCGACCTTCTCGCGCCTGAAATCGCCGTCGAACACGAAGTACGGGCGGCCGCTGAAGTCCAGCGCGGCGCTGGCCAGGGTCTCGTCCATCGGCAAGGTGAAGCCGTAGCGGCCGATGCCGCGCTTGTCGCCGAGCGCCTCACGCAGCGCCTGGCCCAGAGCCAGACCGGTGTCCTCGATGGTGTGGTGCTCGTCGATATGCAGATCGCCGCTGGCCTGGATTTCCAGCGCGAAACCGCCATGACGGCCGATCTGGTCGAGCATGTGGTCGAAGAACGGCAAACCGGTGCTGATCTTCGAACTGGCGGCCTTGTCCAGATCGACAAAGACGCGGATCTGCGTTTCCTTGGTGTCGCGCTGGACGCTGGCGCGGCGCGGCGCGTCGGCCAGTTCGTGGGCGATGGCGTCCCAGTCCCAGTCGCCGCCGAACTGGCCGGTACGCAGCTGGAAGCCGCGGATGTTCATGTTGTCGGCGAACTGGATATCGGTGGGACGGTCACCGACCATGGCCGAACGCGCCCAGTCGATGGACCGGTCCTGCAGGTAGGAGACCATCATGCCGATGCCCGGCTTGCGGTTGGGGCTGTTGTCGGCCGGCCAGCTCGGATCGATGAGCACATCGCGGAAAACGATGCCCTGGCTTTCGAAGATCTGCAGCATCAGGTTGTTGGGGCCATCGAAACTGGCCTGCGGATAAGCTTCGCTGCCAAGCCCGTCCTGGTTGGAGACGATCACGAACTGGTAGCCGGCATCGCGCAGCCTAAGCATTGCCGGGATGACATTCTTCACCAGCCGCACTTTCTCGTAGGCGTCGATCTGGAAGTCGGCCGGCTCCTCGATCAAGGTGCCATCGCGATCGACAAACAGAATGGGGGTCATGCGGCAAGCTCCAGCGTGGCAAGTGCGTCCAGGACGCGGTCGTTCTGTTCAGGGGTACCCAGGGTGATGCGCAGGGCGTCGTGCAGTTGCGGGGCGCCGCGCTGGTCGCGCACCACCACTCCGGCGGCCAGCAGGGCCTGGAATGCGGCCTGTGCATCGGCAAAGCGCACCAGCAGGAAGTTGGCATCCGACGCGTAGACCCGGCGCACCGCCGGCAGCGTCGACAAAGCCGCCTGCAGGCGCTGGCGTTCGGCGATGACGGTGGCGATGCGGGCGCGGGTCTGCGCCAGCGCGGCCTCGTCCAGCCCGTCCAGCGCCAGCTGCGCGCACGGCGTGGGAATCGGATACGGCGCCTGGCAACGGCGCAGCACTGCAATCAACCCGGCATCGGCGATCACGCAACCGATGCGCGCGGCGGCCAGAGCGTGCGCCTTGGACAGCGTACGCAGCACGGCGAGATTGTCATGCTGGTCCATCAAGGTCGTGGCCGAGGGTTGCGCGGCGAATTCGCCATAGGCCTCGTCCACCACCACCAGGGCCTGCCCGCGCAAGGCGGTGGCGACAGTCTCGACCTGTGCCAGCGGGATGCTGCGCCCGCCCGGATTGGAGGGCGAGCACAGGAACACCAGCCTGGCGTTGCCCTGCCTGGCCGCGGCGATGATGGCGTCGATATCGGGCACCAGCCCGTCGGCGCTGTCGCGCAACGGCACTTCCAGCACGGGCGCATTCTGCAGGCGCGCGCTGACCGCATACATGCCAAACACCGGCGGAGTGAACAGCACCGCATCACGCTGCGGTTCGCACAGCGCGCGCACCAGCAGATCGATGGCCTCATCGCTGCCGCGGCCGATCAGCAACTGCTCCGGCTGGCATCCATACAGTTGCGCCAGCCGCGTGCGCAACGCCTGCGGCTGCGGATCGGGATAGCGGCGGCAGCGGGCGGCCGCATCGGCCGGATTGGGCCAGGGCGCCTCGTTGGCGTTGAGCCACACCTCGCCCTCGAGCCGGGCGCTGCGGGCGGAAGCATAGCCGCCAAAATCACGCAGGTCGGCGCGAACCAGATCCAGCACCGCGCTCACAGCGTCACCCCCAGCCGCAACGCAACCGCGTTGGCGTGCGCGCCCAGCCCTTCGGCGCGCGCCAGGGTCAGCGCGCACGGGCCGATGCCGGCAATGCCTTCGGCGCTGGCGGCCTGCACGCTGATCTGGTTCTGGAAACTGGCCACGCTCACGCCGCTGTAGGCGCGGGCGGCACCGGCGGTCGGCAGGACATGGTTGGTACCCGAGCAGTAGTCGCCCAGCGCTTCGGGGGTGTAATCGCCGAGGAATACCGAGCCGGCAGCCTCGACCTGCGCCAACCACGGGCGCGGATCGCGCAAGGCCAGGATCAGGTGCTCGGGGGCGTAGCGGTTGGAGATGGCGAACGCCTGCGCCAGCGAGGGAACCTTGACCAGCCGCGAGGCGGACAGTGCCTGTCGGGCGATAGCCTCGCGTTCGAGCACCGCCACCTGCCGCGCGACCTCGCCGGCGACGGCGGCCAGCAGCGCGGCATCATCGCTGAGCAGCAGCACCTGCGAGTCGGGACCATGCTCGGCCTGCGAGAGCAGATCGGCGGCGACGAAGGCCGGATTGGCGCCGGCATCGGCGATCACCAGCACTTCCGACGGCCCGGCCGGCATATCGATGGCGGCGGCACCGGCCTGGGCGACCTGCTGTTTGGCTTCGGTCACATAGCTGTTGCCCGGCCCGAACAGCTTGTCGCACGAGGGCACGGTCTCGGTGCCGTAGGCCATCGCGGCGATGGCCTGCGCGCCACCGATCTTGAATACACGGTGCACGCCGGTCAGCCGCGCGGCGACCAGCACCGCCGGATCGGCACTGCCGTCCTTGCGCGGCGGCGTGCACAACACCACCTCACGACAAGCGGCCAGCCGGGCCGGCACGCCCAGCATCAGTGCCGTGGACGGCAGCGGCGCGCTGCCGGCCGGCACATACAGCCCGACCCGGCCGATGGGGCGGATCATTTTCTCGCACACGACGCCCGGTGCGGTTTCCACCGCGTACGGCTGCGCCATGCCGGCGCGGTGATAGGCATCGATGCGCACGGCCGCCTGCTGCATGGCAATGCGCAGCTCGGCCGACACCGCCCGCTCGGCCGCGGCGAATTCGGCCTCACCGACTTCGAAATCCTCAGGAGCCACACCATCGAAACGGGCGCTGATCGCGCGCAGAGCGGCATCACCGCCGCCGCGCACCTGTTCGATCAAGGCCGCGACCGATTCGCGGGTCTGCGCGGCCACGCTCTGTACCGGGCGGGTCAAAGTGGCGGCCTGCGCATCGGCATCGAGCGCGGCCCAGTCCAGGATCTTCAATTCGCTCGCGTTCATACCAGTGACTTCTCCACCGCCAGCACCATCAGTCCCTGCGCGCCAGCGCGCTCGAGCTCTTCCAGACGCTGCCAGCTCAGCGTGCCGGTGCACATGGTCTGCAGGCGCACCGCCGCGCCTTCGCCCGCCCCGGGCAGGCGCAGCAGCGGCGTCGCATCGGGCAGCAGCCGGGTCAGATCATCAATGCGGTCCTCGTTGGCGCTGAACATCAGCAGCTTCTGGTCCTGCACCTTGCTCAGACCATCAAGACGGCGCAACAGCATCGCCATCAGCCCGGCGCGGGCGTCATCCAGCGTGTGCGCCGGTCCGGCTAGTACCGCCTCGCTTTCCAGCAGCACTTCCACCGGTTTGAGCTGGTTGGCCGCCAGCGTGGCGCCGCTGGAGACCAGATCGCAGATCACTTCGGCTGTGCCCAGTTTCGGGGCGATTTCCACCGAGCCGGACAGCTCCACCACCTGCGCGTCCACCCCCTGCTCCTGCAGCCAGGCGCTGAGAATGGCCGGATAGCTGGTGGCGATGCGCTTGCCTTGCAGCATCTGCACGCCCTGCCAGTCCCAGTCCTCGGGCACGGCGATCATCAACCGGCACGCGCCGAAGCCCAGCCCACGCAAAGGCCGGTAGGCATCGGCCAGACCCAGCTGGCGGCGCGCCTTGGCCTGTTCGTCCAGCTCATTGAGGCCGACCACGCCCAGATCGCAGACGCCATCGGCAATCAGGCCGGGAATATCGTCATCACGCACCAGCAGCAGATCCACTGGCAGCGATTCGCCGAAGCAGAACAGCTTGTCGCGACTCTGCCGCCAGCTCAGGCCGCAGGCGGCCAGCAGGCTGCGCGCGGGATCGGCCAGACGGCCGCTCTTCTGGATGGCGATACGCAGCCGGTCACGCGCCGGCGCGGTGGGGGAAGCACTCATGGTCGGTTCTCAGTTGGATTCGGTTTTGCGCGCGGCAATACGCTCGATCGCGGTGGCATAGCCGCCACTGCCGTGCTCGAGCGAACGCGCCACCCGGCCGATGGTGGTGACGCTCACCCCGGTCAGGTCGTAGATCTCGCGATAGGGAACGCCCTTGCGCAGCAGCGGCACGACCCGCCAGCGGTCGGCCATGGCCTCCAGCTCGGCGGGGGTGCACAGATCGCGCAGGAAAGCCTGCACCTCCTGCGGCTTGTCCAGCGCGGCAAACGCGCGCGCCAACGCTTTCAAGGGAGCGTCGGAGGGCTTGTCTTTTTCGGTATCGATGCGCGGCTTCATTTGTATCAATGTATTAGCGTGCTAATACATTATTACGTGCCGCAGGCCAGGTCAAACCCGTAGAGGTCGATAGGGCAGCGCCGTTCATTTCCAGGCGGGCGGCCGCGCCGTACCGGCGCCGCAAAAGAAAAGGCCCCGCGATGCGGGGCCTTGGATCAAACCGGAATAGCGACAGCTCAGCGCGCCATCGCGCGGGTCTGCTCCAGCTCCACCTGCAGGGCACTGGCCAGCTCCTCGCGCGCCACTTCGAACTGCTGCTCGCGCAGCAGGTCCTTGACCGCAACCACACCCCGCGCCAGTTCATCCTCACCGGCCAGCACCACGAAGCGGATGCCCGCCTTGGCCGCATACTGGAACTGCTTGCCGACCTTCTTCGGCTCCATCTGCACTTCGGTGTTGATGCCACCGGCGCGCAGGCGGCGGGCGATATCCAGCGAATGCGGCATCGCCGCCTCGTCCATCAGCGCCACCATCGCCTGCACACTGGATTCGCCGATACCTTCGATCAGGCCGGCTTCGCGCAGCTGCCAGAACAGGCGGGTCAGACCGATGGAGATGCCCACACCCGGCAGCCGCGACTTGCTGTAGTGGCTGGCCAGGTCCTCATAGCGACCGCCCGAGCAGATCGAGCCGATCTGGGGGTGATCCAGCAGCGTGGTCTCGTAGACGGTGCCGGTGTAGTAATCCAGACCGCGGGCGATGGAGAAGTTCAGGCAATAGGCGCTTTCCGGCACGCCCAGCGCCTTGACCAGCTCCAGCACCTCGCGCAGCTCGGCCGCCCCGGTACGTAGCGACTCGCTGGCCGATTCACCGGCTGCAGCCAACACTGCATCCAGCTGTGCCAGCGCATCGGCATGCGAGCTGGAGCGGACCTCGACGAAGGCCAAGATGCGCTGCACCGCGTCGACCGGCAGACCGAAGTCCGGACCGACCAGCGTTTCGCGCACATAGTCGGCGCCCCGCTTGTCCAGCTTGTCGACCTCGCGCAGGACCAGCGCCTGCTGCTGTGGATCAGCTACACCCTGTGCCTCGAAGAAACCGCGCATCAGCTTGCGGTTGTTCAGCTGCACGGCGAAATTGCCGATGCGCAGTTCGGAGAACACCGCGTGGATCACCGCCAGCACTTCGGCGTCATAGCGGATGCTCAGCGCGTCCTTGCCGATCACATCGATATCGCACTGGTAGAACTCGCGGAAACGGCCCCGCTGGGCGCGTTCGCCGCGATACACGCGCTGCATCTGGTAGCGGCGGAACGGGAACGTCAGTTCGTGTTCGTGCTCGGCCACGTAACGGGCCAGCGGTACGGTCAGGTCGAAACGCAGCGCCATTTCCGGCAGGCCGCTGTCACCGGATTCGGCGGCATTGGCCAGCGCGCCGGTGGACTGCACGAAATACACCTGGCGCTCGGTCTCGCCACCGGATTTGGTCAGCAGCACATCGGACAATTCGAACACCGGCGTCTCCACCGGCAGGAACCCGAAGCGCTCGTAGTTGCGGCGGATGACGTCCAGCATGCGCTGGAACGCGATCTGCTCGCGCGGCAGCAATTCCATGATGCCGGGCGGGGTACGGGGCTTGATCACGGGCGAAACTCCTGCAACTCGGTGGGGATGGACGACCGCCAATTCTAGCGCCAGCCCGCCCCTGCTGGCCGCATGAAGTATCATTCACGCCATCTTTCCCCTCACCGAAGCCATGTCCCGGCCCTTCCCAGGTTCCGAGCAATCCTCCCCGGCGTCCTCCTCTGCGGAACGCGCGGGTGCGCGCGAATGCCTGCAGTGCTCGGTCCGGCATCTGTCGGTGTGCTCGGCCTTGTCCTGCGATGAAGTGCAGGCGCTGGAAGACATTACGGTATCCCAACCGGTTCCACTGGGCACCACGCTGGCACGCGCCGGCGAGCCACGTACTTATGTCTATACCGTGACCGAGGGCGCCTTGCGCCTGGTCCGCACGCTGGCCGATGGCCGCCGCCAGGTCAGCGGTTTCGTGCTGCCGGGCGACTATGTCGGCCTGAGTGGCAGCGACCATCATCGCTACGACATCGAGGCGATCGCCGACAGCCGCGTGTGCCGCGTGCCGGTGACGCAGATGCGCGACGTGCGCCTGCGCCATCCGCACCTGGAGCGCAAGCTGCTGCAGCGCGCCTGCCAGGAGCTGGACGCGGCGCAGGACAACGCGCTGGCGCTGGCCCGGTTGCAGCCACCGGAGCGGCTGGCCGATTTCCTGCTGCGGCTGGCCGCGCGCGAAGCGCAGCTGGGCCAGATCGGCAATCGCGTCTCCCTGCCGATGGGCCGCAGTGATATCGCCGACCATCTCGGCCTGACCATGGAAACGGTCAGCCGCACGTTCACCAAGCTGCGCCAGCAGGGCCTGATCGCGTTGCCGCATCTGAACGTGGTCGAGATCCTGGACTTCGCCGGACTGCAGAAGCTGGCCAGCGACGACCTGGGCTGAATGCCGCACTGGTCATTTATTGGCCAACCTGTCTGCGCACCTTGCCGCACAAGGGATCGCCGCGCTTATCCACAGATTCTTCCGGCGCCGGTCCACATCGATTGTGGAAAACCCGGAGCCCTGCCGGCATCACGACTGGCCAAATTTTCACCATGACAATGGGCAGGCCCGCCAGCCTTAGGCTGACGGACCTCTATCCACAGGCTGTCCCGGCTGCGCTCCACACCGGATGTGGACAACGCGGCCGTTGCGATCACCCGAGCAGCACCGCGCGCAGCGCGGCGTAGTCCGGCTCGATCGGATCGGCGTGGGCCGGTCGCTCAAGCAACGCCGCCAGCGCCGGCGGCACCGGAATCTCACGTCCGATCAAGGGCTCGACCACCGATTCGAACTTGGCCGGATGCGCGGTGGCCGCCACCGCCCAGTGCTCTCCGGCAGCGGCCTCACCACTGGCACGCAACTGCTCCAGCAGCTGCACGGCAGTAGCGGTATGCGGGCAGAACACCTCGCCGAAACGACTGAACCGTGCGGCGATGGTGTCGCGGATGGTGGCGTCATCCACCGGACGCGACACAAAGGCCGCACGCAACGCGACATCGTCACCGCGGTAGAGCCAGTGCAGCCGCTCGAAATTGCTGGGCGCTCCGACATCCATCGCATTGGCCAAGGTCGCGACGCTGGCCTGCGGCATGTACTGCCCGCCCGCGAAATAGTCCGGCAGCACCCGGTTGGCATTGGTGGCCAGGACGATCCGTCCCAGCGGTACGCCCAGCGCGCGGGCCATCACCGCCGCCATCGCGTTGCCGAGGTTGCCGGTGGGAATGACGAAATTCAGCGCGGTGCCGTGTACGGCCTGGTGGGTCAGCGCGGCATGGGCGTAGTAGCTCATCTGCGGCAACAGCCGGCCCAGACTGATGCTGTTGGCCGAACTGAGCGGCACCTGCGCTTGCAGTTCGACATCGCCCAGTGCCTGCTTGGCCATGGCCTGGCAGTCATCGAAGGAACCGGCCACCCGCAGCGCGCGGATGTTGTCGCCCAGGCAGCCGAGTTGGTGCGCCTGCCGCGGTGACACCCGGCCATCCGGATACAGCACCACCACCTTCAGGTTCGGCTGTTTGTGGAAGGCGGCCGCCACCGCGGCCCCGGTATCGCCGGAGGTCGCCACGACTATGGTCAACGGACGCGACTGGCCGGCACGCAGCCGCGACAGGCTGGCGGCAAGAAAGCGGGCGCCGAAATCCTTGAAGGCGGCGGTCGGCCCGTGGAACAGCTCCAGCACATGGTCATTGGGCGTGGCCAACGCCTGCAGCGGTACCGGAAAATCGAACGCCTCGCCGCAGATGCCGGGCAGCTCGGCCTCCAACCGGTCATCGGCGAAGAACGGCTGCAACAGGGCATCGGCGGTGGCGGCCAGCGAACTGCCCGCCCGCAACGCGCGCGGGGCCGGCATCTGCTGTGGCACATACAGACCGCCATCGGGAGCCAGCCCGGCGGCGATGGCCTGGCTCAGGCTGACGGCAGGAGCGCTGCCGCGGGTCGAGATGAAATTCATGTCAGTTCCATTGAAGAAGTGAGAGTGATGCACTCAGAGCAGCGTGGCGGCGGGTGAATCCAGGGGCGACACCCAGCCCTGGCTGTCGAAGCCTGCCGCGGCGAAGGCCGCTTGCACCGGCGCCATTGCCGCCTGCGCCGCTTCGCGGGTCTCAAACCAGGCAAAGATGCTGGGGCCGGCGCCGGAGATGCTGGCGCCCATCGCGCCGGCGGCCAATACCGCCTGCTTGGCCGCCTCGAAGCCGACGATCAGCGGCGCCCGGCGCGGCTCGACCAGTACATCGGCCAACCCCGCCCGCACCAGCGCGGCATCACCGGCATGGCAGCCGGCCAGCACCAGTGCCAGATTGGCGCTCTGTGTGACGAACTCCTTCAATTCATAAGCGCCCTGCAAGGCCGCGCGCGCACGGCGGGTTTCCAGCACCGCATCCGGATGCACCAGCAGGCTGTGCCACTGCGCCGGCACCGGGATGCGTACCAGCCGGTCGGCCGTGGCCAGCACCAGCCCGCCCAGCAGCATCGGGCCCAGGTTGTCGCCATGACGGCCGCCGCTGGCCACCGCCTCGCCGCTCAGCGCGAACGGATACAGCGCCTCGCGCGACAGCGACTGGTCGAGCAGCGCATTGGCGGCCACCAGCGCGGCCACGCAGGACGCGGCCGAACCGCCCATGCCTGAGCCCAGCGGGATGCCCTTTTCGATTTCCACCTCGAAACCAAACGGCAGCTGCAAGGCCTCACGCAAGGCGATCAGCGCCGCGCCGGCGGTATTGCTTGGTGCATCCAGCGGCAGATCCAGCGTGGTGCCGCGGATTGCGCTGATCCGCACTTCCGGCGCAGCGATCCGCCGCACCGCGACCGTGTCCCCGACCCCGGCGATCGCATGCCCGAGGATGTCGAAGCCCACCGCGGCATTGCCGACCGACGCCGGCGAAAACGCGCGTACCCAGTCACTCACAGCCGTGCCCCCTCGCCCGCCGCCACCCGCAGCACATCGGCAAACACTCCGGCCGCGGTGACCTCTGGACCGGCCCCCGGGCCCTGCACCACCAGCGGGTTGTCACAGTAACGACGGGTGGTGAACTGCACCACGTTGTCGGTCAGGCGCAGGTTGGCGAAGGCGTGATCGGTGGCCAGTTCCACCAGCCCCACGCTGGGCGGCTGCCCGGGTTTGAACGTGGCGACATAGCGCAGCACATTGCCACGGCCACGCGCCTGGGCCAGACGCTGCCCGAAGGCGGCATCCACCTCGTGCAGACGCGCCATGAATTCCTCCACGCTGGCCTGGCGCAGCGCTTCCGGCACCAGACTCTCCACCGTCACCTGTTCCAGACTGAGTGGATAGCCGGCCTCGCGGGCGAGAATCACCAGCTTGCGCGCCACGTCCACGCCGGACAGGTCATCGCGCGGATCCGGCTCGGTGTAGCCCATCGCGCGGGCCTGGGTGACCAGTCCGGAGAACGGCACACTGCCGTCGTACTTGTTGAACAGCCAGGCCAGCGTGCCGGAGAAGATGCCGGAGATCGCCGTCACCTCGTCACCGGTATCGACCAGATCGCGCAGCGTGGTGATCACCGGCAGGCCCGCGCCCACCGTGGCTTCATAGCGGAAGCGCGCGCCACTGGCCTCGGCCGCATGACGGATCGCCTGGTAGCGCGGCAGCGGGCCGGCGCCGGCCTGCTTGTTCGGAGTGACCACATGGATGCCGGCCTGCAGCCAGCCGGCGTAGCGGTCGGCCACTTCCGGGGCGCCGCTGCAATCGATGATCAGGGTATGCGGCAGACGCGCGGACAGCAGGTGTTCGGTGAACCGGTCCAGATCCGCCGGCTCGGCCTCCGCCTCGAACGCCGCTTTCCAGTTGCCCCGCAGACCGCGCTGGTCCAGCAGCATGCGGCTGCGCGAGGTGACCGCACGCAGCCGCAGATCCAGCCTGGCCTTGGCCAGCAGCTGCGCCTGCGAATTGTGCAGCTGTTCCAGCAGCGCGGCGCCGACGTTGCCAGGGCCGATCACACCGACCGAGAAGGTCTGCGGCGACAGCCAGAAACCGGCGTGCGCCGCGCGCAGCGCCTTGGTCGCATCGGCGCTGTCGATGGCCACGGAGATGTTGCGCTCGGACGAGCCCTGCGCGATGGCCAGGATATTGACCTGCGCCCGGCCCAGCGCTTCGAACAGCCGCGCGGCCACGCCCGGCTGGCCGGCCATGCCGTCCCCCACCGCCGCCAGCACGCTGACCCCGCCGGTCAACTGCACCCGCTGCACCTGGCCGGCCGCCAGCTCATGCGAAAAGCCTTGCAGCAAGGCATTGCGCGCGCGCTCGGACTCGGCCTGCTTGACCACGCAGCAGATCGAATGCTCCGACGAGCCCTGCGAGATCATCACCACCGACACATGCGCATTGCGCAGCGCAGCGAACACCCGCTCGGCCGTGCCCGGCACGCCGATCAGGCCGGTGCCTTCCAGGTTCAGCACCGCCAGATCCGCACTCAGGGTCAGGCCCTTGATCGGCCCGCAGCTGACGCTTTCGGCACTGATCCGGGTACCGGGATGATCCGGCGCGAAGGTATTGCGGATGATGATCGGCAGACCGCGCTTGATCGCCGGGGACATGGTCTGCGGATGCACCACCTTGGCGCCGAAATAGGCCAGCTCGCAGGCCTCGTCGTAGCTGAGCGACTCCAGCTGCACCGCTTCGGGCACCACCCGTGGATCGGCTGACAGCACGCCATCGACATCGGTCCAGATATGCAGTTCATCGGCGGCGAACAGCGCGGCAAAGATCGCACCGGAGAAATCGCTGCCGTTTCGCCCCAGCGTGGTGATGTGGCCGCTGCGGTCGCGGGCGACGAAGCCGGTGACCACCAGCCGCCGCGCCGGATGCTGCTGCCGCCAGTGGGCCAGTTTGGCGGCACTGGTCTTCCAGTCCACATCCACGCCCAGCTCGCTGTGATCGACCACCAGCACGTCACGGGCGTCGAGCACCTCGCACTCCTCGCCCAGCGCCTGCAAGTGGTGACCGAGCAGATGCGCGGAGAACACCTCGCCCATCCCCTGCACGCGCTCCAGCACCTCGCGCGGCAATTCGCCGATCACCGCCAGCGCCGAGAGCACGTCGGCCAGCCGCTCGAAACGGCCATCGAGCCATTCGATGGTCGGGCCGGCGTGCTCATCCAGCAGTGCCACCGCCGCGGCGCGATGGCGCGCGCGCAGCTCCTCCCAGCGCTGCCGCCACAACGGATCGGCCGCACCGGCCAGCGTCGCCAGCTCGATCAGCGCATCGGTCACCCCCTTCATCGCCGAGACCACAGTGATCTGCTCCTCCTCCCCGCGCGCCAGCAGCAACTGGCCGACGTGGCGGTAGCGGTCGGCATTGGCCACCGAGGTGCCGCCAAATTTGTGCACGACGGTGCGCACGGCGGCGTCCGAGACGGGTTCGGCGGGAAAAACGGCAACTGACGACATCGGATCAACCTCGGCTGGAGGCCCCGACACGCATCTGGATGGAGTTTCCCCGCATCCTGATCCGGGTGCGGGGCCGTGGTTTTCGGAAATTACGCGAAGACGACGGGCCGCACCGGGCAAGTGGTGACGGTAATAATGGTGGTGGTAATCGACAGCCACTGGCCGGATGCGCGGCACGCGCCACCAGAAGGCGGCGGCAGGACGCGGGCGAGGGGCTGCGGGGTGTTCATGCCTCCAAGAGACACCAGCGGCTGGAAGCCTGTCAAGTGCTGCGACGCAAAATAGCGTTTGTCGGCATCGTCGCCGAAGCTGCGGCTAAAAGTTGCAAATGTCATCAAGCGCGAACATCGCGCATCTATCCTGCAAGCGGCGGCAAACAGGTGCGATGAACGCCGGCGATCCGACCACGCGTGAAAACACGATCACTCTCGCTGGCAGCATCCTCCGCCGGCATTCCGGACGAGGGTCGGCAGATAAATGCGCAGAATGCTCAGGCTGACTGGGGGAGCGGGGTTGCCGGACGGTGCGCGGCCGCGCTCCAGATCACCCCGGCCACCAGGCAGAGCGCCGCGAGGATCTCCAGCGGCAGCGGCCAGCGCTGCTGCCACACAAAGCCGTAGACCAGCCCGAACAGGGTCTCGAACACGATCATCTGCCCGCCCAGGGTCAGCGGCAGCGCGCGGCTGGCCCGGTTCCAGCAGGCGTTGCCGAGGATCGAGGCGAAGACCGCCACGGCCGTGGCCATCGCCCAGAAGCCGAGCCATTGCCCGCCCGAATGCCCCTGCCCGCCACCGGCAAACGCCACCGGTGCCAGCAGCAGCGCCAATCCGCCGGTCGCCACCCCGGTCAGCAGCGACCAGTCATGCCCGGAGACCGCCGGCACTTTCGCCAACCAGCGGGTGTTGCCGATGGAGTACGCCGTCCACGACAGCAGCGCGCCGACGCCGCACAGCAGACCGGTCAGGCGCTGCGCCGACGACGTCTGCACATGCGAGGACGCCATCGCTTCCACCCCCATCAACACCACGCCGGCCACGCACAGCGCCAATGCCGGCGCCAGTCGTGACAGCGGCACCGCCCCCGGCTCGCGCGCCCCCACTACCGCCACCAGCACCGGCACCATGCCCACGATCAGCGCGGCCGACGCACCGCCACTCCACTGCACGCAGATGGACAGCAGCACGAAATAGACCAGGTTTCCCAGCAGGCTCAGCCAGGTCAGCGCCTTCCACTCGACCTTGCCGATATGGGCGCGTAGCGCCGGCCAACGCGGCAACAGCAGGATCGCGGCGATCAGCCCGTAAACCAGGTAGCGCGAGGCGGCCAGCTGCAACGGCGAGAAGTCCGTCAGCACCGCCGGTGCGAGAAATACCAGCCCCCACAACGCCCCCGACGCCACGCCATTGGCGATACCCCCCAGCATCCGCTGATTCATCGCCCCACCCGTTGCTCAATCACCCTCGGCGCCATCCCGCCGCATACGCGCCTCCATCGATCCAAGCGCACGCGCGCCAGCCGCATACCCCCACGCCCACGGCCGCCAGGACCATGGGCGATGAAGACGGAAGGGAAGCGAGACGACATCGGCAAGTACACCGGAGAAGACGCGACCTGCGCCCGGCAGGTGCGCCAGGCAACGCGAGAAGATGGTGGCCCCGACACGATTCGAACGTGCGACCTGTCCCTTAGGAGGGGACCGCTCTATCCAGCTGAGCTACGGAGCCTGAGCGCGGCATTGTCGCATGACCCTCGCCTGCCCGGCACCCCTTGGACGCGCCGGCAACAGATGCGCATATGCGCAAGCGCGCCATGGCACACGGGACGGACGACCACCACAGGGGCTGCCCTGCCCCGGCCGTTTGTCAGGCGATATCCAGCACCGGGAACGACTTGACCAGATCGTCCAGCGCCTTGATCTGCGTGAGGAACGGCTCCAGCGCGGCCAGCGGCAACGCGCTGGGACCGTCGCAACGGGCATTGTCCGGGTCCGGATGGGCTTCCAGGAACAGGCCGGCAATGCCGACCGCCATGCCGGCACGGGCCAGCTCCACCACCTGACGGCGACGGCCACCGGAGGCTTCGCTCCCCGCGTCGCGACGCTGCAGGCTGTGGGTGACGTCGAAGATCGCCGGCAGGCCGCCGGTGGCCTCGATCATCTCGCGGAAGCCGAGCATGTCCACCACCAGGTTGTCGTAACCGAACTGGGCGCCGCGCTCGCACAGGATGATCTGCTCATTGCCGGCCTCGCGGATCTTGCTGACGATGTGCTTGATCTGGGAAGGACTCAGGAACTGCGGCTTCTTGATGTTGACCGCACGGCCGGTGCGGGCGATGGCGGTAACCAGGTCGGTCTGCCGGGCCAGGAACGCGGGGATCTGCAGCACGTCCACCACTTCGGCCACCGGCGCGGCCTGGTGCACCTCGTGCACATCGGTGATCACCGGCACACCGAAACGCTGCTTGACCTGTTCGAAGATGCGCAGCCCTTCTTCCAGGCCGACGCCGCGGAAGGAGGTAATCGAGGAGCGGTTGGCCTTGTCGAACGACGCCTTGAACACATACGGAATCCCCAGGCGATGGGTGACCTCCACGTAGCGTTCGGCGGCATACAGGGTGGAGTCCAGATCCTCCAGCACATTGAGCCCGCCAAACAGCACAAAGGGCAGGCTGTTGCCGACCACCACTGCATCCGAAATCGTCACGTTCATCTGTCTTTCCTGTTCAACACCGGGGAAACCCCTGCCAAGGGTGGCGAATATGGCCGAAAACGGTCGCGAGCAACAGCATGGGGCGCGCCTGCGAACCGCAACCGCCGCGACCGGCACACCGCTCTGCCCGGCGGCACGCAACCGCCCCCGCACCGGATCCGGCCCACGCGGGGCCAGCGGTTCACTCTGATACTATGTGCCGCTCATCCCGTCGCCCCCGCAGCACCCTCCGACGGCACCAAAATCACGTTAAGAAACAGGAGTTTGAATGTCTTCCGAGCTTCTCAAGGCTTTGGGTCTGGGTGCTACCAATGCGGGCACCTACCTGGGCAACGGGGAATGGTCTGCCGCCACCGGCGCGGGCGTCCTCAAGCCGCAGAACCCGACCACCGGCGAGGTCATCGCCGAGGTACAGGCCACCACCGAGGCCGATTACGAAACCGTGATCGCCCGCGCCCAGGAAGCCTTCAAGGTCTGGCGCACCACCCCGGCCCCGCGCCGCGGCGAAGCCGTGCGCCTGTGCGGCGAGGCGCTGCGCAAGCACAAGGACGCACTGGGTTCACTGGTCGCGCTGGAAATGGGCAAGTCCAAGCCCGAGGGCGACGGCGAAGTGCAGGAGATGATCGACATCGCCGACTTCGCGCTGGGCCAGAGCCGCATGCTGTACGGCTACACCATGCACTCCGAGCGCCCGGGCCACCGCATGTACGAGCAGTACCAGCCGCTGGGCTTGGTCGGCATCATCTCGGCGTTCAACTTCCCGGTCGCGGTGTGGGCCTGGAATTCGTTCCTGGCGGCGATCTGCGGCGACATCTGCATCTGGAAGCCGTCCAACAAGACCCCGCTGACCGCCATCGCCTCGATGAAGATCTGCAACGAGGCCCTGAAGGACGCCGGCTTCCCGGACCTGTTCTTCCTGATCAACGACGCCGGCACCGCGCTGTCGGAAAAACTGGTCGATGACCGCCGCATTCCGCTGATCAGCTTCACCGGTTCGACCGCCATCGGCCGCATCGTCGGTGAGCGCGTCGCCCGTCGCCTGGGCCGCAGCCTGCTGGAACTGGGCGGCAACAACGCCATCATCCTGGACGAAACCGCCGACCTGAAACTGGCCGTGCCGGGCATCGTGTTCGGTGCGGTCGGCACCGCCGGCCAGCGCTGCACCACCACCCGCCGCCTGATCGTGCACGAATCGATCTACGACAACGTGCTGGCCACCCTGATCAAGGCCTACAAGCAGGTCGAGGGCAAGATCGGCGATCCGCTGGATGCGACCAACCTGATGGGCCCGCTCAACAGCCCCGAAGCGGTGCAGCAGTTCCTGGCCTCGATCGCCAAGGCCAAGGCCGCTGGCGGCACCGTGGAAACCGGTGGCACCGCGATCGACCGCCCGGGCAACTTCGTGCTGCCGGCCATCGTCACCGGCCTGAAGAACAGCGATGAGGTCGTCCAGCACGAAACCTTCGCGCCGATCCTGTACGTCATGAAGTACAGCACCCTGGACGAAGCCATCGACATGCAGAACGGCGTGCCGCAGGGCCTGTCTTCGTCGATCTTCACGACCAATCTGAAGGCGGCCGAGAAGTTCCTGTCCGCGGCCGGCAGCGACTGCGGCATCGCCAACGTCAACATCGGCACCTCCGGCGCCGAGATCGGCGGTGCGTTCGGCGGCGAGAAGGACACCGGCGGTGGTCGCGAGTCCGGCTCGGATGCGTGGAAGGTCTATATGCGTCGCCAGACCAACACCATCAACTACTCCGACTCGCTGCCGCTGGCCCAGGGCATCAAGTTCGACCTGTGATGCACATGGCTCCCGCCCTGGCGGGAGCCATGGTCCTGTCGCGGACGGCTCCACCGTCCGCTTCCCACATCTGAAATGGAGTTTCGCGATGAGCATCCCCGCCCCCCGCCAGACCAGCAGTTACGCGGTGATCAGCCTGGTGGCCGGCATCCTCGGCTGGACCCTGCTGCCCTTCCTGGGCAGCCTGGGCGCGATCATCTTCGGCCATATGGCGCGCGGTGAGATCCGCCGCAGCAACGGCCAGCTCGATGGCGACGGCCTGGCGGTCACCGGTCTGGTACTGGGCTGGCTGTCGGTGGCGCTGTGGGTGCTGGGCATCCTGGCCTTCATCGTGTTCTTCGGCGGGCTGGCGTGGATCGCCGCGCTGAATTCCTGAGACGGGCATGCGCCAGGCCGCTCCAACCGAACGCTTCAGCAACACGGCGGCGGACCCTCTCCGCTACCGGCCGGGATATCCGCCGACGCTGCTGGACGGGTTGTCTTGTGCGCCCGATCTTCCGAGGGAAGCGGCGGTGGTCGCTGCCAGAGCCGCTCCGGGCGCTGCGGCGCCGGCCCCCTTGGAAGCTGCAGGGCCAGCGGATGTCCTCGTGTTGCTCCTCCGTCACATGCCCATGCGGGATGCATCGCGGCAGCTGTGCGGCGATCCCGCCGTGGATGGCAAGGTCGCCATCGGATATCAAACCCGCGCCTTCATCGGCACGTTGAACTGAGCCTATGTATTCACTAGCCCGCCCGTTCCTGTTCTCCCTCGATGCCGAGCGCGCCCATGGCCTTGGCCTGTCCGCGCTGGACCTGGCCTGGCGCACCGGCACCACACCGCTGATCACCGGCCGCGTCAAGCCGCTGCCGACCAAGGTGTTCGGGCTGGAGTTTCCCAACCCGGTGGGGCTGGCCGCCGGCCTGGACAAGAACGGTGAACATATCGACGCGCTGTTCGGGCTGGGCTTCGGTTTTGTCGAGATCGGCACCATCACCCCACGTCCGCAGGCCGGCAACCCGAAGCCGCGCCTGTTCCGGCTGCCGCGTCATGGCGCCATCATCAACCGCATGGGCTTCAACAACCGCGGTGTGGATGCGCTGGTGCGGAATGTCGAGCAGACCCGGCACCGTCCCGGCCCGCTGGGCATCAACATCGGCAAGAACAAGGACACCCCCAACGAGGATGCGCTGTCGGACTACCTGATCTGCATGGAGAAGGTGTATCCGCTGGCCGACTACATCACCGTCAATATTTCCTCGCCCAATACCGCCGGACTGCGCGAGCTGCAGGAGGAGCAGGCGCTGCGGCGACTGGTCGGCGGTTTGCGCGAGGCGCAGGAACAGCTGGCGGGCAAACACGGCAAGCGCGTGCCGATGCTGGTCAAGATCGCCCCGGACCTGAGCGACCGCGACATCGATGGCGCGGCGCGGGTACTGGGCGAGCTGCAGGTCGATGGCGTGATCGCCACCAACACCACCATCGGCCGGGCAGGCGTGGAAGCCGATCCACTGGCAGCCGAGGCCGGCGGTCTGTCCGGTGCGCCGCTGCTGGGCCAGTCCACGCTGGTGCTGCGGCGGATGCGCGCGCGCCTGCCCGAATCGATACCGCTGATCGGCGTGGGCGGCATCCAGTCCGGCGCCGACGCGGTGGCCAAGATGGCCGCCGGCGCATCACTGGTGCAGTGCTACAGCGGACTGATCTTCCGTGGTCCGGCGCTGATCGGTGATTGCGTGGAAGCGATCCGCCGCCGCCGCGAAGCCCCCTCCCGAGGCGCGGTCGCTCCCCTATGACCAATGCTGTTCCCGCCTGGTCGTTGCACCAGAACGCTTCCCTGCGGCCCCTCAATACCTTCCACGTCGACGCCCGCGCGGCCCGCCTGTTGCGGGTGTCCGATCCGCAGGCGCTCCCGGAGGCCCTGGCCAGCGTCGCCGGCGCCCCGCTGCTGGTGCTGGGCAGTGGCAGCAATGTGCTGCTGGCCGCCGATCCGCAGGCCACGGTGCTGGTGTTCGACAACCGCGACCTGCGCATCCTCGAGCACCGCGCCGACCACGCCATCGTGCGCGCCGGTGCCGGCGTGATCTGGCATGAGCTGGTGCTGTGGTCGCTGGCCGAAGGCCTGTCCGGACTGGAGAATCTGGCGCTGATTCCCGGTACCGCCGGTGCGGCGCCGATCCAGAACATCGGCGCCTACGGCGTGCAGGTGGGCGAGTTCATCCAGACCGTCGAAGCCTGGGATACGCAGGAACAGGGGTGGGTACGGCTGGACCAGGACGCCTGCCGGTTCGCCTACCGCGACAGCGTGTTCAAGGCCGAGGCCGACCGCTACCTGATCACCGCCGTGGAGTTCCGCCTGCCCTTGCTGCATGAGCTGCGGCTGGACTATGCCGGCATCCGCGAAGAGCTGCAGGCGCAAGGTATCCAACAGCCGGTATCGGCCGATGTGGCCAATGCGGTGATCGCCATCCGCCGCCGCAAGCTGCCCGATCCGGAGGTGCTGGGCAACGCCGGCAGCTTTTTCAAGAATCCGATCCTGCCGCTGGAACAGGTGGAGGTGCTGCTGCAGCACTATCCCGCCCTGCCCGTGTTTCCGGGCAACGACGCGGCCAGCCGCAAGGTGTCGGCCGCCTGGATGATCGAGGCCAGCGGCTGGAAGGGCCGTCGCGAGGGCGATGCCGGCGTCTCGCCGGACCACGCGCTGGTACTGGTCAACCATGGCCACGCCACCGGTGCCGAACTGCTCGCGTTCGCGCGACGTGTTTCGGCGGCGGTGCTGGAGAAGTTCGGCGTCCCGATCGAACCGGAGCCACGGCTGATCGGCGCACAATGGTGAGCATCACCGCCGCGAACCGCGCGACTCCCGCACCGCTGCGCGCGGCGCTGCTGATGTTTGCCAGCGCGATGGCGTTCGGGCTGATGGCCATCGCCATCCGCTACGCCACCGGCCATGTGCCGACCCAGGAAGTGGCGTTCTTCCGCAACGGCTTCGGCCTGCTGGCGCTGCTGCCGGTCCTGCTGCGCCCAGGCCACGGCTCGCTGCGCACCCAGCAGCTGCCGCGCTACTTCCTGCGCAGCGCCATCGGCCTGGCGTCGATGCTGTGCGGCTTCTGGGCCATCGGTCACCTGCCGCTGTCGCAGGCCATCTCGCTGTCCTACTCCACGCCCTTGTTCGTCACCATCGCCGCGGTACTGTGGCTGGGCGAGAAGGTCCGGGTCCGGCGCTGGGCGGCGGTGATCGCCGGCTTCATCGGCGTGCTGGTGATCGTGCGCCCGGGAGTGTCAGGCTTCCAGGCCGGAAGCCTGATCGCCGTCGCCGCCGCCATGCTCAGCGCCCTGGTCGCGATCCAGATCAAGCAGCTCACCCGCGTCGACGGCCCCGACACGGTGGTGTTCTACACCTATGTATTCTGGGTGCCGCTGTCGTTGGTGCCGGCACTGTTCGTCTGGGTCTGGCCGTCGCTCACCGGCTGGCTGTGGCTCGTCGCCACCGGCGTGCTGGGCACGGTGGGACAGCTGTTCTGGACCCGCGCCCTGAAGCTGGGCGAAGTCTCCGCACTGACCCCGATCAGCTTCACCCAGCTGCCGCTGGTGGTGACGCTGGGCTGGCTGCTGTTTGGCGAAGTGCTGGATGGCTGGACGGTCGCAGGGGCACTGATCATCCTCGGCTCCAACGCCTATATCGCCCACCGCGAGGCGGTACTGGCCCGCAGGGCGGCCCCGCACGCCGCCTGCACCAGCGGCAAGCTCGACGGATAGACCCCTTCTTGGCTGGGCGCTGAAGGCCCTGCAACCACGCCGTATCCGCTGAGGCGGCATGCCCCCTCATGCCACCCGGCCGACGCCCGCGGCCGCAGCGTGCTCCAACACGGAGGCCGGACAGAGTTCAGCGCCTCTCCAACCGCATGCCGAAGGTGATCCATGCCGCCGCTTGGCGCCTGCCGCCTGGCGGGCCGGCGCGCTGCGGAAAACATCCCCAGCTCAACCACACACCCGGTTGCGCCCGCTGCGCTTGGCTTTGTAGAGCAGCAGATCGGCGCGGCTGATGAGTTTTTCGTGATGGGTCAGCCCGACACGGTCGGCGACGCCGATGCTCACCGTCATTGTGAATCCGGGGGCAAAAGCGGAGGTGTCGATGGCGGTCACCGCCTGGCGCAACGCTTCGCACCGTGCCAGCGCCTGCTCGCGCGCAAGACCGGGAAACAGCAGCGCGAACTCCTCGCCGCCCCAGCGCGCCACAAGCACCTCATCGCCGGCATGCGCGCGGATCGTGTCGGCAGCGGCGCGCAGCGCTGCATCGCCGGCGGTGTGCGAGTAGCCATCATTGATGCGTTTGAAGTAATCCAGGTCGGCCAGCGCCAGCGCCAGCGGCGTCCCTTCCGTTGCGGCCCTGTCAAAGTCACGCGCGAGCGCTTCGTCAAAGGCGCGACGGTTCATCAATCCCGTGAGTGCATCCTCGCGCGCCTGTCGTTCGAATGCCTCGGCCTGGACGCGCAGATCGCGGGTACGCTCCTCCACCTGCGTGCCGAGACGGCGCTTGGCCGCCTGCAGGGCGTGCACGCGCCAGCGATACCAACCGTACAGCGCAAGCAGGGCCACCCCCGCCAGGCCGAGCCGGAAATCGCGGCGCTGCAGCAGCCGGGGCTGGATATGCAATGCGATGCGCGCCTCCTCGCGGCTCCAGCCCCCATTGGGATGGGCGGCCGATACGCGGAATACGTAATGGCCGGGGTCGAGGTTGGTGTACTGCGCAAAACGCAATGCGCCGCGCTCGACCCACTCCGGATCGAAGCCGTCGAGCCGGTAGCGATAGCGGATTTTTTCTGGAATCAAATAGCTCAGGCCGGCGAAATGCAGCTCGAGCTTGCGCGTGCCCGGTGGCAGGCGAAGCTCGGCCTGCAGCGGCACGGGACGATCATCCACGCGCACTTCCTCAATGACCACTGGCGGCGGCATGCGGGTAAGTTCGTGGATGCGGCCCGGCCCGGTCATCGCCAGTCCCCCGGCGGTGGCGAACCAGAGCTTTCCATCCGCGGTGCGCCACGCAGCCGGCCCGGAATTGCCGTTGTTCTGGGCACTCACCAGACCATCGCTTTCGTCGAACCATTCCACCTCCAGGCCCGATTGCCGGCCATCGGCCACGGCGTCCAGAGCCTGTCGCGCCACGCGCAACATGCCGCGGTTGGAGGTTAGCCAGAAATGATCCTCGCCGTCGGCCAGTACCTGGAAGATCTTGGCCACCGGCAATCCCTGCCCGGTACCAATCAGGCGCATCTGTCCGTCGCGGAGGCGGATCAATCCCTGGTTGGTCGCCAGCCACAGCGTGCCGTCATCGGTTTCGTGCAGGCCGAACACGTTGCTGGCGCCGAAATCGCGCAGCGGGTAAGCGCGGACATGCTCGCCGTCGATCTGCGCCAACCCGTTGGAAGTGCCGACCCACAGCACGCCATGGCGATCCTGGTGCAAAGCGATGATGAAGTCACTGGGCATGCCCTGGGCCAGGGTGTAGTGCCGCACACCCCGCGCGTCGACCCGGTTCAAGCCGCGCGAGGTGCCCACCCAGAGGGTGCCGTCCGCGGTTTCCAGCAGGGCGCGCACCTGGTTGCCGGTCAACCCACTGCGGCTGTCGAGATGGCGGCGCACGCGACCATCCCACAGCACCGCGCCGTGACTGTAGCTCCCCACCCAGACACCGCCTGCGCGCGACCTGCCGAGACTGAGCAGGGAATCACCGGGCAGGCCGTTGCGGCTGCCGGCTGCACTGAAACGACCATCACGCAGCCAGCCCAGGCCATCACTGGTGGCAACCCACAAGGTGCCCTGCGCATCGGCCAGCACACTGCGCACATAGGCGTTGGGCAAGCCGTCCTGCAGGCCGAACGTGCTGAAAGGCGCGTTGCGAAGGCGCACAAGGCCGCCGTTCGTACCGACCCACAGACTGTGTTCGCGGTCCTCCCAGATTGCGGAAATCTGTTCATTGGGCAGGCCGTTGGCATTGCCGATGCGCTCCAGCCCATAGCTCCGGCTGTGGCGATACAGACCGGTGACGGTGCCCAGCCAGGCGGTTCCATCGGCCTCCACCATGATGCGGGTCACATTGGAGGGCGGCAGGTCCGGCGCCAGTGGTACAAACCGTTCGCCGTCCTGCCGCCACGCCCCCTGCTCCATGCCGACATGGATGCGGCCATCCGGCCCGCAGACCACGGTGAACGCCTGTCCGGGCGGCAGACCCTCCGCCGCACCCAGGGCCACAAAACGCTTGCCTGAAGAGCGCGCCACACCACCGGCAGTGGCGACCCAGATCGTACCGTCGTCCGCCTGCAGGAGCTTCAGCACGGAATTGCCTGGCAAGCCGGCATCGACATCGAAGCGCGTGATCGCACCATTGCTGCCGATATGCAACACGCCGCTGCCATGGGTTCCCACCCACAGCCCACCATCTCGGTCCTCCACCAGATCGATGACCTGGTCCTGCGGCAGGGCTTCGCTGCCCGGCCAGGCACTCCAGCGCCCGGCGTGATAACGCACCACGCTGCCGCCCGCTGTCCCCAGCAGCAAGCCACCATCGCGTGCAACCCGTACGACCAGCACACTGCTGTCGCGCAATTCCGGCACCGCCCGCTGGTCGAAGATGCGGAAGTCGATTCCGTTGTAGCGCACCACACCTTCCCAGGTGGCGAACCACAGGTAGCCGTCCGGTGTCTGCGCGATGCCGTGGATCAGGTTGTGCGGAAGCCCTTCGCGCGTGGTCCATACTTCCCTGAAGTAGCCGTCAAGCGGCCTGGGCGCCAGGCTCAGCGCCGGCCACGGAACCAGACAGAGCATGCACAGCAGGAGCACACCGCACAGCCGCTTCCAATGCGCGAATCGCCAGCTGTGCTCCCGAGCGTGCCCGGACGGGAAACGCACACAGGACTTGCCACCCTGATCGAACCCGTTGCGCGAGGCAAAGGCGTCATGCGGCATCGGGTTCCACCTGTTCGGCCATAAGGAAATGATCACCATAGTAAAGCCGTGCGGCCAATAGATCCGGCATCGACAAACACCACGGACGCGACCGACGCTCTGGGTGCGGCGTCGCTCTGCTGACGATATTCAACCCGCCGCCCGCATGTCCGTCGCATAAAGCAACGCCCCTGACGGGGCGTTGTGTGCGGCTGATTCAAACGCGGCAGGCCACCGGGGCTGGCACCGGAAGGATCACTCCCACTCGATCGTCGCCGGCGGCTTGCCGGAGATGTCGTAGACCACGCGCGAGACGCCGCGCAGTTCATTGATGATGCGGTTGGACACGCGGCCGAGGAAATCGTACGGCAGGTGCGCCCAATGCGCGGTCATGAAGTCGATGGTTTCGACTGCACGCAATGCGATCACCCATTCGTAAGCACGCGCATCGCCCACCACGCCCACCGACTTGACCGGCAGGAAGACCGCGAAGGCCTGGCTTGTCTTGTCATACAGGTCCGCGGCACGCAGTTCTTCGATGAAGATCGCGTCGGCCTTGCCCAGCAGCTCGGCGTACTCACGCTTCACTTCACCGAGGATACGCACGCCCAGGCCCGGGCCCGGGAACGGATGGCGGTAGACCATCGCACGCGGCAGACCAAGCTCGACGCCAAGGCGACGCACTTCGTCCTTGAACAGTTCGCGCAGCGGCTCGACCAGCTTGAGCTTCATGTCTTCCGGCAGGCCGCCGACGTTGTGGTGGCTCTTGATGACGTGTGCCTTGCCGGTCTTGCTGCCGGCCGACTCGATCACGTCCGGATAGATCGTGCCCTGCGCGAGCCACTTGGCATTGCTGAGCTTGTTCGACTCTTCGTCGAAAATCTCCACGAACAGGTTGCCGATGATCTTGCGCTTGGCTTCCGGATCGCTGACACCTTCCAGTGCCTTGAAATATCGGTTGGCCGCATTCACGCGCACGACCTTGACGCCCATGTTCTCGGCCATCATCTGCATGACCTGGTCGCCTTCCTGGAAGCGCAGCAGGCCGGTATCAACGAACACGCAGGTCAGCTGGGTACCGATGGCCTTGTGCAGCAGTGCGGCAACCACCGAGGAATCGACGCCGCCGGACAGGCCCAGGATCACCTCATCGCTGCCAACCTGCTCGCGCACGCGGGCGATCTGGTCGTCGATGATGTTGGCCGCGGTCCACAGCGTGGCGCAGCCGCAGATCTCGGTGACGAAGCGCTTGAGCAGCGCCGAGCCCTGCTTGGTGTGGGTCACTTCCGGGTGGAACTGCACGCCATACCAGCGCTTTTCCTCATTGGCCATCGCGGCCACCGGGATTCGGTCGGTCACGGCGGTGACGGCGAAGCCTGGCGGCACGTGGGTGACGTGGTCGCCATGGCTCATCCACACATCCAGGCGCGGCTCGCCGCCGTGGTCGGACAGGCCGCCCAGCAGTGCGTCGTTGCCCAGCAGCTTGACCTCGGCATGACCGAACTCGCGCTGGTCGGCGGCTTCGGTGCCACCGCCCAACTGCTTGGCCATGGTCTGCAGGCCGTAGCAGATGCCCAGCAGCGGCAGGCCACTGTCGAACACTGCCTGCGGCGCGGCCGGAGCACCCGGCAACGTGGTGGTTTCCGGGCCGCCGGACAGGATGATGCCCTTGGCACCAAAGGCGGCGATCTCGGCCGGATCGTGGTCCCATGCCCAGATTTCGCAATACACGCCGAACTCGCGGATACGGCGGGCGATCAGCTGTGTGTACTGGGCGCCGAAATCGAGGATGAGGATCTTGTCGTTATGGATGTTGGTCATGTCGCCAATGCAGATGCAATTCGGAAAACGGATGGCGGATACGAAAAGAGGGACACGCGAACGTCTCCCTCTTTGCGTCGGACTGGATCAGCCCATGCGGTAATTCGGTGGCTCCTTGGTGATCTGCACGTCGTGGACGTGGCTCTCACGCTGACCGGCACCGCTGATCTTCACAAACTTCGGCTTAGTGCGCATTTCTTCGATGGTGCCGCAACCCACGTAGCCCATCGTAGCGCGCAGACCGCCCATCAGCTGATGGACGATGCCACCGACCGGACCGCGGTAGGGCACGCGACCTTCGATGCCTTCGGGCACCAGCTTGTCGGCATCGGCCGAATCCTGGAAATAACGGTCCTTGCTGCCTTTTTCCATCGCCGCCAGTGAGCCCATGCCGCGGTAGCTCTTGTAGCTGCGGCCCTGGAACAGCTCGGTCTCGCCCGGCGATTCCTCGGTACCGGCGAACAGGCCGCCGATCATCACCGTCGAGGCACCGGCGGCCAGCGCCTTGCCGATGTCGCCCGAATAGCGGATGCCGCCGTCGGCGATCAGCGGAATGCGGTCCTGCAGCGCTTCGGCCACCAGGTCGATCGCGGTGATCTGCGGCACACCCACGCCCGCCACCACACGCGTGGTGCAGATCGAGCCCGGACCGATACCGACCTTGACGCCATCGGCGCCGCAGTCCAGCAGCGCCAGCGCCGCATCACCGGTGCAGATGTTGCCGCCGATAACCTGCACGCCCGGGAAGTTCTTCTTCACCCAGCGCACGCGGTCCAGCACGCCCTGCGAGTGGCCGTGCGCGGTATCCACCACCAGCACGTCGACACCGGCGGCGACCAGCGCCTCGACACGGCGATCGGTGTCGCCGCCCACACCGACCGCGGCACCGACCAGCAGACGGGTCGAGGTGTCCTTGGCGGCGTTGGGGTTGTCGGTCTTCTTCTGGATGTCCTTGACCGTGATCAGGCCGCGCAGTTCAAACGCGTCATTGACCACGAGCACCTTTTCGATGCGGTTCTTGTGCAGCAGCTGCAGCACTTCATCCGACGCGGCGCCTTCCTTGACCGTGATCAGGCGATCCTTCTTGGTCATGATGTGGCGGACCGGATCGTCCAGCTCGGTCTCGAAGCGCATGTCACGGTGGGTGACGATGCCGGCCAGCTGGCCGCCGCCATCCACCACCGGCACGCCGGAGATGTTGTGGGCCTGGGTCAAGGCCAGCACGTCGCGGATCGAAGTTTCCGGGCCGACGGTGATCGGGTCGCGGATCACGCCGGACTCGAACTTCTTGACCTTGGCCACTTCGGCCGCCTGCTGCTCGAGGCTCAGGTTCTTGTGGATGATGCCAATGCCGCCGATCTGGGCCATCGCAATGGCAAGACGGGCTTCAGTGACGGTATCCATGGCCGCCGAGACAACCGGAAGCTTCAACCGCAGATCGCGCGTCAGGCGCGTGCCGAGATCGACGTCCTTGGGCAGGACGATGGAATGGGCGGGGACGAGCGAAACGTCGTCGTATGTGAGTGCTTCAGCCTGGATGCGCAGCATCGGCGTACCCGATATGTGGGGAAGCGCGACATTTTACCCTTGTTTGCGCGCCGATGTCAGGGGGACGCAGGGGGCAACGCTGCAAATCAGCGTTGCACGGCCCCGCCTCCTCGGCCTCGGTTCAGCCGTTGGCCTCGGCCGCCTCGATCGTGTTCTGCATCAGCGTGGCCACGGTCATCGGACCGACGCCGCCGGGCACCGGGGTGATCCAGCTGGCCCGCTGCGCGGCCGCCTCGAAACCGACATCCCCCACCAGGCGGCCATCGTCCAGGCGATTGATGCCCACATCGATCACCACCGCCGCCGGCTTGACCCACTCGCCGGGAATCAGCTGCGGGATCCCCACCGCGACCACCAGGATGTCGGCATTGCGCACCGCCTGCTCCAACACCTCGCGCGGCGTGAACTTGTGGCAGCTGGTCACGGTGCAGCCGGCGATCAGCAGCTCCAGCCCCATCGGCCGGCCGACATGGTTGCTGACCCCGACAATGGTGGCGTTGCGGCCACGCACCGGCTGGTCGGTATGACCCAGCAGGGTGGTGATGCCCCGCGGCGTGCACGGCCGCAGGCCGAACTGGCGCAGGGCCAGATGCCCGACGTTCTCGGGATGGAAACCGTCCACATCCTTGCGCGGATCGATGCGCTGGATCAGCCGGCTTGCATCGGGGATGCCAGGCAGCGGCAGCTGGATCAGGATGCCGTGGATCTTCGGGTCGGCATTGAGCTGGTCGATCAGCGCCAGCAGCTGCGCCTCGGTGGTGCCCTCGGGCATGTCGTAATCGAAGGCCTCGATGCCGACCTTCTCCGCCGCACGGCGCTTGTTGCGCACGTACACGGTCGAGGCCGGATCGCCCCCCACCAGTACCACCGCAAGCCCGGGGCGCGAACGCCCGGCTGCCAGGCGCGCATCCACCCGCAGTTTCAGATCATCAAGCAGCTCCTCGGCGATACGGCGGCCGTCGAGGATGCGGGAAGTCGCCACGGAGGCGTCAGCGGAAGCGGTCATGGGCGTGGGGGCAGCAGCAGGGACCGGGTATTGTCCCTGATTCCGCCATGCCCGACACCTGCCACCTGCACTGAACGCAGGATCAGCCGCGCCGGGAACAGAACGCCGCGTAGTCGATATAACCGGGAAACTCCATGCCCGGTGCACATACCGGGCACGCCGGATCGGCATGCACGCGGGTTTCGCGGAAGCGCATCTGCAACGCATCAAAGCGCAGCAGCCGTCCGGTCAGCGGCTCACCGATACCCAACAGCAGCTTTAACACTTCCGCAGCCTGCATCACCCCGGCCAGACCGGGGAGTACGCCGAGCACCCCCCCCTCGGCGCAATTGGGCGCAAACTCCGCCGGCGGCGGCGCCGGGAACAGGCAGCGATAGCACGGCGCACGCCCGCGCTGCCGGCCGGCATCGAACACACTCACCTGCCCGTCGAAGCGCTCGATCGCGGCATAGACCAGCGGCGTGGCGTGCTTGATGCACGCGTCATTGAGCAGGTAGCGCAGCGGGAAATTGTCCGAGCCATCCAGCACCACGTCCACATCCCGCATCAGCGTATCGATGTTGTGGGAGGTGACCCGCTGCGGGATCGCCTCCACCTCGATATGCGGATTCAGCGCCAGCAAACGCTCGCGCGCCGAGACGACCTTGGGCTGGCCAACGCCGGCATCGGTATGGATGATCTGCCGGTGCAGATTGCTGCGCTCGACAACGTCGTGATCGGCGATCCGCAGATGACCCACGCCAGCAGCCGCCAGATAGAACGCTGCCGGCGCACCGAGCCCGCCCGCCCCTACCACCAGCACGTGCGCATCGCGCAGACGGCGCTGCCCCGCCTCACCCACCTGCGGCAAGAGCAGGTGGCGCGAATAGCGGTCATAGAAATCGCGTTCACCAGCATCCAGCAGCGGCTGCACCAGCGGCAGGCCGGCCTCCCGCCACGCCACCGTGCCACCGGCAACCGATGCCAGCCGGGTGTATCCGGCCGCCTGCAACGCGGCCGCCGCATCGGCCGAGCGTCGGCCGCTCTGGCAGATCAGCAGGATCTCCCTGTCCTGTGAAGGCAGATGCCGGGACGGCGCGGCCAGCAGTTCGTCTTTGGCAATCCCCAGCGCGCCTTCGGCCATACCGCCGGCGCGCTCGTGCGCCTGACGCAGGTCGATCAGCAAGGCACCGGCAGTCTGGCGCGTACGCGCCTGTTCAGGGGAAAGTTCGCAAATGCTCATGGCGTGATTATCCGCCAAGCCCGCCATTGACGCAGGAACCGGCAATGCACCCTCAGACTCCACCATGGCCAATCCAGGCAGCGCCAGCAACGACCAGTAAAAAAGGGCGCCCCATGGACGCCCTTTTTCCTACTTTCCCCTCACATGCTTCATCAGGCGCCGCTTGGCCTTGACCTGGCGTTCGGTGAGGACGTTCTTCTTGCCTTCGTAAGGGTTGGTGCCCTCGCGGAAGATGAACTGCACCGGCGTGCCCACCAGCTTGAAGCGCTTGCGGAAAAAGTTCTCCAGATACCGCTTGTACGACTCTGGAAGATCCTTCAGGCGCGTGCCATGGACGATGAAGGTAGGCGGATTGCTGCCGCCCGGGTGCACATAGCGCAGCTTGGACACGTGGCCACGAATGGCCGGCGGCGGGTTGGTTTCGTACGCGATCTCCAGCGCCCGATTCACCTCGCTGGTGCTGAATTCCATCGTCGCAGACGCATGCGCCTGATGGATCGCACGAAACAGCTCCCGCAACCCCGAACCATGCTGGGCGGAGATACGCACCACTTCAGCCCACGGCACGAAGCTCAATTTGCGCGACAGCAAGGCTTCCGCCTGCTCGCGCTGGTATTCGGTCAAACCATCCCACTTGTTGATCGCAACAACCAGCGCACGACCGGCATCCAGCACCGCACCCAGCACACTGGCATCCTGATCGGTAACGCCCTCGGTGGCGTCCAGCATCAGAACGGCAACCTGGCACTGTTCGATCGCCTGCAGTGTTTTGACGACGCTGAATTTCTCCACGACTTCATCCACCCGGCCTTTGCGGCGCAGGCCTGCGGTATCGATCAGGCGGTACTCGCGGCCGTCACGCTCCATGTCCACCGCGATCGAATCGCGGGTGGTGCCGGGAACTTCGGAGGCGATCATGCGCTCCTCGCCCAACAAGCGGTTGACCAGCGTGGACTTGCCCACGTTCGGGCGCCCGACAAAAGCGATACGCATGCGACCCGGATCATCGTCCAAGGTCTCGGTCGTCCCCTCTTCCGGCAAGCGCTCGACCACCTCGTCCAGCAGGTCATCCAGGCCCTGACGATGGGCCGCCGAAACGGTCAGCATTTCGCTGAAACCGTAACGGGAGAATTCCGAGCGGACGGTATCTTCGTTGGTACCGTCGATCTTGTTGATCAACAGCAAGGTCGGCCGCGACAGCTTGCGCAGCCACGAGAGAATTTCATCGTCCAGCGCCGAGGTACCCTCGCGGGCATCGACGACAAACAGGATCAGATCGGCTTCGCCTGCGGCAGCACGTGCCTGCCGGGCGGTCGCGCCGGCAAGACCTTCCTCATCACCTGCGATACCGCCGGTATCGACGATCAGGAACGGTTTGTCCTCGTTGAGACGACAGACACCGTAATTACGGTCACGCGTAACACCGGGCTGGTCATGGACCAGCGCGTCCCGGGTGCGGGTGAAAGCATTGAAAAGGGTGGACTTGCCGACATTCGGCCGTCCGACCAGGGCGACCAAGGGCAGCATCGCTTTTACTCCTTATTGGGCCAACCGGAACGCGGTCAGCTTTCCATCCACGTTCTGCACCAGCAGAATTCCGTCAGCCACCAAAGGCTGTGCCCGGAGCGCATCGCCCCCGGCCTTCTCGCGGGCAGCCAGTTCGCCGTTGTCCAGGCGCAACCAATGCAGATAACCCTTGTAATCCCCCACCACCGCGTAGTCGCCGTGGATGGCCGGACCGGTCACCGAGCGGCGCCCCAGCGCCTGCTGCGACCACATCGCTGAACCGGACATCTTGTCCAGCCCGTAAACCACGCCCTTGCCATCGGTGACCACGACATTGCCCGAGGACACCGCAACACCGCCAGCGCCACCGTGATCGCGGGACCACAGCGGACGCCCGGTCGGGCCCTCGATGGCCAGCGTCTGGTTCTTGAAGCTGCTCACATACAGCGTATTGCCTTCCAGCACCGGGGCCCCATCGACATCCGACATGCGCTCCAGCTCGGTACGCCCTTCCGGCGCGCCTACCATCTGCTCCCACAGTGGACGGCCGTCCTGCATCGCCAACGCCGCCACGGTGCCGTCATCGTTGCCGATGAACAGCACGCCCGGACCGGCAACCACCGGCGCATTGCCGCGCACGGTCAAGGCAGGCAACTCCTGCGAGTTGAACCAGCGCTGCTCGCCAGTGCCGGCGTCGAACGCGGTGGTACGCCCATCATTGCTGCGCACGAATACCAGACCCTGCGCAACCGCAGGTGCCGTGATCACCTCACCCGGGACTTTGGCCGTCCACTTCTCGGCACCAGTGCTGGCGTCGAGTGCGATCACCTTGCCGTCCAGCGTGCCGATGACCACCACACCTTCGCCAGCGCCCGGACCGCCGGAAAGACGGAGCTTGGGCTTCTTCTTTTCCTTGGCCGGGACGTATTCCCAGATTTCCTTGCCGCTCTGCAAATCCAGCGCATGCACACCGCCCTCTACGGCCGCCGCGTAGACACGGCCATCGGCGACGACGGGCGCCTGGCGCAGGCCAATCCGGCCCTCGCCCTTGCCAACATTCACCGACCAGATCTTGCTGACACTGGCCGTCGGCTCGAACTTGGCCAGCTCCATCGGCTCAAGCGCTTTCTTGGCCTCGGCATCCTTCCCGGCAAACCAGCCCTTGACCGTGGAGCAACCGGCCAGCGCCATCGCCATCAGCGCCACACCTGCAACTTGCTTGAGCTTCATCAGTTCTTCTCCGCCGCAGGGTCGGTCACAGTGCCACCAGCATCAGTCAGCTTGGTTTCCAGCAGACGGCGCTGCGGAGCAGCGACATCCAGCTTGGCCAGCGCCTGGCTGTACAGATCCCGCGCGTCATCACGCTTGCCCTGCGCCATCAGCGCGTCAGCGCGAATCTCCAGAGCCGCGCTGTCATCTGCCGGGCCCAGCAGCACCAGCGCATCTTCCGGCTTACCGGTTTCGATCAGCAGCCGGGCAATACGCTGGTCAATCAATGCCTTGAACTCGCCTTCGGCGTTCAGCCCACGCAGCGTCTTGATCGCATCCTCAGGCTTGCCGGCCTCGACCTGCGCCTTGGACAGCTCCAGTGCGGCCAGATCGGCATAGATCCCGGCCTTGCCACCTTCCAGTGCCGCGACTTCCTTCACAGCCTCGTCGAGATTCTTGGACTGCAGACTGCGCAGAACAGACTCATAGCGGGTATTGGCCTCGGCCAGCTTGCCCACCTGGTCCTTCTGCCACCACTGCCAACCGTAGATGGCGGCAATACCCAGCACTACTCCGGCAAAAATTCCAAACCCATTTTTGCGAAGCCAGGTGCGGACACGTTCACTTTGTTCGTGCTCGTCGAGCAGGTCGTCAATCGCCATGCGTACTCTCGCCCCACTTTTCCGGGGAGCATTGTTGTTTTAATTGGATGCCACGTTTCAGTACGAAACCGGCGCCACGGAGCCGTCAGAGGATACCGTAAAGCGGGCCACATTGCCGCGTTTGTAGGGCGTCAGATCGACGCTGCCCGAGGCCTGTCGAACCGCGACCTCGGCCGCATTGCCAAGCTTCATGCGCCCGACCTGCCCGATATCGAAGCTGCGTATCTGCCCGGCGGGAATCAACCCCTTTTCCACGACGGAACCGTCGGGCGCAAGAATCTCCACCCAGCTGTCTCCCTTGAAATCCAGCGTCAGCGTCGCGGCAGGGGCCGGGGCCGCATTTCGCGCAACCGGGGCCATCGAGGCGATATAGGGAGCGCGCTTGGGCGCACTGCCAGCCACCGGAGCAGGCACCGCCTGCCCGCCGGCAACCGCCTGCGGCGACGCCGCGGACGCCGCCTCGGGCATCACATCCAACGAAGCGGTACTGGGCGGGGTGTCGACCAGCTTGCCCTGGAAGGCAAACCACACCGGAACCGCGAGCACTGCGGTGATCACTCCGTAGACCGCCCGACGCCCCAGACTCTCCGCCATACGCTTGAGCCGCGGCGTGTGCATGTGGCTGACCAGTGCCGGCGGCTCGATCGGTGCCATCATCGCCCGCTGCAGGGCCTCGCCGATATCCACCTTCAACAGCCTGGCGTAGCTGCGCAGCTGACCACGCACGAACACGGGCGCACCGAGGCGCTCCCACTGTTCACATTCGAGCGCTGCGACCACCTGAGCCGGCATACGCAGCTGACCAGCAACCTGTTGTATCGACAGCCCTGCCGCCTCGCGGGCCCGGCGAAGCTGCTCA
This sequence comes from Stenotrophomonas sp. STEN013, assembly GCF_056760355.1. Lineage (NCBI taxonomy): Bacteria > Pseudomonadati > Pseudomonadota > Gammaproteobacteria > Lysobacterales > Lysobacteraceae > Stenotrophomonas > Stenotrophomonas sp. STEN013. The sequence goes on along the minus strand of NZ_JBRREO010000002.1, from coordinate 689,980 downwards.
CCACACCCCACCACACCTTCAAAAGCGTTCACACCTGGATCATTGATCACAATGCACTAGCCTTGGGGATTCGAGGCCGCTGTCGAGGGAAACTCCTCGCGCAGCCGCTGTTGGTATCGACCGGCGGCACTCCTGTCGCCCAGCCGCTCTTCAATCTGAATGGCAATTTGTAACACGGAAACCGTGGCCGGCGCAGCCGCAAGACGCCGCTGATAGAAGGCGCGCGCCTCGAAATAGCGCCCCCGGGCGTACTCGCTGCGTGCCATCGACTCCAGCGCATACGCGTTGTCAGGCGCCAAGGCCAGCGCCTGACGGAGATCGCGCTCGGCACGTTCGCGCTGCCCTGCATCCAGCGCACAGCCCCCGGCATTGGCCAGTGCATCAGCCCGTGCGGCGTACGCCGGATCCGCCAGCGCCCTGTCGAACCAGACCAGCGCTTCTGCCGGATGACCATTGCCGCACAGCCAGGCGCCGTAGTTGTTGGCCACATCGCCCTGCTTCGGCGCCAGCTCGGCGGCCTTGCGATACAGCTCTCCGGCGGCCGCCGGATTGGCCCTGTAGCCTTCGATCACCGCCTGTACGGTGTAGGCATCCGGAACCGAGGGCTCCAGCTTTTGCGCGGAGCGGGCGTATTTGAGTGCGTCGTCGAGCTGGTTGCGCCCCAGCCGGTCACCAGACAGACGCAGCAACTCCTGATATTGAATGCGCCGACGCGCCTGCTTGTCATCGCGCAGATCGTACTGCGGCGCGACCTGCTCGATGCGCCGAACCGTTCCCGCCCTGGAATCGCGACCATGCCCGCAGCCGGTAACCAGCACTGTGGCGACCAGCAGCATCAGCAGGCGATCAAGCAACGACATCTCCGTTTTCCTGCGCCGCAAGCAGACGGTTGAACTCGGCCTGGCGACGGGTGCGATCCATCACCTGCCCCTTGAGCTGGCCACAGGCCGCGTCGATATCATCGCCACGCGTGCGGCGCACCATCGTCAACACCTGCGAATCAAGCAGGATCTTCTGGAAAGCGCGGATCTGCTCTTCGTCAGAGCGCTCGTAGCGCGTTCCCGGGAACGGATTGAAAGGAATCAGATTGACCTTGCCCGAATCCTTGGCCTGCACCGCGTTGTCGAACTGGCGCATCAGCCGCGCCAGCTGGCGGGCGTGCTCGGGCTGGTCGTTGATGCCCTTCATCAGGGTGTATTCAAAGGTCACCGAATCGCGCTTCTTGTTGCCGCGCAGGTAACGCGCGCAGGAAGCCATCAGCTCGGCAATCGGGTACTTCTTGTTGAGCGGCACCAGTGTCTCGCGCAGCTCATCGTTGGGTGCGTGCAGGGAAACGGCCAGCGACACATCGCTCTCGACCGAGAGACGGTCGATCTGCGGTACCAGACCGGACGTGGAGAGGGTCACGCGCTTGTTGGCCAGACCATAGCCCAGGTCATCGCGCATGATGCTCATCGCACGCACGACATTGTCGAAATTCATCAACGGCTCGCCCATGCCCATCATCACCACATTGGTGAGACGACGCATCTGGTGCGGCACATTGCCCAGGTGACGGGCGGCAACCCACACCTGGCCGATGATCTCGGCGGTGCTCAGGTTGCGGTTGAAACCCTGGGTGGCGGTGGAGCAGAACGTGCAGTTCAAACCGCAACCGACCTGCGATGACACGCACAGCGTGCCGCGGGTCTTGTCGGGGATGTACACGGTTTCGATGGCGTTCTTGCCATCCACGCCCATCGCCAGCAGCCACTTGTGGGTGCCGTCGACCGAGGGCTTGTCGAACACGATATTCGGGACGACGACCTCGGCATGCTGCTGCAGCTTGGCGCGCAGCGCTTTGCCGAGGTCGGTCATCTGGTCGAAATCGGTGACGTAGCGGTGGTGGATCCACTTCATCACCTGATGGGCACGGAACTTCTGCTCGCCGAGGGTTTCGACGAAGAACGTTTCCAGGCCCGCGCGATCAAGGTCGAGCAGGTTCTGCTTGCCAGCGCTGGCTGCCGTTTTCGGCAACGGCTGGATGGCGGGTGTCTGTACGACCTCGTTCACGACTTCAACCTCTGCTTAGCGCGAAACCACTTCGGTGGCAGCGAAGAAATAGGCCACTTCGATGGCTGCGTTCTCGACCGAATCCGAACCGTGGGCGGCATTGGCGTCGATCGAATCGGCGAAATCGGCGCGGATGGTGCCCGGCGCAGCGTCCTTCGGGTTGGTGGCGCCCAGCAGGTCACGGTGGGCCAGCACGGCGTTCTCGCCTTCCAGGGCCTGGATCATCACCGGGCCGGAGATCATGAACTCGACCAGGGCGTTGAAGAACGGACGCTCGCGGTGCACGGCGTAGAAGCCTTCGGCTTCACGGCGCGAGAGCTGCTTGTACTTGGCAGCCACGATCTTCAGGCCGGCCTTTTCGAAGCGGGCGTAGATTTCACCGATCACGTTCTTGGCGACGGCGTCGGGCTTGATGATGGAAAGAGTGCGCTCGAGCGCCATGGGAATTCTCCGGTATATGGGCCGGTCGGCCCGAGGGTACATGAAAAAAACCCGCGTGCGGACGCGGGCTTAGCCTTAATTGCGGTGGGTAATTCTACCGGTTGACCCTGGCGTTTGCACAGCGGCGGATGAACGATGCTGCACGGCAACATGACCGGAGCCCGGGCACAGGCGTAGGATTTAAACAATCGTTTGATTGATTGAGCCGCCATGGGCAAACCCGCCAGCTTTTCCACCAAGGACCGGATTCTCGGCGCAGCCGAGGAACTGTTCGCCCAGTACGGCTTCGCCGGCACGTCGTTGCGCCAGGTGACCAGTCATGCCGACGTCAACATCGCCGCGGTCAACTACCACTTCGGGTCCAAGGACAACCTGGTCAATGAAGTGTTCCGCCGCCGCATGGACGAGATGTCCGCTGCCCGCCTGAGCCAGCTGGAACAGGCGCGCACCGCCCATCCCGGCGAGTTGCGCCCGGTGCTGGCCGCTTTCGTCGAGCCTGCGCTGGCGATGGCCCAGGACCGCCAGAGCGGCGGCGCCTTCGTCCGCGTCATCGCCCGCGCCTATGCCGAGAAGAACGACAACCTGCGCAAGTTCCTGTCCGACCACTACGGCCACGTGCTGCGCGAGTTCGGCAAGGCCATCGGCGCCTGCGTGCCGGGCCTGAGCAAAGAGGAACTTTATTGGCGCCTGGATTTCCTGGCCGGTTCGCTGACCTACGCCATGGCCGATTTCGGCCTGATCAAGCGCCCACACAACATCAGCGAGGCCGCCCATCGCAGCAAGGCCGCGCAGGAACTGATCCATTTCGCCGAAGCCGGCTTCCGCGCCAGTGCGCGCGCGCCGGATTCAACCTCCCTCACCTGATCCACCCGTCCTCGCAGACCAAAGGTTTATCGATATGTCCAATTCCCTGATTGTCCGCCGCGCCGCCGTCCTTGGCGCAGGCGTCATGGGTGCGCAGATCGCCGCCCACCTGACCAATGCCGGCGTCGACACCGTGCTGTTCGACCTGGCCGCCAAGGAAGGTCCTGCCGACGGCATCGTGCTCAAGGCCATTGCCAACCTTGGCAAACTGAGCCCAGCGCCGCTGGCCAGCAAGGCGCTGGCTGAAGCCATCAACCCGGCCAACTACGACTCAGGCCTGGAGCAGCTGCGCGACTGCGACCTGATCATCGAAGCCATCGCTGAACGCATGGATTGGAAGCAGGAACTGTACAAAAAAATCGCGCCGTTCGTGAACGAACACGCGGTACTGGCGTCCAACACCTCAGGCCTGGGCATCAACAAGCTGGCCGACGTGCTGCCGGAAGAACTCCGCCACCGCTTCAGCGGCGTGCATTTCTTCAACCCGCCGCGCTACATGCATCTGGCCGAGCTGATCCCGGCCAAGACCACCGACAAGGCGGTGCTGGAAGGCCTGGAAACGTTCCTGACCACCAACCTGGGCAAGGGCGTGGTCTACGCCAAGGACACCCCGAACTTCATCGGCAACCGCATCGGCGTGTTCTCGATCCTGTCCACCATCCACCACACCCAGCAGTTCGGCCTGGGCTTTGACGAAGTGGACGGCCTGACCGGCCCGCTGGTCGGCCGCCCGAAGTCGGCGACCTACCGCACCTCCGACGTGGTCGGCCTGGACACCATGGCCCACGTCATCAAGACCATGGGCGACACCCTGCCCGACGACCCGTGGCACAAGTACTTCCACGCGCCGGCATGGCTGGACGCGCTGATCAGCAAGGGTGCACTGGGCCAGAAGACCGGCGCCGGCATCTTCCGCAAGGTCGGCAAGGACATCATGGTCATCGACCTTGAAAAGCAGGACTACCGTCCCGCCGACCGCGCGGCTGCACCGGAAGTGGTCGAGATCCTGAAGATCAAGAACCCGGCCGAGAAGTTCGCCAAGCTGCGCGAAAGCCAGCACCCGCACGCACAGTTCCTGTGGGCGACGTTCCGCGACCTGTTCCACTACAGCGCTTATCACCTGGCCGATATCGCCGAAACCGCGCGCGACGTCGACCTGGCCATCCGCTGGGGCTACGGCTGGTCGCTGGGCCCGTTCGAGACCTGGCAGGCAGCTGGCTGGAAGCAGGTGGCACAGTGGATCGCCGACGACATCGCCGCCGGCAAGAGCATGAGCAATGCGCCGCTGCCGGCCTGGGTGCTGGACGGCCGTGACGGCGTGCACGCTGCCGAAGGCAGCTACAGCCCGTCGCAGAATGCCCTGGTGCCGCGTTCCTCGCTGCCGGTCTACCAGCGCCAACGCTTTCCGGACGCACTGCTGGGCGAGAACTTCGCGCCGGGCGAAACCGTGTTCGAGAACGACGGCATCCGCCTGTGGACCGACGGTGACGGCATCGGCGTCATCAGCTTCAAGACCAAAATGAACACCGTCTCCGACCAGGTGCTGGACGGCATCCAGCACGCCATCGGTCTGGCTGAAAAGCAGTTCAAGGGCGTGGTGATCTGGCAGAACAAGGAGCCTTTCTCGGCGGGCGCCGACCTGGCTGGCGCACTGGGTGCACTGCAGGCCGGCAAGATCGCCGAATTCGAGGCGATCGTGGCCAACTTCCAGCGCACCAGCCAGCGCATCAAGTACGCCACCGTGCCGGTGGTGACCGCGGTGCGTGGCCTGGCCTTGGGCGGCGGTTGCGAATTCCAGATGCATGCGGCCAAGTCGGTGGCGGCGCTGGAAAGCTATATCGGCCTGGTCGAAGCCGGCGTCGGCCTGCTGCCGGCCGGTGGCGGCCTGAAGGAAATCGCCGTGCGCGCCTCGCAGGCGGCCGGCCCGGACGGCGACGTGTTCGCCGAGCTGAAGAAGACCTTTGAAACCGTGGCCATGGCCAAGGTCTCCAATTCAGCGGTCAACGCCAAGGAACTGGGCCTGATGCGCGGCACCGACAAGGTGGCGTTCAACAGCTTCGAGCTGCTGCACATCGCCAAGGCTGAAGTCAGCGCACTGGCCGAAGGCGGCTACCGACCGCCGCTGCCGGCACGCCGCATCCGCGTGGCCGGTGACGTGGGCATCGCCACCTTCAAGATGATGCTGGTCAACATGCTCGAAGGCCGCTTCATCAGTCCCTACGACTACGAGATCGCCGAGCGCATCGCCACCGTGCTGTGCGGCGGCAAGGTCGATCGCAACAGCGTGGTCGACGAAGAGTGGCTGCTCACCCTGGAGCGCAAGCACTTCGTCGAACTGGCCCAGCAGGAAAAGACCCAGGCCCGCATCGCGCACATGCTCAAGACCGGCAAGCCACTGCGGAACTGAGTGAGCGTGCCCCGGAGTGGCGCTGCCAGCGCTGCCCTTGCCCGCCCTCACGCTCACACCTATTGAAGAGATCACTGCAATGACCAAGCAAATCCAGGACGCCTACATCGTCGCCGCCACCCGCACCCCGGTTGGCAAGGCGCCCAAGGGCATGTTCCGCAACACCCGTCCGGACGACATGCTCGCCCACGTTCTAAAGAGCGTGGTCGCCCAGGCTCCGGGCGTGGACGTCAATCGCATCGACGACGCCATCATCGGCTGCGCCATGCCCGAAGCCGAGCAAGGCATGAACGTGGCACGCATCGGCGTGCTGCTGGCCGGCTTGCCCAACACCATCGCCGCGCAGACGGTGAACCGCTTCTGCTCATCCGGCCTGCAGGCCGTGGCGATGGCTGCCGACCAGATCCGCTTGGGCAACAGCGATCTGATGCTGGCCGGCGGCACCGAATCGATGTCGATGGTGCCGATGATGGGCAATAAGATCGCGATGGCGCCAAGCGTGTTCGACAACGACCACGTTGCCATCGCCTACGGCATGGGCATCACCGCCGAGAAAGTCGCCGAGGAATGGAAGGTCTCGCGCGAAGAACAGGACGCGTTCGCCCTGGCCTCGCACCAGAAGGCCATCGCCGCAATCCAGAACGGCGAATTCAAGGACGAAATCAGCCCCTACGACATCGTCTCGCACCTGCCGGATCTGGCCGATGGCAAGCGCATCATCACCCGCAACAAGATCGCCGACACGGACGAAGGACCGCGCTTGGACTCGTCCGCAGAAGGACTGGCCAAGCTGCGCCCGGTGTTCCGCAATGGCCAGTTCGGCGGTTCGGTCACCGCGGGCAATTCCTCGCAGATGAGCGATGGCGCCGGTGCCGTGCTGCTGGCATCGGAGCAGGCAATCAAGGATTACGGTCTGACACCGCTGGCCCGCTTCGTCAGCTTCTCGGTCGCCGGCGTGCGCCCGGAAGTGATGGGCATCGGTCCGATCGCGGCGATTCCGAAGGCGTTGAAGCAGGCCGGCTTGAGCCAGGACCAGTTGGACTGGATCGAGCTCAACGAAGCCTTCGCCGCACAGTCGCTGGCGGTGATCCGCGATTGTGGCCTGGACCCGTCCAAGGTCAATCCACTGGGTGGCGCCATCGCCTTGGGTCACCCGTTGGGCGCGACCGGTGCGATCCGTACCGCCACGTTGCTGCACGGCCTGCGCCGTCGCCAGCAGAAGTACGGCATGGTGACCATGTGCATCGGCACCGGCATGGGCGCTGCAGGCATTTTCGAATCGCTGTAAGCGGTTCGCCATGCTGTTGATGGACGAAGGCGGCCGCAGGGCCGCCTTCTCTTTTCAGCGACCGTGGAAAAAGGCCTAGCTCATTCGCAATCAAGCAAGCCAAATATGTTGCCCAGAGCATTGCCCGGCAGACAGCTGCCCGATAGCGTCCCGGCACAGCGCGACCACGCCCTACGGGACACCGGCATCACATCAAAAAGAAAGGCAGCCTTCCGGTTGCCTTTCGAACCTACCCAGCTGACAGACAACATCAGCTTCCAGATCTGTCGCTGACGCTTACTCGGCCAGCATCTTCTGCATCATCGCACGCGCCGGTCCGGCCAGCTTGTCGTTCTCGAGTGCCAAGCGAACCGTCGCCTCGACCAGCCCGAGATGCGTACCGCAGTCAAAACGCTTGCCTTCAAAACGATATGCATCCACCTGCTCGGTCTTGAGCAGTTGTGCGATCGCATCGGTCAGCTGGATCTCGCCGCCAGCACCTGTGCCGGTAGCTTCGAGCAACTCAAAGATCTTCGGGCTGAGCACATAGCGCCCCACCACCGCCAGATCACTGGGCGCATCTTCAGGCTTGGGCTTTTCGACAATCTGGGTGATGTGGCCATGACGACCATCGAACTTGTCGGTCGCCACGATGCCATAACTGCCGGTCCTGTCGTGCGGGACATCTTCGACCGCGATGACACTGGCGCCACTGGCGGCATTGAAGTCGGCCATCTGCTTCAGGGCACCGTCACCACGGTTCCAGATAAGGTCATCGGGCAGCAGCACCGCGAATGGCTCGTTGCCGACGATCGGCTTGGCACACAAAACCGCATGCCCCAACCCCAACGCCTCGGTCTGGGTTACGAACACGGCCCGCACGCCTTTGGGCAGTACATGGCGTATCTGCTCCAGCTGCTCCAGCTTACCGGCGCGCTCCAGCTTCTGTTCTAGCTCGTAGGCTTTGTCGAAATAGTCGGCTACCGCATGTTTGTAGCGGTTGGTGATGAAGATTAGCGTGTCACAACCGGCCTCGATAGCCTCATCGACGGCGTACTGGATCAGCGGCCGATCAATGATCGGCAGCATTTCCTTGGGGACCGTCTTGGTCGCCGGCAGAAACCGGGTACCCAAGCCCGCCACAGGAAACACCGCTTTCTTTATCCGCTCATGCATCAGTGAATCCTTCCTGCTTCTTTTGAGGGGAAAGGTACGATCTTCGCACCCGCATTGGCGGAACACGGTTCCTCGACCGCCCTGAACTCGGGAATCGTCGCGAGAAGAATCTCACGCATCGCATTGATGTCGTAATCGGCTATTGCTCGTCGCAAACCGGCGATGTTGCCAAGCACCAACTCTGGACAGAACTCACGCACGCCCGCTTCCATGACCTTGGGGTGCGCCGTGGGGCGACACTTCTCATCGGCATAAAAAAGGCTTTCATGCAGCTTCTCACCTGGACGCAGGCCGGTGTATACGATTGGAATATCCACTCCCGGCTGTTTGCCTGCCAGTCGGATCATCTGTTCGGCCAGATGCCGGATAAGCACCGGCTCTCCCATATCCAGCATGTAGATGGCACCGCGCGATGACGAAGCTGCCGCCTGCAGGATAAGCAGACAGGCCTCCGGGATTGTCATGAAATAGCGACTGACATCCGGGTGGGTTACGGTGACTGGACCGCCCTTTCTGATCTGCTCACGGAACAGCGGTACCACACTCCCCACGGATCCGAGCACATTGCCAAAGCGGACCGTCAGAAACCTCGTTGCAGCGGAACGTTTGTCCAGACTCTGGCAAATCATCTCCGCATAGCGCTTGGTCGCTCCCAGCGAATTCACCGGATCCACGGCCTTGTCGGTGGAGATGAATACAAAATTCTCCACCTTGGCCTCAACACATGCGGTCGCCACACACTCTGTGGCCAGAGTGTTGTTGCGCACGGCCTCACGCAACTGATCCTCAAGCAGTGGAACTTGCTTGTAAGCAGCCGCATGAAAGACAGTATCAGGATGATAGCTGCTCAAGGCATGGCGAATCACAGCCGGATCTCCGCAGTCACCCAGCAAGCCGAGCACCTGCAAATCGGGAAAATTCCTGCGCAGTTCCGCCTGGATGTTGATCATCAGCAATTCGCTGATTTCAAGAACGACAATCTTGGCGACCCCATGTCGTGCGCATTGACGACACAATTCCGACCCGATGGATCCCCCGCCCCCCGTCACCAGAACTGTCCGGCCGCGGAGCCAGCCACGAATCAGCTCCCAATCCGGCAGGATCGGCTTCCGGCCCAGCAGGTCCTCAATCGCAACTTCCTTGAGTTGCCCTGGCAAAGAGTTCCCATCCAGAATATCGGCCAATCGGGGAACAGTGCGGAACGGCAACCCCGTACTTTCGCAGAGGCCCACCACCCGCTGCATGCCGGCGGCGTCGAGTGTCGGAATCGCGATGACCAGAAGCTTGGCGTCCGTCTCCCTGGCAACCGGAACAACATCATCCAGCCGGCCAAGGATAGGGGTGCCATGCAGCTTGGCGCCCTGCAGATGGGTCGAATCATCCAACAATCCAACCGGTTCATAGTCGCCTGACCGGCGAAGATCCTTGATCAAGGACTCTGCAGCATGACCAGCGCCCAACACGAGAACCCGCCGCGCCCTGGCATCCGAATTGACTGCCTGGTAGTCCTTCCACGCGCGGTACAGCAGGCGTGGCGTACCTAGCAACGCCGACAACGCAAAGGGATAGACCACCAATACCGAGATGGGAATACCTTCCAGTCGGCGATACGAGAACACCACGAGAATGGCGAGCAATCCGATGAAACTCGCTTTGAAGATATTGATCAGGTCAGCAACACTGGCAAAACGCCATAGACCCCGATAGAGGCCAACCTTCCAGAAAGCCAGCGCCTGCAGCGCGATGACTACAAATACGTCAAGCGAGAACCAGGGCTGGGGAGGCGCATCATTCAACAAGGCATAGCGCCCCAGGAACAGCAGCTGCCAACACAGCCAGACCATGACCAGGTCATGTGTCATCACCGCATATCGCAGCCCCCCCCCAACGAAGCGCTCTCGCAAAGACCTCATACCCACCATCATCCTTATGAAATTGATCTTGCGCGAAAGGAAATCCAGATCACCGCCGCTGCGGCAATGCAGATTGAGCCCCCTGCCCAACCCCAAACTAGGGGTAGCCTTGAAAATACAACGGCGATTGTAAGCCCGATCAGACTGAAAGCCACGTAACCGAGCGTGACCGCAAAGTGACTAAAATCACGCTTCACAAATCGCTGGTAGAGGTGCTGCGTATGTGCCTCCATCCAAGGCTCTCCGTTCAAGATCCGCAGCAGAAGCGTGAATCCGGCATCGATGAAGAACGCCACTGGAAGTAGCAGCCATAGCACTGGAGCAACCTCCGTTACGCAGAGCCCCAAGGCCAGCAACCCGGCAACCAGGTACCCAAGCGCGCCACTGCCCACATCACCCATGAACACGCGGGCGCGCGGGAAGTTGAAAGGAAGAAAGCCGGCACAGCCCACTACAAATGCATACGCCACAAATGAATACGGTTGTGGCAACAGCAGTACTGCGCCCAGCCCGACGATGATCGCCTGGGTTGCAGCCAGGCCATTGATGCCATCCATGAAATTCCAGATGTTGATCAATGAAACCGCCAGACCTGCGCAAAACAGCGCCTTGAGCAGGCTGCCGCTTTCCGCCCACACCATTGCACCCAGCAGAAGGGCTGCCAGCAAGTGCACACACAGACGAGGAAGCGCTGGCAAAGCGCGATGGTCATCCCACCAGCCGATACCCGACACCAGCAGCAAACCGAGAGCGAACACTGCTACTGGAATGGCAAAAACAGGAAACAGCGTAACTGCAAGCACGCATGCCAGCAGCTGCGACACCACGATACCGATACCGCCGCCACGAGGCGTGGTCACCCGATGGCTGCGTCGCTCGCCCGGCTGATCCAACAACTGACGCCACAGCGCGTAGCGGATCGCCACCCAAGTCACAATAGTTGCAGCGCTGAAAACCAGCACCAACAGAAGGACATAGTGCAACGACACGACTCAGAGGACCGCGAAATTCAGCAGCGGCTTGACCGAACCCCACTCTTTGCAACTGGGGCACTGCCAATGATGGGTACGTGCGCCGAATCCACAACGCGTACAGCGATAGGAAGGATTACGAACCAGCAATTGGTCGGTGATGTGTTTGAGGTCCTGTAGCGTCGCGATCGGGTCCGCACCTTCGGCAAGGGTCAAATCGATAAGCGCCGACTCGCCGCGCACCGAGGGGCGATCCTTCAACTGACGGCCCAGATAGGCCCGCGCCGGCGCAACCCCTTCCTGCTCTTCCATCAAGTGCGTCAACGCCAGCACGGGTGCGATGCCCCGGTAGTGCTCGGTCATTTCAGCCAGAAATGCCCGGGCACCGGCGATATCGCCGACATTACGGTAATTCTTCAGCAACTGCGGAAGGATCTCGGGCAAGTAATCCGGATCATTGCGCGCCGCCCGCTCGAACGCCCGGACTGCCAACTCATCGTTGCCGAAGTCGCTCTCCAACCGCCCTTCGATGATGCCGGCACGGACACTCATCGCATCGGCCACGTTGGCCCGTTTGATCGCCGCCCGAGCCTCGTCCAGCCGCCCGGCCGCGCGATGCCGCTCGGCCAGCTCGCATTCGAACTGGCCGATCAGCTTGCCCATCGGCTCGTCCGTGACCTCTTCGTAACGGGTGGCATTCTGGATCGCCTTCTCCCAGTCGCGCTCGGCCTGATAGATGCTGATCAGATGTTTCAGAGCCTGTGGCGCCCGCTGATCCAGCTGCGCAAGTTCGGTAAACACGGTTTCGGCGCGATCCAGCAGGCCGGACTTCATGTAGTCCTCGCCCAAGGCGAGCAGTGCCTGCACGCGCTGGGCGTCATTCAGATCACTGCGATTGACCAGCCCCTGATGCAGGCGGATCGCGCGATCCACCTCTCCGCGCCGGCGGAACAGGTGACCCAGCGCCACCTGGGTCTCGAATGTTTCCTTGTCCAGCTCGGCGATATGCAAAAACAGCTCGATCGCCTTGTCCGGCTGCTCGTTGAGCAGATAGTTCAAGCCACGGAAATAGGTGCTGGAAAGACGGCTGACCTGACTCTCACTATGACGCTGCCCCCCCCGCCGACCGATGACCCAACCGCTGACCGCCGCGATCGGCAGAAACAGGAAAAACCAGAACCACTCACTGATAAAAGCCATCGGTGATCAGCGTCCATCAAATGGAGAAGGTGGCTGCGCCGAGCTGGAAAGCTCGACCACAGCAGAAGACAGGGCCTTGTTGGCGCGACGCAATCTGGCGTATAGCGGGACAACGAGCCCCAGCAGCACCATGCCGCCACCAACCAGCGCCCCCAGCAGAAGCGAAGCGATGATCGCAAGGCCAGAGGTCGTCTGTAATACCCAGAAAGCAAGACTGATGTCGATTGGCTGGGAGTTGAGCGAGCCGATCACCAGCCCACCAACCAGCACCGCCAGCAACAACAACAAACGGACGATTTTCACTCGGCTACCGCCCCTAAAATTGGTGCCCGTAGCTTACCGCCCGAAGCATGAATTCGCAGTACCCGGCGAAAGCGTTCAGGCCGGATCGCTCTCCAGGGGCACGACAGGGCTGACGCGTTCGCGCAACTCCTTGCCTGGCTTGAAGTGCGGCACATGCTTACCTGGCAAGGCCACCGACTCACCCGTCTTCGGGTTGCGCCCCAGACGGGGCGAGCGGTAATGCAGGGAAAAACTGCCAAACCCACGGATCTCGATCCGCTCACCGGAGGCCAGCGCCCCACTCATCATTTCCAGCAACGACTTCACCGCCAGATCGACATCGTCTGCCTTCAGATGCGCCTGATGGCGCGCCAGGATTTCGATCAGTTCGGATTTGGTCATTGCGTACTCGTCAATGGCAGGGTCTTACCCTGAAACGGCCCGGACTGATGTCCGGGCCGCCCAGGTAACATCTACAACAGGGTGACCGAATTACTCGGACTTGTTCCCGTTCAGCTGAGCACGCAGCAGTGCGCCCAGGCTGGTGGTGCCTGCCGCCGCTTCGGTCGAGTTCTTGTTGAACTCAGCCAGCGCTTCAGCCGTCTCGGCTTCGTCCTTGGCCTTGATCGACAGCTGCAGGGTGCGGCCCTTGCGGTCCATGCCCACGAACTTGGCTTCGATCTTGTCGCCGACCTTCAGGTGCTGGGTGGCATCGTCAACACGCTCGTTGGCGATATCACGTGCCATCACATAGCCCTCGATACCGTCGGCCAGTTCGATCACAGCACCCTTGGCGTCAACTTCCTTCACCACGCCTTCGACCTTGGAGCCCTTCGGATTGGTCGCCATGTACTGGCCGAACGGATCCTGCTCCAGCTGCTTGACGCCCAGCGAGATGCGCTCGCGCTCCGGATCGACCGCCAGCACAACGGCTTCCAGCGTGTCGCCCTTCTTGAAGTTGCGCACGATGTCTTCGCCAGTGGTCGCCCAGCTGATGTCGGACAGGTGGACCAAGCCGTCGATACCGCCATCCAGACCGATGAAGATGCCGAAGTCGGTGATCGACTTGATCTGACCGGACACCTTGTCGTTCTTCTTGTAGATGGCAGCGAAGGTTTCCCATGGGTTGGCAGCAACCTGCTTCATGCCCAGCGAGATGCGGCGACGCTCTTCATCGACGTCCAGCACCATCACTTCGACTTCGTCACCAACCTGCACAACCTTGGACGGGTTGACGTTCTTGTTGGTCCAGTCCATTTCGGACACGTGCACCAGGCCTTCGACGCCCGGCTCGATCTCGACGAATGCGCCGTAATCGGTCACGTTGGAGACCTTGCCGAACACGCGGCTGTTGGCCGGGTAACGACGCGAGATGTTATCCCACGGATCTTCGCCCAGCTGCTTCAGGCCCAGCGAAACGCGGTTGCGCTCGCGGTCGAACTTCAGCACGCGCACGTCCAGCTCGTCGCCGACGTTCACGACTTCGGACGGATGGCGCACGCGCTTCCATGCCATGTCGGTGATGTGCAGCAGGCCGTCGATACCGCCCAGGTCCACGAACGCGCCGTAGTCGGTCAGGTTCTTGACGACACCCTTCAGGATGGCGCCTTCCTGCAGCTTGTCCATCAGCTGCTCGCGCTCTTCCGAGTGCTCGCTCTCGACAACCGCACGGCGCGAAACGACCACGTTGTTACGCTTGCGGTCGAGCTTGATGAGCTTGAACTCCAGCTCCTTGCCTTCCAGGTAGGCCGGGTCGCGCACCGGGCGCACATCGACCAGCGAACCGGGCAGGAACGCGCGGACATCCTTGATGTCCACAGTGAAACCACCCTTGACCTTGCCGCTGATGCGGCCGGTGATGGTTTCGTTCTTTTCCAACGCTTCTTCCAGCTCGTCCCACACCATCGCGCGCTTGGCTTTCTCGCGCGACAGGACGGTTTCGCCGAAGCCGTTCTCGAGCGAGTCGAGGGCAACCTTCACCTGGTCACCCACGCCCACGTCGATCTCACCAGCGTCGTTACGGAACTGTTCGATCGGCACGATGCCTTCGGACTTCAGGCCGGCGTTGATCACCACCACGTCGCCGCGGACATCAACGACGGTACCGATAACGATGGCACCGGGCTTCAGCTTGGCCAGATTGGCCTGACTGGCTTCAAACAGTTCTGCAAATGATTCGGTCATTTAGATTTACTCAGTTGAACACACGGACAGCGGATCTGTTGCGGAAACCCGTACTGCCCAGCCTGTTGGTCGGCTCCGTGGAAGCAGCCGCATGTGAATGGAAAAACCCACCACGCACTATTGCGCAGCGGGGTTGTTGCAACTTCTCTTCTGCGACTGCGGCCGATGCACTGGCCACACTCGGCGCAGCGTGGATCAAGCCCCCTGCGTGGGGACCAGACCCAGCACCCTGGCAACGACGTCGTCGATGCCAATGCCGCTGGTGTCGATGAGGACAGCATCGTCTGCCGGCCTCAGGGGCGCCACTGCGCGTTGTGCATCACGGGCGTCGCGGGCCATGATCTCGCGCAGGAGGTCTTCAAAGTTAACCGAAACCCCTTTTTCTTTCAACTGCTTATGCCGGCGCAATGCACGCTCTTCAGCGCTCGCAGTCAGGAAAACCTTGAATGGGGCATCCGGAAAGATCACTGTTCCCATGTCGCGACCATCGGCCACCAGTCCCGGCGCAAGCCTGAATGCGCGCTGCCGCTCCTTCAGCGCCGCCCGCACCTCCGGAATAGCCGCAATCGCCGAGGCTAGCGCCCCGGTGGTTTCCAGCCGGAGCTCGTCGGTGGCGTCGGTACCGTTCACCAGCACCCGCAGACTCTCACCCTGCTCAACGAACTGGACCTTGGTATCGAACGTGCACCGCACCAGTGCCGAGGCGTCAGAGGTATCGATGTCCGCCCAACTGGCCGCCACCCCCACCGCCCGGTACAGCGCCCCCGAGTCCAGATAGTGCCACCCCAGGTGACGGGCAACGATACGACTTACGGTACCTTTGCCCGCCCCGGAGGGGCCATCAATGGTCAAAACGGGAGGAAGCTGGCTCATCGGGAGGCCTGTTTTGATGGGAGTCGGCCTATTCTAGCGCCCCACACCACCACCCTGACGTAGCGACAGCGCGCAACCACTTGAACCGCCATGGAAATAGCCGGTAGAATGGCGGGCTTGAACGAGCGTCCACCTGCATATCCGCGGCCGCGCTCCTGAGAACTCCAACAGTTATCCGCCGAGGTATGCCATGAAAATTCTGTCCTCCCTGAAGTCGGCGAAGGCCCGTCATCGCGATTGCAAGGTCGTCCGCCGTCGCGGCAAGATCTTCGTGATCTGCAAGTCGAACCCGCGCTTCAAGGCTCGCCAGCGCTGAGCCGATTGGCGCAAGCCAGTCACGGGATCCGCACGGTTTCCGACTTCACAAAAAGCCGCCTTCGGGCGGTTTTTTGTTGCTGCATCCACCTACCGGCTGCCGCGTATCGACCGGCAACACCAATACGCGCGACAAGACCATCTATTTGTCGCCGTTTTTTGCTGTAATCGACACTTGTCCTCTGGGGAGCAGCGACTATGAAACACACGATCCACGCACTAACCCTGATCACCCTGCTGGGTGCGACGTCAGCCGCCATGGCCGACACCCTGCTCATCGAGCGGGTCCAGGAGCAGTCCGCCAGCGCTTTGCCGGCCCGCGGCCAAACCATGAGCCAGGTCGAAGCGCGCTTCGGTGCTCCGCAGGAGCGCCTTGAGCCGCGGGGCGGCCAGAAACGCCAATGGCCGACCATCCATCGCTGGGTCTATCCGGCATTCACTGTGTATTTCGAAAAGCAGCGCGTGATCGATGTTGTCGCGCGCCAAGCAAGCCCGGATGAAATCGGGCCAAAGCCCCCCATCCGCTGACCCTTTCCGCCCCGCCGTGACGGCGGGCATCCACGCCCACCGTCACTCACACCCACGCTTTGGGCACGGGGCCCTGCATGCACGAGAACATGAACGATACGCTCCGTTTTCCGGCCGAATGGGAATCCCAGTCCGGCGTACTGATCGCCTGGCCTCACGCCGACACCGACTGGGCCGATCGCCTGGCCGAGGTTGAAGAGACCTACATCGCCCTGGTTGCCGCGATCACCCGTTTCCAGCCCGTGCTGATCTGCGTGGCCGATGACGATATCGAGACCTACGCGGAAATGCGGTTGCGCTCGAACCGGATAGACATGGAGCGCGTGCGCTTTGTCACCGCCGCCTACGACGATACCTGGCTGCGCGATTCCGGCCCGATCACCCTCAAGCGCGGCGACGGCAGCTTCCAGCTGCTGGATTTCCGCTTCACCGGCTGGGGTGGCAAGTTCGAAGCCAGCCTGGATGACCAGCTGGTCGGCGCGCTGCATGCCGCTGGCGTGTTCAACCATGCCGACGTGCGCAGCATCCCGTTCGCGCTGGAAGGCGGCGGTATCGAGACCGACGGTCAAGGCACCCTGCTGACCACCTGGCAGTGCCTGCACGAACGCCATCCAGACCGCGACCGCGCTTCGCTCAGCACCGACATGGCCGCCTGGATGCAGCAGGACCGCGTGCTGTGGCTGGACCATGGCTATCTGGAAGGCGACGACACCGACGCGCACATCGACACGCTGGCCCGCTTTGCGTCGGCCGACAGCATCGTCTACCAGAATTGCGATGACCCGCTGGATTCGCACTACGCTGAACTGCAGGCCATGGGCGCGGAACTGGCCGCGCTGCGTACTGCTGATGGCAACCCTTACCACCTGTTCCCGCTGCCGTGGCCGCAGCCGGTGCTCGATGAGGGCCGCCGTCTGGCCGCTTCCTACGCAAACTTCCTGATCATCAACGGTGCGGTACTGATGCCGGCGTATGGCGATGCGGCCGATCAGGCCGCACGCGACGTATTGGCGCAGGCCTTCCCCGGTCGCGAGATCGTGCAGGTCCCCTGCCGCTCGCTGATCTGGCAGAACGGCAGCCTGCACTGCATCACCATGCAGTTACCGGCCGGCCTGCTGGCCAGCTGATCCGCCACCTCCTGCGCCGCCACAGCGCTACCGCCTGAGGCGGCGCGTGTTCAGCCGCCGCGGACAATCCGCCGTGGCTTCCGCGCTACCATGCGCCCTCCCCTTGCAGGACCTGTAATCGGATGAGCTCCCGTCACACCCTTTCCGTCGCCCTGATCCAGGAACGCAACCACGGCGATGCCGCCGCCAATCTGGACGTGATCGAGGCCCGCGTGGCCGAGGCCGCCGCGCAGGGCGCGAAGCTGGTGCTGCTGCAGGAGCTGCACAACGGCCCCTATTTCTGCCAGCACGAGTCGGTGGATGAATTTGATCTGGCTGAGCCGATCCCCGGCCCCAGCACCGAGCGCCTGGGCGCGATCGCGAAAAAGCACGGCGTCGTACTGGTCGGCTCGCTGTTCGAGCGCCGCGCCGCCGGCCTCTACCACAACACCGCGGTGGTCTTCGAAAAAGACGGCACTATGCTGGGCAAGTACCGCAAGATGCACATCCCCGACGATCCGGGCTTTTATGAGAAGTTCTACTTCACTCCGGGCGATCTGGGCTTCACCCCGATCGACACCTCCGTCGGCCGCCTCGGCGTGCTGGTGTGCTGGGACCAGTGGTATCCGGAAGCTGCGCGCCTGATGGCACTGGCGGGCGCCGAGCTGCTGCTCTACCCGACCGCGATCGGCTGGGATCCGGAGGATGTGCAGGATGAGAAGAACCGCCAGCGCGACGCCTGGGTGCTGAGCCATCGCGGCCATGCCGTGGCCAATGGCGTGCCGGTGCTGAGCTGCAATCGCGTCGGTCACGAAACCTCGCCGCTGGGGGCCTCGGGCATCGACTTCTGGGGCAACAGCCACGTCCTCGGCCCACAGGGTGAATTCCTTGCCGAGGCCGGTGGCGATGAGACCATCCTGGTGTGTGATGTCGACCTGCAGCGCAGCGAACACGTGCGCCGCATCTGGCCGTTCCTGCGTGATCGCCGTATCGATGCCTACGGTGATCTGCTCAAGCGCTACATCGACTGACACCCGCAGGCCCTCCGTGACCCTCCAGCTGCGCCCGGCCACACCCGCCGACATTCCCGCCATCACCGCCATCTATGCGGTCGAGGTGCGGGAACTGGTCAACACCTACGAATACGAGGTGCCCAGCGAAGCGGAAATGGCTCAACGCATGGCCGACATCACCGAACGCGGCTTTCCCTACCTCGTCGCGATCATCGACGGCGAGGTGGGGGGCTATGCCTACGCCAACAGCTACCGCGCCCGCATCGCCTACCAGTGGACGGTGGAGAACTCGGTGTACGTGGATGCCCGCTACCAGGGTCGCGGCATCGGCAGCGCGTTGATGCAGTCGCTGATCGACGACTGTACCGCGCGCGGTTTCCGGCAGATGGTCGCGGTGATCGGCGAGCCCACCAACACCGCCTCCATCAAGCTGCACGAGCGTTTCGGCTTCGAGCCGGTCGGCGTGTTCCGCGGGCTCGGCCGCAAGCACGGCCGCTGGCTGGATACCGTGCAGATGCAGCGTGCACTCGGCGATGGCGCCAACACGCCACCCAACAATGAATGAAGCAATGACCGACAACCTTTTTGACGCCGACAGCGACCTGCTCGCCGGCCAGCCGGTGCGCATCGTCGAACGCGACGGCGTGCGCTACACCCTGCTGGGTACCGCACACGTGTCGCTGGCCAGCGTGCAGGCCGTGGAACAGGCCATCGGCAGCGGCCGGTTCGATGCGGTCGCCGTGGAGCTGGACCCGCAGCGCCTGCAGGCACTGACCAATCCCGATGCGCTCGCGCAGCTGGATCTGATCGACGTCATTCGCAAGGGCCGCGTGGCGCTGTTTGCCGCCAACCTGGCCCTGGCCGCCTACCAGCGCCGCCTGGCCGAGCAGCTGGGCATCGAGCCCGGGGCCGAGCTGAAACGTGCGGTACAGCTGGCCAAGGAACGCGACCTGCCAGTGCACCTGATCGACCGTGATGTCGGCCTGACCTTCCGTCGTGCATCGCAACGCCTGGGCTTCTTCGGCAAGATCAAGCTGGTGATGGGGCTGGGCGCCGGGCTGTTCTCGTCGGAGGATGTGGGCGAAGAGGAAATCGAGAAGCTCAAGCAGGGCGACATGCTGGAATCGAGCTTCGGCGAGTTCGCCAGCGAGAGCCCGGCACTGTATGAAGCCATCATCGGCGAGCGCGACCGCTACATGGCCACGCGCCTGCGCGAGGAACACCACAGCGAACAGCGCAATGTGCTGGCGGTGGTTGGCGCCGGCCACCTGGCCGGACTTGCCCGCTACCTGGAGACCGATACCGAAGTCCCGGCGACGCTGCGCGAGCAGCTCGAAGCCGTGCCGAAGAAGCGCAATATCCCGTGGATCACCCTGACCATCCTGGCGGTGGTGCTGGCCGGGATCGCCATCGGCTTCTGGCGCGGCGGCCTGGACATGGGTGCGCACATGCTGGCGATCTGGGCGCTGTACACCGGTGGTCTGGCCGGCCTGGGTGCGTTGCTGGCCCGCAGCCATCCGCTGAGCATCCTCACCGCGATCGCCGTGGCGCCGTTCAAGCCGTTCCGGCTGAGCATTCCCACCGGCGCCTTTGCCGCGATGGTGGAAACCCGACTGCGCAAACCGGCCTATATCGATTTCCTGCAACTGCGTGACGATGCGCAGACCCTCAAGGGCTGGTACCGCAATCGCGTCACCCGCATCGTGCTGACCTTCATGCTGACCAATCTGGGCAGCATGCTGGGACTGTGGCTGACCGGCTTCACCGTCTACGGCAGGCTCGCCAGCTGAGCTGACTGCTTCACCCTCAAAAAAGGCCCGCATCGCTGCGGGCCTTTTTTCTTTCAGCGGGTGCGACCCCGATCAGCTTTCCAGCACCGGGCCGTCCACCGGCAACCCGCGTGCGCGTCGTACCAGCCGCGCCGTGCCCATGCGCAGGTCATCGAGAATGGCGTAGATGGTGGGCAGGAACAACAGGCTGACCACCGTGGAGAAGGCCAGGCCACCGGCAATGGCGCGCGCCATCGGGTGATACGGCGGCATGCCATCGGCGGTTTCGGTATTCAAGGCGATCGGGATCATCGCCAGGATCGCCGTGCCCATGGTCATCATGATCGGCCGCAACCGCTCGCGGCTGCCCTCCACCAGCGCATCGGTACGGGCCATGCCACGCCGCCGCAGATTGTTGATGTGCTCAATCATCACAATGCCGTTGTTCACCACCACGCCCATCAACACCAGGATGCCGATCACGGCCATGATGTTCATCTCGGTACCGGTCAACCAGAACAGCCAGTACACGCCGAAGATCGAGAACAGCACGCAGGACATGATCGCCGCCGGAAACAGCAGCGACTCGAACACCGCGGCCATGATCACCAGCATCAGGATCAGCGCGATGAAGATGCTGTTCACCATCTGCTGCATGCCATCGAAGTTGATGTTGAAGCCGCCGCCAGCGAAGGTGTAGCCGTAGCCCGGCGGGAACTGCACGCCGTCCAGGGTGGCTTCCACCGACTTGCGCGCGGCATCCATCGCCACGTCCTTGGCCAGCCCGGCCTCCACCCGCAGCATGGTCTGCCGGTTCAGGCGCTGGATCGAATTGGCCGCCGGATTGACGTCGACATCGACCATCGCCAGCAGCGGCACTTCCGCGCCGCTGGAGGTGCGCACCATGAACGAGGAAAGATCCTCGATGCCGTAGCTCTCCGAACCGGCGAAGCGCACGTTGACCGGAATCTCCACATCATCGCGATGGAAGTCGCGCAGCGAGGAGCCACGCAACGCCATACCCACGAACTGCGCCACCTGCTGTGCGCTGAAGCCGTAGGCGGCTGCACGCTCCCGGTCCACGCGCACCGCCAGTTCGGCATTGGCATCGCCGGTATCCACGCGTACGTCGCGCAGCTTCGGATCACGCGCCAGCATTGGCACGATATCGTCGGCCAGCTCCCGCAGGGTCTGGGTCGAATCACCGACCAGGCTGAAGCGGATGCCCTGGCCTTCGCTGCCCTGCCCGCCCGGCCAGCCGATGCCGATCTTCGCCCGCGCCGACTGCGGCAGCCCCTTGCGCACCTCCTCCTCGATCTTCTTGCTCAGCTCGGCATCATCGATGTCCAGGAACAGGCGGGTCTGCGCCCAGCCCTGTTCGCTGTAGCGGCTGTAGACGCGCTTGATATGGAAATCCTTGCGATGGGCGTTGACGAAATCCTCCACCCGCGCCACTTCCTTGCCCATCTCCTCCTTGGAGTAGGAGCCCTTCCACTGGTAGAAGATGTTGATCTCGTCCGGATCGCTTTCATCGCCACCGCCCTGGGTGTGGGTCATCGGCCATACGCTGACCAGCGAGATGAACAGGATGCCGGCCACACTCCAGCCACGGTGCAGCAGCGTCCAACGCAGCGCCTTCGCATAGCGGTCCTGCAGACGACTGATGAAGGGCGATTTCACCGCCGGCGGCGTCTTCATCCGTGCCGAGAGCATCGGGATCAGGCTCACCGCCACCAGCCACGAGGCCAGCAGCGACACGGAAATGGTCACCGCCAGCTGCGACAGGTAGATGGTGATGATGTTCTTCTCGCCGAACATCATCGGCAGGAACACCACGCAGTGGCACAACGTGCCGGCGGACAGGGCAATCGCCACGTGCCGGGTACCGACAATGGAGGCCATCGCCGGCTGGTCGGGAAATTTCTCCCGCTCCTGGTAGATGCTTTCCACCACCACCACCGCGTTGTCCACCAGCATGCCGACCGCCAGCAGCAGGCCCATCATCGAGATGATGTTCAAGGTGATGCCGGTGAAGTACATGAAGCCCAACGTCATGATGAAACAGATCGGAATGGCCATCGATACCATCAGCGTCGAGGGCCAGTGGCGCAGGAACGCGTACAGCACGATCACCGACAGCAGCAGACCGATCGCACCGGCCTCTGCCAGCTTCAGCAGCGAGGTGGTCACCGCCTGGCCCTGGTCGTCGGCGATCTCGATATCGATCCCGCGCATCGCCGGATCGTTTTCCAGCACCTTGATCTCGGCCCGCACAGCGCGCGAGAGATCCACCAGATTGGCCGAACGCTCCTTGTAGATGTCCACACCCACACTGGGCCGGCCTTCCATCTGCCGCACATAGTTCATGCGCTGCGGCTGGAAGCTGACTTCGGCGATATCGGACAGACGGGTGCCGCGATTGTTGATGCGCAGGTCACGCAAGGCCTGCAACTCCAGAAGCTCGCCGCGCGGCTGCACGCGCAGGCGGCGGCCGGCCTCGTTGATCTGGCCAGCCGAAACCGAGAAATTGGCCGCCTGCAACTGCTGCACCAGCTCGTTCAGGGCGACGCCGTGCGCGCTGAGGCGATCCTTGTCCAGCGCGACCAGTACTTCCTGCTTGGCGACGCCTTCGACCTCGATGCGGGCCACGCCTGGCAGGCGCTCCAGCCGCTGCTTGATGCTGCGTTCGATCAGATCGACGCGCGCGGTCAGATCCTCCTCGCTGTTCAGGCGCAGGCTCATCGCCTCGCGGTCGCTGGTGCTCCAGCGCTGCACGTAGTAGCGGCGGAAATCGTCCGGAAGCTGGTCGCGGATCGCGTCGATGCGCTCGCGGGCCTCGGAAGCGGCCATGGCGATATCCCGGCCCCAGTCACTGAACTCGACCTGGATCGTGCCGCCTTCGGCATTGGCCCGCGAGTTCATCGACTTGATACCGGGCATCGTGGCAATGGCCTCTTCCACCGGCCGCAGCACGTTGCGCTCCACTTCTTCCGGCGTGGAGCCGGGGTACGGCAATGACACGAAGAAGAAGGGAATCGTCGCTTCCGGTTCGGCCTCCAGCGGCAGTTTGAATGCGGCGATCAGGCCGATCGCCACCATCGAGACAAACAGCATGATGGTGGTGACGGGGCGGCGGATGGACAGCTCGGTGATGTTCATCCGGATCAGTCCTTCGCCGCGCCGTCGAGGGCGTCCTGCTCGCGTGCCAGCACCTGCACCGCCTGTGCGGCCACCTGCCGGGCACGCAGGCCGCGCTCGGCGTAGTACTCGTCCGGCTTGCGGTCCAGCAGGTCATAGACCACCGGGATCACCAGCAAGGTCAGCAGGGTGGAGACCAGCAGACCGCCGATGACGGTGATCGCCATCGGCGAGCGCACCTCGGCACCTTCACCGACAGCCAGGGCCAGCGGAAGGAAGCCGAACACTGCGCACAAGGTGGTCATCATGATCGGACGCAGACGCGAGCGTGCGCCTTCCACCAGCGCCTGTCGTTTGGCTACGCCTTCCTCGCGCAGCTGGTTGACCTTGTCGATCAGGATGATCGCGTTCTTCACCACCAGCCCGACCAGCAGGATCAGGCCGATGAACACCACCACCGAAACGGGCGAGCGCGACAGCAGCAGCGCGCCCACCGCACCGACCAGCGCCAGCGGAATGGTGAACAGGATGACGAACGGATGCAGCAGTGATTCGAACTGCGAGGCCATCACCAGATACACCAGGAACACCGCCAGACCGAAGGCGAACAGCAGCGAACGGATCGACTCGCCCAGCTCCTGGCCCTGGCCACCGATATGCATGCCCACATCGGTACCGAGCGGATTCTGCGCCACCAGGCTCTGCACCTCGGTGATCGCCTTGCCCAGATCGATATCACGCAGGTTGGCCGAGACAATGGCCACGCGGCGCTGATCGGCGCGATGGATTTCGCTGGGGCCAGTGGTGGAAACCACTTCGGCCACCGAGCCCAGCTCGACCGGCTTGGAACCGCTGGGATGCACGATCAGGCGGCGGATATCCTCCACCGAGGAACGCTCCGATTCCTGCACGCGCACCAGCACGTCGATCTTGCGGTCGCGGAAGCTGTAGCGGGTGGCCACATTGCCGCGCACCTTGTTCACCACCGCATCGGCGATCTGCCGTGTGGTCAGGCCCAGCGCCGCGGCGCGCTCCTGGTCGAACACGATCTGGATTTCCGGAAAGCCCTGCTCCACCGTCGATTTGACGTCGGCATAGTGCGCATTGCCGCGCAGCAGGTCGGCCAAGCGGTTGCCCGCCACGCGGATGTCCTCGAGGTTGTTGCCTTCGATCTCGATCTCCAGCGGCGGCGACAACGCGAACAGCTCCGGACGGGCGAAGTCGACCTGCGCGGCCGGCCAGGCCTTCATCGTCTGCCGCAGCTTTTCAGTCAGCTCCGGCTCGCGCGAGGTGTCGCTCATCACCACCGACAGCTTGCCGATGTTCTCGCCGCTTTCGGTCGGGCTGGCATCCAGCCGGGTGCCGGTGCCGGAAACGCCATACAGCAGGCGCACGCCTTCTTCGTTGGCATGCGTGCGCTGCACCTCACGCACCAGCGCATCGGTCTGCGCCAGCGGCGTGCCCGGCGGCAGCTTGGCGGTCATCTCGAAACGGTCCTGGGCCAGCTGCGGCAGCAGGTCCACCCCCAGCAGTGGCAGCGCGGCCAGGGTCAGGCCGAAGGCCAGCGTTGCAAAGCCCAGCACCGGCCACGGCCGCTTCAACGCCGCCGGCAATGCCTTCAGGTAGGCGGCTTCGGCACGGCCGTAGGGCGCCATCGCCAGATCACTGGCCTTGCGCATCACCGGGCCCACCAACGCCGAGATGCCGCGGAAGACCCGCACCACCGACCAGACCAGCGCCAGGAAACCGTAGCGGATCAGCGCGCCGATACCACGGCCGGTGTAGGCCATCGGCTTCTGCCAACGGCTGGCCGGACGCCACGGCTGGCGCGGATCCTCGGCCGGAAACTCCAGCGGCGGACGGCCCTTGAGCGCGCTCAGCATCGGGATCAGCGTCATCGACACCACCAGCGACACCGCGATGGCGATGGACACCGTCAGCGCCTGGTCGCGGAACAGCTGGCCGGCGATACCTTCGACGAACACCAGCGGCAGGAATACCGCGATGGTGGTGAGCGTGGAGGCCACCACCGCCATGAATACCTCGCGGGTGCCCTTGATCGCCGCTTCCAGCACGCCCATGCCGCGCTCGCGCGCCTTGGCGATGGATTCGAGCACCACGATCGAGTCATCCACCACCAGACCGGTGGCCAGCGCCAGACCACCCAGCGACATCACGTTCAAACTCAGGCCCAGCTGGCCCATGAAGAAGAACGTGGCGATGATCGAGATCGGCAACGACAGCGAAATGACGAAAGTGCTCCAGCCATCGCGCAGGAACAGGAAGATGATCAGGATCGACAGCAGGCCACCGATCACCGCATCGATCTTGACGTCCTTGATGGCGTGGCGGATGAAGACCGACTGGTCCTCCACCTGTGTCAGCTCGATGTCCTTGGGCAGCTGCTTGCGGATGGCTTCCAGCCGGGTTTCCAGGGCATCGGCGGTGGACACCGTATTGGCATCGCCTTCCTTGTAGATGGCCAGCTCCACAGCCTCACGGCCGCCGCTGCGGATCACCGCCTCGCGTTCCTTGTAGCCCTGGTAGACGTTGGCCACATCCTTCAGTCGCACCGTGGCCACACCGCCACCGTTGCCGTCATTGCGCATCGCGGCGATCACATTGGGATCGCGACTGCCGAGAATGGCCATCATCAACTGCCGGTTCTCCCCGGCCGCCGCCGCTCCGCCGGAACCCCCGGTGGTGGTCAGCAGCATCTCGCGCATCTGCTCGACCGTGGCGAACTGGTTCACGGTACGCACCAGATAGCGCTGCGAGCCCTCCTCCAGGCGACCGCCGGAGAGATTCACGTTCTCCTGCTGCAGGCGCTGGATCACCGTATCCAGCGACAGGCCGAGCTGGGCCAGCTTGCGCTGGTCGATCTCCACCTGGATTTCGTCTTCCAGACCACCGCCGACTTTGACTGCGGCCACACCGCTGACCGGTTCGAGCTTGCGCTTGAGATCCTCATCGGCATAGCGGCGCAGCTCCATCAGCCTGCGCACCGCATCGGTCTCGCTGCCGGCTTCCTGCTTGGACGACAGCGCCAAGCGCATGATCGGCTGGGTCGACGGATTGAAGCGCAGCAGCACCGGCGGCTTGGCCTCCAGCGGCAGCTGCAGCGTCTCCATCTTGTCGCGCACGTCCAGACCGGCCTGCTGCATGTCCGTGCCCCAGGCGAACTCGAGCACCACGTCGCTCTGTCCGGTACGCGAGATCGATTTGAGCTTGCGCAGGCCCTTGACGATGCCCAGCGCCTCTTCGGCCGGTTGCGAGATCAGCGTTTCGATTTCCGCCGGCGCCGCACCTTCGTAATCGGTACGCACGGTCAGCGTGGGATAGCTCAGGTCCGGCAGCAATTCGACCTTCAGGCTCTGCAGCGAGATCAGGCCGAACAGCACCAGGGTCAGCGTCATCATCGCGATGGTGACGCGCCGGCGCGTGGCGAACTCGATCAGATCGAAGCCGCCGCCGGGGGCCGATGGAGCCGGGCCACTCATTGCTTGGACGCCTGTGCGGCCGGTGCCTTGGCGGCGACTTCGGCCGGCTTGTCCTTGCCGATCACCTGCACCGCACTGCCTTCGCGCAAGGCCGCCTTGCCGGCGATCACCACTTCATCGCCCGGTTTCAGGCCTTCACGCACTTCGATCCAGCCCGCATCGTCGTAGCCCAGCTTGAGCGTGGTGCGCAGGGCCTTGCCGTCGCGCACCACATACACCGCCGGCTGGCCGCCGTCTTCCAGCAGCGCATTGCGTGGTACCACGAGCGCATCGGCGCGCTGGTCATAGTTGATGCTCAGCCGGCCGAACATACCCGGCTGCAGGTCGGGCTCGCCGGAGAACGTGGTGACCACGCGGAACGTGCCGGTACCGGTATCGACCACCGGCGACACCCGGTCCACCGTGCCGGTGAAGCTGCGTCCGGGCAATGCATCGGCCGCCAGTTTCACCACCTGGCCCGGCTTGAGCTTGGCGATTTCGCGCTCGGGCACATTGAGCGTGGCTTCCAGCTGTCCGGTATCGACGATGCGGAAAATCGGCGAGTTGATCTGCACGAAGTTGCCCGGCTTGATATCGCGCGAGGCGATCACACCGGAGATCGGCGCCACTACCGTGGTGTAGGAAAGCTCCAGCGTCGCCATGCGGTACTGGGCACGGGCGTTCTCCAGATCAAAACGCAACTGGTCGACATCGGCGGCACTGACCAGCTGCTGCTCCACCAGCCTCTGCGCGCGGTGATAGCTGTTTTCCAGCTTGCGCATCTGCGCCTCGCTTTGCGCCACCGCCAGGCGCGCGCGATCCGGATCCAGCCGCACCAGCGGCTGCCCGGCGCGGACCGTCTGGCCCTCTTCGACCATCACTGCCAGCGCCACGCCGGAGGTCTTGGCCACCACCTGCGATTCGGCACGCGCATCCAGCGCGGCCGTACCGGTATAGCTGGCGGCGATCGCACGGTTGGCCGCCTTGGCCACTTCCACCGGCACCGCATCGATGGCCTTCTGTTCCTCGGGCGTCTTGGCCTGGGCCTCCTCGCCTCCGGCCTTGCATCCTCCCAGCAGCAGGGCCGAAGAGATCAGAAGTGCGGCGGCGCAGGTTCCGGTGCGGCCGTACAGAGTAGAAAGTCGCGACATCGTCTTGTCCCAGGGATGCGTAGGCAGGTGTTGTAGATAAGTATTGCACCACCCCACAGTCACACCATGCCCCGAAAGTCATGGATCGGTGAGGAGCACGCAGTATGAGCTGACGCGCCGCAGCATCAACCACAGGTTCCGATCGCATAAATACGCGGGCTATACTCGGCCCGTTCCGTGTCCCCACGGCGGAACCCCAGCCCCGCTCACCGGACAAGGAAACCATGCGCCCGCAGCCGCTCGCCGCTTGTTTCGCTCTGGCTTTCGCCCTGACCTTCGGGGCCGCCCAAGCTGATCCGTCGTCTGACTCACCCGCCGTCCCCGCCACGCCGGCACCGGCCGTAACCGGCAACGTGGAGGCCGGCAGAACCCTGGCCTACACCTGCCAGGGCTGCCATGGCCTGACCGGCTACAAGAACGCCTACCCCAGCTATCGCGTGCCCAAGATCGGCGGGCAGTCTTCGGCCTACCTGACCCAGGCGCTGATGGAATACCGGCAAGGCAAGCGCAAGCACCCGACGATGCAGGCGCAGTCGATGAGTTTCAGCGCTCAGGAAATCGCCGACCTGTCCGTCTATCTGTCCACCCTCAAATAAGCGCCGACCATGACGAAAGCCACGCACGCAATGCGCCTGTCCATCGCCCTGTTCGCCGCCGTTGCCATGGCTGCGTGTTCGCAGTCCGAGGTGGAATCGACCGGAAAGTCCGCCACCGACCCCGGCCATGCCAGCGGCGAGCACAACTCCCGCTCCTCGGCCGGACTGCCCCAGGGCCGCATCGCCGCCGGCGAGCAGCTGGCCGCGGCCAAAGGCAAGGCTACCGGGCAGAGCTGCATCGACTGCCATGGGGCCGATGGCAACGCTCCGATCGACCCGACCTATCCCAAACTGGGCGGCCAGTACGGCGACTACCTAGCCCATGCACTGCAGACGTACCGCGGCGGTACCCGTGATCACATGCTGATGACCCCGCAGGCCAAAGACCTGAGCGATCAAGACATCGCCGATCTGGCGGCCTACTTCGGCTCGCGCCCGAGCCAGCTGCGCGACCTGCACGGGGTCGACTGATCCACCCTGCATTTGGGTTTCCAAAGCCGCCGGGAAGGCGGCTTTGTTCTGTCAGCCCACCCGCAAACGCCCTCGGGCGCAGCTGCCGGTGGATATGCCGTTTTTCCGATGCCTGATCTGCGCGGAGAACTTCCCCGCTATCGTCGCCGCAGAGACCGCCGCCATCGGCTTCCATGCAACGCGTTTGATCCCACCGGTGCGGCCATGGCGATCGCATTGGAATGGTTGCGTCAGGAAGAAGCGCTTGAGGTTCCTGCCAGGCTCCGCACCGAAGATGCACGGGGCTTCTTCGAGCAGAGGGTTGAAAGCGCCCCCGCTACCGCGCGCCCGCCAGACAGCGGTTTCACTTCTTTCATCACAGGCAGCTGACCAGCAACACACCGGAAACCACCGCCGCTGACACGCATCAGCGGCTGCCGTTGTCTTCCTGCAATTCCCTCTTGAACGGGATATCCGGCGGCGGCCGTGCCTCGGCCGGCTGCTCCTGCATGTTCGGATCGGTCAGGCCGCAGCCGCCGCCGAACTGCAGCAGCGACACCACGCAGGAAATCCTGCTGCTGGAGCCGGGAATCGGAATCTCGATGCTCTTGATGCCCTTGCGCACCCACTCGGCCAGCAGCGACTCGCTGGGCACCCAGTACTTGTCGAGCGAGGTCGGCGTGTAGTCGTACGGCGGGCGTTTGAGCCAGGTGCCGGACTGGGCGATGCGCTCACGGCTCCAGCTGTCCGACTCGCCTCCCGGCGCACCGCGCGGGGAATCCTGGCCCCGCCCTTCGCTGCCAGCCAGTCGCACCGAGCCATCGGCGTTGAACAGCCCCTCGCCCTGGTCCGCCCGCCCGCCAGCATCGCCCGCCATCGGCCGCTGTGAGGCGCCCCAGTCGTCGCCGCGGGTGGGCGTAGCCCAACCGCCACTGCGATCCTGCGGCCTCGGCCCGGCCCCGGCACTGCTGCCGGAGCGCGGCACGGATGTCGCCGCCATACCCGTCGAGGCAGCTCCTTCACGCTGAGCGGTCACGTCCGCCCGCGCACTGCCCGTGGCTGTGGCCATCGTCCCCTCGGCGGGCGCGGGCGAGGCTACTGGCGCATCCGGCACTCCGGGCAGCTGTCGTTCGCGCACCGCCACCGGCGGCGCACTCACCTGCGCATTGATCTCGGGTGACCTTACCGCCGCCATCGGCACATTGCGCTGCGGCGCGGTCTCGATCTGCCGTTCGGCCACCCCCAATTCGGGCGACCGCACCTGCACTTCGACCGCGCGCGCGCGCGGCTGGGTCAGTACCACCGGCTGGGAGGGTGCCACCTCGATCTGGCGTTCGCGGACCTGGACCTGTGGCAGCCGCAGCTGCGGCTGCAGCTCGACCGGGGTGCGTATCGACTGCATCGGCTGTGGGCGTTCCACCGCGGTTTCGACCGTGCGTTCCCGTACCGCCTGCACCCGCGGGCTCACGATGGGCGCATTCACGGCCGGTGGCGGCACCACGAACCGGCTGGTGGGCCGGGTCGTTTCAGTGACCTGCAAGGGTTGTTCGGCCGTCGGTTCGGGAACCGGTACCGGCTTGGACGCGTCAATCGACATACTCTCGAATGCGTCCATCTCCGCGGTCGAGTCCGGAGCAGCGACCGCCTCCTGCGCCGCGGCCGAAGCTGAAGACGACGCCGCTGCCGCTGGCTGCGCAGACGCCGGGATCACCGTGTCAGCCCCGGCATTGGCCACCTGCCCGGCTGCCACTGCGGCCTGCGGCGTACCGCCCCCCTCATCCTCGGGCGTACCGCGGCCGACGTATTCGATCTGTACACGCGCGCCCTCGTCGGCACTGTCCTCGGGGGCATTGCTACGCACCAGCGCGACCCACAGCAGCAGCATCGCAAACAGCAGATGCAGGCCGGCGCTGAAGAAACCGGCGAACCAGCGCAGCCCGCGTTGATCAGGCGGCGGCGGATCACCGCCATGCCAGAACATCAGCAGCATCGTGCGCCACAGCGGCACCAACGGCGCGGCGCCAGGGGACGGCCGCGCCGGCCTGGCCGCCGCCGTGGCCAGCATCTCGCTGTGGGTGAAGGCGGAGATCGCCCGGGATACGCGGGTCTGCAGCCAGTTGCTCCAGCTGTAGGGCATGCGCGTGCGGCGGTCGTGCAGAATGCTCACCTGCCGGCGCGCGGCCAGCAGATTTACCAGATCACTGACCGGTGTCCCCGGCATGCGGCGGGTGTCGCCTCAGCCCGCGGTTTCGCGTGGGATGTAGGGCGCCTGACCGGTGTCGTGGTCGGTGGCGTCGCGTACTGCGGTGATACCGGGCACCCGGCCCATCAGGGTCTTCTCGATCCCCTGCTTCAAGGTCACATCGGCCATGCCACAGCCATGGCAGCCACCCCCGAAGCGCAGCAGCACCACCCCGTCGGCGGAGACTTCCTGCACCGCGACACGGCCACCATGCGAGGCCAGCTGCGGGTTGATCTCGTTTTCAACCACCCAGCGCACGCGCTCGACCATCGAGGCAGCCTCGCCGGGCGCTTCACCCTTGATCTTGGGCGCTTTGATGGTCAGCTGCTGGGTGCCGGCGGCCTGGGTGACGTAATCGATTTCGGCACCGTCCAGCCAGCCCACGCTGGTGGCATCCACATACAGCGTGAAGCCGTCGCAATCGATCGCCCATTCGTCGCCGAGCAGATCGGCCGGTTCGGCGAACTCCAGGCGCGCATCGGCGCGCGGCGTTCCGGGGTCGACGGCACTCAGGCGCACGCCCATGCCGGGCACGGCCTCGCGTTCGATGAGCTTGCGGAAATGGGTCTGAGCGGTATCTGAGATCTGGATCATGCGGGTATTCTAGCCGCGTCTTGGTTGACGCTGATGGGACACTGCTTCCCCGCGCACCATTGTCCAGTCCCCTGCCCGATGGAGGTTCCCGTGGCCCCTGACCTGATACCCCTGGCGCAAGCCAGCTGCATTCCACGCAAAGGCAGCGAGCATCGCCTCGGCCAGGCCCGTCTGGCCGAACTGCTGCCGCAGGTTCCCGGCTGGGAACTGGCCGAGAACGGCCAGGCACTGCTGCGCACCTTCCGTTTCGACAACTACTACCACACCATGGCTTTTGTGAACGCCTTGGCGTGGATTGCACACGCCGAGGATCACCATCCGGATCTGGGCGTGCATTACGACCGCGCGGTCGTGCGCTTTTCCACCCACGACGTTGGCGGTCTGAGCGAGAACGACTTCATCTGTGCCGCCAAGGCCTCTGCGCTAACGGAGCAATGACATGAAACTGCGCCTGCTGTTGGGCTCCCTGACCACCGTTGCCGTGCTCGGCGCCTGCAATTCGCCGCAGCCACCGGCCAATGCCGTGGTCGCCCCCACCGAGGTTGCCGCCCTGCAGACCCCGCCGCCGGACTATCCGGCAGAGCTGGCCTGTACCGGCGTGGGCGGCAAGAGCGTGCTGAACGTACTGGTCGGTGCACAGGGCACGCCGACCGACGTGACACTGGTCACCAGCAGCGGCAACAGCCAGCTGGACGACTCGGCCATCACCCGCGTGCGTGAATGGAAGTTCAAGCCGGCCACCCGCAACGGCCAGCCGGTCCCCACCACGATCCAGGTGCCGGTCAGCTTCAACCCGCCGCAACCCAAGCCGGACGAGTGCTTCGCGATCGAGGAGCGGATGCGCCGCGGCAGCTGAGCCTCTTCTCCCCCGGCGCGCATCCGATGCACGAGATTCCCAGCGGCAATCTCTGGATCGCGTTCTCATTGACGCTGGCTGCCGGCCTGGCCACCGCCATCGGCAGCCTGATGGTGCTGTTCTCGCGGCGCCCGAACCCGCGCCTGCTGGCGTTCGGACTGGCCTTTGCCGGCGGCGCGATGGTCTATGTGTCGCTGTCGGAAATCCTGAACAAATCCATCGCCTCATTCACCTTGGCCCATGGCGACAGACTCGGATTCACCTGGGGCACCCTCTCGTTTCTGGCCGGGGTGCTGCTGATCGTCGCCGTCGACCATCTCATACCCAACCCGCACGAGACCCTGGATACGCGGGACCCCGCCCTGCGCGCCGACAACCGCAACCACATCCGCCGCGTCGGCCTGCTGAGTGCGCTGGCGATCACCGCGCACAACTTCCCCGAAGGCCTGGCCACCTTCTTCGCCACCCTGGAAAGCCCCTCGGTCGGCGCACCGCTGGCCTTCGCCATCGCCATCCACAACATTGCCGAAGGCATCGCCATCGCCGTGCCGGTGTACTTCGCCACCGGCAGGAAATCCTGGGCCTTTGCCGCCAGCCTGCTGTCGGGACTGGCCGAACCGGTGGGCGCGGGGATCGGCTATTTCGCCCTGGCCGACATGCTCTCGCACGACACCTTCGGCGTCGTGTTCGGGCTGATCGCCGGGATCATGGTGTTCCTGGCGCTGGACGAACTGCTGCCGGCCGCCAAGCGCTACGCCCAGGGCCACGAGACCGTCTACGGCCTGGTGACCGGCATGGCCACCCTCGCCATCAGTCTGGTGCTGTTCAAATGGTAGGCGCCGGCGGCGCCCACCACCCCAGGCTCAGGCCAGCCGATTCAACGCCTCAGCCAGCTCCGGCGCCAACGGCGCATTGAGCAGATACGGGGTCTTGCCGCCATCCAGTGCGAACTCCAGCGAGGCGGCATGCAGGAACAGGCGTTTGAGCCCGATCTGCTCACGAAAGCGCTTGTTGACGGCAGGATCGCCGTACTTGTCGTCACCTGCGACGGGATGGCCGATATGCTGGGCATGCACGCGGATCTGATGGGTACGGC
Organism: Stenotrophomonas sp. STEN013; assembly: GCF_056760355.1. NCBI lineage: Bacteria > Pseudomonadati > Pseudomonadota > Gammaproteobacteria > Lysobacterales > Lysobacteraceae > Stenotrophomonas > Stenotrophomonas sp. STEN013. Next base: position 656,017 of record NZ_JBRREO010000002.1, on the reverse strand, counting down.
CGGTCTCGATCCGCACTTCACAATAGGAGTGCCCGCCGCGCCGCTCCAATACCCGGAAATGGCTCAGCGAGGGCTTGCCGATCGGATTGACCTGGACGTGACGTTCACCGCCCTGGCGCAGGCCGACATGCAATGGCGCATCCACGCTCATCACCCCGTCGGGCATGCGCCCGGCCAGCAGAGTCAGGTAACGCTTCTGGATGCCGCCATGGTCTTCCCGCAGCAGCGCCTGCAACTCGACCAGCGCCGAGCGCTTCTTGGCCATGATCAGCAGGCCGGAGGTGTCGCGGTCCAAGCGGTGCACCAGTTCCAGATTCAGGTTCGGTCGCAATACCCGCATCGTCTCGATCGCACCATGGCTGATTCCGCTCCCGCCATGGCTGGCGACCCCGGTCGGCTTGTTGATCACGAGCAACTTGGCGTCTTCAAAGACGATGGCCGCTTCCATCACCTGCAGGAAACTTGCGGGCGGGGGCGTCTTTTCTCCGGCCTCGGCGAGACTGACCGGGGGCACCCGGACCTCGTCCCCCGCCTCCAGTTTGCGCTCGGCCTTGGCCCGGCCACCATTGACCCGCACCTGGCCACTGCGGACCAGTTTGTAGACCAGGCTGCGCGGAGCACCCTTGAGCTGGCCCAGCAGGAAGTTGTCCAGCCGCTGTCCGGCCCTGTCTTCAGGAACCTTGATCATGCGCACACTGGTTTTGCCCGCAGGCGACGTGGGGCGGTGTTCGGAGTCAGTCATGAGCCTATTATTCTGTTACACTCGGGGGGCGATATAAGGGATTGATTTCGTTGGAAGTTGGTCAGGGCCAGAAGCCCCGCTTCCCACGAATCCGGCACAGTGCGCGGCCACCGCCCCCGGGGCGGCCATGTTAGCGGCTCGTCGGCGTCTCCGGCCATCGCCAGATGCCCAAAGCATCTGTGCTGGACGAAACATATGTCCCGTGCGACGCCCCCGGCCACGGCCGGATGCAGTCGCCGGCCCTGAAAAACCTAAAAACAAGAAACAGAAGCGCTCCCGCGGCCTGCCGTGGTGTTGCAGCGCTGGAAACCCAAGCCGCCCTACCCGCGCCTGCGCGAATGGGCGGTGACCCGTGTCCAGAGGCGAAACGCCATGGCGTTCCGCGCGGTAGCAGCGCGCGAGGAACGCACAATGAAGCGAATGCTGATCAATGCCACGCAGGCCGAAGAACTGCGCGTGGCCATCGTCGACGGGCAGAACCTGTACGACATCGATATCGAACAGCCATCCAAGGAACAGAAGAAGTCCAACATCTACAAGGGCCGCATCACCCGTCTTGAGCCGTCGCTCGAGGCCGCCTTTGTCGAGTACGGCGGTGACCGCCATGGCTTCCTGCCGCTGAAGGAAATCTCCCGCGATTACTTCCAGGCCGGCGTTGACCACAACAAGGCCACCATCAAGGAGCTCCTGCGCGAAGGCCAGGAAATCGTCGTCCAGGTCGACAAGGAAGAACGTGGCAACAAGGGCGCCGCCCTGACCACCTTCATCTCCCTGGCCGGCCGCTACATGGTGCTGATGCCCAATTCCCCCTCTGCCGGCGGCGTGTCCCGTCGCATCGAGGGTGAAGACCGCGCCGCGCTGAAGGAAGCGCTGGACAAGCTGAACATCCCCGACGACATGGGCGTGATCATCCGCACCGCCGGCGTCGGCCGCGATGCCGAAGAGCTGCAATGGGATCTGGACTACCTGCTGCAGGTCTGGCGCTCGATCGCCGAAGCCGCACTGACCAAGCCGGCCCCGTTCCTGATCTACCAGGAGTCGCGCCTGATCGTGCGCGCCCTGCGTGACTACCTGCGCAGCGACGTCGGCGAGATCCTGGTCGACACCGAAGAGCTGTACGAGACCGCACGTGACTTCATGCAGCAGGTGATGCCGCAGACCCTGCGCAAGCTCAAGCATTACAAGGACGACATCCCGCTGTTCAACCGCTTCCAGATCGAATCGCAGATCGAGGCGATCTACGAGCGCAACGTGCGCCTGCCGTCCGGCGGCTCGATCGTGGTTGACCAGACCGAGGCGCTGACCGCCATCGACGTCAACTCGGCCCGCTCCACCAAGGGCAGCGACATCGAAGACACCGCCTTCCAGACCAATCTGGAAGCGGCCGAAGAAGTCGCCCGCCAGTTGCGCCTGCGCGACCTGGGCGGCTTGGTGGTCATCGATTTCATCGACATGTCCTCCAGCAAGCACCAGCGCGAAGTCGAAAACCGCCTGCAGAACGCACTGAAATACGATCGCGCCCGCGTCCAGCTGGGCCGTATCTCGCGCTTCGGCCTGATGGAAATGAGCCGCCAGCGCCTGCGTCCGAGCCTGGGCGAATCCAGCCAGATCGTCTGCCCGCGTTGTGACGGCCAAGGCCGCATGCGCAGCATCGAGTCGCTGTCGCTGTCCATCATCCGCGTGGCCGAAGAGCATGCGATGAAGGAAAACACCGGACAGGTGCTGGTCCAGGCCCCGGTCGAGATCGCCAACTACCTGCTCAATGAAAAGCGCAGCGCGCTGCGCGAGATCGAGCAGCGCCACGATGCCCCGATCGTCATCGTCGCCGACGAGCAGCTGCACACCCCGCACTACGAAGTCACCCGCCTGCGCGACAACGAGCTGGGCGAGGAAAGCGCACGGCCGAGCTATCAGCGCGGCACCCCGCGCAAGCTGCCGGTACATGCCCTGACCAAGGCCCAGCTGAACATCCCGCCGGCACCGGCGGTAACCCAAGTCAAGCACAGCCAGCCGGCTCCGGTCCGTGAAGTGGTCGAGGCAATCCCGGCTCCCGCTCCCGTCGCAGCGCCCGCAGCACCGGTTGCCGGCGGCGTGATGGGCTGGCTCAAGCGCGTGTTCGGTGGCGAGCCAAGCGCTGCCGCGCAGCCGGCCCAGCCCCAGCGGCCGGAAGGCGGCCGCGGCAACCGCAATGACCGCAACCAGCGCCGCGAAGGCAATCGTGGCAACGGGGGCGGCAATGGCCAGCCGCAACAGGCCCGCAATGGCAACCGCCGCGATGAACGCAAGGACGATCGGCGCCAGAACGCGACCAGTCCGGCGTCGCAGACGCAGGACAACCTGCAGCCATCGCCATCCAAGCAGCCGCGCAACGAGCAGCCGCAGCAGCCCAAGCAGCCGCGCAACAACGAGCAGCAACCCAAGCAGCCGAAGCAGCCCAAGCCGCAGAAGCAGCCCAGGCCGCAGCAGGAGAGCGACAAGGCCACAGCCGCCGCATCCGAGAAGCAGCCCCGTCAGCCGAACGCGGAAGCCGCACGGGCGGGCGCCATCCCGGCCGAGGTCAAGCCCATGCCCGCCCCGCCGGTAGCAGCCGGTGAAGTCGCGGACGCCACGGAAACCGTGGTGCAGGACAAGGCGCCCGTCACGCAGGCACTCAACGCGGCGGTCACCGCCGAAGAGCAGATCGCCATCGCGGCAACGGAAATCGAGAACGGGGGCGAACCCTCCGCCAACAGCGACGAAGGCAATGGTGAAGGCGGCAGCCGTCGCCGCCGCGGTCGCCGCGGTGGCCGCCGCCGCCGTCGCGGAGGGGCTGACGCCGCGGGCAACACCGATATCACCGGTACGGACGACGACAACGCGGATGCACTGGATGACAGCGAAGTCGATGCCGTCCATACCGCAGCCCAGCCGAGCAGCCAGCAGCCGGAGTTCGACTTTGACGATGAGCCGGCCGCTGCTGCACCGCAGGCACCCGTGGTGAAGGCCGAAAAGCCGGCCGCACCGGCGCCGGTTGCAACCACCGCTGTTGCTGCCGCGGCCGCCCCGGTGGAGATCACCCCGCAGGCCACGGCTACCGCCGAGGTGGAAGCCGCAGCGCCGCAGCCAACCGTGGCGGCGCCGGAAACCGCCATCGTTGCCGCACCGGCCGTCAGCGCACCGGCCGACGCAGCGCCTCCGGCTGCTCCGGCGGCGTCCGCCCCTCCGGCGGAGGTGGTCACAGAAGTGGTCGTCGAGGCCCCGGCCGTCACATCCGCACCGGCTGCAGTGCGACCGGAGAATGGGCAACTGTTCACCGCGCAGGAACCGGCTCCTGCGACTGAAGCCCCGGCCGAGCAGGCCGTCACCAGGACCGCGCAGGAAGTTGCTCCGGCACCCCCGCCGGCCGCAGCGGAACCGGCGGTCGTGACGGCGACGGAAGAGGCCAACGCGGAGAAGGAAGAGGACCAGGCACCGCGCAACGCCTGATCCACGCGCCTGGTATGAAAAACAGAAAAGCGGCCCATGAGGCCGCTTTTCTGTTTTCAAGGCTGCGCGCCCTTCCCCGGCGCGCGTCAGGCGGGCGCCTGCGGCAGACGGGTCAACACACGTTCCTTGCAGGATCCACGATGCCGTACTGGGCCGCCAGACGTGCCAAGGCGATGTTGTCTTGCACCTTGATCTTTTCGAACATCCGCGTCTTGTGCGTGTTCACCGTCTTCGCACTCAAGCTCAACCGGCGCGCGATCTCCTCCTGGCGGTAGCCCTGGATCAGCAACAGGGCAACTTCCATCTCCCGTCGCGACAGCTCATCGAACGGCGAGCCCGGTCCGATTTTCGCCAGCGCCAGATTCTGCGCGATGCTGTTGGCCAGGTAGCGACGGCCCAGCGCGACATCGCGGATCGCCTTGACCAGCTCCTGCGCATCACCGCCCTTGCCCACATAGCCCGATGCACCGGCCTCCATCAGCCGCTGTGGCATCGGCCCGTCTTCCAGCACCGATACGATGATGACCCGCGTGCCATGCTTGCCCTTGATGATGCGCTCGGTGATTTCCAATCCACTCAACCCCGGCAGGTGTAGATCACACAACACCACATCGGGCTTGAGCTGCCGGATCTGCGGCAAGGCCAGCTCACCACTCTCGGCCTCACCCACCACCTCGATATCGGCCTGCCCGCCCAGAATCATCTTGATGCCGGTGCGTACCAGGGCATGGTCGTCAATCAAAAAAACTCGGACAGTCATTGCAGGATTCCCCGAAGACGAACCAACAGATTGAGCCCGGCCACGCCTTGCAGTGCGTGCAGCGGTTGATGGTATTCCCCTCATCAACCCCGGTGGTGGGCCCTGCGCATTATCGACCAGAATCGGCGACGCCGGAGTTTTTCAGGTACCGACGGGTGCCTGTTCGCCGGAGCCAACCCCACAACAGCTGCAGCAGCCGCGCCACTCTGAGCTGTCGGCTGGCCACCAGCCATAAGGGCATTGCCCGCTTTCCACTAGGAATTTCCTGATACGACAATCGTCAGGCAGGCAAAGTGTGACGGCGTCGAAACATCAGCAGATACACGCCCAGCACCCACACCAGGGCCGCACACCAGCCGCCCAGAATGTCGGACGGAAAATGCACGCCCAGATAGATGCGTGACAGACCAACCAGCACGACGAACAGCAGCGCCCAAACCACTACCGGCCAGCGCCAGCGCGTGGGCCACGCCAGCAGCACCACCGTCAACGCCAGCGTCATCGACCCCATTGCATGGCCACTGGGAAAGCTGAAGGTACTTTCCGGCGCAATGGACTCCCACAGAGTCGGACGCTCCCGCTGGAAAATCTGCTTGCTGCCCACGTTCAACAACGCGGATCCCACGAATGCCATTGTCGCGAATGCCGCTTTCCGCCAACGCCGCGCCAGCATCAGCGCCCCGACAATCAGCACGTCAAGCGGAATGACACCCCATTGGTAACCCAGCTTGGACATCACCACGAAAAAGTCGTTCAACGCCGGAGAGGCCAGCGCCTTCATCCGCAGCAGCACGGCATGGTCGACATGGAGGGCCTCGGCCTCGTGGATCTCGTCGGCCAGGGCGACAAAACCGGCCAGCGGCAGCAGCACACCGGCAAACAGCAGTACCAGCCGCCACGCATTGTGCCCAAACCAGCGCCGCAGGCCGGCCGCCTCGCTCCGGGAATCAGCCGGAGCTTCGTGCATATCGGGTTTCAACGTAGTCGTCGATCAGTGCAACAAAGTCCTGGGCGATGTTCTCGCCTCGCAGCGTCACCTTCTTCTCGCCGTCTACAAACACCGGCGCGGCCGGAGTCTCGCCGGTACCTGGCAGTGAAATACCGATGTTGGCGTGCCGGGATTCGCCCGGACCGTTGACGATGCAGCCCATCACCGCCAGCGTCATGTTCTCCGCGCCTGGATGGCTGACGCGCCATACCGGCATCTTCTCGCGCACGTGGTTCTGCACCACCTTGGCCAGCTCCTGGAAGAACTCGGAGGTGGTACGGCCACAGCCCGGACAGGCCGTGACCATGGGCGTGAACGCGCGCTGCCCGGTGGTCTGCAGCAGCTCCTGCGCGACGATGACTTCCTGCGTGCGCGACTGGCCCGGTTCGGGGGTGAGCGAGATGCGGATGGTGTCGCCGATCCCTTCCTGCAGCAGAACCGCCAACGCCGCCGACGAGGCGACGATGCCCTTGCTGCCGATGCCGGCTTCGGTGAGCCCCAGATGCAGGGCGAAATCGGAGCGGTTGGCCAAGTCACGGTAGACCGCGATCAGCTCCTGCACGCCGCTGACCTTGGCCGACAACACGATGCGGTCACGTGGCAGACCCAGCTCGACGGCGGTTTCGGCCGAATCGATTGCCGAGCGGATCAGCGCCTCGCGCAGCACGCGGCCGGCATCCCACGGTTGCGCACGCTGGCTGTTCTCGTCCATCAGCCTGGCCGCCAGCGACTGGTCCAGCGAGCCCCAGTTGGCGCCGATGCGTACCGGCTTGTCGTACTTGATGGCGAATTCGATCAGCTGCGCGAACTGGGTGTCCTTCTTCTTGCCGAAGCCGACGTTACCCGGATTGATGCGGTACTTGGCCAACGCCTCGGCGCAGGCCGGTTCGTTGCCCAGCAGCTGATGGCCGTTGTAGTGGAAGTCACCGATCAGCGGCACATCGATGCCCATCATCGCCAGTTTATCGACGATGCGCGGAATGGCGGCCGCGGATTCGGGATTGTTGACAGTCAGGCGCACCATTTCCGAACCGGCCCGCCACAACTCGGCGACCTGTTTCACGCTGGCGGCCACATCGGCGGTGTCGGTGTTGGTCATCGACTGCACAACCACGGGGTGGCCGCCCCCTACTTTCACCCCGCCGATATTCACGGACTGGGTTATGCGGCGGGGCCACGCGGTAGCGTCGGTGGGCGGAGTCGGTCGGGTCACGGCGTCATGCATGCGGCCATTTTAGCGCGCCTGGCCATCGTCGGGCATGAACCTTGCGGTGGGCTTTATCCACCTCGACAGCATACGATTGACCAATGAACACCCGCGACACTTCTTTCCTGCGCACCCTGTGCAGTCTGCGCTGGCTGGCCACTGCCGGCCAGGCCGCCACCATTCTCGTCGCCACCTGGCTGCTGGGGCTGGAGCTGCCACAACTGCCGCTGTGGGCCGGTGTCTTCGTGCTGGCCCTGTTCAACCTGTACGTGCAACTGCGCGTACATGACAGCGATGTGGCACCGGCCACGGCGTTTGGCCACATTCTGGTCGATGTCACGGTACTGACGTGGATGGTGGGCTGGAGCGGCGGCATCAGCAATCCGTTCGGCTCCCTGTTCCTGATCCTGATCGCACTGGCGGCGCTGGCCCTGCCGCTGCGCTGGACCCACGCGGTAGCCGCCGCCTGCGTGGGTGGCTATGCGCTCAGTGCGGCATTCGGTCTGCCACTGCAAGGCGGCCATTTCGATTCGATGAGCCTGCATCTTTGGGGCGCGGCAGCCAACTTCCTGCTCTCCAGCGTCGTGGTGCTGGTGTTCTCCACCCGTCTGGCCGCGGCGTTGCGCGAACGCGAGAACCAGCTGGCGCTGCTGCGCGAGCGCTTCGTACGCAACGAAGGCATCGTCGCCCTGGCCACCCACGCCGCCTCGGTGGCGCACGAACTCAACACCCCGCTGGCGACCATGACACTGCTGACCGACGATATCGCCGAGCAATGCGCCGACGATCCGGAGATGCGCGAGGACCTGGAAACCCTGCGCGAGCTGCTGGTGCAATGCCGGGAGCGCGTCCTGGCGCTGGCAGCTCCCGCCGAAGGCGTACGTCGCAGCCGCAGCGTGGCATCCATCGGCAGCGTGCTTGAACAATGGCGCCTGGTACGCCCGACCATCCAGCTGCGGCGCAATCCCGATGCGCCCTTGCAGCTGAAGCTGGACCCCGGCGTGGGCCACCTGCTGCAGGTACTGTTGAACAATGCCGCTGATGCCGGCGAAGGCGCCGGACGCCCGCAAGTCGACCTGGATCTGCAGGTAAGGGACGGCCAGCTCTACGGCGAAGTGCGCGACTATGGCCCCGGCTTCAATGCCGACGCCGCCGCGCTGCCCGGCACCCTGTTCAACAGCGGCAAAACCGACGGCATGGGGGTCGGCCTGGCGCTGTCCCATGCCACCATTGAACGCCTGCATGGCGAGTTGTGGCTGCGTCCTGCCGAGGGCCAGGGAGCGCGCGTCGGCTTCCGCCTGCCGCTGGACAATGCCGAGGTAAATACATGAACACCCCTGTGACCCACGGCCTGCTGGTCGACGATGATCCGCTCTATCTGCGCACTTTGCAGCGCACCCTTGCCCGGCGCGACATCGAAACAATCACCGCCACCGATATCGACAGCGCACTGCAACTGGCCACCCAGGCGCCCCCCGCGTTTGCGCTGATCGACCTCAAGCTTGGCACCGAATCCGGACTCAACCTGATCCAGCCCTTGCGCGAGCTGCGTCAGGACATGCGTATTCTGCTGGTGACCGGCTATGCCTCGATCGCGACCGCGGTCGAAGCGATCAAGCTGGGCGCCGATGACTATCTGCCCAAGCCGGCCACAGTGCAGATGATCCTGCGCGCGCTCGGCGAGGACGACGAGGCAGGCGACGAGCCCGAAGAAGTCGAGCCACCCGATGCGATGACGCCGATCAGCCGCCTGCAGTGGGAGCACATCCAGCAGGCGCTGCATGAGACCGGCGGCAATGTCTCGGCCGCTGCACGCCTGCTGGGCATGCACCGGCGCTCGCTGCAGCGCAAGCTGACCAAGCGCCCCAGCCCCGAGCGCGATCCCAACCGCTGAACGGGAAACGCCGCGCATCGCTGCACGGCGTTTCTGATCACACGCTGCTGCAGCGCGCGGCTCAGCGCAGACGGGCCAGCACTTCGCGGGTCATCGGATCGGCAATATCCACCGCCTCACCCTGCAATGCCGGCAACAGCTGGCTGGCCAGCTGCTTGCCCAGCTCCACACCGAACTGGTCAAAAGCATTGATGTCCCAGATCAGCGACTGCACATATACCGCGTGCTCGTACATCGCGATCAGTGCGCCGAGTGCCTGTGGGGTCAGCGCATCGAGCAGAATCAGTGTGCTCGGACGGCCGCCCGGGTACTGGCGGTGCGGGTCTTCGCTGTGCTGGCCGTTGGCCAGCGCCTCGGTCTGCGCCAGCAGATTGGCCAGCAGCGCCTGGTGATTGATCGCGTAGGGATTATCGCTGCGCACACAGCCGATGAAATCGGCCGGCACGATGCTGGTGCCTTGATGCAGCGCCTGGAAGAAGCTGTGCTGCACGTCGGTACCGGCACCACCCCACCATACGGGCACCGTGTCGCCACCGACCGGGCTGCCGTCGAGCTTGACCCGCTTGCCGAGGCTTTCCATCACCAGCTGCTGCAGGTAGGACGGCAGCAGCGCCAGCCGCTGGTCGTAGGTCATCACCGCATGCGTGGCGTAGCCGAGCATGTTGCGGTTCCAGATATCGGTCAGTGCGTGCAGCACCGGCAGATTGCACTCCAGTGGCGCGCTGGCCGCATGCACATCCATTTCCGCAGCACCGGCCAGCAACTGGCCGAAGCGTTCGAAACCGATCGCCAGTGCGATCGGAAAACCGACTGCCGACCACAGCGAGTAACGTCCGCCCACCCAGTCCCACATCGGCAGCACACGCTCGGCGGCGATATCGAAGGCCTTGGCGGCGCGCTCGGGATTGGCACTGACCGCGTACAGGCGCTCGCTGCCGCCCAGCCAGTCACGCAGGATCTTGCCGTTGAGCAGGGTTTCCTGGGTGCCGAAGGTCTTGGAAATCAGGATGCCGACCGTGGTCGCAGGATCCAGTGTGGCCAACGTGCGCTGCATGGCGGCGCCGTCCACATTGGAAACGAAATGCACGCGGAAACGCGCACCCGCCGCCGGACGCAGGGCATCGGCCACCAGTCGCGGGCCCAGATCGGACCCACCGATGCCGACACTGACGATGTCGGTGACGTTGCTGGCTTCCAGCTGCCGGATCAACGCACCCATCCGCTGCTGCACGGCGGCCGCCTCGGCATGCGCGGCAACCGCGGCCGGCGCGATGCTGGCATCGCCGCGCAGCGCGCTGTGCAGCACCGCGCGGTCTTCGGTGATGTTGATCCGCTCACCGCCAAACAGCCGCTGGAAACCGCCGGCGACATCGCGCGCGGCGGCCAGCTCCAGCAGCGCCCGCAGCGCGGCCTGATCGTACTTCTGCCGCGCGAAATTCACGTACAACGGACCGACCTTGAGCGCCAGGTTTTTCACCCGATCCGGCTCGGCAGCCAGCAGTGAAGGGATACCCGTGCCCTGCAAACGCTGGGCATGGGCGTGCAATACGTCGAATCCGTTGTTCTTGGTCATGCGGCCTGTGTGGGGATGCTGTCGTTGGTGTGGGAAATACGGTTGTCGCCGTCAACGTAGACCAGCTTGGGCTTGAAGCTGTCGGCTTCTGCTTCGCTCATGCTGGCGAAGGCGGCGATGATGATGATGTCGCCCACCTGCACGTGGCGCGCGGCACCGCCGTTGAGCGAGATCACGCCGCTGCCGGCTTCGGCACGCAGCGCATAGGTGGAAAAACGCGCGCCGTTGGTGACGTCCCAGATGTGCACCTGTTCAAACTCGCGGATACCGCTGGCCTGCAGCAGGTTGTCATCAATGGCGATGGAGCCCTCGTAGTTCAGCTCCGAATGGGTGACGGTGGCACGGTGGATCTTGGTTTTGAGCAGGGAGAGATGCATGGCAATGCCGAAACTGCGTATGAAAACGCGCAGTCTAGCACCGGCACAAGGCCCTGCCCGCACTGCAGCATGACCTTTCCCGCGCGCCGGCCCCGGATATGCCGATGGCGCCACCAGGGCGCCATCGGCAGTCATTTCATGAACCGGATGGGACAGACAAAGTCCCATCGCCCCGCATTCAGAACTCTACGTTGTCGATCAGCCGGGTGGTGCCGAGCTTGGCCGCCACCAGCGCCACGCGCCGGCCGTCGTTGCTGTCGCCCGGCTCGGACAGGTCCGGCATCCGCACCACTGCATAATCAACCCGATAGCCTGCGGCTTGCAGCTGCGCGGCCGCGTCCGCCTCCACCGTGGCGCGGTCGGCACCTGCCAGATAGGCATCGCGCATCGCCAGCAACACCGTGCGGATCACGGTCGCCTGCGGGCGCACATCGGCGGTGAGGTACTGGTTGCGCGAGCTCATCGCCAAGCCATCGGCCTCGCGCACGATCTGCCCGCCGAGGATCTCGATCGGGAAGGCCAGATCGACCACCATCTGCCGGATCACCGCCAGCTGCTGGTAATCCTTGCGGCCAAACGCCGCCACATCCGGCTGCACCTGGTTGAACAGTCGCGTGACTACCGTGCAGACGCCATCGAAGTGACCGGGACGATGGGCCCCTTCCAGCAACGAGCTGACACCCGGCACATGCACACTGGCAGCCAGCTCAACGCCAAACGGGTACATCGATTCGACCGTCGGCAGCCACAACACGTCACAACCGGCCTGCTCCAGGCCACTGGTGTCGGCTTCCGGGGTGCGCGGATAGCGGGTGAAGTCCTCGTTCGGGCCGAACTGGGTCGGATTGACGAATACACTGGAAACCACGCGATCGGCATGCTGGCGCGCCAGCTCCACCAGCGAATAGTGGCCAGCGTGCAGGTTGCCCATGGTGGGCACCAGCGCGACGCGCAGACCCTGACGCTTCCAGCCGGTGACAATGGCACGCAGCCGGGATAGTTCGGTAACGGTTTCAATCATGATGCGTAGGCGTGTTCTGCGTCAGGGAAGGTACCGGCGCGGACCGCGTCGGCATAGGCACGGACGGCACCGGCCACCGACCCGCCCTCGGCAAGGAAATCCTTGACGAACTTGGGGCGTCGATGACCGCTGTCCAGGCCGAGGAAATCATGCAGCACCAGCACCTGCCCGTCGCACTCGGGGCCGGCACCAATACCGATGGTGGGAATGGCGGTCTCGGCGGTGACGCGCCCGGCCAGCGGCGTTGGTACACATTCGAGCACCAGCAAGCTGGCGCCCGCCTCGGCCACGGCCTTGGCATCGTCCAGCAGCTGCCGGGCGGCATCGCCCCGGCCCTGCACACGGTAGCCCCCCAGGCGCAGCACCGATTGCGGGGTCAGCCCCAGGTGCGAACACACCGGAATCTCACGCTCGACCAGGTGGCGGATGATGTCCAGCTTGAAGCCGGCACCTTCGATCTTGACCATCTCGGCGCCGGCCTTGAGCAGCTGCAGCGATGCCTCCAGCGCCCGCTCCGGCGTGGCATCGGCGCCGAAGGGTAGATCAGACACCAGCAGCGCACGTTGCAGCACGCTGGCGACCGCGCGGGTGTGATAGACCACGTCTTCCACACTGACCGGCAAGGTGGAGTCATGCCCCTGCACCACCATGCCGAGCGAATCACCCACCAGGATCAGGTCAACGCCGTTGGCGTCAAACGAACGGGCAAAGCCGGCGTCGTAGGCGGTCAACATCACCAGCTTCTGGCCATTTCGCTTGGCCTCGGCCAGCGCGGGAACGGTCCAAGGCTTGCTGTCTGCGTGAATGCTCATGAATTGATAACGGTTGGCGATAAGCCACGCATTATCCCCCTATCGGATCGATACCGCAGGTTTTCACACCAGCCAGCACGTCACGCACCGTTCCATGCCCGGGGATCCAGGCCTCTGGCGCGACATCGGCCAAGGGCAGCAACGCGAACGCGCGCTCGTGCAGGTGGGGATGGGGCACCTGCAGACGCGGCAGCTGCACAACGCTGTCGGCATAGAGCAGCAGGTCCAGATCCAGCGTCCGCGGCCCCCAGCGTTCATCCGGCAGTCTTACACGACCGAACTGCTGCTCGATGGCCAACAGGTGATCCAGCAGCTGCAGCGGAGCCAGTGTTGTTTCCAGCGCTGCCGCCGCATTGATGAAAGGCGGCTGCGCCTCATTGCCCCACGCCGGCGTGCGATACAGGCGGGAGCTGCGCAGCAGCCGCGCCTGTGGCAAGCGTGCCAGCGCCTGCAGCGCGGCGCGCACCGTGGCGCAGGCATCGCCAAGATTCGCCCCCAGCCCAACGCAGGCCAGCACCATCGCGGCTACTCGCCCGAGGCGGCCGGAGCCCCGGACCGGCGACGGCGACGGCGGCGACGCGGTGCATCCCCCTCTGCCAGCACCTCGCTATTCATTTCATCAAGCGAAGACTCGAGCTGCCGCCCGGACTGCTGTTGCGCTTCGCGCCAGAACGCGATGTCTTCAGCATGCTCGGTCGAGGCGACGCCACGCAACACCAGGAAATCAAATGCCGCACGGAAGCGCGGATGGGTCAGCGTACGGAACACCCGCTTGCGCTGACGCGAGCTGAAGCGCGATTGCAGCAGCCAGATTTCCTGCATCGGCAGCGAGAACCGGCGCGGCAGCGCGATGGTGGTGAGCTGGTGCAGCGTCACCCGGTCTGCCGCGCGGCGCTGCGCCTCCTCCATCGCCACGCCCTGCTTCTGCAGCGCCATCAAGGAACGGCAGAACGCGGGCCACAGCAGCAACGCGAACAGGAATGCCGGCGACACAGGCTCGTCATTGGCCACCCGCTCGTCGGTATTGCGCAGCCCTTCGATCAGGATGCTGCGCAAGGCGCCGGTGCGGTTGCTCTTGAGCGCTGCAGCGCTTTCCGGGAACAGCACCGCCAGCAGGCCGTAGCGCTCCAGCCCCTCGAAACCGGCAACGCCATGCCCGGAAAGGAACAGCTTGAGCACTTCCTCGAACAGCCGCGCCGGTGCCGCCTCACCCAGCAGGTTGGCCAGACGCGGAATCGGCTCGGCCGTGGCCTCGTCGATCGTAAAATCCAGCTTGGCCGCCAGCCGTACCGCACGCAGCATGCGCACCGGATCCTCGCGATAGCGCTGCTCAGGATCGCCGATCAGCTTCATCGTGCGCGCCTGCACATCCTCGAACCCGCCGGTGTAATCGCGCACCGAGAAATCCTCGATCGCGTAATACAGCGCATTGCAGGTGAAATCGCGGCGCAACGCATCGTCTTCAATCGTGCCGTAGACGTTGTCGCGCACCAGCATGCCGTTCTCGACCTCGCGATCACCACTGCCATCGTCGGTGTTGGCGCGAAACGTGGCCACCTCGATGATTTCGCGCCCGAACACCACATGGGCAAGGCGGAAACGGCGGCCGATCAGGCGGCAATTGCGGAAGAGCTGCTTAATCTGCTCGGGCGTGGCATCGGTGGCCACGTCGAAATCCTTGGGACGACCGTCCACCAGAAGATCTCGGACCGCACCACCGACCAGATAGGCGGCGAAACCGGCCTCGCGCAGACGGTAGAGCACACGCAATGCATTGGGACTGATGTCCTTGCGCGAAATGGTGTGCTGGTCGCGGGGGATGGTGCGCAGCGTGAACGGCTTTGTAACTGTGGAATTGATGTTGGCGCTTCCAGTTGGGTTTACGGGATTGCCGAGCGGCAACCAGATGCATATACTAGCGCGCTCGCCGGACGCGACCAATACGCTCCCTTCGTCTAGTGGTTAGGACGTGGCCCTCTCAAGGCTAAAACAGGGGTTCGAGTCCCCTAGGGAGCGCCACGCGCCCGGCAGATCCACGCGAAACCCCGCTTATGCGGGGTTTTTGCGTTTACAGGCCCGACAATCACAACGCCGGTAATGGAGTGCCGCACCGGCATGGGCGGAGCGGAGAAGCAGGCGCCACCAGCGCACCTCCTCACGCCTCACCGTCCGGCCGGCCAGACGACACCCTCGCCCCCCATCACACCGGCGCGCGCCCGGCGGCGAATTGCAGACCACCACGCGGGCGGCCACACACATAAAAGAAAGCGCTCAAACGCCTCGAGAGTCCCCACCCCAAATGAGAACAAGTGCGCCCCAGCACAGCATCGTGCACTAGAATATGGCGGCTAATCGCCGGACCCTGCCATGCCCTTCGTCGTTACTGAAAACTGCATCAAGTGCAAACACACAGACTGCGTTGAAGTCTGCCCCGTGGACTGTTTCCACGAGGGCCCGAACTTCCTGGTCATCGACCCGGATGAGTGCATCGACTGCACGCTGTGCGAACCCGAATGCCCGGTCAACGCCATTTTCCCGGAAGACGACGTGCCAGCCGGCCAGGAAGGTTTTGTCGCCCTGAACGCCGAACTGGCCAAGGCGTGGCCGGTGCTGACCGTGCGCAAGGATCCGCCGGCTGATGCCGCCGAATGGGATGGCAAGCCCGACAAACTCAAGCTGCTGGAGCGCTGAGCATCGCCAGCGGCAGCGGCAGCACAATGAAAACGGGCGCCGATGGCGCCCGTTTTGCTTTCAACTTGGCAATACGGGTTCAACCGCCCAGCTGCGCCTTCAAGGTGGCGATCAACTTCAGCGCGGCCGCATCGGTGGCCGGCAAGCCACGCGGATCCACCGCCGAAACGTAGACGCCCGCATCGACGGCCACCACGCGCACCAGGAAGTTGCTGCCTTCGTAGCCGACATCGTAGGAGCCCAGCAGCTGCGCACGGCTGGCGATAGTCACGCCCTCGATCGCCGCAAGGGCATCGCCCACCTTGCCGAAAACGTCGTCGCGACCACCACTGACAGTGAAACCGCTCTGCGAGGCGGCCACCGTTGCCGCCGAAGCCGGGGCCGGCTTGGCTGCCGACGCCAATGCCGGAACCGGAGCCGCACCAGCGGTATTGGGCAGGGTGAGATCGGGCGGCACTTCCAGCGGACGGGCTTCCGGCGCCAAGGCGTAGTCACCTCGCGCCCCGCGCTTGAAGCAGCCGGTGGCGGCAACGGTGGTGACAACGGCAAGCAGCGCCAAAGAAAGCACGCGGAAGGTGGAGGTTTGACGCATGGTGTATCTCCTGGTTCAGGCCACTGCAGTTCAGTGGCTGGATAGTTCTTCCAACGCACCGATATCGGCGGCCAGATGATCGGCGGCAGCGTGGTACGCGGCGGAAAGCGGCAACAGTGGCAGACGCAGGCCGTGGCCGATACCGGCGCGCTGCAACAGCGCCTTCACCGGAATCGGATTGGATTCGACACCACAGAAGTCATGGTACGGCTGCAAGCGGGCATCCCACGCCTCGGCGGCAGCGGCATCGCCGGCACGGGCCAGATCACACAGGACCCGGTATGCACCCGGCAACGCATTGGAGCCGACCGAAATCAGACCATCGGCGCCGGCGAGCATGGAACGCGCTGCGGTGGCATCGTCGCCACTGAGCAGGGTGAAGCTGTCGCTGCGAAGCTCCAGCAACGCCTTCAGGCGCGACACGTCACTGACGGCCTCCTTGATCGCGACGACATTGGGGTGCGCCGCCAGCTCCGCCACGGTTTCGGGCAACAGATCGCAGCCCGTGCGGCCGGGCACGTTGTACAGCACGACCGGCAATCCGCCCTGCTCAGCCACGGCCAGATAGTGCTGGCGCAGCCCTTCCTGGGTGGGGCGCACATAAGGCGGCGTCACCACCAGTGCGTGGGTGGCGCCGGCACACGCGGCACGCCGGGTGATATCGATGGTCTTCGCGGTACCGGAAACCCCGGTCCCGGCCAGCACCGGTATCCGCCCACCGACAGCGGCCACGGCCGAGCGCAGCAGGGTTTCATACTCTTCGTCGGAGAGCGTGGATGCCTCACCGGTGGAGCCGGCCACCACCACACCGTGAACACCTGCCTGCAGCTGCATCGCCAGCAGGCGCTGCCAGCCTTCCGGGTCGAGTGCGCCGTCAGCCCGGAACGGGGTGGCAAGCGCGGTGATAAGTCCTGAAATTGACAAGGGAACCGGTGCTCTTTGTGGGGTAAAGAGGCCTGCCGGCGGGCAGGTTCGTGACCGAAAGCATGTTACTTGCCGGTCGAAAGGGGGGGCAAGTATGCTGGAGGCCAGTAAACGGACCGCCGCCGGCACCGTTCAGCCTCTCACGCATTACCGGAACCACCTTGACCGACACCACTCCGCGGCCGTTGCCGACCGAAAACCACCTCCTGATCAACGCCTATACGACGCATCCGGAGTCTCCCCTGCTGTCCGTTACCCGGCGCATCGCCGACAGTGGCTGCAACCTGGTCGATGCCCGCCTGTCCACGGTCGGGCGTGATGTCTCGGTGACCACGCTGGCGACCGGCTCCTGGGACGCGGTTGCCAAACTCGAAGCCATGCTGACCCGGCTTGAGCGCGAAGAAAGCATGAAGCTGGTCTGGTACCGCACCGAGGCCAAGCAGGTCCAGTCCAATCTGCTGCCGTATATCGTCGAGGTCATCGCCGCCGACAAGCCGGGCATTCTGTTCCAGCTGGCCGATTTCTTCGACCGCCAGGGCATCACCATCGAGAACCTGCAGAGCACACGCTACCAGGCCATGCAGACCGGTGCGGAGATGTTCTCCGCACAGATCACCATCGGCGTGCCGGCGAACATGCATATCGCCGCGCTGCGCGATGACTTCCTCGAATTCTGCGACCACCTCAACCTGGACGCGATCATGGATCCGATGAAGTTCTGACCCATTCGCGCGTCCATCACAGGTGCGCGGCGTTTCATGCAATTGCAATCGAATCACCCCAGGCTCCGGAAAGGATCTGATGAACATCGGCGATACCCTGGACAGCATCACCCTTGATCTTCCGCTGGCCCTGTCCGGCGGCACGACCACCACTCTGCGCGAGCAGGGCGGCCACTGGCTGGTGCTGTACTTCTACCCGAAGGACAGTACCCCGGGCTGCACCACCGAAGGTCTGGATTTCAACGCCCTGCTGCCCCAGTTCAAGCAGGCCGGCGCCCGTGTATTCGGCGTCTCGCGCGACTCGGTGAAGTCACACGACAACTTCTGCGCCAAGCAGGGATTCGATTTCCCGCTGATCAGCGACAGCGATGAAGCGCTGTGCAGCGCCTTCGACGTGATCAGGATGAAGAATATGTACGGCAAGCAGGTGCGCGGGATCGAACGCAGCACCTTCCTGATCTCGCCCGACGGCACGCTGGTGCAGGAATGGCGCAAGGTCAAGGTCGCCGGCCATGCCGATGCCGTACTTGAAGCCCTGAAGGCCGCCCCGAGCAAGTGAGCCACCTGCCGCCCCCACCCGCCCCATCGCCCTGCCCCGCAGGTGCGATGGTGTGACCCTGCCCGCCACCAGGAATCGATGATGACCCGAGGCAAGCGCATCTACGTGCTGGACACCAACGTGCTGATGCACGATCCGACCGCGCTGTTCAAATTCGAGGAACATGATGTCTACCTGCCGATGCAGGTGATCGAGGAACTGGACAACAGCAAGAAGGGCACCACCGAGGCCAGCCGCAACGCCCGCCAGGTGAGCCGTTTCCTGGACGAGCTGATCGAGGCCGCCGGCATCGGCAGCGTGCAGGACGGGGTGCCACTGGACCGCCCCAAGGGCCTGCAGCTGCGCGGTGCGCAAAGTGCCGGCCGTCTGTACTTCCAGACCAGCCATTTCGACGCCGGCAAGAGCTTTGGCAAGGTCATCCCGGACAACGCCATCCTCGGCGCGATCCTCGTCTTGAGAGAGCAGCACCCGGATACGCCGGTGGTGTTCATCTCCAAGGACATCAACCTGCGCATCAAGGCCGCCATCGCCGGCATCGATTCGGAGGACTACGAGAACGACCGCGCGCTGGACGATTTCAGCCTGCTCTATACCGGCGCCACCCAGCTGCCGGAAGATTTCTGGAAGAAGCACAGCGACAACCTGCGCAGCTGGAGCGACAAGGGCCGTACCAGCTACGAGATCCTGGCCGCCGACGACGAGGGCTGGCACCCCAACCAGTACGCCTACCTTCCGGGCGAGGATGAGGTCGAACTCAAGGTCACCCGGGTTGAAGGCGACGGTCGCATCACCCTCTCGCTGGTCAGTGATTTCCGCCACAGCGCGCATTCGGTGTGGGGCATCACCGCGCGCAACCGTGAGCAGAATTTCGCACTCAACGCGTTGATGGACCCGGAGATCGATTTCGTGACCCTGCTCGGCACCGCCGGTACCGGCAAGACCCTGCTGGCGCTGGCGGCCGGCCTGGCGCAGACGCTGGACCAGCAACGCTACCGCGAGATCATCATGACCCGCGCCACGGTCAGCGTCGGCGAGGACATCGGCTTCCTGCCGGGCACCGAGGAAGAAAAGATGACGCCCTGGATGGGGGCGCTCACCGACAATCTGGAAGTGCTCACCCACAACCAGGACGGCGGCTCCTGGGGCCGTGCGGCCACCAACGACCTGCTCGCCAGCCGCATCAAGATCCGCTCGTTGAACTTCATGCGCGGCCGCACTTTCCTGTCGCGCTACCTGATCCTGGATGAGGCGCAGAACCTCACGCCCAAACAGATGAAGACGCTGATCACCCGTGCCGGCCCCGGCACCAAGATCGTCTGCCTGGGCAATGTCGAACAGATCGATACACCGTATCTGACCGAAACCACCTCCGGCCTCACCTATGCGGTGGACCGCTTCAAGAACTGGCCGCACAGTGCGCACATCACCCTGCGTCGGGGCGAGCGTTCGCGCCTGGCCGATTATGCCTCGGAGGTCCTGTGAAACACCTGCACGTCCTGCTGTCGGCCTGCGCCGCTCTCGCACTGGCCGCTTGTACTCCTTCCAACGTGAAACCGGGCGCTGTCGTGCCCACAGCGATCAAGGCCGGACAGTCCTGGGTGGTGACCCGGCCGGTGATCGCCGCGGAGGTGCTGGACACCTGCTCGCGTGACAGCCCCGCCAAACATGCCGGCGCCATTAGCGGTTACTGGGCCCCGAGCCGCGCCGATATCGAGACCCTGGAACGCCAGCTCTCACGCCTGCAGCCGGAGGTTGCCGAACCGGCCCTGTCCAGCCGGCAATACGTGGGCTTCGAATCCGGCGGCAAGCGCCTGATCTACATCAACGCGTTCACCCTGCCGGACCACAGCAAGAGGGATCCGGCGCGCGAGGCCATACGCGCCTGCGATGGCGGCGACAGTTTCTGGGGCGCCGTCTACGATCCGCAGAGCGGCACCTTCTCCAGCGTCGAGCGCAACGGCCCGCCGCCGGCACCCTGAGGCGGCCACATGGGAATCCGCCTGCCGGTGTGGGTCTGGATCGGCGCTGTCGCGCTGTCCTGTGTGGCCGGCATGGTCAACGTGGCCGGCTTTCTGGGCTTTGAACACCAGGCTGTCAGCCACCTTACCGGCAGCACCAGCCAGCTGGGCATTGCGCTGGCACAAGGTCACTGGCGCCAGGTCGGGCACCTGTGGGGATTGCTGATCGCGTTCTCGCTGGGCGCCATGCTCAGTGGATTGATCATCCAGGACAGCACCCTGCAGATCGGGCGGCGCTACGGGGTTGCACTGGCACTTGAATCGGCACTGCTGCTGCTGGCCATTCCACTGTTCAAGCAGCAACAGGTCTGGGGCGCCTGGGCAGCGGCAATGGCTTGCGGACTGCAAAATGCCATGGCCACCACCTTCAGCGGCGCGGTGGTACGCACCACCCATCTGAGCGGCATGTTCACCGATCTCGGCATCGGCCTGGGCCACCTGCTACGCGGACTGCCCCTGCCCATGCGGCGCCTGACCCTGAGCGGCCTGATCATCAGCGGCTTCCTGAGTGGCGGCGTGATAGGTGCGTGGCTGTTTGCGCGCTGGAAGTACGACGCCCTGCTTGCACCGGCCCTTCTGACCGGAGCCACCGGTGTTGGCTATGTGCTGTATCGCCAATGGATGACACGGCAACGCGGCTGAGACATGTTTTCCGCAAACATTGCACAATCGTGCACATGAGCCCTTCAACGCCGTTCTCCGCCCTGACCATCGCCGGCTCCGACTCCGGCGGCGGCGCAGGCATCCAGGCCGACCTAAAGGCCTTCGCCGCGCATCGCGTACACGGCCTCTCCGCCATCGCCGCACTCACCGCACAGAACACCCGCGGCGTTACCGCCGTGCATGTCCCGCCACTGGATTTCCTGCAGGCACAGATCGACGCCTGTTTCGACGACTTCGACATCCATGCAGTCAAACTGGGCATGCTGGCCAACGCCGAGGTCATCCATCTCGTCGCCGGCATACTGGAACAACGTCGCCCGCCACAGGTCGTGCTCGATCCGGTCATGATCGCCACCAGTGGTGCCAGACTGCTGCAAGACAGCGCCTTGCAAACCCTGCGCGAACGCCTGTTGCCGTTGGCGACACTGATCACCCCCAATACGCCCGAAGCCGAGCTGCTGCTTGGCCGGCGCATCAACAACGCCGCCGACGCCGATGATGCGGCCGATGCACTGATCGGCATGGGCGCCAGCGCGGTCCTGCTCAAAGGTGGGCACCTGTTTGAAGGCAACCGCGTCACCGATCGCTACTTCGATGGCGTCACCCGCGAAGAATTCAGCCATGCGCGACTGCCGGTCGATGCCCACGGCACCGGCTGCACACTGGCCTCGGCCATCGCCGCGCAACTGTGCTGCGGCCTGTCGATGCCCAACGCCTGCGAAGCGGCAATCGACTACATCGCGCGCGGCCTCCAGGGCGGCTATCGGCCCGGCCACAGCGACGTCATGGTGCTCGATCACTTCGGCGCCGCGCGCACGGCATGAACGCTACAGCGCGAGTGTCCATCACCAGCGCCGACGGACACCAGTTCGAGCTGCTGAGCCATGTACCCGAGCAGGCGACAGCCAGCCTGCTGTGGCTGCCTGCATTGGGCGTCGCCGCACGCCACTATCAGCCCTTCGCCGAAGCCCTGGCCGCTGAAGGCGTCGCCGTGTTCGTGCACGAATGGCGTGGCAATGGCAGCAGCAGCCTGCGGCCTGATCGCCATCACGACTGGGGCTATAGCGAACTGTTGCAGTACGACCTGCCCGCTGCCGAAGCCGCCATCCGCGCGGCCGCACCCGGCCTGCCATTCCGACTGGGCGGACACAGCCTCGGCGGCCAACTGGGCTGCTGTCACGCCGGGCTGCGCACCGGAGATCTGGATGCACTGTGGCTCATCGCCAGCGGCACACCGTGGTGGCGCAGCTTTCCCGCACCGCGCCGCTACCTGCTGCCATTGGCCTATCGGTTCCTGCCATGGTTGGCGCAGCGCCTGGGCGCACTGCCCGGCCGCCGGGTCGGCTTCGGCGGCACCGAGGCACGCGGTCTGATCCATGACTGGGCGCGCGTCGGCCTGAGCAACCACTACGCCGCGCGCGATCTGGCCAACGACCTGGAAGCGGGCATGCGCACCGTCTCGACCCCGGTCTCGGCGATCGTATTCAATCGTGACTGGCTGGCTCCTGCCGGTTCGATGCAGCAGCTGCTGGCGAAGATGCCCGCATCCAAGCCCATGCTGCATGTGCTGTCATCACAGCAACTGGGCACCAGGGCAGATCACTTCCACTGGATGAAAACACCGCAACAGGTCGCCGCCACCCTGCTCCGTCACAATGATTAAGAAAATTTCACAAAAGCATTGACGCACACGCAGCATATCCGCATAATCTCGCTCCTGACGACGGGCCCGTAGCTCAGTTGGATAGAGTACCTGGCTACGAACCAGGCGGTCGGGAGTTCGAATCTCTCCGGGCCCACCACGTCAGAAATCGGAACCAGCTTCCGCAGCTTCAAACCAGAATAATGTAACGCGCGCCCGTAGCTCAGTTGGATAGAGTACCTGGCTACGAACCAGGCGGTCGGGAGTTCGAATCTCTCCGGGCGCACCATTACATTAAAGAAAACAGCAGGCATAGCCTGCTGTTTTTGCATGCGCGCTATCCAGCAACGCACAAGCGCAGATCAAACTGCCGCAACCCGAAGAAGCCGAAGCCACAGGGATAATGCCCCGGTCGGCTCTGCAGAGCCCAAGCCTCCCAAGCACAGCCTTTAGCGCAGCCTTCATACCCAGCAGTTGCTGCGGATAGCGGTAGAACTGGCTCCAACCGCCCACAAGGCCGGCAGCCCGCCACCAGCCAGCCTAAGTGCAGCCGGCGGATGCACTGCCCCTCCAACGCGCGCATGACACGCCCCACAATCCCGCCCCACCGCAGACAGCACGGCGCGATGAATTCTTGCCGCACCCGCCTACCGCCTACCGGCCCAGCGTAGTGACAGTGACCAGAACCCCACACCATTGTCCGAGCACAACAGGAAGCGGATCGGCATCCGACGCAGCGTGCCGAGCCGAAGGGACAGCGCTCACCTCAAGGTAGCGCCGGCAGCAATGACCAGCCCAGCAGCTGCCGGGCGCAGCACGCCGAAGTCCACCACCCCCTCGACCACGCCAAACCCGGCACAAGTCTGGCGCATGCGTCAGTAGAGGTATTACCTGGATCGATAACGCATGCCCGGCCCACTTGCACTCCAGTCACCCTATCAACTGGAACACTCGCCACATGGCACTCCCGCCCACTTCCGCCGGGCAATCCAACGAGGGCACCGCCTCGATCAGCCTCTTAGGTCGGCCCGGCCAGGTCGGAAACCACCTTCGGCGCCACCCAGGCCTGGCTCAGCATTCGGTCCACCAAAGCAATTTCAAACCAGCGGCACTGCCGACTGATCGACACCTCAAATACCTCCCGCTTCCGCCCTTACCGGAGGGATACAACCCGCTCTCACCCTCGCCCGCCGGGGCGCCCGTTATTTCAGGCGCGCAGCGACAGCACGACCTCGCCATAGGCCTTCTGCACACCCCTCAGCTGGCACTCGTGCTCTTGGCGCGCCACCCCACCAGGCGACCCACACAGCGCGCCCGTCATAACGCACTTCCCGACAGCAACCCGGCTTTCGATCCCCGACGGAGGCTGATCAAACCGGCCAGCCCACCCCGAAACGCCCGCCTTGTCCTGAACAGCCTCCAAAGCCAACGCCAACTTCCGACAGGCCGAACAGCGCCGGCAACCTCTTTCCCGGCGGCCGCACGCCAGGCACCACCTCTACGAAATCAACAGCGGAGCAGAGGTCACGGAGGTCACCACACGACACATCGCACGACAGGCCCTATGACCCATCGACGAGCTCGCCAGCATCACACCGGACTCACCGTCCACAGCCCAATTCCCCGCGGATCAAATCAACGAAAGCAATGCACCAGCACAATCACCAAGACCGCCCCGCCGGCAAATAACGCGGACAATAAAAAAGCCCCTGAGAGGGGCTTTTTTACAACTGGCGGAGTGAGAGGGATTCGAACCCTCGATAGAGCTTTTGACCCTATACTCCCTTAGCAGGGGAGCCCCTTCGGCCTCTCGGGCATCACTCCGTTCTTATTGCCCGGCTACTTATTCAGTAGCGGGGCGCGAAGAATAACGTTTATCGGGGTGAAAGGTAAACCCTTATTCCGAAGTTTCTTCACTTCCGGAAGCAGCGGGCTCGTCACCGCGCTGGATACGCTGGAAAATCTCCTCACGGTGCACCGCCACATCCTTTGGAGCGGTGATACCGATACGTACCTGGTTGCCCTTGACGCCGAGCACGGTCACGCTGACCGAGTCGCCGATCATCAAGGTTTCGCCTACACGGCGAGTCAGGATCAACATTTTTGCGAATCTCCATGGAACCGGATGGATTCCCACCGGCATTGGCGCGCTGCAGCGTGCGCCCCACGACAAAGGGAAAAGACTGCCCAATGTTAACTGCAGGGCGCGCGTACCTTCAAGGCAGAAAGCTTTTCACATTCAGGCCAAATGTGGCTTGGCCCAGGCCAACACACCATCAAGTGCTGCAACAAGCTGAGGACCATCCTCACCCCCGCCTTGAGCCATATCAGGGCGACCGCCGCCCTTACCTCCGATCTGACCCGCAACGTAGGACACCAGTTCACCGGCCTTGACCCTGCCCATTGCAGATCCGTTCACACCCGCGACCAGAGCGGCCTTCCCATCCTGCACGCCCGCCAGCAAGATCACCGCATCGCCCAGCTGCTGCTTGAGGCGGTCAACGGCTTCACGCAACGCCTTGGCGTCAAACCCCTCCAGCCGCGCCACCAGCACCTTCACACCGCCGACATCGACCGCTGCCGAACCCAGGTCAGCAGTCGCACCGGACGCCACCTTGGCCTTGAGCGATTCCAGCTCACGCTCCAGCTTCTTCTGGCGCTCGCCGAGCTGGCGGATTTTCTCGACAACATCCGCCGCGCTACCGCCGAGCAACTGCGCCGCCTGCTGCAATCGCGACTCTTCCTCGGCCACATAGTCCAGCGCACCCTGCCCGGTAACCGCCTCGATACGACGAACGCCAGAGGAAACACCGCCCTCGGAGGTGATCTTGAACAAGCCGATATCACCGGTGCGTGAAACATGGGTGCCACCGCAGAGCTCGGTGGAGTACTCGCCCATCTTCAGCACCCGCACGTTTTCGCCGTACTTCTCGCCGAACAGCGCCATGGCACCGAAATCCAGCGCCTCCTGCATGCCCATGTGATGTACTTCAGCCGCGTTGTTGGCACGCACCTGCTCGTTGACCTTGCGCTCAATCAGCGCAAGGTCCTCGGCGCTGATCGGCTGGAAGTGCGAGAAGTCGAAACGCAGACGATCCGGCGCCACCAGCGAGCCCTTCTGCTGCACATGGGTGCCCAGCACCTCGCGCAGCGCGGCATGCAGCAGATGGGTGGCCGAGTGGTTGAGGATCGTGGCACTGCGACGCTGGCCATCGACCTGACCCGACAGCACCTGACCCACGCGCAGCGCGCCCTCGCCGATCTTGCCGACATGGCCGTGGAACTGGCCGGCGAACTTCTGCGTATCCGCTACCTCGACACGCACGCCGTCAGCGGACAGCAGACCGGTATCACCGACCTGGCCACCGGATTCGGCGTAGAACGGTGTCTGCGCCGTGAACACGATGACCTCGTCGCCCACCTGCGCGGACTGGACCGGAACGCCGTCCTTGAGGATGGCGACCACGCTCAAGCCATCGGCCTGCAAGCACTCGTAACCGAGGAAGGCCGTCGGCTCAAGGCTGGCCACCAGCTCGGCCGACAGGGTTACGCCACCGCCGAACTTGCCGGCAGCCCGCGCGGTTTCGCGCTGGTGCTCCATCGAGGCTTCGAAGCCCTCCATATCCACCGTCATACCGCGCTCGCGCGCGATGTCGGTGGTCAGGTCGACCGGAAAACCGTAGGTGTCATACAGACGGAAGGCATCCACGCCGGGGATCACACCGTCGGTCACCTTGGCAGCCACGTCGTCGAAAACCTTCATGCCCGAATCCAGCGTCTCGGCGAAACGCTCCTCCTCGGCCTGCAATGCACGCACAACCGTATCGGCCTGCGCCGGCAACTCGGGATAGGCCTCGCCCATCTGCTCGACCAGCGTCGGCACCAGCTTGCTGAAGAACGGCTGGCGCACCCCCAGCATCCAGCCATGGCGCAGCGCACGGCGGATGATCCGGCGCAGGACATAACCACGACCCTCGTTCGACGGCAGTACGCCATCGACGATCAGGAATGAACAGGCACGGATGTGATCGGCGATAACGCGCAGCGACTTGTTCTCCAGATCAGCCATACCGGTCAGCTTACTGGCCTTGCGGATCAGCGCCTGGAACAGGTCGATCTCGTAATTGGTATGCACGTGCTGCAGGATCGCCGCCAGGCGCTCAAGACCCATACCAGTGTCCACGCATGGCGCCGGCAGCGGCACCAGGGTTCCGTCCGGCTGGCGATCGAACTGCATGAAGACGTTGTTCCAGATCTCGATATAGCGGTCACCATCTTCATCTGGCGAGCCTGGCGGGCCACCGGCAATGTGCTCGCCGTGATCGTAGAAGATTTCGGTACAGGGGCCACACGGACCGGTATCGGCCATCTGCCAGAAATTGTCCGACGCGTACGGCGCTCCCTTGTTGTCGCCGATGCGCACGATGCGCTCCGGCGGCAGGCCGATCATCTTGTTCCACAGCTCGTACGACTCGTCGTCGGTGTGGTAGACGGTAACCAGCAGGCGTTCCGGCGCCAGTCCCCATACCTTGGTCAGCAACTCCCACGACCAGGCGATGGCCTCCTTCTTGAAGTAATCGCCGAAGGACCAGTTGCCGAGCATTTCAAAGAACGTGTGGTGGCGGGCGGTATAGCCGACCGAATCAAGATCGTTGTGCTTGCCGCCAGCGCGCAGGCAACGCTGGACGTCGGCTGCACGCACATAGCTGCGCTTTTCAGCCCCCAGGAACACGTCCTTGAACTGCACCATGCCGGAGTTGGTGAACAGCAGGGTCGGGTCGTTGCCCGGCACCAGGGGTGCGGAGGGCACGATCGTGTGCCCCTTGGACTTGAAGAATTCCAGGAAGTCGGCGCGGATCTGGGAAGTGGTGAATTTGGCAGGATTATTCATGGGGGACTGGCAATAAGCGGGCTAGCGGGTCCCGATCGCCCCAAGGGCGCGGGAATTCGGGACAACCGAAACCCTGAAAGGGTATCAGGCCCAGCGCGCTCAGTCCTCAGGGTCGTATCGGGTCGCACTGCGGATGCAGCTGCCGTCAAACCCACGCCGCGCCAGCAAGTCCGCCGCCTTGCGTCGCTGAGCAAGCTCCTGCGGCCCATCCGGCCCGAACCGGCGGCACACCAGCTCACGCGCTCTCTCGGCCCAATCGCCCTCGAATGTTGCCAGCGCAGCCTCGATCGCCTCTGCATCCAAGCCATGCGTTACCAGCTCCGCGCGGATATGCAGCGGTCCATAGCCGCCGTTTGAGCGGTTGCGCACGACCGATTCGGCAAATCGCGCGTCATTCTGCCAACCTTCATCGGCCAGCCGCGACACCGCAACGTCCACAGCCTCGGCATCAAGCCCGCGCGCCTTCAGCTTGCGCGCAAGTTCTTTGCGCGAGTGCTCCCGCCGCACCAGCAAACCCAGTGCCCGCTGCAGCGGGGTCTGCTCCCGCCGCCTGCCCGGCTTGGCCGGGCCGTCATCCCTATCACTCATCTGATCTGCTGCCTTTCAGGGTGGCGCCATCCATGGCATCCCTGCTGGATTCAATACCACAAGGGCGGGACGACGTCACTGACGATGCGCCGCCCGCCCTGCGGAAAATCAATCCTCGCCGTCGCTGTCACCTTCCTCGCGTGCAGCTTCCGCCGGTTGGAACTTCTCGCGCAGCTCTGCCTCAAGACGAGCCGCCACCTGCGGATTGTCACGCAGATAGCCGCGGGCGTTGTCCTTGCCCTGACCGATGCGCTCGTCGCCATAGCTGTACCAGGCGCCTGCCTTGTCCACCAGCTTGGCCTCCACGCCCATGTCGATCAGCTCGCCTTCACGGCTGATGCCCTCGCCATACAGAATCTCAGTGATGACTTGCTTGAAGGGAGGTGCCAGCTTGTTCTTCACAACCTTGATCTTGGTCTGGTTGCCGATGATCTCATCGCCCTTCTTGATCGCACCGATACGGCGGATATCCAGCCGCACCGAGGCATAGAATTTCAGGGCGTTGCCGCCGGTGGTCACCTCGGGACTCTGGCCCGGCATCATCACACCAATTTTCATGCGCAACTGGTTGATGAAGACCACCAGCGTGTTGGAGCGCTTGATGTTGCCGGTCAGCTTGCGCAGCGCCTGGCTCATCAGGCGGGCCTGCAGACCCGGCAGCTGGTCACCCATCTCGCCTTCGATTTCCGCCTTGGGGGTCAGCGCAGCCACCGAATCGATCACCACGATATCGACCGAACCCGAGCGCACGAGCATGTCGGCGATTTCCAGCGCCTGTTCACCCGTATCCGGCTGCGACAGCAGCAGATCGTCAACATTCACCCCCAGCTTGGCTGCATAGATCGGGTCCAGCGCATGCTCGGCGTCAATGAAGGCGGCCGTGCCGCCCAGCTTCTGGCATTCGGCAATTGCCTGCAGCGTCAGGGTGGTCTTGCCGGAGGATTCCGGACCATAGATCTCGACCACACGCCCCTTGGGCAAGCCACCGATCCCCAGTGCGATATCCAGCATCAACGAACCGGTCGGGATCGCCTCGACGGGCTCGACCACACGATCCCCCATGCGCATCACCGAGCCCTTGCCGAACTGCTTCTCGATCTGGCTCAGTGCGGCGGAGAGCGCGCGCTTCTTGTTCTCGTCCATCGGGTTCGTCCTCGTCGTTGATTTCGTTGATTTAGCTGATTTCGTCATGGGTCCACTTTAGCGCTGCCCCATCGCACAGGCTGAGATTGCGTGCGACAGGGCAAATTATCTGGCCGGCCAGCATACCGGCAGCAGCGAATACCGCCTTAGCCCGTAGGAAAAACACACCTTCATGGCGGCGAAAAACCACCCGGCTCACCGGTTGGGCCGCAGCAGGCCGCAGTAGAGCCCCTCGATCGCGAAGTCCTGGTCAGGCTGCACCTCGATGGGCGCATAGTCCGGATTGCGCGGCAGCAGGCGGATCCGGTCCTTGCCGATCTTGAGCAGCTTGACGGTGATCTCGTCATCGATCCGCGCCACCACGATCTGACCGGTTCGGGCGTCGCGGGTACGGTGTACGCCGATCAGGTCGCCATTGAAGATGCCTTCATCGACCATCGAATCGCCCTGCACTTTCAGCAGGTAATCCGGCGCAGGCGAGAAGAACACCCTGTCCAGCACCACAAAATCGTCCGAGCCGATGTCGGCGCCAATCGGGAGCCCCGCCGCGACCCGGCCAAGCACCGGCAGACGCAGCACCTGTTCCTGGGCCGCGCTCACCAGAGGCAACGCCGGATCTTCTGCAGCCGGGCGCACCAGCCGGATCCCCCGCGCCCGTCCCGGCACACGCTCGATGGCACCGGCAGCTTCCAGCGCCTCCAGGTGGTACTGCGCCGAGCGCACGCCCTTGAAGCCGAACGCCCGGGCGATCTCGGTCTGTGACGGCGGTACGCCCTCCGCCTGGATCCGCTGTGCGATCAAATCGAGGATGGCCTGCTGGGTATCGGTCAGATTCATGGTTAGTAGTATTGCTACTAACAAGCACCCCCGTCAATACCCCCGGTCACCAACGGCTACCCCATGAAGCTACAGCGTCTCCAGCCCGATCAGCGCCGCGGCAACGGTCTGCCGGCGCACCGCGTCGCGGTCGCCATCGAAATGGAACAGCTCGGCGCGGGTATAGCCGCCACGGCGCTTCCAGCCGATCCAGACCGTTCCGACCGGCTTGTCCTCGCTGCCGCCGCCGGGCCCGGCAATGCCGGTGACAGCGACCGCAATACTGGCACCGGATCGCACCAGCGCGCCCGAGACCATTTCAATCACCGTTTCGCGACTGACCGCACCATGGACCTCCAATGTCTGCGGACTGACCCCCAGCAACGCCTGCTTAGCCTCGTAGCTGTATGCCACCATCCCGCTGTCGAACCAGTCCGAGGAGCCGGAGACGCCGGTCATCGCCTTGGCGATCCAGCCTCCGGTACAGCTTTCAGCAGTGACGACGTGATCACGCACAGCACGCAGCCGCTCGCCCAGCCGGGCAGCGAGTTGATCGAGTTCGTGGTCGGTAAGAGCGGCCATGGAAATTCCTGGAGGGAGGCCGCTGCGTTGTAGCGCATTTCCACGCCACATGCATTGCTGATGGGCGGTAACGCCGGATAAGACAAAGGGTCGCTGAGCGACCCTTTGCCATTCATCTATCCCGTGGAAAGCGACTCACCATTCCGGCTCGGCCTCGGGCAACAACGCCCGGATTACCGCACCATCACGGCCACCGGCCAGCTTCTCGGCCTCGGCGATGGGGATATCCACCTCGACCAGCCACCCTTCTTCGTCGGCCTGCTCGCTGCGGACGACTTCCAGCTCATGCAGACGCGAACGCAAGCGGCCGGCACTGGGCGGAATACGCACGGTGCCAGTCACATGCTGCAGCCCCAGGCGCTTGCCGAGCACCGATTGCAGCAGCTCCAGGCCTCGCCCGTCACGCGCGGAAATCCACACCCGCTCGCGCCGCGACTCGTCCGGAACGCCATCCTGTGCGTCATGACGCACCTCGGCCCCTTCGATGCGATCGATCTTGTTGAAGACCAGCAGCTGCGGCAGATCCCCGGCCCCTACCGCCTCAAGCACTTCATCGACCTGCGCGATCCGATCTTCCCGCAGTGGATCAGCCGCATCCACCAGATGCAGCAGGAAGTCGGCCTCACGTGCCTCGGACAACGTGGAGCGGAACGCGGCCACCAGATCATGCGGCAGGTCGCGGACGAAGCCCACGGTGTCGGCCAGCATCGCGCTGCCACCCGGGAGCGCGATACGCCGCACCGTGGGATCCAGCGTGGCGAACAGCTGATCGGCGGCGTAGGCTTCGGCGCCGGTCAAGGCATTGAACAAGGTCGACTTGCCGGCGTTGGTGTAGCCCACCAGTGCGATGCGTGGCAACTCGCTGCGCACGCGCGCACGGCGCATCTGGGTGCGCTGCACTTCGACTTTTTCCAGGCGCTTCTGCAGCTGTTCCACGCGTTTTTGCAGCAGACGGCGGTCGGTTTCCAGCTGGGTTTCGCCCGGTCCGCGCAGACCGATGGAACCACCACGCTGTCGCTCCAGGTGGGTCCAGCCGCGCACCAGGCGCGTGGCCAGATGACGCAACTGGGCCAGCTCGACCTGCAGTTTGCCTTCATGGCTGTGCGCACGCTGGGCGAAGATATCCAGGATCAGGCCGGTACGGTCGATCACCCGGCGCTCCAGGAAGCGCTCCAGGTTGCGCTCCTGCACCGGGCTGAGCTGATGGTTGACCAGCACCAGATCCGCACCGGTGGCATCGGCCGCGGCCTTGACCTCATCCAGCTTGCCGCTGCCGATCAAGGTGGAGGGATTGGGGCGATCCATGCGCGCGGTGATGGTCGCGGCGATACTGGCACCCGCCGAACGGACCAGATCGGTGAATTCTTCCAGCACATCCTCTTCCAGCCGCCCACTGTGCGGTTGGATCAACAGTGCGTGCTCGCCCTTTTTGGAACGGTCAAACACGCGCCACGTCCTTCTTACTCGCTGTCGTTGTCGTCATCGCCTGCCTGACTGCCCTCACCGGATTGCACATAACCACCGCCCGGCCCCACACGCACGTTGCGCGCTGGCACCACGGTGGAAATGGCGTGCTTGTAGACCATCTGGCTGACGGTATTGCGCAGCAGCACCACGAACTGGTCAAACGATTCGATCGTGCCCTGCAGTTTGATGCCATTGACCAGGTACACCGACACCGGCACGCGCTCGCGGCGCAGTGCATTCAGAAACGGGTCCTGCAAAGACTGTCCTTTGGACATCGTCCACTCCTCGTTATTGTTTTTATGGTCCGGACCGAAAGCGCCCCCTGCCTGTCCGGAACGGTGATGGTACACCGGCCGGCGCCTTCTCACCTTCCCAGAAACAGTGAGACCGCGTTCCGCAAACCGGGCATATCGCTCGCCGGGTCATACCAGCGCGCATCCAGCTCACCACGCAACCAGGTCAGCTGACGCTTGGCCAGCTGGCGCGTGGCGAAAATGGCCTTGTCGCGGAATTCCATCGCACCGCCCTGCCCCTCCAGGAACTGCCAGGCCTGCCGGTAACCCACCGCCCGTATTGCAGGAAGATCCAGGGGCGCGGCTACCCGCGCCATCTGCGGCAAGGCCCGCAAGCGCCGCACCTCGTCCAGAAAGCCCTGCTCCAGCATCAGGTCGAAGCGCCTTTCGATGCGCTGGTGCAACACCGCGCGGTCGGCCGGAGCGAGTACCAGCTTGAGCACACGCGCCGGCAGACGGGCGATACCTGACAGCGCCTGCCAATGACTGATCGGCTTGGCGGTGAGGCGGAACACCTCCAGCGCCCGCTGAATGCGCTGCGGGTCGGTCGCATGGATGCGCTTGGCGGCTACCGGATCGACCTTCGCCAATTGCGTATGCAGGGCCGGCCAGCCGACCACCGCCGCCTCGGCGGTGATCTGCGCGCGGATCGCCGGATCGGCCTGCGGCATCGGCGACAGGCCCTGCAGCAACGCACGGAAATACAGCCCGGTGCCGCCAGCCAGGATCGGCAAGCGGCCGCGGGCCGCGATATCGCGCACCGCCGCCGCTGCGTCGCTGGCAAACTCCGCCGCCGAATAGGTTTCCCATGGATCGCGCAGATCCAGCAGGTGATGCGCAATGCCCGCGCGCTCCTCCAGGTCCGGCTTGGCCGCACCGATTTCCAGCCCGCGATACACCAGCGCCGAGTCGACGCTGACGATCTCCCCGTCGTAGGCCTTGGCCAGCGCGATCGCCGCGGCGGTCTTGCCCGACGCGGTCGGCCCCATCAGCGCGATCGCCAGCGGTCGTTGATCGCTGCCCATCAATCCTCGTCCGGCCAGCGCGGCAGTGACGGCGTGTCGGCGCGTGGCGCCGGTATAGCATCGACCGCCGCCAGCACCTTGAGCGCATCCACCGTGGCGGCCACGTCGTGCACCCGTACGATCTTCGCACCACGCTGCACGGCCAGAAGATGTGCCGCGACCGAACCGGCGACACGCTCGCACGCCACCGTGCGCCCAGTCACCTCACCGATGCACCGCTTGCGCGAAAACCCGGCCAGCAGTGGCACACCCAGCGCCAACAGACGCTCCTGCGCGGCCAGCAGAGTGAAATTCTGCGCGGTGTCCTTGTTGAAACCGTAACCGGGATCGATCACCAACCGCTTGCGCGCGATCCCGGCCATCTCCGCGGCGAACACCCGCTCGGCGAGAAACCGCTGCACGTCGCCGGCGATCTCGTCATAGCCGTGCGTCGCGCCCGCATCGTAAGGGCCGCCAACCGCATGCATCAGCACCACGGCAGCACCCGAGTTCGCCAGCACCTCAAGCGCGCCCGGCTGCCGCAGCGCCTGCACGTCATTGACCATGCCGGCACCGGCCGCCAACGCAGCCCGCATCACGTCCGGTTTGAACGTGTCCACGCTGATCGGCACAGCCACGCGTGTCGCCAGTGCCTCGATCACCGGTGCGACGCGGTCGATCTCCTCCTGCACCGACACCTGGGCCGCACCGGGGCGCGTGGACTCGCCACCAACGTCGAGCAGGTCCGCCCCCTGCTCCACCAGCGCAAGGCCGTGGGCGATTGCCGCGGCCGCATCAAAATGCTGGCCACCGTCTGAAAACGAGTCCGGCGTGACGTTGACGATTCCCATCACCCGGGGCCGGTCCAAGCGCAACAGACGGCCGTTGCAATCCAGCTGGGGAGCCAGGTCAAACATCAGCGTTTGCTCCGCGCGCGCAGCTTGCTGCGAATAAAGCTCAGTACCACCCCCAGTACAACGCCGACAAAAATACCGGTCAGGTAGTTGCCGGTCTTCACTCCGAACGCGACACCGGCCACGGTGGCGATGATCATTTCCGGAAGATGCGTGGGAGGTGGGGGGGGCGTCGAAGGCGTGTTCATGCGGAAGTACCGGAAGACTGGATGGCGCCTATTCTCGCCCAGCGCCGCGATCGCCGCATACGGAAACGGGCCGGAAAACCGGCCCGTTTCGTTGCAGATCGCACTATCAATCAGTGCTGGCTGGCGGGATCGCTGGTGATCGGCGCAACCGGGCTCTGCGCGTCGCCGCCCTTGTCATCACCGGTCGGTCCGTTGCCGCCGCCCTTTTCCACCCATCCGGCGGGCGGCGAAGGCTTGCGGCCCTCCATGATCGCCTTGACCTGCTCGGCATCGATGGTTTCCCAGTCCAGCAGCGCGACGGTCATCGCCTCGACGATGTCGCGCTTTTCCTCCAGGATGCTGCGCGCTACCGCGTACTGCTGGTCCAGGATGCGACGGATCTCCGCGTCCACCTTCTGCTGGGTGGCCTCGGAAATGGTCTTGCTGTGCATGCCGTAGCCAGCTTCCTCGTCGGCGTAGACCATGGTGCCCATCACATCGGACATGCCGTACTTGGTGACCATGCCGCGCGCCAGTTTGGTGGCACGTTCGAAGTCATTGGACGCGCCGGTGGACATCTCGCCCACAAACAACTCCTCGGCGATACGGCCACCGAACAGGATCGCCAGCTCTTCGAGCATGCGGTCCTTGTACTTGCTGATGTGGTCGTGCTCGGGCAACTGCCAGGTCACGCCCAGTGCCCAGCCGCGCGGCATGATGGTGACCTTGTGCACCGGGTCGGCCTTGGGCAGCGACATGGCAACCACGGCGTGGCCGGACTCGTGATAGGCGGTGTTGCGACGCTCATCCTCGCGCATGACCATGCTGCGCCGCTCCGGACCCATGTAGATCTTGTCCTTGGCGTCCTCGAAGTCCTTCATGTCGACTTCCTGCTTGTTGCGACGAGCCGCAAACAGGGCGCCTTCATTGATCAGATTGGCCAGATCGGCACCGGAGAAACCCGGGGTACCGCGCGCCAGCACTTCCGGACGCACATCATCGGCGGCCGGCACCTTGCGCAGGTGCACCCTCAGGATCTGCTCGCGGCCCTTGATGTCCGGCAGGCCGACCATGACCTGGCGATCGAAACGGCCCGGACGCAGCAGCGCCTTGTCCAGCACGTCCGGACGGTTGGTCGCGGCGATCACGATCACGCCTTCACCGCCCTCGAAGCCGTCCATTTCGACCAGCATCTGGTTCAGGGTCTGCTCGCGCTCGTCGTGGCCACCGCCCATACCCGAACCGCGGTGACGGCCCACGGCATCGATTTCGTCGATGAAGATGATGCACGGCGCGTGCTTCTTGGCCTGCTCGAACATGTCGCGCACGCGGCTGGCGCCGACGCCGACGAACATCTCGACAAAGTCGGAACCGGAGATGGCGAAAAACGGCACCTTGGCCTCGCCGGCGATCGCACGGGCCAGCAGCGTCTTGCCGGTACCCGGCGGGCCGACCATCAGCACACCGCGCGGAATCTTGCCGCCGAGCTTGGTGAAACGGGACGGATCGCGCAGGAACTCGACCAGTTCACCGACTTCCTCCTTGGCTTCGTCACAACCGGCGACATCGGCGAAGGTGACCTTGATCTGGTCCTCGCCCTGCAGCTTGGCGCGCGACTTGCCGAAAGACATCGCACCCTTGGCACCGCCACCACCGCCCTGCATCTGGCGCATCATGAAAATCCAGAAGCCGATCAGCAGCAGCACCGGCAGGAACTGCAGCACCAGCCCCCAGAAACCCGGACCGGTGGCCGGCTCCTGGCGCACCACTTCGACATTCTTGGAATACAGCTGATCCAGCAGCTTGGGATCGGCCGGGGCGAACAGCTGGCCTTCCGAGCCATCGGCACGCTTGAAGCGCAGATGGTTGGTGGTCAGCGTCGTCTTGTCGGTGTACTCGACCGCCTTGATGCGGCCCGAGTCCACTTCCTGCAGGAACTGGGTGTAATTGCGCGCGTCACCGGCGGTCACTGCACCACCGCGTGGCGCAAAGCTCTGGAACACCACCATCAGCACGACGGCGACAACCACCCATAGCAGGAGGTTCTTGGTCAGGTCGTTCATCCTCATCGGCTCCGGTGTCCCTCTAATTTCTGACGCAATGCGTATGGTTGAGCTTACTTGATCTGCGCCCGCTTGCCCTGCCCGAGGGCATAGACTTCCGGCGAACGCGCGCGGGAGGCCTCGGGCTTGCGGATCACGACCTTGTCGAAACGACGGCGCATTTCACGCACGTAGTCATCAAAGCCGACGCCCTGGAACAACTTGATCAGGAACGCCCCACCGGGCTTGAGGTGGTTGTCGGAAAAATCCAACGCCAACTCCGCCAGATACATCATCCGCGGCTGGTCGACCGCATCCATGCCACTCTTATTGGGGGCCATATCCGACAGCACAAGGTCTACCGGCTGATTCCCGAGCATGGCTTCAAACTGCGATAGGACGGCCTGCTCCCTGAAGTCACCGTGAAGGAACTCCACCCCCGCCAGCGGCGGCATCTCCAGGATATCCAGTGCCAGCACCCGGCCACTGTCGCCCATCTGTTTGCGTACCTGCTGCGACCAGCCGCCGGGCGCGGCGCCCAGATCGACCACGACCATATTCGGTTTCAGCAGCCGGTCGCGCTTGAGCAGCTCCTCCAGCTTGTAGGCGGCGCGCGAACGCATGCCCTCCGCCTGCGCCTTCTTAACGAAAGGATCGGAAAAGTGTTCTTTCAACCAGCGTTGACTGCTTTTGCTGCGGGAAGCCATTGGAAATGGGGCCAGATGGGGTGGTCATGATACCCTGAACCCCCTTGATTACCTGTATTCCTGCATGTCTATCGTCCTGACCCCGGCCCAGACCCGATTTTTGCGCGGTGCCGCGCACGATCTGAAAGCACTGCTGCAGATCGGTGGAAAGGGGGTCACGCCAGCCTTCCTGGCAGAACTGGACGAAGTACTTGAGCGTCATGAACTGATCAAAGTGAAGGTCGGCGCGGAAGACCGCGAGGCCCGTGATGCCATGATTTCCGAGCTGGTCCAGGCCAGCGGCAGCGCGCTGGTGCAGCGCATCGGCCATGTCGCCGTGCTGTACCGTCCAAGCAAGGAACAGCGCCAGATCGTGCTGCCCCGCGGCTGATCGCCGAGGAGCCCTTCGATGCAACTGAGCCGGGAACTGCCTGATTACACCTACAGTTTGCGCGCAGCCGATGGCCGCCAAGCCAAGGTGAATGATCGCGTACTGACGCACAGCTTCATTCTTGCGCCGAACCAGCTGATCGAAGACTGGCCGGTCAGATCGCTTGCGGAGTTGACCGCCGGTCACCTGAACGCGGCCCTGGAGCTGAACCCGGCCCTGGTCATTCTCGGCACCGGCGAACAGCAGGTGTTCCCGCCGGCCGCGGTGCTGGCCGCCTGCTTGACGCGCGGCATCGGTATCGAGGTGATGAACAACGCCTCGGCCGCCCGCACCTTCAATGTTCTG
Source organism: Stenotrophomonas sp. STEN013 (assembly GCF_056760355.1). Lineage (NCBI taxonomy): Bacteria > Pseudomonadati > Pseudomonadota > Gammaproteobacteria > Lysobacterales > Lysobacteraceae > Stenotrophomonas > Stenotrophomonas sp. STEN013. Next base: position 618,038 of record NZ_JBRREO010000002.1, on the reverse strand, counting down.
GCCGCAGAGGACCGCAAGGTGGTTGCCGCCTTCATTCTCGAAAACGGCAGCTGATTTCCTCGGGGACACAAAGTAAAAGGCCCGGCGCATCGCACTGGGCCTTTTTTGTGCCGCCAACCGCCACCTATTTTTTCGGCAGATACAGCAGCGGATCCACCGGCTTGCCGTTGTAACGGATCTCGAAGTGCAGCATGTCGCGCGAGGTGCCGGTACGGCCCATCTCGGCGATCTGATCGCCGGCCTTCACGCTCTGCCCTTCATTCACCAGTCGCTTGCGGTTGTGCCCATACGCCGAGAGCCACTGCTCGTTGTGCTTGATGATGATCAGCTCGCCGTAGCCCACCAGGCCGGCGCCTGAATAGACGACCACCCCCGGACCTGCCGCACGCACCGCCTGCCCGCTGCTGCCGGCGATATCGATCCCCTGCTTGGTGGCCTCGCCGGCAACAAAACGGCCTACCAGCGCGCCATCTGCCGGCCATCGCCAGCCGATACCGCTATTGACCGGGGCCGCAACGGGCGTAGTCGGCGCCGGAGTGGGTCGCACGGTGGTCGCGGTACCACCCACCGGACGGCTGGCAGCAGCCCCACCCGGATACAGGCGCAACGACTGCCCCGGATAGATCGTGTACGGCTCCGACAAGCCGTTCCATGCCGCCAAGTCACGCGGCGTGATGTTATGGATGCGCGCCAATGCGAACAGGGTGTCGCCACGCCGGACAACCGCCGTCTGACCCGGCTTGGGGACCGACTTCTGGGGTGTCGCATGGCCGGTGGAAGCACCGGCACCTGAAGGCCTGACCACCGTTGCCGTACCGCAGCCTGCCAATGCAACCACCAGCGCCAGCGCAGCGACGCGACCGAAACCCTTGCCCATCATTTTTGCACTCATGCGAATTTCGCTCTCCAGACCAGCCAGCCCACCAGGCCGGCAACCAGCACGGTTGCGAGCCAGCCCAGCGGCTCAATCCAGCGCCGCAACGCCTGGGCCGCACGCGCCCCGCCAAAACGGATCACCGCAGCCAGAATATAAACACGCTTGCCGCGACCGATCAGCATGCTCAATACATACTGCGGCAGCGGCACGCCGACGATACCCGAGGCCCATGTGAAAACTTTCATCGGGATCGGCATGAAGCCACCCAGCACGAGGAAAGTGAACACCGCCCATGGCGATTCGGCCATTTTTTCCTGGATCGTGGCGATGCCCGATTCAATCGACGGCAGCATGCCCATCATCTCGAACAGCGGCTTCATCAGCTCGAACGCGTAATGGCCGAGCGCATAACCGACCATCGCACCGGCCATCGAGCCGATCAGGCTCAGCGTGGCAAAACGCCAGCCTTTGCGCGGCTGCGCCACGCACATCGGCATCAACATCACTTCCGGCATCACCGGAAAAATGATGGCTTCTATGAAGCTCAGCACGGTCAGGTAGGTGGGAGCACGCTCGTGGCTGGCCCAGACCAGCGCCCGGTCGTAAAGAGGCCCGAAAATCTTCATGGTTCGCTTGATCCTTAGCTTCAGTCCAGCATGCCCGACAGCAGCGGCACGAAGCTGACCAGCGCCAGCTCCTCCTGCTGGATGCTGCCATCGGCCAATCGTGTCAATTGCAGAAGTGCCTGCCCGCCCGGTCCTCCGACCGGCGCCACCAGCCGGCCGCCGACGGCAAGCTGTTCGATCAGCACGTCCACCAGAGCCGGAGCCGCCGCGGTCACCACGATGGCGTCATAGGGAGCATGCTCCGGCCAACCGATGCGGCCATCGTCGTGTTTGCTGCGCACATTCATGCCCAGCTGGCGGAAACGCTTGCGCGCCTGCCGCAGCAGATCGCCGATACGCTCCACCGTGTAGACCTCCAGCCCCAGCGCGGCGAGGATCGCGGCCTGGTAGCCGGAACCGGTCCCCACTTCCAGCACGGTCTTCGGCTCGACCGCCAGCACCGCCTCGGTCATCCGCGCCACCACCCATGGCTGGGAAATGGTCTGCCCGTGTCCGATCGGCAGGGCCGTGTCTTCGTACGCCCGTGACGCCAGCGCCTCATCGATGAACAGATGGCGTGGCACCACCCGCACCGCATTGAGCGTTGGCTCGCTGGCAATCCCAGCCTCCCGCAGGCGATCCACCAGGCGGTCGCGCACGCGCTGCGAAGTCATGCCAATGCCCACCGCTTCTGGCTGCAACCGCAGGCGCGGCGTCATTCTTTCGATCCCAGTGTGGCCGACAGCCCCCCGACCCAGCTTGCAACCTTCTCCAACGCGGAGTAGCGGGTCAGGTCTACCTGGATCGGGGTTATCGAGATATGCCCGGTGCGTACCGCGTGGAAATCCGTGCCGGGGCCGGCATCCTGCTCGCTGCCGGCCGGACCTATCCAATACACCGTATTGCCGCGTGGATCGGTCGCCGGGACGCAGGGCTCCGCGCGGTGGCGGTTACCCAGACGGGTGACCTCGAAACCGCGGATATCCTCCCAGGCCAGATCCGGAACATTCACATTGAGGATGGTGTCCGCCGGCAACGGATCGGCAATCAGGCGGGCCACGATCTCCACCGCCGCGCGTGCCGCGGTACGGAAATTCTTTGCCTCGTGTTTGTGCGTTACCAGCGACACCGCCACCGAAGGCAGACCCAGACAACGTCCCTCCATCGCCGCTGAGACCGTGCCCGAATAGATCACGTCATCACCAAGGTTGGCTGCATTGTTGATGCCCGACACCACGATATCCGGCTCATACTCAAGCATTCCGGTCAGCGCCAGATGCACGCAGTCTGTGGGCGTGCCCGCCACCGCGCAGGTGTAGTGGTCGATCCGTCGCAACCGTACCGGCTGATCCAACGTCAGCGAGTTGCTGGCGCCGGAGCGATCACGATCAGGCGCAACCACCGTCACCTCGTGGCCAGCGTTGCGCAGTTCCTCGGCAAGCATCTTGATGCCGGGGGCGTCCACACCATCGTCATTTGATACTAGTACGCGCATTAAAGACCTGAGTCACCGAATCAACTGCGGTGTCCACACTACCTCACCGCTCCGACTGCCGCGCCGCTGCCGTGCATCCTCAGATGCGCAGCGGCCTGTTTTCCCAATGATACCGGAATGCACGCGCCCGCCTTCCCACCCGGACGCTTGCCTGCGACCCAGAGCACGTTACGCTGTGCAGATGTCGTACCCCGAAGATGAAGATGACAGCGCGCTGTTCCTCTCGGCCATAGGCGAGGTGAAACGGCTGCCACAGGTGGAGGCGCCGGCAACCGGCAAGCCACGCCCGAAGCCGCGCGCGCGCATGGCCGAACAGGATGAGGCGCTGGCACTGGGCGAGTTCGCCAGACTGCTGCGATCAGCCGCGCCACTGGAAGCCGGCGACGTGGCCAGCTATCGCCGCGAGAATCTGCCGGCGCGGATGTTCCAGCGCCTCAAGCGCGGCCAGTATTCCGTGCAGGACGAACTGGACCTGCATGGTGCAACCACAACCCAGGCCGAGGTTCTGCTGCGGGAGTTCCTGCTGGAAGCGCACGCCCACGAGTTTGGCTGCGTACGCATCATCCATGGCAAGGGCCTGCAATCCGACGGCGGCACGCCGGCACTGAAAAATCTGGTCGATCGCATGCTGCGGCTGCGCAACGACGTGCTGGCGTTTCACTCCGCGCCGGCCACCCAAGGCGGTACCGGCGCGGTACTGGTGCTGTTGGCCAACCGCTGAGCGCGCCAGACCTCAGCTATCGCTGTAAGCCTGGCTGGCATCGTTGACGGCACCAAGCTCGTGCAGCACCGCCGTGGCATAGCAGCCCGGTGGCAGTGCAAATGACATCTCCAGCACACCGTCCTGCAGCCATTGATGCTGCAGCAAGGCCGGACGCAACCGCAGCGGTCGCCGCTCCTGCTTCAGACCCGCCGCCTCCAGACCCGCCCGCAACGCCAGGGCCTGCTCATCGGCCAGGGCCGCGGACTCCAGCGTCAGCGCCTGGCCGGTGGAACGCAACTCGCCCAAGCCCCACAACGGGCCACTGGGATGGATATCAAAACGTGCCAGCCGCTCGGCCAGCACCTCGCTCATCGGTTCCGGGCCGAACACCGAGCGACTGCCATCGAGCACCCACACCTCACCATCCAGCGGCCGATCCCAACTGTCCTGCTCCACACGCGCGGCCAGCACGCGATTGAACAGGGCCGAACGGGCCGCGGACAGCAGCATCGAGCGCTGGTCCTGACGCACCCGGCGTCCGCCAAACATCGCCAGCGCCGCCGGCACATTGCCGCCATCCCGGCCAAAACGCTGCTCCCCGAACCAGTTCGGCAGGCCGCGCTCGGCAATCATCTGCAACCGCGCATCGATCGCCGCCACATTACCGCGCACCTCGCGCAACACCAGCTTGAAGCGGTTGCCCGCCAACGCGCCGCGCTGCAGCTTGCGGTTGTGCCAGGTCGCGGAGAGCACATGGATCTCATCGGATTCCAGCATGGCGACATCCGGCGACACCCGCTTGGGCAGGTGCACGCTGAAACGCTGCGTGGTGACCGCATGACGATCTTTCTGCCCGGCGTAGCTGACGCCCATCTCCGGCACGCCCGCCCACTGCGCCAGGCGCTTGGCCACGGCCACGGTATTGGCACCGCGCTTGCGGATCTCCAGCAGCAGGTGCTCCCCTTCGCCGGTTGGTTCGAATGCCGGCAATTCATCCACCTGGAAATCTTCCGGCACGGTGCGGATGTCCGCCGTCAGCAACGGCGCACCGAACGCCAGCGGCAGCGCGCTCACAGCGCCACCAGTAGCACGGCCGCTTGCGCGGCAATGCCTTCCCCACGTCCGGTGAATCCCAGCTTCTCGCTGGTGGTGGCCTTGATGCTGACCCTCTCCAACTCGATTCCCAGCAGCTGCGCAACCTTCTCGCGCATCGCCAGCGCATGGGGGCCGACCTTGGGCCGCTCACAGATCACGGTGATATCCGTATTCCCGACCTGCCAGCCGCGTTCACGCAGCAGCCCATTGCAATGGCTGACGAACCGGCTGCTGTCCGCCCCCTTCCAGCGGTCATCCGATGGCGGGAAATGCACACCGATATCGCCCAGCGCCACCGCACCGAGCATCGCATCACACAGCGCATGCAGGATCACATCGCCATCGCTGTGCGCCAGCACGCCACAGTGGTGCGGCACGCGCACCCCGCCGAGCATGATGTGGTCGCCCTCGCCGAATGCATGGACGTCATAGCCCTGGCCGATACGGATCGGCGGGAAAGAAACAGAACTGTTCATGGGGATTCGCTACTTCTATGCAGAGCCAGCGCTCGCAGCGCCGGCGGACAGTCAGCCATCGCGCCGCGACAGCTCGAATTCGAAACGGGCCAGATCCGCCGGCGTGGTGACCTTGAAATTGCTCTCGGCCCCTTCCACCAGCAATGGCCGGGCCCCCTGCCGCTCCATGGCCATGGCCTCGTCGGTCACCTCGACGCCGGCGGCAGTGGCGTCCATCAGCGCACGGGTCAGCTGGTGACGACGGAACAGCTGCGGAGTCAGCGCGCGCCACAGACGCTCACGCGGCTCGGTACGATCAATGCCGCCATCATCGCCGGAACGCTTGAGCGTATCGCGCACCGGTGCCGCCAGAATCGCACCGACCGGATCGGCACGCCCTACCTCCAGCAGGCGCCCGAGATCGGCCGCCGCCAGATTCGGACGCGCCGCATCGTGGACCAGCACGAAATCGTCGGCACGGACACTGTCCGGCAGCGCCTGCAGCCCCGCCAGTACCGACAATGCGCGCGTTTCACCGCCGGTACAGGTCAGCACCGCCTTGTCGGCAAATGAAGTCCATCCCGGCCAGTCCGCGTCGTTCTCGGCGATCGCCACCATGACCCCGGCAACACCGGAATGGGACAGCAGCGATTCCAGCGTGTGCGCCAGCAGGGGCTGACCGCCGGCCTGCAGATACTGCTTGGGAACGGGCCCACCAAATCGGGTACCGCGACCTGCGGCCGGCACCACCGCCCATACCTGAGTGACACTCATGGCAGATCCTCCGCTGGCTGCGCCGGATTGCCCTGTCCACCGCCCACCGCCGCGCGCGCGATGACCGGAGCGTTCTCCACCACGCGATAGAACTTCTCACCCGGCTTGATCATGCCCAGCTCGCTGCGCGCGCGCTCCTCGATGGCAGCCTCGCCTTCCTTCAGATCCTTGACCTCGGCCGCCAACGCATCATTGCGTTGCTGCAGACCTTCGTTGTCACGCTTCTGGTTGGCGACCTGGGCTTCGAGCATCAGCACTTCACCCGAATTGCCCGGGCCGAACCAGAAACGGTACTGCAGCAATGCCAGCAGTACCGCGAGCACCAGCAGCAGCCAGCGCCAGTTGCGCATGGCTTAGCGCTTGAGCGAGACGAACGCGTTACGACCGGCGTAACGCGCGTTGCTGCCGAGGGCTTCCTCGATACGCAGCAACTGGTTGTACTTGGCCACGCGGTCGCTTCGGCACAGCGAGCCGGTCTTGATCTGGGTGGCGGTGGTGGCCACGGCGATATCGGCGATGGTGGTGTCTTCGGTTTCGCCCGAGCGGTGCGAGACGATCGCCGCGTAGCCGGCCTTGTCGGCCATGGCGATGGCTTCCAGGGTTTCGCTCAGCGTGCCGATCTGGTTGACCTTGATCAGGATCGCGTTGGCGGTGCCCGAGTCGATACCTTCCTGGAAGATCTTCGGATTGGTCACGAACAGGTCGTCACCGACCAGCTGCACCTTCTTGCCGATGCGCTCGGTCAGCAGTTTCCAGCCGGCCCAGTCGTTCTCGGCCAGGCCGTCTTCGATGGTGATGATCGGGTACTGTGCGGCCCAGTCGGCCAGGAACTCGACAAACTGCTCGGAGGTCAGACGCTTGTTCTCGCCGACCAGGTTGTACTTGCCGTTCTCGAAGAATTCGCTGGAAGCCACGTCCAGACCCAGCAGCACATCCTCACCGGCCGTATAACCGGCCTTGCCGATGGCTTCGAGGATGGTGTCCAGCGCTTCGACATTGCTGCGGAAATCCGGGGCGAAACCACCCTCGTCGCCGACCGCGGTGCTCAGGCCGTGGCTCTTGAGCACCGACTTGAGCGAATGGAAGATCTCGGTGCCGGCACGCAGCGATTCGGCGAACGAATCAAAGCCGACCGGCAGCACCATGAACTCCTGGAAATCGACGTTGTTGTCGGCGTGGGCACCGCCGTTGATGATGTTCATCATCGGCACCGGCAGCGACGGGGTCGCACCCGTCTTGCCCGCCAGATACTGCCACAGCGCCTGCTTCTTCGACGCGGCAGCCGCGTGCGCGGCGGCCATCGAAACTCCGAGCAGCGCGTTGGCGCCCAAGCGGCCCTTGTTCTCGGTGCCGTCCAGATCGATCAGGCGACGGTCCAGGCCTTCCTGGTCGGCCGCATCGAAATCCTTCAGCGCCGTGGCGATGGCGCCGTTGACGTTGGCCACCGCATCGCGCACGCCCTTGCCCAGGTAACGGGTCTTGTCACCATCGCGCAGCTCCACCGCCTCCTTGGTGCCCGTGGAGGCGCCCGACGGCACCATGGCACGGCCAAACGAACCGTCCTGCAGGGTGACTTCGGCTTCCAGCGTGGGGTTGCCACGGCTGTCGAGGATTTCACGGGCGTGGATCTTGGCGATATTGGTCATGATCGGGGGCGGGAGCTCGTCTGAAATGGATCGGGTATCGGAAGAAGAAACGCAAAAGCGACGGCAAGTTTAAACGAAGCAGACACCGGCGCGGGGCGTTGCTTTCCATTGAAAGCGGCGCCCCCTACCAGGCTGAACGGGAGCCCGGCTGCCGGTGATGTTCTGACAGAGCCGCCGGACCGATTCCGCCACAATGCAGATGGGCCGCGAAATCGCGGCCCATCTCAAGGTACTGCAAACGAAATGTGCGGTCGCGAAGGTGGCCACGCCGCAGCCCGTTGCCAGAGCGGATCAACCCGGCCCGCAAATACTTATGCCCGCGCCTCTTTGAGCAGCTTGCCGCCCGCCTTCTTCTCACGCGCTGCACGGATAAAGCCCACAAACAGCGGGTGACCGTCACGCGGAGTGGACAGGAATTCCGGATGCGCCTGACAGGCAAGGAACCACGGGTGCTTGTCGCGCGGCAGTTCCACCACTTCCACCAGCGTGTCATCCATCGACTTGCCCGAGATCACCAGCCCGGCATCTTCCAGCTGGGTGCGATAGCGGTTGTTGAACTCGTAGCGATGGCGATGGCGCTCGGCCACCACGTCCTTGCCATACAGCTCGTGTGCCAGCGTGCCCGGCTTCAACCGCTGCTCCTGCAGGCCCAGACGCATGGTGCCGCCCAGATCGGATTTCTCGTCACGCTTTTCAACCTCACCACTGGCCGTACGCCACTCGGTGATCAGACCGATCACCGGATTCGGCGACTGGCGGTCGTTTTCGGTGCTGTTGGCACCTTCCAACCCGGCCACATGCCGCGCGAAATCGACTACCGCCGCCTGCATGCCATAGCAGATACCGAAGTACGGCACCTGGTGCTCGCGGGCGTACTGGGAGGTGAGCACCTTGCCCTCGAATCCGCGATCACCAAAGCCGCCCGGCACCAGGATGCCGTCGACATTGTCCAGCGCGGACAGGCCGGCGCTTTCCAGTTCCTGCGCCTCCAGCCACTTGAGGTTGACCCGGGTGCGCTGGCGCAGACCACCATGCTTGAGTGCTTCGGCCACCGACTTGTAGGCGTCCTGGTGGTCGATGTACTTGCCGACCACCGCGATGGTCACCTCGTCCAACGGGTGCAGCGCCGCATCCAGCACCGCCTCCCACTCGGCCATATCCACCGGACCGGCCTTGTCACCCAGCTTGAGCTGATTGACGACGATTTCGTCCAGGCCCTGCGCGTGCAGCCCCATCGGTACGCGGTACAGCACCTCCACGTCCGGCACGCTGATCACCGCGCGCTCGGACACGTTGGTGAACAGCGAAATCTTGCGGCGCTCGGAATCGGGAATCACCTGCTCGGAGCGGCACAGCAGCACATCCGGCTGGATACCGATCGAACGCAGTTCCTTGACCGAGTGCTGGGTCGGCTTGGTCTTCAACTCGCCGGCCGCGGCGATGAACGGCACCAGGGTCAGGTGCATGAACAGCGCCTTCTCCGGCCCACGCTCGGTCCGCACCTGGCGGATCGCCTCCAGGAATGGCAGCGATTCGATATCACCCACGGTACCGCCGATCTCCACCAGCGCCACGTCGAAACCCGCGGTGGCCTCGTCGATGCAACGGCGGATCTCGTCGGTGATGTGCGGGATCACCTGCACGGTGGCGCCGAGGTAATCCCCGCGACGCTCCTTGCGGATCACGTTCTCGTAGATGCGACCGGTGGTCACCGAGTTCTTGCGGCTCAGCCGGGTGCGCAGAAAACGCTCGTAATGCCCCAGATCCAGATCGGTCTCGGCACCGTCGTCGGTGACATAGACCTCACCATGTTGGAAGGGACTCATCGTGCCTGGATCGACGTTGATGTACGGATCCAGCTTCATCATCGTGACCTTCAGGCCACGCGCCTCGAGAATGGAGGCCAGCGACGCGGCCGCAATGCCCTTGCCAAGCGAGGACACTACACCGCCAGTAACAAAAATAAGGGGGGTCATGGCTCAAGCGCCTCCCGGAAAGCCCTAGTTTAAAGGTTGTCGCCTCAACACCCAAGCACGGGATGTGGCGAGATCAAAAAAAAGACGCCCCAACCTGCGCCGGGGCGTCCACGACTCGTTGAAAGCAGGCGTCAGCGACGGCGACGGCCTTCCTCTTCTTCCTCTTCCTCCCGCGGTGCCGGCTGACTGGCCTGCGTTTTTTCCTGCGCGGCAGCTGCCGCACGGCGCTTGGCTTTCTGCTCGGCCTCGGTCTGCGCCTTGTCCGCCGATGCATTCTGGGCGGTTTCAGCCGTCTTGCCCTTGTCGGCGCTCTGCGCCATCACCAGGGGGGCAGCGACCACAGCCGCGGCAACTGCGGCCAGCACCAGCAATTTCGATGTTTTCATCCCGTTCCTCCTCAATTCGCGCGCCAGACAGGACAGCGCCTGGATTGGACCGTGTACAGGATACCCGGCCCCGCCTCGCCGCGCCCTGAATGCCCCGCGTGCAAAAATCGCCGCCAGACCGCACACTCCAGCGTCGTTTTGCGCCCTACCGAGATACATGAACGCCCGTTACAACGCCGCCGACATCGAAGTCCTTTCCGGCCTGGACCCGGTCAAACGCCGCCCCGGCATGTACACCGACACCGCGCGCCCGAACCATCTGGCGCAGGAAGTCATCGACAACTCGGTCGACGAGGCGCTGGCCGGCCACGCCAAAACGGTGGAAGTCATCCTGTTCAAGGACGGCAGCTGCGAGGTCAGCGATGACGGCCGCGGCATGCCGGTGGACATCCATCCGGAAGAGAAGATCCCCGGCGTCGAGCTGATCCTGACCCGGCTGCATGCCGGCGGCAAATTCAGCAACCGCAACTACACCTTCTCCGGCGGCCTGCACGGCGTCGGCGTGTCGGTGGCGAACGCGCTCTCCACCCTGGTGGAGATCCATATCCGCCGCGAAGGCAGCGAACACCGCATCACCTTCCGCGATGGTGACCGCGCCAGCCCGCTGGAAGTGGTCGGCAGCGTTGGTAAGAAGAACACCGGCACCCGCCTGCGCTTCTGGCCGGACCCGAAGTATTTCGACACCCCCAAATTCAACCTGCGCGCGCTGCGCCACCTGCTGCGCGCCAAGGCCGTCCTGTGCCCGGGGCTGACCGTCAAGCTGACCGACGAAGCCACCGGTGAAGTCGACACCTGGTATTACGAGGACGGCCTGCGTGACTACCTGAAAGCCGAACTGGGCGAGCGCGAGATGCTGCCGGCCGAACTGTTCACCGGCAACCTGAAGAAGGAAACCGAGGTGGTGGACTGGGCCGTGGCCTGGCTGCCGGAGGGCGAACTGGTCCAGGAAAGCTACGTCAACCTGATCCCCACTGCCCAGCACGGCACCCACGCCAACGGCCTGCGCACCGGCCTGACGGAGGCGCTGCGCGAGTTCTGCGACTTCCGCAACCTGCTGCCGCGCGGCGTCAAGCTGGCCCCGGAAGACGTGTGGGACCGGGTGTCGTTCGTGCTGTCACTGAAGATGACCGACCCGCAGTTTTCCGGCCAGACCAAGGAGCGCCTGTCCTCGCGCCAGGCCGCCGGTTTCGTCGAGGGTGCGGTGCATGACGCCTTCAGCCTGCTGCTGAACCAGAATGTGGAGCTGGGCGAGAAGATCGCGCAGATCGCCATCGAACGCGCCAGCGCGCGGCTGAAGACCGAAAAACTGGTCACCCGCAAGAAGGTCACCCAGGGCCCGGCCCTGCCCGGCAAGCTGGCCGACTGCATCAGCCAGGACCTGTCGCGCACCGAGCTGTTCCTGGTGGAAGGCGACTCGGCCGGCGGCAGCGCCAAGCAGGCCCGCGACAAGGATTTCCAGGCCATCCTGCCATTGCGCGGCAAGATCCTGAACACCTGGGAAGTGGCCTCGGGCAGCGTGCTGGCCTCCGAGGAAGTGCACAACCTGGCCGTGGCGATCGGCTGCGACCCGGGCAAGGAGGACCTGTCGGGCCTGCGCTACGGCAAGGTGGTGATCCTGGCCGACGCCGACTCCGACGGCTTGCACATTGCCACGCTGCTGACCGCCCTGTTCCTGAAACACTTCCCGGCTCTGGTCGATGCCGGCCACGTGTTTGTGGCGATGCCGCCGCTGTTCCGCGTGGACGTGGGCAAGCAGGTGTTCTATGCACTGGACGAGGAAGAAAAGCGCTCGCTGCTGGACAAGATCCAGCGCGAGAAGCTCAAGGGCCAGGTCAACGTCACCCGCTTCAAGGGCCTGGGCGAGATGAACCCGCAGCAGCTGCGCGAGTCGACCATCTACCCCGATACCCGCCGCCTGGTGCAGCTGACGGTGGACGACAGTGAGCAGACCCGCTCTTTGATGGACATGCTGCTGGCCAAGAAACGCGCCTCGGATCGGAAGCAATGGCTGGAGAACAAGGGTGATCTGGCTTCACTGGAAGCCTGATTCCCGCAGCCTGATCCGTACCACCCGAAGCCCGCCCTCACCGGCGGGCTTTCTGCTCCCTCCCCATCCGATCCTCCAGCCATGCAAACAACCCGGAGCCGTCTCCGGCACATAACCCCCCCCTGCCTCGCCGATCTGCCGCCCAACAAAAAAGCCCGCCATCACTGGCGGGCTTTTTGTTTGCTTTTTGCCACCTGACAACCGGCTGCCGTCAGTTCCAGCCCACCAGCTCGAACAGTTTCAGGATCAGGTAGGCGCAGCCACCGGCTGCCGGGATGGTCAGGATCCAGGCCCACAGGATGCGCTCGATCACGCCCAAGCGCAGCGACTTGGGGTTCTTGGCAAAGCCGACGCCCATGATCGCGGTGGAGATGCTGTGGGTCGTCGAGACCGGCATGCCGAAGTGCGCCGCCAGGGTCAGGACCGTGGCCGAGCTGGTCTCCGCGGCAAAGCCGTGGATCGGGTGCAGCTTGACCATCTTGTGACCCAGGGTCTTGATGATCTTCCAGCCTCCCGAGGCGGTACCGGCTGCCATCACCACCGCACAGGTCAGCACGATCCACATCGCGATGCCGTCCCCAGCCTGCGCATTGGGATGCATGAAGGCCAGCCAGGAAGGCAGGTCATCCAGCGCACCGGTCGCCTCGGCGCCGATCAGGGTCATGGCGATGATACCCATGGTCTTCTGCGCGTCATTGTGGCCGTGGGCAAAGCCCATGTAGGCCGCCGACACGATCTGCGCCTTGCCGAAGAACGCATTGACCCAGCGCGGACGCGCCAGCCGGCGCAACAGGCCACCCGCGCGCGCCATGGCGGCGATGATCGCCCACAGCAGGCACATCACCACGATACCCAGCAGGAAGCCGGCGATCGGCGAGGTGATCATCGGCACGAACACCTTCCACAACAGGCCCTTGTTCTGCGCCCAGTTGCCGACATTCTGCGACCAGATCAGCGCGTCCCAGTTGTTGTGGGCCGCCGCCAGACCGGCGCCGCACAGGCCACCGATCAACGCATGCGAGGAGGAGGACGGCAGGCCCTTCCACCAGGTGATCAGATTCCAGACGATGCCGCCCAGCAGCGCGCACAGGATCACCTGTGGCGTCACCGCGACCACGTCGGTATTGAGCAGGCCGTTGGCGATGGTCAGCGCCACCGCGGTGCCGGTCAGCGCGCCGATCAGGTTCATGAAGGCCGCCAGCATCACCGCCCAGCCGGGCGAGAGCACCTTGGTTGCCACCACGGTGGCAATGGAGTTGGCGGTGTCGTGGAAGCCGTTGATGAACTCGAAGACGAGCGCAGCCAGGATCACCACCAGTACTAGGGTGAGCATCGAGCGGCCCCGTCAGCTGTTCTTGAGCACGATCTGGTACGCCACCACACCGGCCTCGCGGCAACGGTCGATGGCTTTTTCCAGAATCTCGAAGAATTCCTTGAGCAGGAACATCTGCAGGTTGTCCAGACGTCCGGAGTAGATGTCGCGGTACAGCTCCAGCATCAGCCGGTCGGCCTCGTTCTCCAGCGCACGCAGCTTTTCGTTCAACGCGGTCATCCGGTCCAGGTTCATGTGGCGCAGGTCGTTGACCATTTCCACCACCACGCCGGCGGCCTGCTCCAACATCGCCGCGCGCGGCGCGAAGTCGATGTGCTCCAGATGCGCCACGGCCAGCGAATAGCGATCGGCGAACTTCTCGATCTGCTTGGGAATCTTGTACAGCGCCGAACCCAGTGCTTCGATGTCCTCGCGCTCGATGGGCGTCATGAAGCTGTCCACCAGCGCCTGGCTGATCTTGTCCGAGGCGGCCCGTTCGCGCAGACGTGCGAGCTTGAAGGCGTCCAGAGCAGGCTCGCGATCCGCTTCGCGCATCATTGAATGCAGCGCCTTCGCGCTGTCGGAAGCGGCCTGTGCGGCCTCGTCAAGATAGGTATAGAACTGCTTGCCGGAACCGAAAATGGTCTGCAACGAAAACATGGGGAGCCTATTCGCCGTCGCGGGAGGGACGGCACCAGCGCGAATTATGACTGCTAGAAGGCATCTCGGGTATTCCTTGCGGTTGTCCGCAGCGCCCGCGAGGCCGCGGTTAGCGCCCGCCAGCCGCGTTTTGCTAAGATGCGCGGGCGCCTTCAGGGCGCACCTTATGGACGACGACCCTCATCCCCCGCCGCGAATCCCGGTACACCACACCTGTGGTGACATGGACGCCGCCTGCCTGACACACCCTCCCCTGCAACCAACCCGGGGAGATTCCCGTGCTTGAGTTTTTCATCGTAATCGCCCTGATCCTGCTGAACGGCTTCTTTGCCATGTCCGAAATGTCGGTCATGACCTCGCGCAAAAGCCGCCTCAAGCAGATGGCCGGCTCCAGCAAACGCGCCGCACGCGCACTGGAACTGTCTGAAAAACCTGAAAATTTCCTGTCGACCGTACAGATCGGGATCACCCTGATCGGCATCCTGACCGGTGTCTATGGCGGCGACGCCATCGGCGGCGCCATCGCCGCGCAGCTGCAATCGCTGTTCCCGGCACTGTCGGCCAACTTCGCCCTGTTCGGCTCGACCCAGCCCTATGCCGACTTCCTCGGCAAGACCCTGGCGGTGGCCCTGATCACCTATCTGACTCTGATTTTCGGCGAACTGGTCCCCAAGCGCGTCGCCCTGACCCGCTCGGAGGACATTGCCGGGGTCGTGGCGGTGCCGATGAGCTGGCTGGCACGCATCGCCGCGCCGGGCGTATGGCTGCTTTCACGCTCCACCCATCTGGTGCTGCGCCTGCTGGGCCTGGGCCAGACCGAATCGGCCTCGGTGACGGAAGAGGAGATCCGCATGCTGGTGGCCGAAAGCCACGAGCAGGGGGTGATCGACGCCGACGAGCGCAATATGATGAACCGGGTGATGCGCCTGGGCGACCGCACCGCCGACAGCCTGATGACCCCCCGCAACCGCATCGCCTGGCTGGACACCACCGCGCCGGCCGAAAAGAACCTGCATACCATGCGTGAGCACGCGTTCTCGCGCTACCCGGTGTACCGCGACAACGACCAGGACATCGTCGGCATTCTGGAGGTGAAGACCCTGGTCACCCGGCTGGAGGGCTCGGAGCACTCGCTGTTCCAGAATCTGCGCGAGACCTTGTATGTGTCCGAGTCCACCCATGCGATGAAACTGCTGGAAATCTTCCGCGAAGAGCAGCAGTCGATGGCCCTGGTGGTGGATGAATACGGTGAGATCCAAGGGCTGGTGACCATCAGCGACCTGATGGGCGCCGTGGTCGGCCGCCTGCAGGCGCCGGAAAATACCGATGAGGACGCCCTGGTGGTCACCCGTGAAGACGGCTCGCAGCTGGTGGACGGCTCGCTGCCGATCGATGACCTGCGCGAACTGATGGAAGGCGCCGCGCTGCCTGACGCGGAGGAAGGCGACTACTACACGCTGGCCGGCATGTGCATGCACTATTTCGGCCGCATCCCCCACGCCGGCGAGTACTTCGACTGGGCGGGCTGGCGCATCGAAATCGTCGACCTGGACGGCGCGCGCATCGACAAGCTGCTGCTGCGCAAGCTGGCCGAGGAAGATGCCGATGAACTCACCGGCTGACCCCGCCGCGGACGGCACCGGCAGCGACGGCTACCGCAACGAGGGCATCCGCACCCTGCTGGCCCTGTTCGAGCATGGCGATCCGGCCGAACATCTGCCGCTGCGGCATATCCTGCAGAACCTGCAGCAAAGCGCCTTCGGCGTTTTCCTGTTCATCGCGATCCTGCCGTCGTTCATTCCGATCCCGGGCGTCGGTGGTGCGGTCAGCGGCCCGCTGGTGGTGCTGATCGGCGTGCAACTGCTGGGCGGACTGTCGCGACCCTGGGTGCCCGGCTTCATTGCCCGCCGAGGCCCCAAGCGCGCGACCATGCACAGGTTCCTGGGCAAGATCGGCCGCCCGTTGCGGCGGCTGGACCGGATGCTCAGACCGCGTATGGCGCCATTGCTCCGTCCATTGCCGGCACGGATGTTCACTGGCCTGCTGCTGATCCTGGTCGGCCTGCTGCTGTCGCTGCCGATTCCGTTCACCAACTACCTGTTCGGCTTCCAGCTGCTGCTGTTTGCACTGGCCCTGATCGAGCGCGATGGCGCGCTGATGCTGTTCAACTGGGTGGCAGCCGTTGCCGCCGGCATGTTTTTCGGACTCGGCTCCGGGCAACTGGTCAGCCATACCGGCCAGCTGCTGCAGCGCTGGACCGGCGGCTGACGGAAATTGCGCAGCGCGGAGGGGCGGCAAACCAGGCCGCCCTGGTCAACGCGCTTGTCGCGCCTGCCAGGCCTGCATGGCCAGCTCGAAGGAGCGCAAGCGGGCCTGATGGTCAAAGATGTTGGCGGTGATCAGCAGCTCATCCGGGCGATGCCGCCCGGCAAAGTCCGCCAGGCCTTCGGCAACCTGTGCAGGATCGCCCAGCACCGTGCAAGCCAGAGCGCGCTCGACGCCGGCCTTCTCCTGCGGCGCCCAGAAGGATTCGATATCGGCCACCGGCGGCGGGATCTGTCCGGGCTGGCCGCGACGCAGATTCACGAAACTCTGCTGCTGGGTGGTGAACAGGCGCCGCGACTCGGCCTCGGAGTCACTGGCCACCACGTTCAGCGCCAGGATGGCGTAGGGAGCAGCCAGCCGCGCGCAAGCCCGGAAATCGCGCCGATACAGCGCCAGCGCCTCATCCATCGCATCGGGCGCGAAGTGCGAGGCGAACGCGAACGGCAACCCCATCGCCGCCGCCAGGCGTGCACTGAACAGGCTGGATCCCAGCAACCAAACCGGCACTTCGACCCCCGCTCCCGGCACCGCCTGCACGGACTGGCCGCGCTGCGCCGGCTCGAAATAATGGAGCAGCTCGGCAACATCCTGCGGAAACTGGTCGGCGCTGTCGAAATAGCGGCGCAGCGCGCGCGCCGTGGCGTGATCGGTGCCGGGCGCACGCCCCAGCCCCAGATCGATGCGCCCCGGGTACAGCGAGGCCAGCGTGCCGAACTGCTCGGCCACCTGCAGCGGCGAGTGGTTGGGCAGCATGATCCCGCCGGCGCCCACACGGATGGTGGAGGTCCCGCCGGCCACATGCCCGATCAACACCGAAGTCGCCGCGCTGGCGATACCCGGCATGTTGTGGTGTTCGGCCAGCCAGTAGCGCCGGTAGCCCCAACGCTCGGCGTGCCGGGCCAGATCCAGCATGTTGCCGAAGGCCTGCTGCGGCATGGCGCCTTCACATACCGGTGCCAGATCGAGAATCGACAGAGGAATCATCGGGAGTTTCCATTGGGGACCACCTCCAGTTGGGGCCGACGACACTGCATTGCCAGCTGCCCCGACACCTCACCGCCACAACACTGCTTTCCGGGCACGACATCCGGACACCCTCAGGCGGCCTGTTCAGCCTCACGGTCGACCAGCGGCTGCAACTGCGGATCCAGTGCCACGCGCTCGTCGAATACGAAGCAGTGACCGTCGTAGCCCTCCCCGCCCACTTCCTCGAAGTAGCCCAGAATGCCGCCTTCCAGCTGCAGTACATTGTCCATGCCGTCGTTGCGCATCCACAGCGCGGCCTTCTCGCAGCGGATACCGCCGGTGCAGAAACTGACCACGGTGGCATCGGCCAGGCCTTCGCGGTGCGGCTCGAGTGCGGCCGGCAGATCGGTGAACTTGTCGATCGGCAGGGTCAGGGCACCGGCAAAGGTGCCGTGCGCGAACTCCTGGGCATTGCGGGTATCGAGCATCACCACGCGCTTGCCGGCATCGTCATGGCCCTGCCGCAACCAGCGCTGCACCGTGGCCGGGGCCACGCTGGGCGCACGCGGATAGTCCAGCGGCTGGCCGTCGTCGCGGCGGAAGCTGATGATTTCGGATTTGACCTTGGCCTTGAGCCGGGCGAACGGCTGCATCTGGCTGTAGCTGTACTTGATACGCATAGCGGCAAAGCGCGCATCGGTTTTCAGCTGCGCGTAGAACGCATCGATACCGTCACGGCTGCCGGCCAGGAACAGGTTGATGCCCTCCTCGGCAACCAGAATGGTGCCGCGCAGCTCCTGGGTCTGGGCGCACTCGAGCAGCGTTGCCGCCAGCGTGTCGGCATCGGGAAGCGGGACGAAATGGTAGGCGGCGATATTGACGATCATGGACATATTCTAGAACGGTCGGTTGCCAGAGCCCGGGAAAAGGCCCATCGGCGGAACAGTGGGAAAAATGGAGACGGTGGAAAGCCGGCTCAGCCGCGCAACAGCATGAAGGGCAGCAGCACCAGCGCCGCAGCGGCGACCATGCCCAGCAACACCCCCACCACATACAGCGGACGCTGCCGCAACAGCGAGCCGAAGGTCTCGGCACTGCCATCACGCAAAGCCGCCTCGCGTTCGGCACGGACCCGCTGGCCGCGCTCGGCCTGATAGGTCGCCATCAACGCCTTGGCGCGCGGATGGTCGTCGTTGTCACGCAACCAGATCCCGCCGTGCGAGATGCCCCAGGGACTGGGTTCGGTGCGATACCAGGCGATCGCGTTGCGGTCGAGCAGCTCGCCGACCTCGCGACTTTCGTCTTCACCGACATTACGTAGATTGAGCAGCAGTTTAGCCATGGCACCATGATACCCGGCGACGATGCGCTACCCTTGCACGCCCTGTCTGCCGGAGGTCGCCGTGCGCCGTCTATTCATCCCGACTCTGCTGTCCCTGCTCGCGGCCGGGTGCACCCCGCCAGGACCTCCGCCCGGAGGCACCATCGCCACCTTCGAGCGCATCGACACCCAGCCGGGTACCGGCGCTGAAGCCGTTGCCGGCACCAAAGTCACCGTGCACTACACCGGCTGGCTGTATGACGAGCGCGCCGCTGACAAGCACGGTGAAAAATTCGACAGCTCGCTCGACCGTGGCGAGCCCTTCACCTTCAACCTCGGTGAAAAGCAGGTCATCCGTGGCTGGGATGAAGGCTTTGTCGGCATGAAGGTCGGCGGCAAGCGCACCTTGATGATTCCGGCCGAATACGGCTACGGCAATCGCCGCACCGGACCGATCCCGGCCGGCTCCTCCCTGGTTTTCGATGTTGAACTGCTTGATGTCCAGCCCCGCTAAACACACCGTCGCCGTCATCGGCGGCGGCCCTGCCGGCCTGTTCGCCGCCGAACGCTTGTGCGCGGCCGGGCTGGAGGTGCACCTGTACGAGGCCAAAGGTTCGCCGGGACGCAAATTCCTGATCGCCGGCAAAGGCGGGCTCAACCTGACCCATTCCGAACCGCGGCCACAGTTCGACGGCCGCTATCGCGAACGTCAGGATGTCGTCGCCCGCTGGCTCGACGGCTTTGATGCCGAAGCGCTGCGCCACTGGGCGCAAGGCCTGGGCGTGGACACCTATGTCGGCAGTTCCGGACGCGTGTTCCCGGTTGATCGCAAAGCCGCGCCCCTGCTGCGCGGCTGGGTACGCCGTCTGAAAGAGCAAGGCGTGCGCTTCCACGTGCAGCACCGCTGGTCCGGCTGGAATGAAGACGGGAAGCTGCGCTTCGAAACCGGCAATGGCACGGTCGATGTGCACAGCGATGCCACCGTGCTCGCCCTCGGCGGTGGCAGCTGGCCGCAGCTCGGCTCCGATGGTCGCTGGACGGAAATTCTGTCGGGTCGTGGCGTGGATATCACACCGCTGCAGCCGGCCAACTGTGGCTTCGACGTGGCCTGGTCCGAACATTTCCGGCAGCGCCACGCCGGCAGCCCGCTCAAACCGGTGATCGCACACTGGATAGATCTGCAAGGCCATGCGCAGCACCTGCAGGGCGAATGTGTCGCCAGCGAATACGGCCTTGAGGGCAGCCTGATCTATGCACTGGCGGCGGACCTGCGCGAAACCCTCCATCGCAACGGCAGCGCACAGCTGCAGTTGGATCTGGTACCAAGCCGCGAGCTGGACCGCCTGCGCGCCGACCTGGGACGGCCGCGCAAAGGCCGCAGCTTCGGCGAACACCTGCGCCGCGCCGCCGGTCTGGACGCGCCCAAAGCCGCACTGCTGTTCGAGGTACTGGGCAAAGACGCCGGCAGTGATCTGGATGCCGTTGCGCACACCCTCAAACGGTTGCCGCTGACGCTGCAACGGCCGCGCGCGATGGCCGAAGCCATCAGTACCGCCGGCGGTGTGCGCATCGAGGCGATGAACGAAGGCCTGATGCTGGATGCCGTGCCAGGTGTGTTCTGCGCCGGCGAAATGCTGGATTGGGAAGCGCCGACCGGTGGCTACCTGCTTACCGCCTGCTACGCCAGCGCCCAGCGCGCCGCCGAAGGGGTGATCCAGTGGCTGGCGCGCTGATTACACCGCGGCGCGACAACCGCGACCTGTAAAAAAACACCGCCCTTGTCGAGCAAGGGCGGTGTTTTCATTTGCGATGCCGGTGCGACCGTCTCCACACCGGCGCAGATCACTGCAGCTTGCTGCCGCGCAGCCCCGAAATGCGTGCCGGCGGTGCGAACGAATCGCTGCGCGCATCCGCCCAGTACTCGCGGAACACGACGTGCTCGGGCACCCGGTCAAGCAGCTCGCCCGGTCCCAGATAACGATACAGCGAAGCCAGCGAACGGATCTCCACCGGCGAAACACGCCGCAGGATATGTTCCGGTCCCAGTTCGGAAGGATCGTTCAGGCCGGCAGCGCCCAACAGGTCACGCAACGCGCGCATCGTATTGGCGTGGTAGTTGCGCACACGCTGGCCCTTGTCTTCCGGCTCCAGGTGACGCCAGCGACTCGGGTCCTGGGTAGCGATCCCGGTCGGGCACTTGTCGTTGTGGCAGCTCAGCGCCTGGATGCAGCCCAACGCAAACATGAAGCCACGGCCGGCATTGCACCAGTCCGCGCCCAGCGCGATGGTGCGTGCGATATCAAATGCACTGGTCACCTTGCCCGCCGCACCCAGGCGGATGCGCTCGCGCAGATTCAGACCGATCAGCGTGTTGTGTACCAGGATCAGCGCTTCATTCATCGGCACGCCAACGTGATCGATGAATTCCGCAGGCGAGGCGCCGGTACCGCCTTCAGCACCATCAACGACGATGTAGTCGGGCAGCAAACCGGTTTCGTGCATCGCCTTGGCGATACCGAACCATTCCCAGGGATGGCCGATCGCCAGCTTGAAGCCGACCGGTTTGCCACCGGACAACTCACGCAGACGCGCAACGAACTGCAGCAGCTCCACCGGCGTGGAGAACGCCGAGTGCTTGGACGGCGAGACGCAATCCACGCCCATCGGCACGCCGCGGGTGAGGGAAATCTCCGCACTGACCTTGGCCGCTGGCAGCACGCCACCGTGGCCTGGCTTGGCGCCCTGCGAGAGCTTGATTTCGATCATCTTGACCTGATCGTCGCGCGCGTTCTCGACAAAGCGCTCTTCGCTGAAGCGCCCGTTCTCGTCGCGGCAGCCGAAGTAGCCCGAACCGATTTCCCAGACCAGGTCACCGCCATTCTCACGGTGATAGGGCGAGATGGAGCCTTCACCGGTGTCATGGCAGAAGCCGCCCAGCTTGGCGCCCTTGTTCAACGCGCGGATGGCATTGGCCGAGAGCGAGCCAAAGCTCATGGCCGAGATGTTGAACACGCTGGCCGAATAGGGCTTTGCGCACTCGGCACCGATGGTCACGCGGAAATCGTGATGCGGGATGGTGGTCGGCGCCATGGAATGGTTGATCCATTCGTAGTCCACCGCATAGGCGCTGCGCAGGGTGCCAAATGGCACCACGTCCATTTCGTTGCGCGAACGCGCATAGATCAACTGGCGCTGCTGCCGCGAGAACGGAACATCATCAAGATCGCTCTGCACGAAGTACTGGCGAATTTCCGGGCCGATGGACTCGAAGCCATAACGGAAATGCGCCAGCACCGGATAGTTGCGTCGCAACACGCTTCGACGTTGCAACACGTCCCAGGTACCCAGCAGCGCGGCCACACCGAACAAGCCCACGCCCCAGTACCACGCTGGCCAATGCGAAGCCAATGCCAAAGAAACTGGCAGCAGAATCAATGCCAGCACATAGACAAGATAACGATGCATTACCGTCCTCGGATCAGAGATGGCGCGGATTCTACAGCCGGTCGTCGACAACGTCCCGCGGCCAGGCGGATTTGATGTCGTAGACGATCATGTCCTGTACACCCAGCGCACGGATTTTTTCCGCGCTGTACTCACGAAACTGACGGTGCGCCACCGCCAGCACGATCGCATCGTAGTTTCCCGGCTGCGGGGATTCGATCAGCACCACCTCTGCAGCACGTTGTGCGCTGGCCGCATCGGCCCATGGATCGTGCGCATGCACCAGTGCGCCCGCGGCAGACAGCATCTGCACCAGGTCCAGCGCACGGCTGTTGCGCAGATCCGGGCAGTCCTCCTTGAAGGTGACACCGAGCACCAGCACCCTGGCGCCCTGCAGTGATTTTTCTTTCTGCTCCAGCAACGTGCGCACCCGAGTGACCACATGCGCGACGACACGGTTGTTCACCTGTCGCGCGGTATGGATCAGATCCGGGTGGTAACCCACGCTCTCGGACTTGTGCAGCAGGTAGTACGGATCCACGCCGATGCAGTGCCCCCCGACCATCCCCGGTCGGAACGGCAGGAAGTTCCACTTGGTTCCCGCCGCCTCGAGCACATCAAGCGTATCGATGCCCAACCGGTCGAAGATCAGGGCCAGCTCGTTGACCAGGGCGATGTTCACATCGCGCTGGATGTTCTCGATCACCTTGGCCGCTTCTGCGACCTTCATCGAAGGTGCCGGCCAGGTCCCCGCACGGATGATGCGGCGATACAGCGCATCGACCACCTGCGCCGCGTGCGGCGTGGAGCCTGACGTGATCTTCCGGATATCCGGCAAACGCCGTTGCCGGTCGCCCGGATTGATCCGCTCGGGGCTGTAGCCGCAAAAAAAATCCACGTTGAAGCGCAGTCCCGAGCCCTGCTCAAGCAACGGCACGCACACCTCTTCGGTGGTACCGGGATAGACCGTGGATTCGTAGATCACCAGATCGCCCGGCTTCAGATGAGCGGCGATGAGCTCGCTGGCCGAGCGTAACGGCGCCAGATCCGGCTGCTCAAAGGCGTCGATAGGCGTGGGCACCGTGACGATGAAGACGTTGCGGTCGCGCAGCCCTGCGGTATCGCCGGTAAAGCGCACATGCAGCGCCGCTGCCAGTTCCGCATCGTCGGTCTCAAGCGTGTGGTCGTGCCCGGCCTGAAGCTCCTGGACGCGCTGCAGGTCGATGTCGTAGCCCAGCGTGTCGAGCGTCTTCCCGAACTCAACGGCCAGAGGAAGACCCACATAACCCAGCCCGATGATGGCGACCCGGGGGGCCGCCGCTGCGGTTATACCGTCGCTCATGCCATTCTCGATTGTCAGGTAGTGGTGCCCGGAGCCGGAATCGAACCGGCATGGCCTCGCGGCCGGCGGATTTTAAGTCCGATGCGTCTACCAATTTCGCCATCCGGGCACCGCGATAGCGTGCCTGATCACGCGGCAATTGTGAATTGCATGGCGTGCCGGCCTGCCCGTTTCCGGACCACAGAGCGCACGCCGGCTGCGGTCAGATCGCTCTGGAGTACCGGGCCGGCTGCTGCGGAGCTTTCAAATAGCGGTCAAAGCACATGGCGATCAGCCGCAGCAACGGCCTTCCCGGCCGGGTCGCGGAAACCACACCGTCCTCGATATGGGCCAATCCGTCATCGACCAGTTGCCGCAGTGATTCGATCTCCGCGGCAAATTCGCGGTCGAAATCGATGCCGTGGGATGCGGCGACACGGCGCCCGTCCACCCGGCCATGACACATCAGCTGCTGGATCAGCTCCGCCCGCAGCAGATCGTCCTGATCGAGCTCCAGGCCACGCCATACAGGCAGCGCCCCGGCATCGATACGCGCCTCCCAGTCTTTCAATTCCCGGGGATTCTGGCTGTAGCCGGTATCGATGCGACTGATCGCGCTGACGCCCAATCCAATCAGATCGGTGTCGGCATGGGTGGTATAACCCATGAAGTTGCGATGCAGCGAACCTTCGCGCTGCGCCCGTGAAAGATCTTCTTCGGGCAATGCGAAGTGATCCATTCCGATGTACTGGTAACCCGCCGCCGACAGCCGCTCCACTGCAAGTCCCAGCAAGGCCAGCTTCTGCTCGGGCCCCGGCAGGTCGCCATCGGCGATCTGCCGTTGAGCCTTGAACATGTGCGGCAGATGCGCGTAGCCGTAGATCGCCAGCCGGTCCGGCCTTGCCTGCAGCACGGTGTCCAGCGTGCGGCCGAAGCCCTCCAGAGTCTGTCGCGGCAAGCCGTAGATCAGATCCACATTCACCGAGCGCATGCCCGATGCGCGACAGGCATCGATGATCGCCAATGTCTCGGCCACACCCTGTTCGCGATTGATCGCCTGCTGCACCGCCGGATCGAAGTCCTGCACGCCAAGACTGGCGCGGTTGAAACCCAACCGGACCAGACGCCCGATGTCGTCGACACTGACCGAGCGCGGGTCCAGCTCGATGGAGAAATCCCGCGCGGCGCGGGTACTGAAGTCAAAGCGCTGTCCCAATCCGTCGATCAGCCGCTCCAGCTGCGCAGGCTCCAGGAAATTGGGCGTGCCGCCGCCCAGGTGCAGCTGGATGACATCGCGCCCAGGCGCGAACAATGGCGCGACGCGATCGGCTTCCAGCAGCACCCGCTCGACATACGCCTCCCCCTTGCTCCGGTCACGGCTGATGACCCGGTTGCAGCCGCAGTAGAAGCAGGGGCTGGTGCAGTAAGGAACATGCACATACAGCGACAACTGCCGCCCGGACGCATTGCTACGCGCAATCGCCGCGCGGAACTGCGCCTCGCCGTAACCGTCATGGAAATGTGGCGCGGTGGGATACGAGGTATAGCGCGGCCCCGGGCGGTCATGGCGGCGCAGCAGCTCCGGATCAAACGTCCAGCCCAGCGGGTTCAGCGGTACAGGTTGCATGTCCATGGAGCCAGCGTGCCCCAGTCCCGCCATCGCTGCCTTGAGCTGGATCAATCGTGCCCGCCCGCGTCAAAAAGGCGCGCCCATCCATTCAGCCAGTGGTGCGGTCAACCGCCGTCCGGATGTGTCATGTACGCCTGAATTCAAAGAACCGGGAAGGCCGGTGCGCTGTAGCGGCGCCAAATAGCAGTGGCAACCCGTTGCGCCGCGGCATCTGCCAGCTGCTTCATCTGCGGGTTGCCAAGCTCCGCGGTGGTCTGCCCGAACAGCTCCAGCCAACGCTGGAACATCGACCACTGCAGCCCCGGTATCGCCAGATGCTTGGGCATCGGCGCCCCGCTGAAGCGGGATGTGCCGCGCAACATCGTCGACCAGAAATCGATCAGCAACAGCAGGTGCGACTCCCAGTCATGTACCCGCGCCTCGAAAATCGGGCCAAGCAGCTCGTCTTCGCGCACGCGTGCATAGAAGCGCCGCACCAGCGCTTCCACCTCCTGTTCGGTGCACACATTCACTTCAGGCCTCACCGCCGTTCTCCTTTCCCTACAACCGCCCTCCGATGGTATCCACTTGATCAGGATCAAGGACCACACGACGGGCGCCACCTAGCCTTGCACATTGGCGCCCCGCGTGCATTCAGGCATTGCCATGCGTGCAACCCGGCGTCGTGCTCTCTCAATACGGCCCACTTGGACTCCGCGATGACCGCTCCCGACAAGCCCGCACCGACCGAACCACGACCGCTGCTCCAACTGCTCGGCGCCGTACTGTGGCCCAGCTTCTTCACCGCCGCAGCAATGTCGGCGGTACTGTTCGCACGCGTGGATCCGGTTGAACTGCAGCGGATCAGCTTTCCCGCGCTCTCCATCAGTCGCGAACTGGGCTATTCGCTGGGCTTCTTCGCGTTCTGGCTGGGCACGCTGTGCGCCTGCAGCGTCACCGCCTTGCTACTGCGCCCCTCCCGCGAAGACCCGGAGATCTTTGAATGACAGGCGCCGGTCCGGCCTTGCCTTTGACCAGCCGCAGCGGCACCCGGGCCGCCGCGATGGCGATCATGCTCGGCGCCTTCTACGCGATACCTTGGCTGACCTGGAACGGCAAGCCGGGATTTCTGCTTGATATCGGCACTCGCCAGTTCCATGCCTTCGGCCTGTCCATGCAACCAGAGCAATCCGTCCTGCTGCTTTGGATCGCCTTGGCACTGATCGCCGCACTTTTCCTGGTGACAAACCTGTATGGCCGCATCTGGTGTGGCTATGCCTGCCCGCAAAGCGTGCTGACCCGCCTGTTCCGCAACTTGACCCGACGGACAACACTGCCCGCCCCCTATACCTCATTGGGAGTGGCGATCCGCCACGCCAGCTGGGCAGGCATCGCACTGTGGACCGGCGTCACCTTCGTCGGCTACTTCACGCCGATCGCGAATCTGGCTCGCAACCTGGCGGGCTTCTCCCTCAACGGCTGGGAGATTTTCTGGATCAGCTTCTATGCGCTGGCCACCTGGGCCAATGTGCTGTACCTGCATGAGCAGGTATGCACGTATCTATGCCCCTACAACCGCGTGCAACACCTGATCACCGACAGCCGCACGCCATCCATCCAATACGACGCCGCACGCGGCGAGCCCCGCGGTACGCGCAGTGGCCACAGTGAAAGCGTCCTGAATCGCCCCAGAGGCCTGTTGGATCCCGAGACTGCGCGTGACTACGCCTTTCGCGCCGCCCATCCGGAAATCGCCGGTGCCCTGCCCAAGTTCGCTCCGGCGCACCTGGGGGATTGCATCGACTGCGGTGCGTGCGTCGGCGTCTGTCCGATCGGTCTGGATATCCGGACCGGACACTCCAGCAACTGCATTGAATGCGCTGCCTGCGTCGATGCCTGCGACAGCAGCATGGCCCGGCACCGATTCCCCGCAGGCCTGATACGCCGGACCTATATCGCAGCGGGCCAGACAGATGAAAAAAAATCATTGCGCATCAAGCCGCTGGTTTTTGCCGGCGCAATGCTGATCTGCCTCGCGGCGGCAGTCCTCACCGCCAGCACCTTGACTTGAGGCAGGCTTCACGCCAGGAACTACAAACCCGCTTCAAAAATCATGCAAAACAAAAGGCCCGCTTGCGCGGGCCAAAATTTTGCATTTTTTCAATTGGAGGCCTGGGTCGGAATCGAACCGGCGTACGCGGATTTGCAATCCGCTGCATAACCACTCTGCTACCAGGCCAAAATCTGAAACGCCGGGGATCCATTCCCGATATGAAAAAACCCCTTTTACGGGGCCTTTTCCGAATTTGGAGCGGGAAACGAGACTCGAACTCGCGACCTCAACCTTGGCAAGGTTGCGCTCTACCAACTGAGCTATTCCCGCATTTGATGCAGCGCATTCTACAGTCTTCCGAAGCAATGCGCCAGCACTTTTAACAAATTTCTTCACATCTCGAGGGACGTGTTTTCAACGTGCCTCATGAAAAACCCATGTCGTTGCCGGCGTGGATTTCCCGTATGAAACCACCTTTACAGCAGCGGCTTCACCATGAACTGGAGCGGGAAACGAGACTCGAACTCGCGACCTCAACCTTGGCAAGGTTGCGCTCTACCAACTGAGCTATTCCCGCTTGGCGGGATCCAATTCACACCCAAACTGGAGCGGGAAACGAGACTCGAACTCGCGACCTCAACCTTGGCAAGGTTGCGCTCTACCAACTGAGCTATTCCCGCTTGGGAGGCGAAATTCTACAGGCATTCACCCACCTGTCAACAGCCCCTTCAACTTTTTTTGATCTTCTGGCGCGCGGCTTTTTCCTCTTCGCGCAGGCTCGGCCACGCCGCCATCAGATATTGCGCACCGGAGATCAAGGTCAGCAGTGCGGCGATCGCCAGCATCCAGTCGCCCATATGGAAAACCGGCACTCCCATCCAGATGTCAGCGGCTGGAGTATTGGGTGAAACCGAATACAACAGACACAGCAGCGCGACCATCTGCGCGGTGGTTTTGACCTTGCCGATCATCGCCACACGCACCTTGGCGCGCTGGCCGATCTCAGCCATCCATTCGCGCAGCGCCGACACTGCGATCTCACGCCCGACGATCACCGCCGCCCAGAACGCCATCCATGGGGTGGGATGTCCCTGCACAATCAGGAACAGCGCCACTGCCACCATCAGCTTGTCTGCAACCGGATCCAGAAAGGCACCAAAGGCCGAATGCATCTGGTAGCGGCGCGCCACCCAGCCATCAAGCCAGTCGGTGATCGCCGCCAGACCGAAAATCGCTGCGGAGGCGAAGTTGGTCCAGGCATAGGGCAGGTAGAAAACCAGCACCAGCACCGGGATCATCAGGATCCGCAGCAACGTCAGCCAGGTGGGGACAGTCAAATTCATTAAAACGCTACTCCGCTGCCGCATCCGGAATCGACAGTCCATGAAGGTTAGCGTAGATCCGCGCCGCGAGGGCCGCGTTGATGCCGTCCACGCGCGCGATCTCCGCCTCGCCGGCAGCCTTGAGCCCGGCCAGGCCACCAAAATGTTTCAGCAAGCTGGCTCTGCGGCGAGGACCAATGCCCGGAATATCTTCCAGTTTGCTGGTCATACGCGCCTTCTGCCTGCGACCGCGGTGTCCGGTGATCGCAAACCGGTGCGCTTCGTCACGAACCTGCTGGATGAATTGGAGCGCGGGTGAAGCCGCCCCGGGACGGAGCTCACGCCCGTCGGGCAACACCAGCGTCTCGTCGCCCGCGCGGCGTTCAACGCCCTTGGCGACACCCACCAGCATCACCCCTTCAACTCCGAGATCAGCCAAGGCAGCAGCGGCTTGCGCAAGCTGTCCGGCGCCACCGTCGATCAACAGGATATCCGGCAGCGCCCCTCCCTCCTCGACCGCGCGACGGAATCTACGCTCGATGGCCTGATGCATGGCTGCGTAGTCGTCGCCCGGCTCGATCCCGCTGATATTGAAACGCCGGTACTGCGCCCGGACCGGCCCTGCCGCATCGAACACCACGCAGGAGGCGACGGTCGCCTCGCCCATGGTGTGACTGATGTCGAAACATTCCACGCGCTTGACCGGCTCGGCCAGGCCAAGCAGGTCACGCAATGCGTCGCTGCGCGCCTGCTGCGCGCCACGACTGTCGAGCTCGCTCACCAGTGTGATCTGCGCGTTGCGACTGGCCAGTTCAACGTAACCGGCGCGCTCACCGCGCACATTCCACTTCAACGCGACCTTGTGCTCGGCAGCCTCGCTCAGGGCAAGCTCGATCACGTCCACATCCGGGATCTCGCGATCCAGGAGAATCTCCGCTGGCGGCGCATGCTCACCGTAGTACTGCGAAACAAATGCCGCCAGCACTTCTTCAGCACTGTCTTCGCCATTGGTCCGCGGAAAAAATGCACGTGTCCCCAGATTGCGGCCATCGCGGAAGGACAGCAGCATCACGCATGCACTGGCCCCCTGCATGGCACAAGCCAGCACATCCAGATCCGCGGCCCGTCCATCGACGTACTGGCGATTCTGCATACTGCGCAGGGAGGTGATCAGATCGCGCAGACGCGCGGCACGCTCGAACTCCAGGGCATCACTGGCTTCCTGCATCTGCTGGCCAAGTTCCTGCGCGAGCAGGTCGCTCTTTCCTTCCAGGAAAAGCGCGGCCCGGTGAACGGATTCGGCATATTCCTGCGGCGCCACCAGCTCCACACACGGCGCACTGCAGCGTCCGATCTGATACTGCAGGCACGGACGCGAACGGTTGCGGAAGACGCTGTCCTCGCAGCTGCGCAAGCGGAACAGCTTGTGCATCAGATTCAAGGTTTCACGCACCGCGCCTACGCCCGGATAGGGGCCGAAGTACCTGCCCGGAACCGCGCGCGGCCCGCGGTGTAGCGCGATACGCGGCCAGGCTTCCCGCGTGAGCAGCACCTGGGGATAGGTCTTGTCATCGCGCAGGGACACGTTGTAGCGCGGCGCCAGCGACTTGATCAGCTGGTTCTCGAGCAGCAACGCCTCCGCCTCGGTACGCGTGACGGTGACATCCATCCGCGCCACCTGTGACAGCATCATCATGATCCGCCGGCTTTTGGGCGAACCGTTGAAATAGCTGCCCACCCGCTTGCGCAACGCACCGGCCTTGCCGACATACAGCAAGGTATCGTCGGCCGCATACATGCGGTAAACCCCGGGCGCCGTACTCAATCCCGCCGCGAAGGCCTTGCCGTCAAATTCACTGGAGCTCTTGCCACTCATCCGTCTATCGGCACGTCACTCAATTCGCCGCTGACCGGGTCAAATCGCAAAATCGCGTGCGCATCGGTTTCAGCAATCCAGACCACGCCGGCGGCGACCGCCAGCGCGCACGGGCCATGCAATCGTCGGGGAAGGTTGACCGTGGAAAGAACACCCCCGCCCAACCGCAGAGTCCGCAGGGTGCCGTTGCCGGCATCGGCAATCCACAGCAGCGGGGAATCAGCCCCCATCGCCAAGCCCTGGGGATACTGCAGCTGTGCCTGCGCGCGAACGCCATCCTCGCTGCCAAACTCCCAGACGCCTTTGCCGATCAAGGTTTGCACCAGATCGCCACGCAACTGTACCGAGCGGATCGCCGAGCCCAACGCGTCACAGACGTACATGACCTGCTGCACGGCTACCAGTCCGCATGGCTGCGCGAATGCGGCCAGATGGCCGCT
Organism: Stenotrophomonas sp. STEN013; assembly: GCF_056760355.1. Classification (NCBI taxonomy): domain Bacteria; kingdom Pseudomonadati; phylum Pseudomonadota; class Gammaproteobacteria; order Lysobacterales; family Lysobacteraceae; genus Stenotrophomonas; species Stenotrophomonas sp. STEN013. The sequence continues at coordinate 587,330 of NZ_JBRREO010000002.1, read as the reverse complement.
GCCATCACGGACTTCCGCAGAACCGGCACCGGCCCGCCAGCGAAGCGCACGACTGCCGAGGTCATAACTCCAGATGTGGTTGTCACCGGCCATGGCGATATGCAACTGGTTGTCTGCAACGGCCACATCCATCGGATGGTTCAGTGGACTGTCCCAGGGCTGGGCGAGGATGCCTTCCACCGGATCGCCGGCACGCCCGGTGCCACACAGGGTTTCTACCTGCCCGGAAAGCAGGTGGATACGGCGCAGCGCATGATTGCCGGTGTCGGCGACGTAGAGCACGTCACGCACCAGCGCCATGCCATGCGGACGGTTGAACGCGGCCTCGGCAGCTGCGCCATTGATCATGTCAGCGGTACCAACGCCGAACTGGCGCAGCACACGTCCGCTGTGGGCACACTCGAGGATGCGGTGATGGCCGGTGTCTGCCACGTACAGCCGATCCTCCGTTGCCAGCAGCCCCGCCGGAAAGCGCAGCGGCAGCATCGGCTCGGCATTGATCTCGCGCCCGTCGCTGGTATCCCCGTCCAACGGACGCATCAACCCATCGCACAGACCATTCAGCATGCGCTCCAGATCAGCCCCACCGCCGACGATGCGCTCGCGCTCCTGCCCCTGCGCATCAATCAGCACCAGCGTGGGCCAGCTTTCGATACCGAACCTGCGCCAGGTCTCCCACTGCGCATCCAGGATGACCGGCGCACTGACACCATGGCGCCGCAACAGCTTCAAAGCCGGCTGCGGTTCGCGCTCGAAATCAAAGCGCGGCACCTGCACCACCAGCAGCTGGATACGCCCGGGGTTGCGTGCCTGCCACTGCGCGATCTCGGCCAGCCGTTGCGCACACCACACCGAGGCACCATTGACGAAGGCCAGTACCAGCGGCCTTCCACGATAGTCCTGCAAGGTCGACGGCGCGGCATTGAGCCAGATGCCGGACTTGGGAAGCTCCATAGCAAGCTGAACGTTCATGGGCCGATTATGCCGGAGTCGGCTGCCGCTGACAGGCGGCGCACTGTCGCCTGCGCCGCCGCGTCCACCAGCGCCCAGCTGTGCTCGAAATCCCGCCCATCGCCGTAATAGGGGTCTGGCACGGCTTCCCCGGACATTCCGGCCCACGGCAGCCACAGCACCGCTTTGTGCGCCGCACCGGCGGGCACCAGCGCCCGCGCATCTTCCAGGTTGCTCTGATCGGCGCACAGGATCAGGTCAAAGCGATCGAAATCCTCGCGCAGCAGCTGTCGGGCCTTCAATCCGCCGATATCCACGCCATGTCCGCGGGCGCAGGCAACCGCACGCGGATCGGGTGCGCGGCCGATGTGCCAATCGGAGGTTCCGGCCGAATCCAGCTCGACCCTCCCGGCCAACGGGGATTGGGCGATCCGCCGCCGCAGGGCGCCCTCGCCCATCGGTGAACGGCAGATATTTCCCAGGCAAACCACCAGCAGCCTCACCCGCCTGCCCTCATCATCGCCTCGGCCCTCTCCAGATCTTCGGGGGTATCGATACCCGGCGGAAACGGTGCCGGCGACAACGAGACCGAAATACGGAACCCGGCTTCAAGTGCACGCAGTTGCTCCAGTGATTCGACCTGCTCCAGCACGCCCGGCGGCATCGCCGCGAACTGGCGCAGGAAACCCGCGCGATAGCCGTAGATACCGATATGGCGGAGCCATTGCCCGGCAGGCAGAACGTCCTTTGACTGCGCAAAGGCATCGCGATGCCACGGGATCGGCGCCCGGCTGAAATACAGGGCGTCACCGTCGGCGGTGCGGACCAGCTTCACCACATTGGGATCGAACAAGGTGGGAGCATCTTCCACCGGCGCAGCCAGGGTGGACATGGGGGCGCCACTTTGCGCCACTGCCTCGGCAACTGCACGGATGCCGGCGGCGGGCGCGAACGGCTCATCCCCCTGCAGATTCACCACGATCACATCGTCGTCCCAGCCGGCATGGCGCGCGCATTCGGCCAGGCGGTCCGTTCCGGAAGCATGCGCGGTATCCGTCATCGCCACACGGATCCCTTCCAGCCCGTCGAGCGCGGTGGCGATACGCGCATCATCCGTGGCGACCCACACCTCGCGCGCACCGGCATCCAGCGCACGTTTGGCGACATGCAACACCATCGGCTCGCCGGCCAGCAGCGCCAGCGGCTTGCCGGGCAGGCGCGTGGAGGCAAAACGCGCCGGTATGGCGACAACGAAATCGGGAATCGAGCCCATATTCACTCCTTGACCGGCAACAGCTGCCTGTATTCCGCCCTGTCCATCCGCTCCCGGATCTGGGAAGTGGAAGGCGTCAAATGATCCAGTCTTTCAACCACGCGCCAGTTTGACCAGCCGGTCTAGCAAGGCCACCCAGAAGGCGGCAGGCAGCTCGGCCTGCAACGGCACTACAAAATGCCAGTCATTGGCGAACGCCTGGCACTTCACCGCGTCCTTCTCGGTCATCAGTACCGGCAACTCGCTGCCGAATGAAAGGTCTTCGGGCCGATAGCGGTGATGGTCGGCGAACGCATGCGGCACCACGCCGATGCCCCGGGCGCGCAGCATCTGGAAGAAGCGCTGTGGATGCGCGATTCCCGCCACGGCATGCACGCGCTGTCCAGCAAAACTGTGCAAGCTGCGCACACGCCCGCCCTTGAGTGGCCGCGCCGAATCGATTCGAAGACGCATGGCCCATTCGCCAAAGCCCGATGCCGGCGCACCACCTGCCGAATCGCTGGCCTGCCCCAGATTGACCACGCGGAAATCGCAGGCAGCGGCGCGTGCCACAGGCTCACGCAACGGACCGGCCGGCAACAGGCGGCCGTTGCCGTAACGACGCTGCGCATCAACCACTTCGATCTCGATATCGCGCGCCAGACGATAATGCTGCAATCCGTCATCGCAGACGACCACGTCGCACCCGGCGCCCAGCAGGGCCCTGGCGGCGGCGACGCGATCCTTGTCCACGCGTACCGGCACCCCGGTTTTCCATGCGATGAGCAGGGGTTCATCGCCCGCCAGGCCCGGCTGCATCTCCGGGGTGACCCATCGCGCCGTATCGGCCTCATCACGGCCATAGCCGCGACTGGCGACACCCGGTTTCCAGCCGGCTTCGCGCAGGCGCGTGACCAGTTCGATGGTCAATGGCGTCTTGCCCGTACCGCCGGCGGTGATGTTCCCCACCACGATCACCGGTACCGGCACCTGCCGGCTGCGCAGAACCCCCCGGCGATACAACCAGCGACGCAGGCCGGAAACGGCGCCATACAGCGGCGCCAGCACTTTCGCGACCGCCGGCACCTGGCCACCGTCGTACCAGTACGCCGGTGTCTGTGGACCTTGCCGTGCCATCAGCCCTGGCTCTCCCGGAACTGCATACGGTGCAGGTGCTCATACAGGCCGCCGTGCGCCATCAGTTCGGCGTGGGTACCCCGCTCCACAATGCGCCCCTGGTCCATCACCAGCACCTGGTCGGCGTGTTCGATGGTCGAAAGGCGATGCGCGATGACCAGCGTGGTGCGATCAGGCATCAGTTTCTGCAGCGCATCCTGCACCAGACGCTCGGACTCGTTGTCCAGCGCGGCGGTGGCTTCATCCAGGATCAGGATCGGCGCGTCCTTGAGCATCGCACGGGCGATGGCCAGACGCTGGCGCTGGCCGCCGGAAAGCTTGCCGCCCTTGGCCCCAACCTGCTCATCCACACCCATCGGCATCTGTTCGACGAACTCCCGCGCATTGGCACCGGCAATGGCCCGTTCCAGCTGTTCATCACTACTGGAGGCCAGCTCGCCATACGCCACATTCTCGGCGACGCTGCCGTTGAACAGCGTCACATGCTGTCCGACCAGTGCGATCTGACGACGCAGGTCGGCCAACCTGTAGTCCTGCAGCGGATGCCCGTCGAGCAGGATCTGCCCACTTTCGATCTCGTAGAAACGTGGAATCAACTTGATCAGCGTCGACTTGCCGCTGCCGGAACGGCCGACAATGGCCGTCACCGTGCCGGGCCTGGCGATGAAGCTGATGTCTTCCAGGGCGGGCTTGGCCTGGCCTTCGTAACGGGCGCTGACATGCCGGAATTCCAGCTCTCCCCGTGCACGCGTCAAAGGCACGCTCCCGGTGTCCGTCTCGTCGGCCGCATCCAGCACCGTGAAAAGACGCTGTGCGGAAGCAATGCCACGCTGGGTCATATTCTGCACATTGGTCAACTGCTTGAGCGCTGGAATGATGGTCAGCATCGCCATCATCAAGGCGACAAAATCTCCCACGGTCAGCCGCCCTGCCGCGGCTTCGTGACCGGCGATAAACAGCAGCGCGGCCAGACCGATGGCACCGATCAGCTGCACCATTCCCGAAGAAATACTGCGCGTCGCCTCCACCTTCATCGCCAGTCGCAGATTGGTGTTGGCAAGACCGGAATAACGCGCCATCTCACGGGGCTGGGCACCGTAGATCTTCACTTCCTGCTGACTGGACAAGGTCTGGTCGGCCGCTTGCAACAGTTCGGCGCTGCTTTCCTGGATCCGGTGGCTGATACGGCGGTAGCGCTTGGCCACCTTGTTCATCACCCATGCCAGCGGCGGGGCCAGCACGAAGATGGCCAGCGTCACCTGCCAGCTGTAATAGAACATCATCGCCAGCGAACCCAGTGCCTGCAGCGACTGCTGCAATACCACCTTCATCGCGTCAATGGCGGCCTGCGCGACCTGGTCACTGTCCGAGCCCAATCGCACCAGCATCGATGGAACCGGCTCGGCATCAAAGCGCTGGCCGGGAAGCCGCAGATACTTGCCCAGCACCCGCACCCGCAGGTCCCGCGCAATGCTGCGCGCGGCCTTGCCCATGCCGATGTCGGTCAGGTAACCGGCCACACCCCGCAGCAGAAACAGGCCGATGATCGCCAACGGCATCCATGGATTGATGTCCTCCGGATTCACCAGGTTGTCGGTGATCGGGCTCATCAACGCCAGAAAGCCCATGCCGGCGGCCGCTTCGATCAGCATGCCCGCCAAGGCCATGAGCAGCAGCACCCGGTAGGGCCTGGCAAAGCCGAGCAGGCGCTTGTAGGTCTGCCATGGGCTGGCCAGTACGCTCATTGCCTGGCTTCCGGTGCAGTGGCGATGGCGATGCGGCGGAAGCCCAACTGGCCCAGTGCGTCCTGCGCGGTGACCACAGCTTGATAAGGTGTGCGGGCGTCGGCGCGCAGCAGCACCGTCTGCTCGCGATCAGCACCGGCCAGTTGACCGATGGTCTGCTTCAACGACTCGATGTCGGTGCGCAGCACTTCCTGGTCATTGATGAAATAACGGCCATCGGCATTGACCAGCACGCTCAGTGAGCGGGGCGGCTCGGGGTTGTTCTGGTCGCTGGCAGTGGGCAACTGCAGCTGCAAGGTGGAGCGCGCATCGAACGTGGTGGTGACCACGAAGAAGATGATCAGCACCAGAATCACATCGATCAGCGGAACCAGATCGATCTGCGGCTCATCCTGCAAGCGGTTGTCACGGATACGCACGGCTCAGGCCTTTTCCATCGCAGCCGGACGCTGGACACCGGTGGCCTTGTTGGCCGCCAGCACCGCCGGACGGCCATCGAGCGAATCCAGCAGGGCACCGGCTTCCTGCTCCATTTCGATCACATAGCCGTCGATGACCCCGCGGAAATAGCGATGGAACATCAACGCCGGAATCGCCACCATCATGCCCGTGGCCGTGCACACCAGCGCCTTGCCGATACCGCCAGCCAGCTGATTCACATCGCCCACACCATGGTCCAGTATCCCCAGGAACATCTGGATCATGCCGACCACGGTACCCAGCAAGCCCAGCAACGGGCCCGCCGAAGCGATGGTGCCCAGCGCATTGAGGAAACGGCCCATGCGGTGAACCAGATGGCGACCGGTGTCTTCGATGCGCTCGCGGATCTGGTCGCGCGGCCGGTTGCGCGCTTCCAATGCCGCCGCCAGCAACGCCCCCAGGGGAGAATTGGCACGCAGGGATTCGATATGCGAGGCATCGAGCTTGCCCCGTGCGGCCCAGTTGCGGACTTCCTGCCCCAACCCCGGCGGCAGCACTTCGTTACGCCGCAGTGTCCAGAAACGCTCCAGGACAATCGCCAAAGCCAGTACGCCCAACAACAGCAGCGGCACCATCGGCCAGCCGCCCGCCTTGACCAGTTCCCACACGTTTCAACCCTCTGGCACTGCGGCCATCTGTTCGATCGGCGATAGGATAGCAGCCGCCCGGGCCCGCTCCGCTGCATCCCATACATGCGAGCGCCAGATCCGGCGTTCACGCACCTGCAGATTCTGACCACCCAGCCAGACGCTGACCGCGCCACTGGTTGCGGTATTCAGCACTTCGGCCCCGGCGTGCTGCCAGCGCCGGACAACGTCCGCGCGCGGATGGCCAAAGCGGTTGCCATGCCCGGTAGAGACCACCACCAGCCGGGGCCGGATGGCGGCGACAAAATCCGGGCGCGAGGATCCGCCACTGCCATGGTGCGGGGCCACCACGACATCGGCCTTCAGCAGCGCCCGGCTGCGCTTCACCAGCCCCTGCTCGATCACCTCGCCGATATCCCCGGTCAGCAGTGCCGTGCCATGGGGTGATGCCACACGCAGCACACAGCTGGACTCGTTCCCCAGATAAGGAAACCCCGGTGTGGGATGCAGGAACTGGAATTCCACGCCATCCCACCGCCAGCGCTGCCCGGCCACGCAGGGAGTGGCCGCCGCCAGGCTCAGGCCCGGCGGCGCCTGCCAGCGTGCCGCCGGCACTCCGGCGCGAACCGCGTCGGCACCGCCGGCATGATCGGCATCGCCATGGCTGATCACGATGGCATCCAGCTGTCCGATCCCCTGCGCGCGCAGCGCGGGCACCACAACCCGCTCCCCGGCATCGAAACCATCCCGGACAGCCGGCCCGGCGTCGTACAGCAGCTGATGCGTGGCGGTCCGCACCAGCACCGACAGCCCCTGCCCAACGTCCAGCACCTGCAGCTGGACCTCGCCGGCAGCCGGCAATCCGCGGGAAGGCCAAAGCAGCGGCAGCCACAGCACACACGCCGCCCACTTCCCCGGCACACCCCTCGGAAGCAGCATCCACAGCGCTCCCGCCACCGCCAGCAGCAGCGCCCCCCATCCGGTCTCCGGCAGCCACCAGAGCGCGAACCGGCTTTTGGCAAGCCAGCCGAACAATGGCCAACTCAGATCAAAGCATGCACCGGAAGCCCGCCACAGCCATCCGCCGACGCCGGGCAGCACGGCTTCCACTGCGGTTCCCAGTAGCGCCAACGGCACCACCACCAGCGTCCACCAGGGAATCGCCAGCAGATTGGCCATCGGCCCGATCACCGATGCCTGCCCGAACAGCGTCACCGTCAACGGCAGCAGGCCGACCGTCGCCACCCATTGCGCCGACAAGAATCCACGGAACCAGTGCGTTCGCTCCGGCAGACACCAGATCAGCCATGCCACGCCGGCAAAACTCAGCCAGAACCCGGCCGCCAGGATCGACAGCGGATCCCACAGGGAAACGGCAAGGGCCGCCAGCGCAAGACAGCTGCCCAGGCCGGCCGGGCGGCGCCATACACGTGCTGCGACCACCACGGCGATCATCAGCACGGTGCGTACGGTCGGCAGCGAGAAACCGGCGATCGCCGCATAGCCGAACGCGCCACCCAACGCCGCCAGGGCCGCGGCCTGCGGCCGGGGGATATGGCGCGCCAGCCCCGGCATGCACCACCAGAGCAGGCATGTCAACCACGCCATGCATCCCGCCACCATGCCCACGTGGAAACCGGAGATCGCGATCAGATGGGTCAACCCGGTCGCACGCAACACCTGCCAGTCCGCATCATCCAGCCCCCGCGTATCCCCCAGTGCCAATGCCCGCACATAGCGCGAAGAACGCGAACTGACGGCGACGTCGATCCGCTGCGCCATACGCTCGCGCCATGCATCCAGGCCACGGGGCATGCCCAGGGCCTGCCCACCCGCTTCCCCGACTATCCCGGTCGCAGCGATCCGCTGCGCCAGTGCATGCCGCTCGGCATCGAAACCGCCCGGATTCTGTAGCCCGCGCGGCGCCCGGAGTTTCGCGGAAAAGCGCCAGCGGGAGCCGGCATGCAGCTCACGACGCGGGCCGACCGCCGTGGCGTCGAAATCGTCATACCAAGCCAGCTGCAGCAAGCGACCACGCAGCGGCACCGGCTGCCCCGGGTCGCCATCCACCCGCAATAGAAAGCGGGTGCGCCGCGCCTCGACATCGGGCAGCCCCTCGACGGTCCCCACCAGCTGCGCCACCTGTCCTTCCCGCGCGGCGGGCAATTGTCCTGTCAACGCCCACCCGGCGTGCAACGCGGCCCAGCCGGCACCCGCAAGCAAGGCCCCGATCCATCGCAACCTTCCTCCCAGCAGCCAGCTTGCCAGCCCGCTGGCCAGCAGCAGCACCCGCAAGGAAAACGGCGGCAATGCCGGCGCCCACAGTGCCGCGCAGATGCCGGTGACGAACAGCACCGCCACCGACTTGCCAAACGGCGCGGGTGCATCGCCACTTGCCAGGACAGAACGCACCCGGGATTTCAGCGATACCGGTTCGGACTTCATCAGCAGCACCCCCGCTATGACCAGACGGATGCTGAGGCCCACAACGCCAGCCCGATATCAGGCAAACGGAGTCGTGACCGTAGGGAAAACGCGAAGCCGCAGGCAAAAGAAAAGCGGGCCGAAGCCCGCTTTTCCTGGATCAGCAATCGCGCTGCGGCTTATTCGGCCGAGGCGGTTTCGCCTTCACCCTCTTCCACGGCCTTCATCGACAGGCGGATACGGCCCTGCTTGTCGACTTCCAGCACCTTGACCTTGACCACATCGCCTTCCTTCAGCACGTCGCCAACCTTCTCGACGCGGTCGCTGGAGATCTGCGACACGTGGACCAGACCGTCCTTGCCCGGCAGGATGGTGACGAACGCACCGAAGTCCATGATCTTGGCGACCTTGCCTTCGTAGATGCGGCCCGGCTCGACGTCCGAGGTGATCTGCTCGATGCGGGCCTTGGCGGCCTGGGCAGCGGCGTTGTTCACCGAAGCGATGGTGATGGTGCCATCGTCCTGGATGTCGATCTGGGTGCCGGTTTCCTTGGTGATGGCCTGGATGGTGGAACCACCCTTGCCGATCACTTCGCGGATCTTGTCCGGGTGGATCTTGATGGTCAGCAGACGCGGCGCGTAGTCCGACAGCTCGGCACGCGGGGTGGTCAGGCCATGGGCCATTTCGCCCAGGATGTGCAGACGGCCAGCCTTGGCCTGCTGCAGGGCCTGCTTCATGATCTCTTCGGTGATGCCTTCGATCTTGATATCCATCTGCAGGGCGGAGATGCCCTCGGCGGTACCGGCAACCTTGAAGTCCATGTCGCCCAGGTGATCTTCATCACCCAGGATGTCGGACAGCACGACGAAACGCTCGCCTTCCTTGACCAGACCCATGGCGATACCGGCCACCGGCGACTTGACCGGCACGCCGGCGTCCATCAGGGCCAGCGAGGAACCGCAGACCGATGCCATCGACGAGGAGCCGTTGGATTCGGTGATTTCCGACACCACGCGGATGGTGTACGGGAAAGCTTCCAGCGACGGCATCACAGCCAGCACACCGCGCTTGGCCAGACGGCCGTGGCCGATTTCACGACGCTTCGGCGCACCGAAACGACCGCACTCACCGACCGAGTAGGGCGGGAAGTTGTAGTGGAACAGGAAGTTTTCCTTGTACTCACCGGCAACGGCGTCAATGATCTGGCCGTCGCGTGCGGTGCCCAGCGTGATGGTCACGATGGCCTGGGTTTCGCCGCGGGTGAACAGGGCCGAGCCGTGGGTGCGCGGCAGCACGCTGGTCTTCACGGCGATCGGGCGGACGGTATCCAGCGCACGGCCATCGATGCGGACCTTGGTGTCCAGCACCGAGTTGCGCATGGTGCTGTATTCCAGCTCGCCGAATTCCTTCGACAGCTCGGCCAGGCTCCAGCCTTCCGCGGCGACGCGGCCAGCCAGGGCTTCGGTCACATCCTTCTTGATGGCGGCGATGGCGTCGCGGCGCTGCAGCTTGTCACGCACCTGGAACGCTTCCGCCAGCTTGGTGCCGACAGCTTCCTGCAGCGCGCTGATCAGCGCGGTGTTCTTGGCCGGAGCGACCCAGTCGCACGGCTTGGTGCCGGCTTCAACGGTCAGCTCGTTGATGGCGTTGATGACCTTCTGCATCTCGCGATGACCGAAGGTCACGGCGCCCAGCATCACGTCTTCAGACAGCAGTGCGGCTTCGGATTCCACCATCAGCACGGCGTTGGCGGTACCGGCGACGACCAGCTCCAGCTGCGACTCCTTCAGCTCCGAAACGGTCGGATTGAGGATGTATTCGCCATCCTTGTAACCCACCTTGGCGGCACCGATCGGGCCCTTGAACGGCGTACCGGCCAGCGACAGGGCGGCCGAGGCGCCGATCAGCGCAGCGATATCACCGTCGACTTCCGGGTTCAGCGACATCACCGTGGCGATGATCTGCACTTCGTTCCGGTAGTCTTCCGGGAACAGCGGACGGATCGGGCGATCGATCAGACGCGAGATCAGCGTCTCCTTCTCGGTCGCACGGCCTTCACGCTTGAAGAACCCCCCGGGGATACGGCCGCCGGCGTAGAACTTTTCCTGGTAATCGACGGTCAGCGGGAAGAAGTCCTGGCCTTCACGTGCGCTTTTGGCGGCCACGGCAGTGACCAGCAGCACGGTGTCGTCCATCTTGACGATGACGGCGCCGCCGGCCTGACGGGCGATTTCGCCGGTTTCAAGCGTGACGGTGTGCTTGCCGTACTGGAAGGTTTTGGTGATTTTTGCCACGGGGGTGTCCTTGGATGATGCATTCTTCAGATGGACCATTGCCGACCCTTGCCAGCCATGGTTTGCCGGGCGGTTCCGGCCTATCTACTGCGGTTGAAACTCTAAAAGCAAAACCGCGGCGCATCGCTGCGCCGCGGCCGGAAATCTCTTAGCGGCGCAGACCGAGCTTTTCGATCAGAGCCTTGTAACGTTCGACATCCTTCTTCTTCAGGTAGTCGAGCAGGCTGCGGCGGCGATTGACCATCTGCAGCAGGCCGCGACGGCTGTGGTGATCCTTCTTGTGGGTCTTGAAGTGACCGGTCAGCAGCTCGATGCGGGCGGTCAGCAGGGCGACCTGGACTTCCGGCGAACCGGTGTCGGCAGCGCCGCGCTTGTTTTCTTCAATAACCTTCTGGGTGTCGATCGACATTGTTTTTTCTCATTGATGCGTGGCCGGCAGGAACGTCCAATGACGCACCGCCCAGCTCGCCGTTTCAGGAATGCCGCCTGCCGACGGCAGACGGTGCCCCACAAGGGGACCGCGAAATTGTAACGATCCCGGCCCCCCGTCACAAGGCGCAGAGCCGGAGTGCAGGGATGCGCTCAGAGGTTGAACAGGCGCTGAGGCGACAGAAGCCCACCGTCTGTCACCTGCCCCAGGCCGACGGCGCCCGCATTTTGCTCGAATACCGCAACCAGTCCTTCGGGCCAGCCGGCATTGCGCTGACGCTGCCCCATCCGGAAGCGCCGCGCCTGTTCAGCCTCGATCTCGACGCGCGGAAAATGGCTCAACCCGGCCTCGATGGGCAGCAGCCAGTCCATCAGCGCAGCCTCATCTCCCCGCTCGGCTACCACCCGCAACTCATCCAGCCCGATCATGCGGGGCGCCAGAAACGGCTCCACCCACAACCGGCGCAACCCGGTGATATGTGCACCGCATCCGAGCAGCTCGCCCAGATCACGCGCCAGCGCCCGGATGTAGGTGCCCGAGCCGCAGGTCACCCGCAGCGACAGTCGCGCGCCGTCGTGCGACAGCACCTCGATGGCCTGCACATGCACCTCGCGCTCTGGCGCTTCGATGACTTCACCACGTCTGGCCTTGGCGTAGAGCGGCTCACCGCCCTGCTTGAGCGCCGAATAGATGGGTGCACGCTGGCTGATATGCCCGGTAAGCGACGCCAGCGCCGCCGCCAGCGTCGCTTCCGCGATGACCGGCACCGGGCGACGCAGCAGCTCCGCACCATCGGAATCGTCCGTATCTGTAGTCACGCCCAGCACGATATCGGCGTCATAGGCCTTGGCCGAGCCCAACAACAATCCGGCGATTTTGGTCGCCTCACCAAAGCACAGGGGCAACAGTCCGGTCGCCAGAGGATCCAGACTGCCGGTATGGCCGCCTTTCTCCGCCCGGAACAGCCGCCGCGCCACCTGCAATGCCGTATTGGAGCTCATACCGGCGGGCTTATCGAGCAGGACGATGCCATCCAGCCGACGGAATTGGATTCGAGGACGCATGTAACACCCACTCTTGTATCTGCGCGGCAGGCCTGGCCCACCGCGACACAGGGAATATCAAACCGCAAGGCGGTCAACGCACGCCCGCGGGAAGCCCAATACCAGAACAGCCCTCGCGGGCTGTCTCGGCATCACTCTTCGTCGGACTTGTTCTGCGCCGCCAACGTATCGGGAAGATCACGCAGAAGATTGTCGATTCGCTCGCCGCGATCCACCGAATCGTCGTAGTGGAAATGCAGCTCCGGCACATGCCGCAGCTTCATCGCCCGGGCCAGGCCGGTACGCAACTCGCCAGCCAGCTCCCGCAGCCCCTTGACCGCCTCCAGCGAGCGCTCCGGCATCAAGGCCGTCACGAACACCTTGGCATGGGCCATATCACGCGTGACCTCCACGTCCGAAACGCTGACCGAGGGCAGGCCGTGCTCACGCACGGCGGCATGCACCAGAGTGCCCAGATCACGGCGGATCTGAGCGGAAACACGGTCGGTACGATGGAAAGTCTTCGGCACGTTGCTTGGCTCTTCTGATTCGATACGGGGGAAACCGGCCGCCCGCCAGATGGCGGAACGGCCGTTGTCGCAGTTACAGCGTGCGCGGCACTTCGATACGCTCGAAGCACTCGATCTGGTCGCCCGGCTTGACGTCGTTGTAGGCCTTCACGCCGATACCGCACTCGGTACCGTTGCGCACCTCTTCCACGTTTTCCTTGAAGCGGCGCAGCGATTCCAATTCACCTTCGAACACCACCACGCTGTCACGCAGCACGCGGATCGGCTTGTTCCGCTTGACCACGCCCTCGACCACCATACAACCGGCGATAGCGCCCAGCTTCGAGCTGCGGAAGACATCGCGGACCTCGGCGATACCGATGATCTCTTCGCGGATCTCCACACCCAGCAGACCCGAGGCCACCTGCTTCACCTGGTCAATCACGTCATAGATGATCGAGAAGTAACGCAGATCCACACCGTGCGATTCGATGATGCGACGGGCCGAAGCGTCGGCGCGCACATTGAAGCCAATCACGGTGGCCTTGGAGGCAGCGGCCGAGTTGGCGTCCGACTCGGTAATGCCACCCACGCCGGAGTGGATCACGTTGATACGGATGTCATCGTTGGACAACGCAACCAGCGCCTGGCTCAGCGCCTGCACCGAGCCCTGGACGTCGGCCTTGATCAGCAGGTTCAGCACCTGCTGGCCTTCGCCCTTGCCCAGCTGCGCCATGATGTCTTCCATGCGGCTGCCCGCCGTGGCGACCAGGCGCGACTCGCGGCGCTTGGTTTCACGCGTCTGCGCGACTTCCTTGGCCAGACGCTCGTCTTCCACGACCACGAAGTCATCGCCGGCTTCGGGCACGCCGGACAGACCCAGCACCTGCACCGGGATCGACGGGCCGGCTTCAGCCGCCTGACTGCCGGTCTCATCGAACAGGGCACGTACACGGCCGTACTGGATACCGCAGACCAGGTAGTCGCCCTTCTTCAGCGTACCCTGCTGCACCAGCACCGTCGCAACCGGGCCACGCCCCTTGTCCAGCGACGATTCGATGACCACGCCGCTGGCGCGGCCTTCGGCCACGGCCTTCAGTTCGAGCAATTCGGCCTGCAGCGAGATCGCATCCAACAGGTCATCGATACCGAGGCCGGTCTTGGCGGAAATTTCCACCATCTGGATGTCACCACCGAAATCTTCGGCCACGACCTGCTCGGCGAGCAACTCGTTCTTGACCCGCATCGGATCGGCCGAGGACTTGTCGATCTTGTTGATCGCCACCACGATCGGGGCATTGGCCGCGCGAGCGTGCTTGATCGCTTCCTTGGTCTGCGGCATGACGCCGTCATCGGCCGCCACCACCACCACCACCACGTCGGTCAGCTGCGCACCACGGGCACGCATCGACGAGAACGCGGCATGGCCGGGGGTGTCGAGGAAGCTGATCACGCCCTTGGGCGTGGTCACATGATAGGCACCGATATGCTGGGTGATGCCACCGGCTTCACCGGTCGCCACCTTGGTGCGGCGGATGTAGTCCAGCAGCGAGGTCTTGCCATGGTCGACGTGACCCATGATGGTGACCACCGGCGGACGCGGCACTGCCTCACCCTGGTTGGTGTCGGCGATCGCCAGCAACGCGTCTTCGGCGTCGTTGTTGCTTGCACGCACCACCGTATGGCCGAGTTCCTCGGTCACCAGCGCGGCGGTATCGTGATCGATGCTCTGGGTGATGGTCGCCATGACGCCCATCTTGAACAGCGCCTTGACCACTTCGCCGCCCTTCAGGGCCAGCTTCTGGGCCAGATCGGCCACGGTGATGGTGTCGCCGATCGCCACTTCACGCACCACCGGCGCGGTGGGGCGCTCGAAGCCATGGCTGCCAGCACCGCTGCGGGACTGCTCGTTGCCACGACGACCCTGCGGTGCACGGCTGCCCGGACGACCACGGGAATTGTTGTTGCTGTTGCCGCGACGGGCACGATCGGCCGCCGACAGGTGCAGCTGGCCACCGAAACGGTTGCCACCGTCCCCATCGGAACCTCGCGACTTGTTGCCGGGCTTGGCTGCCGCACCACCGCGGTCATCACGCGCAGGCGCTGCTGGCGTTGCCGCAGCGGCGCGCGACGCTGCCGGGGCTTTGCGCGGTTTGGCCAGCTCTTCAATGATCGGCTGCCGGACTGCAGGCGCCGGCGGGGCCTCTGCCGCCTTGATCGCATCCTCGGCAGCCTTGCGCGCCGCCTCTTCGCGCTGCCGCTCAGCTTCCTCGGCAGCCTTTTGGCGCGCGGCGATTTCCTCGTCGCGCAGGCGATCCTTCTCGGCCAGCATCCGCTGTTCGTCGAGATTGCGCTGACGCGACTCTTCGAGCTTGCGCAGGATGTCCGCGCGCTCTTCGTCCGGCGTCATCGCCGTCTTGCCGCCCTCCGGCTTGACGTAGGTACGCTTCTGGCGCACTTCGACATTGACCGTGGTTTTGCTGCGGCCCGCATTGACAGTCACTTCCTGCACCTTGCGGCGATTCAGGGTGATCTTCTTCGGTGCGGCTTCAGCTTCTTCGGCGGGCTGCTCTTCCTTGCCGTGCGAACGGCGCAAGAAGCCAAGCAGCTTCACTTTCTCGGCACTGGTCACGATCTGGTCGGGACCGCTGAACTTCATACCGGCCTGAGCCAGCTGCTCCAGCAGTTTCTCGACCGGCGTATTGACCAGTTCGGCGAGCTTGCGGATGGTGGTTTGCTGCGACATTCGGATCCTATGATCTTGTTGGCGCCCCCTCGACACAAGCGAAGGCAGCGCGGAGTCTACGCCCTGAGCGGATCAGGGCACTGTTCATCGCTGGCTCATTCGCCACGCTCCAGGCGGGCGATCTCCTCGGCGCGGGCTGCCAGGACCAGCGCCGCGGCGCGCTCCAGATCCATACCCTCAATGCCGAATTCCAGAATCTCGTCGGCAGCCAGGTCCGACAGATCCTCACTTGTACGCACGCCGTTACCGGCCAACGCGTAGGCAGTGGCCTCATCCATGCCGTCCAATGCCAGCAGGTCCGCCGCCGGCACGCCGCTTTCAGCGCTCTCTTCAATCGCCAGCGCATCGTTCAGCAATGCATCACGGGCGCGGGCTCGCAGCTCTTCGACGATGTCCTCGTCAAAGCCTTCCACTGCCAGCAGCTCACCCACCGGCACATAGGCGATTTCTTCAACCGTATTGAAGCCTTCGCTGACCAGAATACCGGCGATTTCCTCGTCCACTTCCAGCTTGTCCATGAACAACTGGCGGGCCACAGCCTGTTCAGCCTCGGACTTGGCTGTCACCTGGTCCTGCGTCATCACATTCAGCTGCCAACCGGTCAAACGGCTGGCCAAACGAACGTTCTGCCCGCCCTTGCCGATAGCCTGGGCCAGACGGTCCTCAGCGACCGCCAGGTCCATCGAGTGACGGTCTTCGTCGACGATGATGGACTGCACTTCCGCCGGCGCCATCGCGTTGATGACGAAATTGGCAGGACTTTCGTTCCACAGCACGATATCAACACGCTCGCCATTGAGCTCGTTGGAGACCGCCTGCACACGCGAACCCCGCATGCCGATGCAGGCACCGATCGGATCGGTGCGGCTGTCATGGGCGAGCACCGCGATCTTGGCGCGATCGCCCGGATCACGTGCACATGCCTTGATCTCAACCAGACCCTGACCGACTTCCGGCACTTCCAGCTTGAACAGCTCGATCATGAACTCCGGCGCGGCGCGACTGATGAACAGCTGCGGACCACGGGGCTCTGAGCGCACTTCGGCCAGGTAACCGCGCACGCGGTCTCCGGCACGCAGCACATCGCGCGGAATACCCTTGTCCTTGGGAATAAAGGCCTCGGCGTTGCCACCCAGGTCCACATAGATGTTGCCGCGCTCGGCGCGCTTGACCACACCGGTCACCAGCTCACCCACGCGATCCTTCCACGCGTCGACCACCTGCTGGCGCTCGGCTTCACGCACGCGCTGCACGATCACCTGCTTGGCGGCCTGCGCGGCAATGCGTCCGAAATCGGGGTTTTCAATCTGCTCTTCGATGTAATCGCCGATTTCCACATCATCGGCTTCTTCCACGGCGTCCATCATGCGGATCTGGCGATCCGGCGACTCCATCACCACATCATCGGCGACCACTTCCCAACGACGGAAGGTTTCGTAGGTGCCATCCTTGTGATCGATGGAAACACGGGTCAGCACATCCTGATCCACGTAACGCTTCTTCGCAGCCGACGCGAGCGCCGCTTCGATCGCATCGAAAATCACTTCACGCGGCACGCCTTTTTCATTGGCGACTGCGTCAACTACCAGCAAAAGTTCCTTGCTCATCGACTCACTCCGCGCGCGGCTTGTCCGCCGCCGTTTCGTTGTTGGATTTATTTTTGGCCTTGCCACCCTGCTTGGGCGCCGGACCTGTCGGTTTGGTGGGAGCCAGGCCCAATGCAGCCCAGTCCGGAATGATGCGCGCCTTGTCGATATTGTCGAACGAAGCCACAAATGGCTTGCCATCAACGACGAACGCCACCGTGCCCTGCGCGTGGTCGACCGAAACGATCTCCCCTTGCAGGCGACGGCGATTTTCCTGCGGCAGCTTCAACCCGACCTTGGCGGATTCGCCAACAGCGCGTTCAAACTGTTCCAGGGTGAACAGCGGACGGTCAACGCCGGGCGAAGACACTTCCAGCGTGTAATTGCCACTGATCGGATCTTCCACATCCAGCTGCGCGGACACCTCTCGGCTCACCCGCTCACAGTCGTCAATGTTCACCATGCGCTCAGGCTGCTCGGCCAACGGCACGTCGATATACAGACGCAACGTGGCCCCACCCGGCGCCGGCAAATACTCGGCACCAAGCAACTCGAGCCCCAATGCCTGCACGGCGGGGCCCAGCAGATTCGCGATTTCAGTAGCCTTGTCGCTCACAGCCAGCCTTGATTCGTAAATGAGAGCGCGACTGCCACCCTGCCGGGATTTCCGCGCTCTGGAAACAACAAAGGGCCCAACTGGGCCCTTTGTCCGATATGAACCCGTTGACCGGGTCCCGGTTGCAGAAACGGAAGCAATCGTTCCTGCGAGCCCAACCTATGCCCCTACCCACACAATGTGCAGCAAAGACCGAAGCTGGTAGCGGGGGCAGGATTTGAACCTGCGACCTTCGGGTTATGAGCCCGACGAGCTGCCAGACTGCTCCACCCCGCATCAGAAGCGGAATGATGAAGGATCGCCCCAGTGAATGCAAGCGCCTCTCATCAACCAAGCCACAAACAACCGGCTTGGCGTTGGTAGCGGGGGCAGGATTTGAACCTGCGACCTTCGGGTTATGAGCCCGACGAGCTGCCAGACTGCTCCACCCCGCACCGGAAGTGATTGAATTGCCCTCACCTAAGAGGAACCTGCCGCAACGTCGTTCTGGCTGAACCGCTGCATCGACAACTCAGGCTGTGAATAATACACGAATCCCGCAGATTTGCACCTATTTTCAGGACAAATGTGCAAAAGAATTGCGCATCCACTCCATGATCGGCCCCAGGCCGAGCGGCAGGAACAGCAACAGGATCGAATTGACACCCAGCACGATGCCCAGGATGCGGTCATTGTTGCGCGGCAGCGGCTCACCGACAGGCTCATCGAAATACATCACCTTGATGACCCGCAGGTAGTAGAAGCAGCCGATGACAGCGCAGATCACACCGACCATGGCCAGCCACAGCAGGCCGCCATTGAGCGCCGCACTGAGCACCGCCAGCTTGGTCCAGAAGCCGAGGAACGGCGGAATGCCAGCCAGCGACGCCATGATGCACAGCACCAGACCGGCCATCCATGGACTGCGGGCATTCAACCCCTTGAAGTCCTCGATATTCTCGGCTTCAAAGCCGGCCCGCGACAGCGCGATGATCGCGCCAAAAGCGGCGGTGGACATGATGGCGTAGGCGATCGCATAGAACATGGCCGCCGAATAGCCCTGCTCGCCACCGCCGGCAATACCCATCAGCAGGAAGCCGATATGCGAGACAGTCGAGTAGGCCAGCATGCGCTTCAGGTTGGCCTGGGCGATGGCCATCAGATTACCGACGATCAACGACAGAGCGGCCAGTCCAGCCAATACATACTGCAATTCAGTTGACAGCGGACCGACGCCGGCTTCGAGCAGGCGGTACGCCATACCGAATGCGGCCAGTTTCGGTGCCGAGCTGATGAACAGCGCGATCGGTGCCGGCGCACCCTGATAGACGTCAGGCAGCCACATGTGGAACGGCGCAGCACCCAGCTTGAAGGCGACGCCAGCGACCATGAACACCGCGCCGGTCAGCAGCAGCAGACGCTCATCGGAATGCGCGATGGAGCCGTGGATCACATCCAGGTGCAGCGAGCCGGTCGCGCCGTAGATCAACGACATGCCGTACAGCAGCAGGCCCGATGCCAGCGAACCGAGCACGATGTACTTCATGCCTGCTTCGGCGGCGAGCTTGTTGTCGCGATTGCTGGCCACGAGCGCGTAGGAGCACAGCGCCAGCAACTCCAGACCGAGATAGACCATCAGCAGACTGCCGGCCGAGACCAGGATCATCATGCCGGCGGTGGCGAACAGCACCAGCACCGGGATCTCGCCCTGGTACAGATCCCGCTCGCGCAGGTAGCTCCAGCCATAGACCAGGCTCAGACCGCTGACCAGCACGATAACGGTCTTCATGACATCGGCGGCATTGTCACGGATGAACATCCCGTGGAACACCTCGCCCTGCCCGCCCACACCGGACAGCAGCAGCACGAAGGCGACAGCCAGAACGGCCACCGACAGGAAGTGGGTCCAGACCTTGTGCTTGCTGCTGATAAACAGGTCGATCATCAGCAGGGCGAAAGCGCCGCCAATCACCGCCAGTTCGGGCAGCAACGGCAGGAGGTCAGCGGTGGTCAACGGCAGGGACGTCGGCGTGGTCATCATCAAATCCTGGAATCAATACTCTCGACGGGCCGCTTACAGCAGCTTGCTCGAAGCGATCTGCATCGCCAGCTTGGCGATGGACGGCTCCATCAGGTCGGTCAGCGGCATCGGGTAGAAACCCAGCACCAGCGTACCGACGGCAAATACACCCAACACCAGCCATTCGCGACCATTGATGTCCTTCAGCTCGGCCACATGGGCATTGCCCACTTCGCCGAAGAACACGCGCTTGTAGAGCCACAGCGAATAGGCCGCGCTGATGATCAGCGTGGTCGCGGCGCCAAACGCAGCCAGCGGATTCCACTGGAACGCCGCCAGCACGATCATGAACTCACCGACGAAACCGCTGGTACCCGGCAGGCCCGAGTTGGCCATGAAGAACAGCAGCGAGAACGCGGCAAACCACGGCATCACGTTGACCACGCCGCCGTAATCGGCGATGCGGCGACTGTGCATGCGGTCATACAGCACGCCCACGCAGGAGAACATGGCGCCGGACACGAACCCGTGCGAGACCATCTGCACCATCGCGCCCTGCAAGCCAAGTCGCGCGGCATCGGCATTGCCGGCTTCCCGCACCAGCCAGAGCGCGGTGAACGTACCCAGTGTGACAAAGCCCATGTGCGCGACCGACGAATAGGCGATCAGCTTCTTCATGTCGTCCTGCACCATGGCCACCAGACCGACGTAGATGACCGCCACCAGCGACAGCGCGATCACCAGCCATGCCCACTCGTGGCTGGCATCGGGAACGATCGGCAGATTGAAGCGCAGGAAGCCATAGCCGCCGATCTTCAGCGCGATCGCGGCCAGGATCACCGAACCGGCGGTCGGCGCCTCCACGTGCGCATCCGGCAGCCAGGTGTGGACCGGGAACATCGGCACCTTGACCGCGAAGGCGATCAGGAAGGCGAAGAAGATCCAGGTCTGTTCCTTGCCCGAAAGCTGCAGCTGATACAGGTCGGCCAACTGGAAGCTGCCCCCCTTCAGATACAGGTAGATCAGCGCAACCAGCATCAGCACCGAGCCGAGGAAGGTGTACAGGAAGAACTTCATCGCCGCGTAGATGCGACGCGGACCGCCCCAGACGCCAATGATCAGGAACATCGGAATCAGCATGGCTTCGAAGAACACGTAGAACAGCATCGCGTCGGTCGCAGCGAAGATACCGACGGTGACACCTTCCAGGATAAGGAAGGACGCCACGTACTGGTTGACACGCTTGTCGACCACGCCCCAGGCGCCGATCAGCGCCAGCACACCGACCAGCGTGGTCAGCAGCACCAGCGCGATCGCGATGCCGTCAACGGCGAGGTTGTAACCGATACCGAATGCCGGAATCCACGGATGCTGTTCGACAAACTGCATCACGTCGGCCGCGGTCCGGTCGTAGCCGCTGAGCAGACCGAGACTGAACAGGAAGGTGAGCAATGCCACCGCCAAGGAGGCCCACCGGGCTGCCTGGGCGTTGCGCACGGCGAGGATCAACGCACCGCCGATGATCGGCAGCCAGATGAGGATACTAAGTAGAGGCCAGTTCGACACGTCTTCTATTCCGTACAGGTCAACGCCAGAAATGCATCAGGACGCCCAACAGGGCAATCAGGCCGATGATCATCGCGAAGGCGTAGTGGTAGAGGAAACCGGATTGGGTGCGGCGCAGCAGGTTGGCAGCCAGCTCGACCACGCGGGCCGAACCGTTGACCACCACCCCGTCAACGACCGTGCTATCCACGGCACGGGCGGCCTTGCCGAGCTGCACACCACCGCCGGCAAAGCCGTCGATCCAGAGCTTGTCGAAGCCGTACTTGTTTTCCAGCACCGAAACCGCCGGCGCCAGAGTCTTGCGGGCCTTGCCTGCCAGTTCCGGCTTCCAGATGTAGAACACCCAGGCCAGCACGAAACCTGCAACCGTCAGCCAGAACGCCGGCATCTGCATGCCGTGTACCGCATAGGCCACCGAACCGTGCCAGAACTCCTTGCCAACTTCGGCGATGGTGTCACGTGCCGGGTCATAGAAATCGACGATGCCGGTGAAGAACGACATGGTCTGGCCGGGGATGCCGGCAGCGGCGGCGTGGCCATCCCAACCGGTACCGAACAGCATCGGGCCAATGGTGAAGAAGCCGATGAGGATGGACGGGATTGCCAGCAGGACCAGCGGCACGGTCACCACCAGCGGCGACTCATGCGGCTCGTGCGCACCATGGCCGTGGTGGTCATCGTGGCCATGGCCGTGATCAGCGTGGTGGTCGTCATGTGCATCACGGAAGCGTTCCTTGCCGAAGAAGGTCAGGAACAGCAGACGGAAGCTGTAGAAACTGGTGACGATCACGCCGCCCAGTACCGCCCAGTAACCATACAGGGCCACCCAGCCGGCATCGGCAGCGTGCGCGTGCATCGCAGCAGCTTCGATGATGGTGTCCTTCGAGTAGAAACCGGCGAAGAACGGGGTACCCACCAGCGCCAGCGTACCGATCCACATGGTGATGTGGGTGATCGGCATGTACTTGCGCAGGCCGCCCATCTTCATCATGTTCTGCTCATGGTGCATCCCCATGATCACCGAGCCGGCACCCAGGAACAGCAGGGCCTTGAAGAACGCGTGGGTCATCAGGTGGAACACCGCGCCAGAATAGGCCGACACGCCCAGTGCGACGGTCATGTAGCCCAGCTGGGAAAGGGTCGAATAGGCCACCACCCGCTTGATGTCGGTCTGCACGATACCGATCAGGCCGGTGAAGAAGGCCGTGGTGGCGCCGATGAACAGAATGAAGTCCAGCGCGGTCTGCGACAGCTCGAACAGCGGCGACATGCGGGTGACCATGAAAATACCCGCGGTCACCATGGTCGCGGCGTGGATCAGCGCCGAAATCGGCGTCGGGCCTTCCATCGAGTCCGGCAGCCACACGTGCAGCGGCACCTGCGCGGACTTGCCCATCGCGCCGATGAACAGACAGATGCAGATCACCGTGGCCACCGACCAGATCAGCGGCTCGCTGAGAATCTGGATCTGCTGTCCGAACAGGTTGATCGAACCCGACCAGACCTGCATCAGCGCATTGGGATCACCCAGCACGCCGGCATTGGCAAACACCGTCGCGTAGTCGAGCGAGCCAAACACCCACAGGATCGCCGCGATACCCAGCAGGAAACCGAAGTCACCCACGCGATTGACCAGGAACGCCTTCATGTTGGCGAAGATCGCAGTCGGCCGTTTGAAGTAGAAGCCGATCAACAGGTACGACACCAGACCCACCGCTTCCCAGCCGAAGAACAGCTGCAGGAAGTTGTTGCTCATCACCAGGGTGAGCATGGAGAAGGTGAACAGCGAAATGTAGCTGAAGAAACGCTGGTAGCCGTCATCCTCCGCCATGTAGCCGATCGAGTAGATATGCACCAGCAGCGACACGAACGTCACCACCACCATCATCATCGCGGTCAACTTGTCGATCATGAAACCGACGTGCGCCGAATACTGGCCGACTTCGAAGAACGTGTAGACGTTCTGGTTGAACGGTTGTGCCCCACCCCACAGCAACTGCGAGAACACGTAAGCCGACAGCGCGCAGCTGACGGCCACGCCAAGAATGGTGATGTATTGGGCGCCCTTGCGCCCCACCTGGCGACCGAACAGGCCGGCGATGATGCTGCCTAGCAGCGGTGCGAGCACCACCGCAATCAACAGACTCTTGGAGAGAGTGATTTCCATCTTCGGATCAGCCCTTCAGCGAATCAACTTCGCCCACGTTGATGGTGTGGCGAGTACGGAACAAGGTCACCAGGATCGCGAGGCCGATTGCAGCTTCGGCTGCGGCCACGGTCAGGATGAAGAACACGAACAGCTGGCCTGCGGTGTCGCCCAGCTCGCGCGAGAACGCGATGAAGTTGATGTTCACCGACAGCAGCATCAACTCGATCGACATCAGCAAAACGATGATGTTCTTGCGGTTCAGAAAAATGCCGGCAACGCTGATGCAGAACATAACCGCACCCAGCGCGAGCATATGGCCCAGGGAAATCATGGCTTGGCCTCCTCGCCACCGGAATTTTTGACGTCAACCTGCACGACCGGCTTTTCGGCCGTCATCTTCACCATGCGCAGACGATCTTTCGCCTTGACCATGGTCTGCTCGGTCGGATCCTGCTTCTTCAGACCCGGGCGGCGACGCAGGGTCAGCATCACCGCGGCAACCACGGCCACAGTCAGGATCACGGCCGCGAACTCGAACGGCAGCAGGTATTCGGTGAACAGGCTGCGCGCCAGCCAGGTGATATTGGAGGTGTCGGCCGCGATCGCCGCCGCGTTGTCCACCGGGAAGGGCGCCGCAGAACGGGCCTTTACACCGATCAGGATCAACATCTGCACCAGCATCACCACCGCCACGACCAGCCCGACCGGCAGGTAACGCACCCAGCCTTCACGCAAGTCGGAGGTATCGATGTCGAGCATCATCACCACGAACAAGAACAGCACCATCACCGCGCCGACATACACCAGCACCAGCGTGACGCCCAGGAACTCGGCTCCGACCAGCAGCCACACGCAGGCTACCGAGAAGAACGTCAGGATCAGGCACAACACCGCGTACACCGGGTTGCGCACACTGATCACCGAAGCGGCGGATATGCCGGCGACGATCGAGAAAAACCAGAACGAAATATTTACCCAATCCATCTCAAGACCTCAGCGGAAGGCAGCGTCGGCGGCGCGGCGCTCGGCGATTTCGGCTTCAAGCCGATCGCCAATGGCCAGCAGCTGCGGCTTGGTGATGATGTTCTCGCCACGATTCTCGAAGTGGTACTCGAGGATGTGGGTCTCAACGATCGAATCCACCGGGCAGCTTTCCTCACAGAAGCCGCAGAAGATGCACTTGAACAGATCGATCTCGTACCGCGTGGTCCGGCGGGTGCCGTCTTCGCGCTTGGCCGAATCGATGGTGATCGCCAATGCCGGGCACACCGCTTCGCAGAGCTTGCAGGCGATGCAGCGCTCTTCCCCGTTCGGGTAGCGACGCAGTGCATGCAGACCACGGAAACGCGGCGACTGCGGAAACTTCTCCATCGGGTACAGCACGGTGTACTTGGGCTTGAACGTGTATTTCAACGTCAGCCACATACCCCCGATCAGCTCGAGCAGCAGCAGGCTCTTGAAATAGTGGGTGATCTTATTCATGAATCAAACGCCCTTCTGGATCACGCCGTAGAACACCATCAGTGCCGTCACCGCGATCCAGAAAATGGTCAGCGGGATGAACACTCTCCAGCCCAGACGCATGATCTGGTCATAACGGAAACGGGGGAAGCTTGCACGGAACCAGATGTAGGCACTGGCGAAGAACAACACCTTCAGCAGCAGCCACGGCCAGCCACCGTTCCAGATCCAGTTGATCCACGGCGAGATATCCGCCGTGACCCAGCCCTGGATCGGGCTCAACCAACCACCGAGAAAGAAGATCGCGATCAGGAAGCTGATCAGGATCATGTTGGCGTATTCGGCCAGGAAGAACAGCGCGAACGCACCACCGGAGTATTCGACCATGTGGCCGGCAACGATTTCCGATTCGCCTTCCACCACGTCGAACGGCGCGCGGTTGGTTTCGGCCACACCGGACACCCAATACACCACGAACAGCGGGAACAGCGGCAGCAGGAACCAGTCAAACAGGCCCGAATTGCCCTTCTGCGCCAACACAATCTCGCTCAGGTTCAAGCTGCCCGCGGCGATCATCACGCCAACCAGCGCGAAACCCATCGCGATCTCATAGCTGACCACCTGCGCGGCAGAACGCATCGCGCCGAGGAAGGCGTACTTGGAGTTGGAGGCCCAGCCGGCGAGGATCACGCCATACACGCCCAGCGAGGTCATGGCCAGCAGATACAGCAGACCCACGTTGGAGTTGGACAGCACCAGCTTGGCGTCAAATGGCACCACCGCCCACGCGGCGAAAGAAGGTGCCAGCACGATGAGCGGCGCGATCACGTACATCGCCTTGTGGGCGCTGGTCGGGGCGATGATCTCCTTGAACAGCAGCTTAGTGACGTCGGCAAAAGCCTGCAGCAGCCCCCCCAGGCCGACATACATCGGCCCGTGGCGGACGTGCATCCAGCCGATCAGCTTGCGTTCCCACAACACGTAGAACGCCACCGAGATGATGATCGGCATCGCGATCACCAGGATCTTCAGCACCGTCCACAGCACGATGCCGATATCGCCCAGGGCGAGGAACCACTGGTGCAGCGGGTCGACCGCGTTCAACAGCAACTCGTTCATGCAGCCACCACCGTTACCCGTGCAGCGCCCAGCGGCGCGGTTGCGCCGTGGCCCGATTCAATCCACACCGTACCGGCGGCGACGCG
This sequence comes from Stenotrophomonas sp. STEN013, assembly GCF_056760355.1. Classification (NCBI taxonomy): domain Bacteria; kingdom Pseudomonadati; phylum Pseudomonadota; class Gammaproteobacteria; order Lysobacterales; family Lysobacteraceae; genus Stenotrophomonas; species Stenotrophomonas sp. STEN013. The sequence continues at coordinate 561,150 of NZ_JBRREO010000002.1, read as the reverse complement.
TGCGTCGACGACGACCGGCAATGTCGCCTTGCCCGCTTCCGTACCGACCTTGGCCATCTGGCCTTCGGTCAGCTGAAGACGCGCGGCGTCTTCAGCATTGAGCACAATGCGCGGCGCGTTGTTCAGCGGATGCGACTGCAGCGCTTCAGCGCGACGGACCACCGCATCGGTGCGGTAGATCGCCGGCGTCGAAGCCACTTCCAGGCCCTCGCCCGCCAGTGGCGGCTGCGCCGAAGCGGCAACCTTCACCGCCACAGACTGCAGGCTGGCACGCAGACCCGCCAGATCGGTGAAACCGAACCCGGCCAGTTGCATGTCACCCCCCAGCGCACGCAGCACGCGCCAGCCCTCGCGGGCCTCGCCCTGCAACTTGCCGCCAGCGCGGGCAATCTGGTCGCGACCATCGAGATTGGTCAGCGTGCCCTCGATTTCCGGCAGCGCGCCGATCGGCAGGATCACGTCGGCCACATCGCGGGTCGAGGCACAGGCGAACTGGCTGAAAGCCACGACCTTGGCACCGGCCAGCGCCTTGCGGGCAGCGGCGGCATCGGCAAAATCCAGGCCCGGCTCAATGCCATACAGCGCATAGGCCTTGCGCGGCTGCGCCAGCATCGCGTTGACATCCTTGCCGGCCGGCAGCACGCCAGCACGGGTGAGGCCAAGCGCGTTGGCGCCCTGCGGAATGCGACACAGCTTGGCGCCGGTAGCCGAGGCAAACGCGCCGGCAGCAGCACGGATGGCGGCAGCCTGCGGGTGGTTTTCGGCAATCGCGCCAACGATGATGACGGAGTTGCTGCCGCCCTTCACCGCGTCGACCAGCTGCGCGCTGGCCAGCGCTTCGGCAAAGCGCGACGGTGCAACGATCTGCTTGCCAGCCAGCTTGAACGCGAAGTCGAAATCGACCGGGTTGAGCACATGGATCTGCGCCCCGTTGCTGGTCTGCGCCTTGCGCAGACGGGCGTGCAGCAACGGCAGCTCGTGGCGGATATTGCTACCCAGCACGACGATGCGGTCGGCCTTCTCGATCTCGGCCAGCGACATGCCGAACGCTTGTGCGACAGGAGCGTCGGAGAAATCGCGGTTGTTGATGCGGTGGTCGATATTGGTCGAACCCAGTCCGGCCGCCAGACGCGCCAGCAATGCGCCCTCCTCATTCGAGGTCGACGGATGCACCAGCACGCCCAGATCGTCGCCACGGTTGGCTTCAAAGATTTCGCGGGCCGCGGCCAGACCTTCGGCCCAGCTCACTTCCTTCCATTCGCCATTGACCTTCTGCAGCGGCTTGACCGCGCGATCGGCGGCGTACAGGCCCTGATGCGAATAGCGGTCGCGGTCGGACAGCCAGCATTCGTTGACCAGCTCGTTGTCGCGCGGCACCGCGCGCAGCACTTCGCCACGGCGCACGTGCAGGAACAGGTTCGAGCCCATCGCGTCGTGGTAACCCAGCGACTCGCGTGCAGTCAGCTCCCACGGGCGCGCCTTGAACTGGAACACCTTGTTGGTCAGCGCGCCGACCGGACACACGTCGATGACGTTGCCGGACAGCTCGGTGGTCAGCGGCTTGCCGTCGTAGGTGCCGATCTGCAGGTTCTCGCCGCGGTACATGCCACCCAGCTCGTAGGTGCCCGCCACTTCGGCGGTGAAGCGCACGCAGCGGGTGCACTGGATGCAGCGGGTCATCTCGGTGGCGACCAGCGGCCCCATGTCCTCGTCCACCACAACGCGCTTGCGCTCGTTGAAGCGGCTGACCGAGCGGCCGTAGCCCAGCGACACGTCCTGCAGCTCGCACTCGCCGCCCTGATCGCAGATCGGGCAGTCCAGCGGATGGTTGATGAGCAGGAACTCCATCACCGAACGCTGGTACTTGAGCGCCTTCTCGTTGCGGGTCTGGATCTTCATGCCATCCATGACCGGGGTGGCACAGGCCGGCGACGGCTTGGGCGACTTTTCCACATCGACCAGGCACATGCGACAGTTGGCCGCGATCGGCAGCTTCTCGTGATAGCAGAAGCGCGGAATCGGAATGCCGGCCTTGTCGGCGGCCTGGATGATCATCGACCCCTTGGGCACGACCAGCGACTGGCCATCGATCTCGATGGTCACGTGCCCTTCGGGCACAACCACAGTCGTCTCATTGGGATTTACCGGTTGCGCGCTCATGCGACAGCAGCCTCCACCTTCTTGCCGTCAACCATCGAATGACCGTTGACGATGTAGTACTCGAATTCGTCCCAGAACTGACGCAGGAAACCCTGGATCGGCCATGCGGCGGCTTCACCGAATGCGCAGATGGTGTGGCCTTCAATCTGGCCGGCCACCGTCTTGAGCTGGTGCAGGTCTTCCATCGTGGCCTGACCGGCGACGATGCGCTCCAGCACGCGGTGCATCCAGCCGGTACCTTCGCGGCACGGGGTGCACTGGCCACAGGATTCCTTGTGGAAGAACTGGCTGATACGGCAGGCGAATTTCACGCAGCACACGCTGTCGTCGATCACCACGATCGCCCCCGAGCCCAGACCTGAGCCCAGCGCACGGATGGTGTCGTAGTCCATCGGCAGGCCCTTGAGCTCGGCTGCGGTCAGCACCGGCATCGACACACCGCCCGGGATGGCGCCTTTCAGCTTGCGGCCCGGACGCAGGCCACCGGCCATTTCCAGCAGCTCGTCGAAGGTGGTGCCCAGCGGTACTTCGAAGTTGCCGCCGCGCTGCACGCAGCCAGAGACCGAGAAGCACTTCGGGCCGCCATTGGCGGTCTTGCTCAGGCCCTTGAACCACTCCGGGCCGTTGCGGATGATCGCCGGCACCGAGCCGTAGGTCTCGGTGTTGTTGATCGTCGACGGCTTGCCATACAGGCCGAAGTTGGCCGGGAACGGCGGCTTGTAGCGCGGCTGGCCCTTCTTGCCTTCCAGCGACTCCATCAGCGCGGTTTCTTCGCCGCAGATATACGCACCGGCGCCCAGGGCGCCATAGATGTCGATATCGACACCGCTGCCCATCACGTTCTTGCCCAACCAGCCATGCTGGTAGGCATCGGCCAAGGCCTGTTCGAAATGTTCGAACGGCTCGTGGTGGAACTCGCCGCGCAGGTAGTTGTAGCCCACGGTGGAACCGGTGGCGTAGCAGGCGATCGCCATGCCCTCGACCACCGAGTGCGGGTTGTAGCGCAGGATGTCGCGGTCCTTGCAGGTGCCCGGCTCGGATTCATCCGAGTTGCAGAGAATGTACTTCTGCATGTCGCCCTTGGGCATGAAGGACCACTTCAGGCCGGTCGGGAAGCCGGCGCCGCCACGGCCACGCAGGCCGGACTGCTTGACCATCTCGATGACGTCGGCCGGCGGGATCTTCTCTTCGAGGATCTTGCGCAGCGCGGCGTAGCCACCGGTCTTCAGATAGCTTTCGTACGACCACGGGGTGTCGTAATGCAACGTGGTGTAGACCACGTTGTGCGGAAGCGGTGCCGGTCCTACCGGCCCCTTGGATTCGTGGTGTGCCATGTCCTACTCCAGCCCGTCCAGCAGCGCATCGACCTGGTCCAGCGTCAGGCGCTCATGGTAGTGACCGTTGATGACCATCATCGGCGCGCCCGCGCAGCCGGCCAGGCACTCTTCCTCTTTCTTGAGGTAGACACGGCCGTCAGCCGTCGAATCGCCGTGCTTGATGCCCAGCTTCTTCTCGCAATGGCGCACGATATCCTCGGCACCGTTGAGCCAGCAGCTGATGTTGGTGCAGATCGCAACGTTGTTGCGGCCGACCTTCTCGGTCTCGAACATCGAGTAGAAAGTCGCCACTTCGTACGCCCACACGAACGGCAGATCCAGATACTTGGCCACGGCGGCGATCAGCTCATCGCTCAGCCAGCCCTGGTTCTGCTCCTGGGCCGCATGCAGGCCCTGCAGCACCGCCGAGCGCTTGCGATCGGGCGGAAACTTTGCCAGCCAGTGATCGATGTGAGCACGGGTCTTGTCGCTCAGCACCACCATCGGGTCGACGTCACGCGCCGCCTCGAAATTACCTGTCGCCTTCATCGGCCGACCTCAACGAATAGCAAATTCTGGAAAAGCGAGGCCCGCGGCAGCAGAGCCACGCGGGCATCGAGCGTTGTGCAGTTCACCGGCATTACCGGTCGACCTCACCGAACACGAGATCGTAGGTACCGATCATCGCCACCACGTCACCCAGCATGTGACCACGCACGACCGAGTCGAGCGAGGACAGATGGGCGAAGCCAGGCGCGCGCAGATGCACGCGGAACGGCTTGTTGGCACCATCGGAGAGCAGATAGCAACCGAATTCGCCCTTCGGCGCCTCGACGGCCGCGTACGTCTCACCGGCTGGCACGCAATAGCCTTCGCTGAACAGCTTGAAGTGATGGATCAGCGCTTCCATGTCGTCCTTCATTTCCGCGCGCGAGGGCGGCGCGACCTTGAAGTTCTGGACCATCACCGGACCGGGATTGGCTTTGAGCCACTGCACGCACTGTTTGATGATGCGGTTGGATTCGCGCATCTCGGCAACACGGACCAGGTAGCGGTCATAGCAATCGCCATTGGTGCCGAGCGGGATATCGAAATCCACCGCATCGTACTTGGCGTAGGGCTTCTTCTTGCGCAGATCCCAGGCCACACCCGAACCACGCAGCATCACGCCGGTCATGCCCCATGCCATCGCATGTTCGGGCGTGATCACGCCGATACCGACGGTACGCTGCTTCCAGATGCGGTTGTCGGTCAGCAGGGTTTCGTATTCGTCGACACGCTTGGGAAATTCATTGGTGAAATTCTCCAGGAAGTCGAGCATCGAACCCTCGCGCGAAGCATTCAGACGCTTCAGCGCATTGCCCTTGTGCCAGCGCGATTCCTTGTACTTGGGCATCGCATCGGGAAGGTCGCGATAGACACCACCCGGGCGGTAATAGGCTGCATGCATGCGAGCACCGGAAACGGCCTCGTAGCAGTCCATCAACTCTTCACGCTCACGGAAGGTGTACAACATCACCGCCATCGCACCCAGGTCCAGCGCACCGGTACCGATGTTCATCAGGTGGTTCAGGATGCGGGTGATTTCGTCGAACATGGTGCGGATGTACTGCGCCCGCTCCGGCGCTTCGATCCCGACCAGATTCTCGATGGCACGCACATAGGCATGCTCGTTGCACATCATCGAGCAGTAATCCAGGCGATCCATGTAGCCGATCGACTGGTTGAACGGCTTGGATTCAGCCAGCTTTTCGGTACCACGATGCAACAGGCCGATATGCGGATCGGCGCGCATGATGGTCTCGCCATCCATCTCCAGGATCAGACGCAACACACCGTGCGCAGACGGATGCTGCGGACCGAAGTTCATCGTGTAGTTGCGGATCTCCTGCTGGGCTTCAACAGGATTGCTGGCGAAGGCCTGCGAGGCCTGTTTGAACTCACTCACTTGCTAGCCTCCGTCTGCGCGCGCTCGCCTTCCGCGGTCTGGAAGCGGGCGTCGTCGCGGATAACGCGTGGCACGCCGACGCGCGGTTCAACCGACGTCACCGGCTCATAGATCACGCGCTTCTTCTCTTCGTCGTAACGCACTTCGACGTTGCCGATCAGCGGGAAATCCTTGCGGAACGGATGGCCCACGAAACCATAGTCGGTCAGGATCCGGCGCAGGTCCGGATGCCCTTCAAAAATCACGCCGAACAGATCGAACGCCTCGCGTTCGAACCAGTTCACACCCGGCCAGACGCTGGTCAGCGAAGCGACCACCGGCAACTCTTCGTTCGGCGCAAAACAACGGATACGCAGCAGCTGGTTGTGCTGGTAGGAACGCAGCTGGGCAACCACGGCAAAACGCTGCTTCGGCATGGCGTCAGGCGTCGCCCCAGCGGTCGACTCATGGCTGGGGAACTCGCCCCAGGCAAAGCGGCCCGTGCTCTTTCCTTCCACACCACGACTGAAGCCGTGCGAGGACACGTCCGAGGTATCCCACTCGTCACTGCCGTAGCCGAGATAGTCGACGCCGCAAAGATCGGTGAGGTGCTCGAAGCCGAACTCGTCACGCAGCGCCAAGGCGGTTGCGTGCCAGTCGGCCGCAGCCACCTCCAACGTAACTTCGCCGCGCGGTTCGATCACGAAGACCTGCGCACCGGCAAAACGGGCGCGAAGTCGATCGATCAATGAATGTGCTTGCTGGGCCATGGGGGCTGGCGTGCTCTTGATTTGAAAGGGAAATCAGCGAGAGATGGTCTGGGTGCGCCAGATCTTCTTCTGCAACTGCAAAATGCCGTACACCAGCGCCTCGGCGGTCGGCGGACAGCCCGGGACGTACACGTCCACCGGCACCACGCGATCACAGCCACGGACCACCGAATACGAATAGTGGTAGTAGCCGCCACCGTTGGCGCAGCTGCCCATCGAGATGACCCACTTCGGATCCGGCATCTGGTCATAGACCTTGCGCAGCGCCGGCGCCATCTTGTTGACCAGCGTGCCTGCCACGATCATCACATCCGATTGACGCGGCGATGGGCGGAACACGATGCCGTAACGGTCCAGATCCAGACGCGCCGCACCGGCGTGCATCATCTCCACCGCACAGCAGGCCAGACCGAAGGTCATCGGCCACATCGAGCCGGTACGCGCCCAGTTCAACAGCGCATCGACACTGGTGGTCACATAGCCCTTCTCGAGCAGCGGATTGTCGCCTTCAGGCCGCAGGATGTCGTCGACCCGCCCTTCCGGGATCGGGTTGTTCATCAGGCCGTCGAGAGTTTGGATCACTCCCATTCCAGCGCTCCCTTCTTCCACACGTAGATAAAGCCGAGGAACAGCATGCCTACGAACAGCCCCATGGTGACGAGCGAACGGGCGCCCAGCTCCATGAAGACCTGGGTCCAAGGCACGATGAAGATGATTTCCAGATCAAAGACGATGAACTGGATGGCGATGAGGTAATAGCGCACGTCGAACTTCATGCGCGCGTTCTCAAACGCCTCGAAGCCGCACTCGTACGGCGAAAGCTTCTGACTGTCCGGGCTACGCGGAGCGAGGAACCGGCCGATCAGCATCAGCGCGATACCGATACCGGTGGCGACGATCAGAAACAGCAGAGACGGCAAATATTCGGCCAGCACAGCGATTCTCTCTTGCCTCTGCCTTGGCACCTGCGGGCGCCGCGGCATGGGTGATTGTCGGGAATGTGATGACGGGGCGCCAACGCGCCCCGCGAACCCGCAAATACTAATGGTGCCCAAGAGGGGACTCGAACCCCTACGACTCTCGTCGCTACCACCTCAAGGTAGTGCGTCTACCAATTCCGCCACCTGGGCTTACGTCAGCGCAACTGTTTTGCAGTGCGCCGCGTATTGTAACCGTCTTCAGTCTTTCTGTGCGCCCTCGACGGGCTTTTCTTCACTCTGGACCGGAATATTTTCCGTGGGAGCGGCCGCCTGCGGCACATCACCCACTGCCGGCACCTGCGGCACCGACTGCAACTCACCCACGGGCACCGAAGGAGCCGCTGCCGGCGTTACCGCCTGGGACATGACCCCGAGCCCCTCACCCGCCGGACGCGCGCCGTGGCTTGCATACCAGGCCATGAACAGGCTGATACCGAAAAACACCACCGCCAGCCACTTGGTGCTCTTGGACAGGAAATTCGAAGCGCCACGCGCGCCGAACACCGTACCTGACGCACCCGCACCAAATCCCGAGCCAGCCGCAGCACCCGAGCCACGCTGCATCAGGATCAGCGCGATCATCGCGACCGCCACCAGCACATAGACCACATTGAGGATCAACATCAGCATTTGAAATCCGTCCCGGACAATTCCACCCGATTAGCGACCGGCCGCTGCTCTCGCGATGGCCAGAAAATCAGCCGCCACCAGCGAAGCGCCACCTACCAGCCCGCCATCGACGTCAGGCTGTGAAAACAGCTCTGCAGCATTGCCGGGCTTGACGCTGCCACCATAAAGGAGCGGCAACGAATCAGCGATTCTAGCATCGGCCTTGGCCACTACGCCACGAATGAACGCATGCACGGCCTGCGCCTGCTCCGGCGTCGCGGTCTTTCCGGTACCGATCGCCCAGACCGGCTCATAGGCCACCACCGCTTTGACAAATGCATCGACTCCAGCCAGATCCAGGACCGGCGCCAGCTGCGAGGCGATCACCTGCTCGGTCTGACCGGCCTCGCGCTGCTCCAGCGTCTCACCGACACACAAGACCGGGATCAGTCCGGCATGGATGGCCGCCAGGAACTTCCGTGCCACCAGCTCATTGCTTTCGTTGTGGTACTGGCGGCGCTCCGAGTGCCCTACCAGCCCATGCGTTGCCCCGACATCCACCAGCATGGCGGCGGAGACCTCGCCGGTATAGGCGCCCTTTTCGTTGCTGCTGACATCCTGCGACCCGAATGCCAGTTCCGTGCGCTCGAAGTCCTCGATCAGATCGCCCAGATACGGCAGTGGCGGCAAGATCACCAGCGACACCCCCTCAAGCGGCAGGCCAGCGGCCACCTGCCCCACCAGTTCGGTGGCGAATTGACGGCTGCCATGCAGCTTCCAGTTACCGGCAACGATCTTCTGGCGCATTCAGGAATGACTCCCCGTAAAAAGGTGGGCGAAGGATAGCCGAATTGCGGCCATCGACAGGACAACACCGGACAATCCGGGACAACATGCACAAACGCCGCCGGACACGCAGGCCGCGACGGCGTTGTGGCGGAGCCGCACCGGACAGACCGGCCGGCCAACGCGTTACTTCAGCTTGATCTCGCGCAGGCGTTCTTCCAGGAAGCCATGGGCCGTAATCGCTTCGGGGTAACGGCTCGGATTCTCCGCGCTAACGCACGAAGGCAGCACATCGATCAGGAAATCCGGATTCGGATGCAGGAAGAAAGGCACCGAGTAGCGCGGCTGGCGGGCCAGCTCGCCCGGAGGATTGACCACGCGATGGATGGTGGACGGGTACACGTGGTTGGTCAGGCGCTGCAGCATGTCGCCGATATTGACCACGATGGTGTCAGCATCGGAGGTGAACGGCACCCACTCGCCTTCGTGCGACTGCACTTCCAGGCCGGCGGCACTGGCGCCGACCAGCAGGGTGATGAAGTTGATGTCGCCATGGGCGCCGGCACGCACATTGGGGATGTCGTCGGTGGTGATCGGCGGGTAGTGGATCGGCCGCAGGATCGAGTTGCCGTTGTTGGTCTTGTCGGCGAAATAGTCCTCCGGCAGACCGATGTGCAGCGCCAGCGCCGACAGCACGCGCGAGCCCAGCTGGTCCAGCTTCTGGTAAAGACCGTACCCGTACTCCTTGAAGCCAGGCACTTCACTCGGCCACAGGTTCGGCGGCATCACTTCGCGGTACTTGGAATCGTCCGGAATCTCACGGCCGATATGCCAGAACTCCTTCAGGTCGAAATGCTTGGAACCCTTGGCGGTCTCCACCCCGAACGGCGTGTAACCGCGAGCACCACCACCACCGGCCACGTGATACTGCTTTTTCACAGCCTCCGGCAGCGCGAAGAACGCCTTGAAGGCCTCATAGGCGGCATCGATCTCGGCCTGCGGGATACCGTGATTGCGGATACCGGCAAACCCCCACTGGCGATACGCCGCGCCCAGCTCAGCCACGAAGGCGTCACGGTCGGTATCGAAACGGGTGATGTCGAGGGTGGGAATACGGGAACTCATTCAACTACTCCAGAGAAGGAAACGGGGCGCCGGCTATTGGAACCGGGACCCCGACAGCAACACCATGATCCAGCTCAAACCTGTGCGGCAGCCGAACGGACGGCGTCGGCCAGTGCTTCGAGCGTGTCGGCCATCAACCCGGCCTGGTCGGCCTCGACGGTGACCCGCACCACCGGCTCGGTGCCCGACGGCCGCAGGAACGCCCTGCCCCGTCCGGCAACCGCCGCCTGCGCCGTGGCCAGCGCCGCCTGCACCGGCGCGCTCCTGACCACTTCGCGCGCCCCCGACTCCAAGCGCACATTGATGGTCTTTTGCGGCACCATCACCAGCCCCGCGCCCGCTTGGCGCAGGGTCTGGCCGGCACTTCCCAGCACTTCCAGCACCTGCAACGCACTGATGATGGCGTCACCGGTCGTGGCCCGGTCCAAGCACAGGATATGTCCCGACGCCTCGCCCCCCAGCACGCCCTTGCCCTCGACCAGCGCCTGATGCACATAGCGATCACCGACATTGGCCCGCACGAACGGGATGTTCAGCCGTTCCAGCGCCTGCTGCAGCCCGTAATTGGTCATCAAGGTACCGACCACCGGCCCACGCAAACGACCGCTGGCCTGCCAGGCCTTGGCCAGGATATAGAGCAGGCCATCACCGTCCACGGCGGCGCCCGTATCGTCCACCATCAGCACACGGTCGCCGTCACCGTCGAAGGCGATGCCCAGATCGGCCTCCACCTCGACAACCTTGCGCGCCAGGTTGTCGATATGGGTGGACCCCACCCCGTCATTGATGTTGATGCCATTCGGCTCGGCACCGATGGCGATCACCTCGGCCCCCAGTTCGCGGAACAGCAGTGGAGCGATGTGATAGGTCGCACCATGGGCGCAGTCCAGCACGATCTTGAGCCCATGCAGGTAGAAATCGCGCCCCACGCTAGCCTTGCAGAACTCGATGTAACGGCCGACTGCATCGCGGGCACGCATCGCCTTGCCAAGCAGCTCGGACTCGACCGTACTGAACGGCTGGTCCATCGCCATTTCCAGCGCCAGCTCGGTGGCGTCATCGAGCTTCTCGCCCTTACCGGAGAAGAACTTGATGCCGTTGTCATGATGCGGATTGTGTGAGGCACTGATGACGATGCCGGCACTGGCACCCAGCGTGTGGGCCAGAAACGCCACGGCCGGGGTCGGCATCGGCCCCAGCATCTGGACATTGACGCCAGCCGCAACCAGGCCCGCCTCTAACGCCGACTCGAACATATAGCCCGAAATGCGGGTGTCCTTGCCGATCACTACCGTGGGCTGCCCCTCGTTGCGGTCAACGAGCACCCGCCCCAGCGCATTGCCCACACGCAGCACGAAATCAGCGGAAATGACGCCTTTTCCGACCCGGCCACGGATGCCGTCGGTACCGAAATACTTGCGTGTACTCATCAGGCCGCTTCGTCCCGGTTCTCAGGCTGTCGCATCATCATCGCCAGCAGCTCGGCCAGGCGGTCGCGCATTTCGCGACGGTCGCAGATCTGGTCGATGGCGCCATGCTCGAGCAGGAATTCCGAGCGCTGGAAACCTTCCGGCAGCTTCTCGCGGACGGTCTGCTCGATCACGCGCGGGCCGGCAAAGCCGATCAGCGCGTGCGGCTCGGCGATGTTGATATCGCCGAGCATCGCGAACGAGGCCGACACGCCCCCAGTGGTGGGATGGGTCAGCACCGAGATATACGGCAACCCCGCGTCACGGAGCTTGCCCAGCGCGGCCGAGGTCTTGGCCATCTGCATCAGCGAGAACAGGCCTTCCTGCATGCGCGCGCCGCCACTGGCGGAGAAACACACATACGGGCAACCCAGCTCAAGTGCGGTTTCCGCCGCCAGCGAGAAGCGCTCGCCGACCACCGACCCCATCGAACCGCCCATGAAGGCGAAATCGAAGGACGAGGCCACCAGCGGGCGACCCTTCAGCAGGCCGCGCATCGCCACCAGCGCGTCGTACTCGCCGGTGTTCTTCTGGCTGGCCTTGATGCGTTCGGCGTACTTCTTCTGGTCCTTGAACTTGAGCACGTCGGTCGGCCCGAGGCGGGCGGCGATCTCGGTGGTGCTGTCGGCATCAAACAACGAGGCCAGGCGCGCGCGGGCGCGGATAGCCATGTGATGGCCACACTTGGGGCAGACCTCGAGATTCTCTTCCAGTTCCGGGCGGTACAGGGCCGCGCCGCAGCTGCTGCATTTTTCCCACAGGCCCTCGGGGACGCTGCGTTTCTTGGAAGGCGTGTTGTCGGTACGGATGCCGGACGGCATCAACTTGCTGAGCCAACTCATGCGGGGTGACGGTTCCGTTCAGGGCGACCTTGCGGCCGCGACAGGGCCCACAGTCTAGCTCACCCCTGCGACGGTGGCGCCCCCTGCCTGCACACATCCGGGCCTATGCCCGGACGACGCAAACCCTACCCCCGCGTACGTTTCACTCCTTCCACGGTGCGCGGTCAACCGGCATGCCCGGACTCAGCCAGCGCCATCCAGCGCCGCGCGCAACGGCCGCAGGAACTCGCCCGCCAATGCTGCGGCTCCGGCTGGATCGGCCGCGGCAGACATGCGCGCCACCAGCGCACTGCCAACCACCACGCCATCGGCATCCACCGCCATCGCCGCCGCACTGGCGGCGTCCTTGATACCGAAACCGGCCACCACTGGCACTTTCGCACCGGCCCGCAACAGCCGCAGGCGCTCGCCCGCGGCCGCACTGTCCAGTCGTTCGGAGGCACCGGTGACGCCGGCGAAACTCACGTAGTACAGGTACCCCTGCGCCGCTTCGCACAAGGCATCGAGACGGAGCGGGCTGCTGGTCGGCGACGCCAGCAGGATCAGCGCCAAGCCGGCGGAAGTGAAGGCTGCGCGGATATCCTCGGCCTCTTCCGGGGGTAGATCCACCAGCAGCACGCCATCCACACCGGCGGCGACCGCCTCCTGTGCATAACGGACAGCGCCACGGATCTCGACCGGGTTGAGATAGCCCATCAGCACCACCGGCGTGACCACATCGGTCTGGCGGAAGCGCGCCACCGTATCCAGCACATATTGCCGCCCAGCCCCGCGTGCCAGCGCCTGTTCGGAGCTGCGCTGGATGGTGGGGCCATCGGCCATCGGATCGGAGAACGGCACGCCCAGCTCGATCACATCGGCGCCGGCCTGGACCAGCGCATGCATCACCGGCACGGTCGCCTCCAGCGAAGGATCGCCGGCGGTGATGAAAGGAATCAGCGCCTTGCGACCGGAGGCACGCAGGCGGGCGAAGCAGTCGTCAATTCGGGTTACGGACATCTCAGGCACATCCTTCAATCAGTTCAACCGCGTCGGGCTGGTCCCAGCAAAGCGGGGTCAGCGAACCATAGAGTGTTTCCAGGCGCAGGGCCACGCGGGCGGCGTTGCCGGTCAAGGTGGCGCAATCCCCTTCCGGTAATACACACGCCGCGGACGCCGTCGCCGCCGGTGGTGGCGCGGAAAGCGTGCACGCCGTCAACGCCACGGCCAGGCCGATCAGCAACGGAGCTCGCATCGCGGCGGCTCTCACAGCACCAGCCCCTCACGCGCGGCGATAGTGTGCACATCCTTGTCGCCACGGCCGGACAGATTGCACAGCACCAGCGCGTCCTTCGGCAGTTCGCGCGCCAGCTTGATGGCCTGCGCCACGGCATGGCTGGACTCCAGTGCCGGCAGGATGCCTTCGGTACGGGTCAGGCGATGGAAGGCGGCCAGCGCTTCCTCGTCGGTGATGCCCACGTACTGGGCGCGACCGGTGTCGGCCAGGAACGCATGCTCCGGACCGACGCCCGGGTAATCCAGGCCGGCGGAAATCGAATGGGTTTCGGTAATCTGGCCATCGTCATCGCACAGCACATAGGTGCGATTGCCGTGCAGCACACCCGGCCGACCGGCCGAGATCGAGGCGGCGTGGCGACCCGTAGCGATGCCATCCCCCCCCGCCTCGGCACCGTAGATCTTCACTTCAGGATCGTTGAGGAAGGCGTGGAACAGGCCGATGGCGTTGGAGCCGCCACCAACGCAGGCAGTGATCGCGTCGGGCAGGCGGCCGTAATCCTCCAGCATCTGCGCGCGCGCCTCGCGCCCGACAATCGCATTGAAGTCGCGCACCATGCGCGGATAGGGGTCCGGACCGGCCACGGTGCCGATGATGTAGAAGGTGTCGCGCACATTGGTAACCCAGTCGCGCATCGCCTCGTTGAGCGCATCCTTGAGCGTGGCCGAACCGCTGCTCACCGGCACCACCGTCGCCCCGAGCAGCTTCATCCGGTAGACGTTGATCTTCTGCCGCTCGATATCGGTGGCCCCCATGTAGACCACGCACTCGATGCCCAGCCGCGCGGCCACCGTCGCCGAGGCCACACCGTGCTGGCCGGCGCCGGTCTCGGCGATGATGCGGGTCTTGCCCATGCGCGCGGCCAACAGCGCCTGACCGATGGTGTTGTTGATCTTGTGCGCGCCGGTGTGGTTCAGGTCCTCGCGCTTGAGCAGGATCTGCGCACCGCCCACATCGCGACTCAGACGCTCGGCGTGATAGATCGGACTCGGCCGGCCAACATAGTGTTTCAGGTCCTTGTCGTAGGCGGCGATAAAGGCCGGATCAACCCGCGCCTGGTCGTAAGCGGCGGCCAGCTCCTGCAGCGGGCCAACCAGCGTTTCGGCGACAAAGCTGCCGCCATAGCGGCCGAAGTGGCCCCGGGCGTCCGGGAAGGCGTGGAAATCGTCGATCGGTGAGGCGGTCATGGCAATCACGGCAACAAGGAACAGGACTGCAATCTAGCCCAGCCAAGCTGACATGAATATCGATAAATCCTGATCCATGTGTTAGAAAAACTCACATGGAAAAACAGCAGGACAGACGTTTCTCACGACGAAACCGCCCGAAGGGTGGCACAGGGCCGGCTTTTGCTCCTGCAAAACCGGCATTCCCGCCATCCGTGGCGGTCAGACGTGCGCCATGAAAGACGATCGCGCCCTGCCCTCACTCAATGCCTTGCGTGCTTTCGAGGCCGCCGCACGGCTGCGCAGCGTCAGCCTGGCCGCAGCGGAACTGCACGTCACCCACGGCGCGGTCAGCCGCCAGTTGCGGGCACTGGAAGAGGAGCTGGGGCTGGCCCTGTTCGAACGCGATGGCCGTGGCATCCGCCCCAGTGCCGCAGGTCATCGCCTGCTCGAGGCCAGCTCGGCGGCCTTTGCGCAGATCAGTGACTGCGTGGCGGCGCTGCGCCGGCCACAACGCGACGCGGCGTTCGTGCTTGGCTGCCCCGGCAGCATCCTCGCCCGCTGGGTGATTCCGCGCCTGCCCGATCTGCAGCACGACCTGCCGCAGCTGACCTTGCACCTGGCCGCGCAGGAAGGCGATTTCACCCCGCGCCTGGAAGGCCTGGATGCCGCCCTGATGCTCGGCCAGGCGCCGTGGCCGCCGGGCTGGCAGGTCCACACCCTGGCGCCGGAGCGGATCGGGCCGGTGTTCAGCCCGGCCATGCCCGGCGCGCAGCTACTGGCACAGCAGCCGCCCGGCGCCCTGCACGAGCACGCGCTGCTGCACACCCGCTCACGCCCGCAGGCCTGGCCAACCTGGGCCACGCGCAATGCTATCGATCACCAGCGCCTGCACTACGGCACCGGTTTCGAGCATCTCTATTACCTGCTGGAAGCGGCCGTCGCCGGGCTCGGTGTGGCCATCGCGCCACGGCCGCTGGTGGCCGAAGAGCTGGCCCGTGGCCGGCTGGTCGCGCCGTGGGGCTTTGTCGATACCGACGGCAGCTGGGGGTTGTGCACCACCCATGGCGACGACCCGCGCGTGGAACTGCTGGCACAGTGGCTGCAGCGCCAGTTACAGGGCTGAACCCGCCTCGGTGGTGTCGTCGGCGGCCATGTCGGCACGGCGCACCTCTTCGACGAACTGGCGCATCTTGTAGCCGTCCTTCAGGCCCGGCGCCGACTCGATGCCGCTGGACACATCCACGCCCCACGGCTGGGTGGCAAGGATCGCGTCGTGCACGTTCTCCGGGCGGAGACCGCCGGCCAGCAGGAACGGGCGATGCACGCCCGGCGGAATCTGCGACCAGTCGAACGAGACCCCGGTGCCACCACTACCGCCGACAGCGTGGCTGTCGAACAGGAAGCCGGCCGTATGCGGGTACAGCTGCTGCAGCCCGCGCGCGGTGATCTCGGTGCCACCGCCCATCGCGATCGCCTTCAAGTACGGCATATTGAAGCTGCGGCAGAAACCGTCGTCCTCATCACCATGGAACTGCAACACGGTAGGCCGCACCGCACGCAGCACCTCGCGCACTTCCTCGCGATTGTTGTTCTGGAACAGCGCCACCACGTCCACCATCGGCGCGATCGCCTGACGCATCGCGCGCGCCTCGGCCGGCGCCACCCGGCGCACGCTGCCTTTGGCGAAGATGAAGCCGATCGCATCCACCCCCAGCTCGCTGGCCAGGCGGATGTCACCGGCGCGGGTCATGCCGCAGAACTTGATGCGGGTACGGAACAGCGTGCGACTCACAGCGTCACCTCGGCCGGCAATTGCCAGTGCTCAGGATACAGCGGACCGACGAACACCAGCCCCTGCGGCGGCGCGGTGGGCCCGGCCTGATTGCGATCACGGGCCGCCAGCACGTCGGTGATCCAGCTTTCCGGCTTCTCGCCCGCCCCCACCATCAGCAGCGAGCCGACGATATTGCGCACCATATGGTGCAGGAACGCATTGGCCTGCACTTCGACCTCCACCACCTCGCCATGACGGCGGACCGATATCGCCTGCAGCTCACGGCGTGCGTGCAACGCCTGGCACTGCGCGCTGCGGAACGAGCTGAAATCGTTCTCGCCCAGCAGCGCCTGCGCGGCCCGGTGCATCGCATCGGCATCCAGCGGCCGCCGCTCCCAGCTCAGGGTCTGCCGGTACAGCGCGGGCCGGACCTGCCGGTTCATCAGCCGGTAGCGGTAGCGACGTGCACGGGCCGAGAAGCGGGCGTTGAACTCCTCCTCGACCGGCACGCACCAGCGCACGCAGACCGAGGGCGGCAGCCGTGTGGTCGTTCCCAACATCCAGCCGCGCGGCGTGCGCGCAACCTCGCTGTCGAAATGCACCACCTGGCATTCGCCATGCACGCCGGCATCGGTACGGCCGGCACAGACCACATGGATCGGCGCGTTCGCCACCGAGGACAGCGCATCCTGCAACGTCGCCTGCACGCTGGCACAGCCGCTCTCACCGAGCTGCTGCCAGCCTTTGAACTCGCTGCCGTCATACTCCACGCCCAGCGCGTAACGCATCGTCAAACCTCTTGGAATTTCGCAGCCGCGGACATCGCGGCGCGGTCAGTCGCTGTCGCGCTCGGACCACACCGCCAGCTCATTGCCCCCGGGCTCGATGAACTGGAAGCGGCGGCCGCCGGGAAACACGAATACCGGCTTCACCACCTCGCCGCCATGCGCCAGCACCGCGGCCTGCACCGGCGCCAACTGCGCCGCATACAGCACCACCAGCGGCGCGCCGGCGCTGGTGGTCACCGGCGTGCCGCGGAAGAAACCACCCTGCAGCTGGCCGTCATCGAACGCGGTGTAGTCCGGGCCGTAGTCCTCGAACTGCCAGCCGAACACCTGCTCGAAGAAGCGGCGACTCGCGACCGGGTCGGATGAGGCAAACTCCACGTAATCGATACCACGCTCGCGCTTCATCGCAACCTCCGTCACCGCATCCGGCCGAGCAGTTCCAGCGCTTCGCCCCGCGCCTGCGGATCGCCGCCCTGCATCACTTCGCCCAGCAGTGTGCGCGCGGTTTCCGCGTCACCCAGGTCCAGATAGGCGATGGCCAGTTCCAGCCGCTCGCGACCGGCCGGCGCCGGGCTCAGGGGCGCCACCGGCGCGGTGTCAGCCACATCCCAGGCCGATTCCGGCACTTCGGCCGCTTGCACTATCGCCGACGGCTCGGACGCTTCCACCACCGGGGGCGAGACTTCCCCCAGCGGCGCGGGCGCCGGCTCAACAGTCGGCGGCAGCGGCTCGGCATAGATCGCCGGAGCGCCCCTCAGCCATGCCGGCATCGGCTCTTCATAGGCGTCCGGCTGCACCGCGACGTGGTCTTCTGCCACTGGCTGGACCATAACCGCTTCAGCCTCGGAATCCCGCCCCCGGGCGGCATCTGCGCTCTGATCGTCCACCTGATCGGCGGCCATGCCCATCACCGGCATCGCCGCCACCAGCCCGTCGGCACCAAAGTCGCGGCGCGGGGCAGGCGGCAGCGGCTTGCGACGGCGCGACAGCCACCAGCCCAGCGCGCCAACCACCACCAGTATGAGACCCAACCACAACCAGCCCAATGAAGCCCCGTCCTCACGTCTGGCGGCCTCGGCCAGTCGCATCTGGGCGGCCGCCAGGTCCGAATCCTTCATCGCGATGAGCGCTTGCTGCTGCTGTTGCAGTTTCTCCAGCTCACCGACGCGATCACGCAGTTCCTGCAATTCGGCATCACGCGTGGCCAGATCTTCCTTGGCCTGCCGCAGTTGTTCATTTGCCAGCATGTCACCCTCGCCCCCGGCGTCGAGGCCGGTTGTCATTCCTGCGGTCTGTTGTACACCGGCGGCCGCCGCGGCGATCTCCAGCCGCGCGCCGGTGGCCGCGGCCGCCGGAGAAGCGGAACGCGCCGGCTGTGCGGCGGCATCGGCGACCGCCGGTTGCGGAACCGGCGCGCGAGCCTGCCGCCACTGCGCGGTCTGCTCACGCACCATGGCCCGTGCCTCGGCCGCATCCACCCGTGCCAACTCTTCCTGCGATGGCGTACGCAACACCGCGCCCTGCTTGAGCAGGTGGATGTTGCCGCGGATGAAGGCCTCCGGATTGGCGCGCATCAGCGCCACCATCGTCTGGTTCAGCGAAGCACCGCTTTCGCGCGAGAGTTCCCTGGCGACCTGCGACAGGCTCTGGCCACGCTGCACCGGCGCCAGCTGGCCCGGCACCTGCGCCGCCACCGGACGCGCGGGCGCCGGAGCTGGCGTCGCCGGCGCCGCGGCGGGAGCCGCCGGTGCGTTGGGCAGCGGCGCTTCGCGCAGCGGTTCGGGCTCGCGCACGATCAGGTTGGAAGGTGCCGCCGCCGGGGCTTCAATCACCGGCTCGGCCACCGCGGTGGCGGTTTCCGGCGCGGCCACCAGTGCCGAATATTCGCGCACCAGCCGCCCCTGGCCCCAATCGACTTCGATCAGAAAGCCCAGCGCCGGCACCTGTACCGGCGCGGCGCTGGTAACGCGGATGACCGCACGTCCCTCACGGTCCTGCGCGAACTGGAACTGCAACTCGCTGACCAGTCCTTGCGGGCGGGCCAGGCCCACACGTTCGAAGGTGACCGGCGAAGCCAGACCAACCGTGGCGTTTTCCAGCTCCCCCGGATCGCTGGAAATGATCGGGATCTCCGCCAGAAAGGGCTGGCCCGGCTTGGACAGCACGCGGATGTCGCCCAGCCCCAAGGCCATCGCGGCGCTGCTGAACAGCGCCAGGATTACAACAAGCACGCCTTGTATCGAGCGCATGGCGCCCCTGCCCCTATTTTTCATGGAGCCAATATAACGGCTTGCCCCGATTTCGAATACCGCAGGAAACACGTGCCGATTCGCGAGCCGGCCCGCCGGGCCGGCCCCGTTGTTTCCGATCACCCGCCGGCGGCCACCAGCTCGGCGATCTGCACGGCGTTGAGCGCGGCCCCCTTGCGGATGTTGTCCGCCACCACCCACATGTTCAGCCCCCGCGGGTGCGAGATGTCCTCGCGGATGCGGCCGACATAGACCGGATCGGTACCCGAGGCATGGGTGACCGGGGTCGGATAGCCGCCGGCCTTGCGCTCGTCCACCACCTTCACCCCCGGTGCGGCGGCCAGCAGTTCGCGTGCCTGCTCGGTGCTGATCTTCTTCTTCGTCTCGATGTTCACCGCCTCGGAGTGACCGTAGAACACCGGCACCCGCACCGCGGTGGGGTTCACCAGGATGCTGTCGTCGCCGAGGATCTTGCGGGTTTCCCAGACCAGCTTCATTTCCTCCTTGGTGAAGCCGTTGTCGAGGAACTCGTCGATATGCGGGATCAGGTTGAAGGCGATCTGCACCGGGAACTTGCTCGGCTCGATCTCCTGGAAACCGAGCAGCTGCGCGGTCTGCTTGCCCAGTTCTTCCATGCCGGTCTGGCCGGCACCGGACACGGACTGGTAGGTGGCGATGTTGACGCGCTCGATGCCGTATTCGCGATGGATCGGCGCCAGCACCGGCATCAGCTGCATGGTCGAGCAGTTCGGGTTGGCGATGATGCCGCGCGGACGGTTCTTCGCCGCTTCCGGGTTGACCTCGGACACCACCAGCGGCACGTCATCGTCGTAACGGAAGGTGGAAGAGTTGTCGATCACCACGGCGCCAGCAGCGGCGAACTTGGGCGCGAATTCCCGGGAAATACCGCCACCGGCCGAGAACAGGGCGATCTGGACGCCGGCCGGGTCGAACGTGGCCAGGTCCTGGATGGTGATCTTGTCGCCTTCAAAGTCGACCTGCTGGCCGGCCGAACGCTCGGAAGCAAGCAGGGTCAGCGTGCTGATCGGGAAGTTGCGCTCGGCCAGAATCGACAACATGGTCTGGCCGACCGCGCCGGTGGCGCCAACAACGGCTACATGGAAACGACGGGCTTCATTGCTCATGGGGTGCACTCGAAAAAAGGGAGAGGGGGGACACACGTCGAGCCAGGTTCGGGGAACCTCCGGCAAACCGCCGCGGAGGCTCCCTACCGTTTTTTGATGATGGTTTTGCTGCTGGCAACAGCCAGCCGCGCCGCACCGGAGGCCAGCAGGTCGGCATTGATCGCATTGGCCGGATGGCCGGCATCCGGCCCGAGCCCCAGGCCGGCGAGCAGATTGTCCACCGCCAGCTGCACCATCGCCCGGCGCGTAGCCAGCGAGGCGCTGCCGATATGCGGGGTCAGCACGATATTGCGCAGGCCAAGCAGTTCGGGGGGCACCTGCGGCTCGTTCTCGTAGACATCCAGCCCCGCTGCGGCCAGCCGGCCGTTGGCCAATGCGTCGGCCAGCGCCCGCTCATCGACAATGCCGCCGCGGGCGATGTTGACCAGCGTGGCGGTCGGTTTCATCTTCGCCAGCGCAGCGGCATCGATGATGTGGTGGTTCTGCGCGGTATACGGCAGCACCAGCAGGAGATGATCGGCACGGGCCAGCAATTCATCGAAGCCGACATAGCGCGCACCGACGGCCTGTTCCTGCTCGGCCGGCAGTTGTGAGCGGTTGTGGTACAGCACCGGCATGCCGAAGCCGTGGTGGCCGCGGCGGGCAATCGCCTGGCCGATCCGCCCCATGCCCAGGATGCCCAGCGTGCTGCCATGCAGATCGGCGCCGAGCATCGTGGTGAACGACCACTGCCCCCACTGGCCTTCACGCAGCCAGCGGTCGGATTCGACGATGCGCCGCGCCGCTGCCATCAGCAAGGAAAATCCCAGATCGGCGGTGGTTTCGGTCAACACATCCGGCGTGTTGGTGGCGAGGATGCCGGCCGCACTCAACGCGGGGATATCGAGGTTGTTGTAGCCGACGCCGACATTGGCGATGACCTTCAGGCGCGCCGCGCCGGCAACTTCCGCCGCACCGATACGGTCGTTGAGCGTGACCAGCGAACCGTCCATGCCCGCCAGCTGCGCGGCCAATGCGGCACTGTCGTGTGCGGTGACTTCCGGTGTGGCCACCACATCGCAATACGCCCCCAGCTGCGCGACGGTATCGTCGAACAGGGGCTGCGATACCCAGACGCGTGGCCGCTGCTCAGCCATCGACACTGCCGGGAATACGCGGTGTCATCTCGCCCACATCAGCGCATTGCGCGCGGTGGCGCAGGGCCTGGTCCATCAGCACCAGCGCCAGCATCGCCTCGGCGATCGGGGTGGCGCGAATGCCGACGCACGGATCGTGGCGACCGGTGGTGATGACCTCCACCGCGTTGCCGCCCGTGTCCACGGTGGCACCGGGCAGGCGCAGGCTGGAGGTCGGCTTGAGCACCATCGACGCGACGATCTGCTGGCCGGTGGCGATGCCGCCGAGGATTCCACCGGCATGGTTGGACTGGAAGCCGTCCGGGGTGATCAGGTCCCGGTGTTCGGTACCCTTCTGCGCGGCACTGGCGAAACCGTCGCCGATCTCCACGCCCTTGACCGCATTGATACTCATCAGTGCCGCGGCGATATCGCCGTCGAGCTTGCCGTAGATCGGCTCGCCCCAACCGGGCGGCACAGCGTCGGCGACCACGGTCACGCGCGCACCGACCGAATCGCCGGACTTGCGCAGCGCATCCATGTACGCCTCCAGCGCCGGCACCTGGGCGGCATCGGGCCAGAAAAACGGATTGTCCTCGACCGCGCTCCAGTCGTGCCCCGCCGGGACGATCTCGCCCAGCTGCGACAGATAGCCGCGCACGCTCACCCCATAGCGCTGCTTGAGCCACTTCTTGGCGATGACGCCGGCGGCCACGCGCATGGTGGTTTCGCGCGCCGAGGAGCGGCCACCACCGCGCGGGTCACGGATGCCGTACTTCTGCCAGTAGCTGTAATCGGCATGGCCAGGACGGAACTGCGCGGCGATGGTGCTGTAATCCTTGCTGCGCTGGTCGGTGTTGCGGATCAGCAGACCGATCGGGGTACCGGTCGTCCTGCCCTCGTACACACCGGACAGGATCTCCACCTGGTCGGCTTCGCGCCGCGCCGAGGTGTGGCGGCT
This sequence comes from Stenotrophomonas sp. STEN013, assembly GCF_056760355.1. Classification (NCBI taxonomy): domain Bacteria; kingdom Pseudomonadati; phylum Pseudomonadota; class Gammaproteobacteria; order Lysobacterales; family Lysobacteraceae; genus Stenotrophomonas; species Stenotrophomonas sp. STEN013. The sequence goes on along the minus strand of NZ_JBRREO010000002.1, from coordinate 538,689 downwards.
CTTGCCGGTGGCCCGGCGCTGCAGATCGTGGGCGAACTCTTCGGCGCTGATCTCCAGTCCCGGCGGACACCCGTCGATCACGCAGCCGATGGCCGGCCCGTGTGACTCGCCGAAGGTGGTGACCGTAAGCAGCTTTCCGAACGAGTTACTGGACATGCACGACCTTTGCAGACGCCTGCGTGCCGGCGTGGATACCACCGGCGTTGTTCTGTGAAACCGGCGCCCTCAGCGGACGCTGGCCAGTTCAGCGATACGCGCGTGGTGGGCGCGCAGTTCGGCCGCTTCGACGGCGAAAATACCCATCTGCCCGACCTTGAATTCGATCCAGGCGAAATAGACTTCCGGCAGCAGCTTGATCAGGTGCTGCTCGGAATCACCCACTTCGCAGATCAGCAGACCGTCTTCGGTGAGATGCTCCGGCGCGTCGCGCAGGATCTTCAGCACCAGGTCCAGCCCGTCGTCGCCGGCGCGCAGCGCCAGATCCGGCTCGTGCGAATACTCCTGCGGCAGCGCATCGGTCTCGTCGTTGGTGACGTACGGCGGATTGGTGACGATCAGATCGTAGACGCGCCCTTCCAGCCCGTCGAACAGGTCGGACTTGATGATCTCGACGTTGTGCGCGAGCAGGCGCTGCTTGTTCTCATGGGCCAGCGACAGCGCGGCATCATTGATGTCGCTGCCATCCACCTGCCAGTTCGGGTAGTAGTGACCCATGGCGATGGCGATGCAGCCCGAACCGGTGCACAGGTCCAGTGCGCGGGTGACCTCACGGCCGGCCAGCCACGGCTCGAAACCGCCCAGGATCAGCTCGGCGATCGGCGAACGCGGCACCAGCGCGCGCGCATCGCTATTGAAGCTCAGCCCGGCAAACCAGGCCTCGCCGGTCAGATAGGCCGCCGGCAGGCGCTCATCGATACGGCGCTGGAACAGCGCCAGCACCTGCTCGCGCTCTTCCTGCAGCAGGCGCGCCGCGCCATAGGCCGGGCCGAGGTCCGGCGGCAGGTGCAGGCTGTGCAGGACCAGCTGGGTCGCCTCGTCCAACGCGTTGTCATAGCTGTGACCGAAGGTCAGGCCGGCGGCATTGAAACGACTGGCGCCGTAGCGGATCAGATCGACGATCGTGTGGAGTTCAGCGGCCGCTTGGGCAGTCATGGCGATACAGGAGTGCAGAATGGCCTGCGATTATAGGCGCGTGCCCGGTATATTGAGCGCCCAGTTGCAGCCGAAACTTCGGCAACACCCGCCATCGGGCGCCGAATCCGACGGCAAACAGCGCCCTCGCGTGCTGGTGGGCCACTGCAATCCCCTACACTCCCGGGTCCTGCCCATGGCCGAGCGCCTGCTGCGACGCCTGGCACCTGTACGGAAAAACCGCCCATGTTCAATCGCAATGTCGGCATCATCCTGGCCATCGCCCTGGCCGCCGGCCTCGGTCTGGTCCTGGCGCAGAAGGTGTTCGGCCCCGGCAAGACACCGGTCGGGGGCGACAGCTCGATCATCTTCTACGGCACGCCGCGCACCTTGCCGGAGTTTGATCTGGCCCAGTCCGACGGCACCCGCCTGATTCCCGGCGAGCTGCGCGGACACTGGACCCTGGTCTTCCTCGGCTTCACCTCCTGCCCGGATGTGTGCCCGACCACGTTGACCGAGCTGGCCGCCGCGCAGAAGCAATGGGAATCCCTGCCCGACAGCCTGCGTCCGCGCGTGGTGCTGGTTTCGGTGGACCCGGAACGCGACACCCCGGCGCGGCTGGGCGAGTACGCCCACGCCTTCCACAAGGACACGATTGCCGCCACGGCCGACATCCCCTCGCTGGAGCGCTTTGCCACCTCGCTGGGCATGGTGTTCCAGAAGTCCCCCGGCAAGCATTTCGATGAAAACCCCGATGACTACAGCATGGATCACTCGGCCAGCATCGCCGTGCTCGATCCGCAGGGCCGCCTGGCCGGGCTGATGCGTCCACCGTTCAACCCGCAGGCCATCGCCACGGACCTGCTCAAGCTCACCGAGAAAACCGCCCCATGAGTCTGGTAACAACGCTCAGCTACGTCCTGCCGCATCGCCTGCTCTCCTCGATGGCCCGTTCGCTGGCCTACTCGCAGAACCCGCGCCTCTCACGCTGGCTGATCGATACGGTGACGGAGAAGTTCAACGTCAACATGGCCGAAGCGGCGAACCCGGACCCGCGCAGCTACCCCAGCTTCAACGCCTTCTTCACCCGCGCCCTGAAGCCCGGCGCGCGCGTGGCCGCGGCCGACCCGCGCACCCTGACAATGCCCGCCGACGGCCGCATCAGCCAGCTGGGCCCGATCGAGGACGGTCGCATCTTCCAGGCCAAGGGCCAGTCGTTCACCGCCGCCGAGCTGCTGGGCGACGCCGCCGACGCGGCGCCGTTCCACAATGGCCTGTTCGCCACGGTGTACCTGTCTCCGCGCGACTACCACCGCGTGCACATGCCGTGGACTGGCACCCTGCGCGAGACCGTGCACGTGCCCGGCCGTCTGTTCAGCGTTGGCACCGACGCGGTGGCGAACGTGCCGCGCCTGTTCGCCCGCAACGAGCGGCTGGTGTGCCACTTCGACACCGACTTCGGCCCGATGGTGCAGGTGATGGTCGGCGCACTGCTGGTTTCGGGCGTGGAGACGGTGTGGAGCGGGGAGGAAATCCCCGCCTATGGCGATCGCATCACCCGTAAGGACTGGCGTGGCAAGGGCATCACGCTGGAACGCTTCGACGAGATGGCGCGCTTCAATTACGGCTCCACGGTGATCATGCTGCTGCCGCCGGGCGTGGCCGAGTTCGATCCCTCGCTGAAAGCCGAAAGCCCGGTGCAGCTTGGACAGGCGCTGGCGCGACTGAAGTAACCCCCGCTCCGGCGCGGTGGCATCGTGGCGCGTGGCGACGCGCCCACCGCTGCGGCTCCCTGACATTCCTGCGGCGCGGCGCGTTTCAATTACGGCTCCACCGTGGTTGTGCTGCTGCCGCCGGGCGTGGCCGAGTTCGATCCCTCGCTGAAGGCTGAAGGCCGAAAGCCCGGTGCCGCTTGGACAGGCGCTGGCGCGGCTGAAGTAACCCCCGCTCCGGCGCGGTGGCATCGTGGCGCGTGGCGACGCGCCCACCGCTGCGGCGCCCTGATATTCCTGCGGCGCGGCGCGTTTCAATTACGGCTCCACCGTGGTTGTGCTGCTGCCGCCGGGCGTGGCCGATTTCGATCCCTCGCTGAAAGCCGAAAGCCCGGTGCAGCTTGGACAGGCGCTGGCGCGACTGAAGTAACCCGCACCTGTGGGGACAATTGAAAAAGGGCGCCACCGGGCGCCCTTTTTCCTGTCCCGCCCGTAGGCCGCTCAGCGGCCGCAGCCTTCCAGCTTCAGACTCTGGCCCGGCTTGATCGCGTAGGCCGGTGCGCGCAGGCCGTTGGCACGCGCCAGGGCAGGCACTTCGCACTGGAAGCGGCTGGCGATACGGCCTAGCGTGTCGCCCTTGGCGACCTTGTAGGTTCGCGCGGCTCGCCGCGCCGGAGCCGCCGGACGTGGTGCCGGCACGGCCGCAGGGCCCGCCCCCTGTGCGGCCTGCATGGACTGCACATCCCCTACCGCGACACTGCCGGTGAATGTCGCCGCCGACGGGCGCTTGATCGCGGCATTCAGATCGGCGGTGATCAGGGTACGGGCCAGATCCGCGCGTGGGCCGCTGACGCAGTAGCGGTTGTACAGCCCGGCGATACGTGTGGTCGCGTTGATCGTGGTGCCGGCCGGAATCCAGCCGTCGGCCTCGTAGCGCGGGTTGAGGTTGCGCAACACGCGCATGTAGCCGTCACGGGTACCGGCGCTGCCCAGGCAGATGGTCAGCTCGTAGATGGTGGTCGACTTGGCCAGGCGCAGCGTCGCCGGCTGCGCGTTGACCTTGGGAAACTCCACGCCATATTGCTGCGGGTGCAGGAATATCCACGCCGCGGCGATCACCATCGGCACATAGTCCTTGGTTTCGCCCGGGAACTGGGAATAGGCCGAATCGGTCCAGAAGCTCTGCCCGCCGGCTTCACGGTAGATACGGGCCGCGCGCCCCTCGCCCCCGTTGTAAGCGGCCAGGGCATACTCGATGTTCTTGTTGAGCACCCGCATGCGCTCATTCATGTAGGCGGCGCTGGCTTCGGCCGCGCTGCGGGCATCAAACCGGGTATCGAAACCGGTGCCGTCCGGGCCCAGGCCGAAACGGCGGCCGGTGGCGGGCATGAACTGCATCAGCCCGGCCGCGCCGGCGCGCGAGGAGGCATGCACACGGCCGTTGGACTCCTTGGCCATGATGCCGAACAGCAACGCTTCCGGCAGCGCGCTTTTCTCCCACTCCGGCCACATCACCGCACGCAGGTTCATGTAGTTCTCATAGCTGGTCAGCAACGCCGGACGCATGTCGGTGAGCCAGCGCCGGATGCCGGCCTGCACCGCCGGGTTGTACTCGACCATGTCATCGAATGCGTGGCGGTGGTCGTTCAACAGGGCCGCCGCGCGCGCCGCCTCCGGCACATCGGCGACCAGTGGCGCGACATGGTCCGGATCGGCTTCCAGCGGACCGATGGCCTCATCACCGTCGCTCTCCCCGGCGCTGTCCGCGCGTTGCTTGAGCAGGCGCTTGTAGGTGGCAAGCAGACCACCGACCTGGCAGCCCTTCTGCGCGATGCAGTCGGCGATCACGTCTTCCATGTCCTCCAGCGCCGCATCGCCCTCGCTACTGCCCTTGGGATCGGCGTTGTCCATCAGCACCAGCGCATCGGTATAGCGCTTTTCCGCGGCGGTCATGCGCTCGTGGAGAGCGCTCACCTTGGCCTGGTCACGGGCCGACAGCGCGTGGGCCGAAGGAGCGGCGATCAACAGGCTGGTCGCCAGCAGCAGCGGCCAGGTGCGGAGGGAAGACAGGGAAACGGACATCAGCAGCACTGCACGCGAAGGGTCAGGCAGGGTAGCCGCCCCGCTTGCCCGGGGGCAACATGGCTGCGGCGCCGATATAGTCGGCCGGTAGAATCCCCTTCGTTCATCTATGAGTGCCTCCATGGACCCGATCCTGCTCGGCAAAGGCGTCACCGACGACATCGCCGTCACCCTGCTCCCGCGTTTTGGCAACCGCCACGGCCTGGTGGCCGGCGCCACCGGCACCGGCAAGACGGTGACGTTGATGACGCTGGCCGAGGGCTTCTCGCGGATCGGCGTGCCTGTGTTCCTGGCCGACGTGAAGGGCGATGTGGCCGGTCTGGCGGTCGCCGGCGAGATCAGTGACAAGCTGGCCCAGCGCGCGGCCGACATCGGTGTGGAAGGCTACGCGCCGGCCGCCAGTCCCACCGTGTTCTGGGACCTGTACGGCAAACTCGGCCATCCGGTACGCACCACCGTCAGCGAGATGGGCCCGACCCTGCTGGCGCGCATCCTGGAGCTCAACGACACCCAGGCCGGTGTGCTCGATATCGTGTTCAAGCTGGCCGACGACCGCGGCCTGCTGCTACTGGACCTGGATGATCTGCGCGCGCTGTTGAACCTGGTCGCCGAGGAGCGCAAGGACATCTCCACCGGGTACGGACTGGTCAGCGCGCAGTCGGTGGCGGCGATCCAACGTGCATTGCTGCGCCTGTCGCAGGACGGCGGCGAAGCCTTCTTCGGCGAGCCGGCACTGGAGCTGGCCGAGATCATGCGCGTCAACCACGACGGCCGCGGCGTGATCGGCATCCTCGCCGCCGCCCAGCTGATCCTCAAGCCGCGCCTGTATTCGACCTTCCTGCTGTGGTTGCTGTCGGAGCTGTTCGAAACACTGCCGGAAGTGGGCGACCTGGAAAAGCCCAAACTGGTGTTCATCTTCGACGAGGCCCACCTGCTGTTCGACGATGCCCCGCCGGCGCTGGCGCAGCGCATTGAGCAGGTGGTGCGGCTGATCCGCTCCAAGGGCGTGGGCGTGTACTTCTGCTCGCAGTTTCCCGATGACGTACCCGCCAACATCCTGGGCCAGCTCGGCAATCGCGTGCAGCATGCACTGCGCGCGTTCACGCCGCGCGACCAGAAGGCGGTCAAGACCGCCGCCGAGACCTTCGTGCCCAACCCCAAACTGGATGTCACCGCCACGCTCTCGCAGCTGGGCACCGGCGAAGCCCTGGTCTCCACGCTGCAGGACAAGGGCATTCCCTCGCCGGTACAGAAAACCCTGATCGCGCCGCCGCGCTGCCGCATGGGCGCGATCACCGAGGCGGAGCGTGCGCAGGTACGCGCAGGCAGCCCGGTCGGCACCCGCTACGACACCGCCATCAATCGCGAATCGGCCGCCGAACGGCTGGCCCAGCGTGCGCAGAAGGTGGTGGAACAGGCCGACGCCCCCAAGGCCCGCACCCGCGAGCAGGACGACGAACAGGACAGCGGCTTTGGCCAGGCGATCAAGGATGCGATCTTCGGCACCAGGCGCCGCCAGGGCATGCTCGAAACCATGGCCAAGCAGACCACCCGCACCGTCGGCACCAAGCTGGGCAACCAGATCGTGCGCGGCATCCTCGGTGGCATCTTCGGCGGAAAGCGCTGACTCCATGAGCCGCTGGCGCCCTCCCGCTGAAAAAAGTACCGCACTGATCACCGCGCCGGGCCATGCGCGGCTGAAGGCCGAGCTCGATGAGCTGTGGCGGCAGCGCCGGCCGGAAGTGGTCAAGGCACTGGCCGCCGCCGCCGCAGAAGGTGACCGTTCGGAGAACGCCGAATACACCTACCGCAAGAAGCAGCTGGGCGAGATCGACCGCCGCGTGCGTTACCTCAGCAAACGGCTGGAAGCACTGCGCGTGGTCGATACCCGGCCCAGTGATCCGGACGCGGTGTTCTTCGGTGCGACAGTCGAACTGGAGAACGTGGACTCGGGCGAAACGGTGATCTATCGCATCGTCGGTCCGGATGAAACCGACGCGCCCGCCGGCTGGATCAGCATCGATTCGCCGCTGGCGCGCGCGCTGCTGAAGAAGCGCGTCGATGACGAATTCACCGTGGAGCTGCCCGCCGGACCACACACCTTCGCCGTGCTGTCCATCCACTATGCGCCGGACTGACCGCGCCGAAAATTCGCGCAATCCGCACATACGCCAGCGCATGCAGAAACCACGCGTGCACCATGGAATCAAGGGGATGTGAGCCTCCTGCCGCGTCCGGTCATCGTGTATTTGACCCGCGCCCCTGCCGCATGTTTTTTCTTCGCGGTTAGCCATCGCGAAAGGACGCCAGATGCAGGTGCTTGACCCGGAAAAAACCACAGCCAGCGGTGACCTCAGCAGCAACCCGCGCCGCCCGGCGCGCACCGGCATCGTGATCGATGCCTCCTGCGATGTGGCGCCGGCTTTTCTCGCCAGCGCGGATGTGGCGGTGATTCCGATTCCGATCCGGATCGGCAGCACCACCTACATCGACCAGCATGACGCCAGCGCCACCGCCCGTTACATGCGCGAGAACGCCAACGGCGAAGGCGCCACCGGACAGTCCCTGCCGCTGGATGCGGCACAGATGAGCCGTTTCTTCCTGGAACACTTCGCGCTGGACTACGACTCGGTCTATTGCCTGACCATCACCGCCAGCCGCAGCCCGATCCACGAGGCTGCCAGCCACGGCAGCCTGCTGGCCACCAGCGCCATCCGCCAGGCCCGCCAGGAAAAAGGTATCGCCCGTCCGTTCCAGTTCCGGGTCATCGACACACGCAACATGTTTGCCGGCTCCGGCATTCCCGCCATGGTGCTGCAGGACCTGCTGCGCGCGCAGGTGCCGGCCAAGGACATCCGCGGCGAACTGCAGCGCATCATCGACGCCACCCACACGTATTACGTGCCCGACAACCTGGGCTACGCACGCGCCCGCTCGCGGGTGCGCGGCGATCGCAGCATCAGCCTGGCCAGCGTGCTGCTGGGCGGCGCGCTGGATATCAAACCCATCGTGCTGGGCCGCCAGGGCGATACCCGCCCGGTCGCCAAGTGCCGTGGACGCGCTGACGCATGGGCCCGCCTGTTCGCGGTTGCCGCCCGCCAGGTGCAACGCGGCCTGTACGCGCCGCACGTGATCATCTCCTACGCCGGCCCCCTGCAGGATCTGCACGGTTCGCCCGCGCTGGAACAGCTGCGCGCCGCCTGCGCGCAGGAGAAGGTCAGTCTGCATCTGCTGCCGATGAGCATCACCGGGATGATGAACATCGGTCCGGGCGGACTGACCTTGGCGTTCGCTGGCGAGAGCCGCGACATCGCGTTCTGACAAGCGCGCGGAGCGGTTGCGCGCGCGCCGCTACACGATCACGCTCAGCTGGCAGAACCAGTGCGTCAACCCGATCTGCGCAGCGACGTTGCGACCTCAGCGCAGTGCCGGAGGATAGGAGCGTCCGTCGCGCAGCGTGCGGAAGTAGTCGGCCTGCGCATAGAAATCCGGATCCTGCCGGGGGTGCCAGCCGGGAATGCCGGCCAAGGGCAAGGGCCGCAGTTCGGCGGGCGTGGCAAGAACAGCGCCATCGGCAATGGCCGCGGCGACACGCGCAACGCAGGCAAGATCCTCTCCCGCCCGCACCACCACGCACTTGCCAACCAGCAACCGTCCCGGCACCAGCATCTGCTCCATCAGCGCATGGCCGATGACCGCGGCAACCGCGATATCGCCATTGCGCCACTGCGCGGCATGGGTATGGAACAGCCGGGGCCACTCGTGCGTGTCCCAGGCATCGAGTAGACGGCTGTCGCGTACCCGCACGATGACCCCGGTCTCGTCGAACTGGGTCAGCGCCTGCTGCGCACGATTGCGCTCGCCCGGCCCCATCTGCGCGATGTGCCGGCACTGTTGCAGGTTGAGGGCATGCTTGATGGCCGGATGACGCACCCAGACCATCGCATTGAACAGGTCATGCCAGTTCTGCGGGCGCGTGGCGATGTATCCCTGCGCGATACGGGTCTCGTAATGCAGGCCGTCGACCAACAATGCACCGTCCTGCTCCACGAACCGCTTGCCCGACGGTGGCATGCGCGCGTTGAGCGCGGCGATGGTGGGCCACGCCGGGGCCGTCATCCAGTCGCGACAGGCACCAAAGTCGGCGAATAGCGGATGCGTGAAACACGCTGCCGCCACCTCCCCGCGGGGCGGGGCGATGAAGCGGCGCCGGCCGTTGCCAGCGCCTGGAGCCATGACCGATCCGGTCACAGCACCCTGAGGTCGAACGCCGGCTTGGCGTGCTCGATGACCGCGTCACCGAACAGGTCATGCTCGTCGCTGTCGGTGATCTGGACATTGACGAACTGGCCTACGTGCAGCTTGGCTTCATCGGCGTTCTGGATATGCACCAGGCCATCGATTTCCGGGGCATCGGCCTTGGAGCGGGCCACCGCGATACCGTCTTCGATACCGTCGATCAGGCACTGCTGCACGCTGCCGATCTTGGCTTCGAGTTTGGCGGCGGAAATGGCGGCCTGCTTCTCCATGAAACGGGCCAGACGTTCCTGCTTCACGTCCTCCGGCACCGGGTCCGGGAGGTCGTTGGCGGTGGCGCCTTCCACCGGCGAGTAGGCAAACGCGCCGACGCGGTCGAGCTGGGCGGTATCGAGGAAATCCAGCAATTGCTCGAACTCGGCATCGGTCTCGCCCGGGAAGCCGACGATGAAGGTCGAGCGCACGGTGATGTCCGGGCAGATCTGCCGCCAGCGCAGCACCCGCTCCAGGGTCTTGTCGACCGCGCCCGGACGCTTCATCAGCTTGAGGATGCGCGGGCTGGCGTGCTGGAACGGGATGTCCAGGTACGGCAGGATCTTGCCTTCGGCCATCAGCGGCACCACGTCGTCCACGTGCGGGTACGGGTAGACGTAGTGCAGGCGGGTCCAGGCATCCAGCTCGCTCAAACCTTCGCACAGCGCCTTCATCCGCGTGGCGTATTCCCTGCCGCGCCAGGTGCCCGGCGCGTATTTGCGGTCCACGCCGTAGGCCGAGGTGTCCTGCGACACCACCAGCAGCTCGCGTACGCCCCCCTTGACCAGACGCTCGGCCTCGCGCAGCACCTCGTCAACCGGACGCGACACCAGATCGCCGCGCATCGAGGGAATGATGCAGAAGCTGCAACGGTGGTTGCAGCCTTCGGAAATCTTGAGATAGGCGTAATGCCGCGGGGTCAGCTTGATGCCGTAGTCCGGGACCAGATCCACGAACGGGTTGTGCTTGGGCGGCAGCGCGGCATGCACCGCCTCCATCACCGTGGTGTAGTCCTGCGGACCGGAGACCGACAGCACGTCCGGGTAATGCTCGCGGATCATGTCGCCCTTCTTGCCCAGGCAGCCGGTGACGATGACCTTGCCGTTCTCGTTCATCGCCTCGCCAATGGCATCGAGCGATTCGGCCACGGCCGAGTCGATGAAGCCGCAGGTATTGACCACCACCACGTCGGCCGCGTCATAGGACGGGACGATGTCGTAGCCCTCCACCCGCAGCTGGGTGAGGATGCGCTCGGAATCGACGAGGGCTTTCGGGCAGCCAAGGCTGACGAAGCCGACTTTGGGGTTCAGCTGGGACATGTTCACAGAATTCTGGGGGCCGGAGCCGAAGGGCCGCAGGGCCGGAAAGGCGGCGATTATACCGGTCGTCAGCCGGCACATCCGGCACCATGCTGAACAAGGGCATGCGTTAATTGGCAGCCCCGCAAAGGAGTCCACCCATGTCCCAGTGGATCGATCTTCCCGGCGCCGCCGGCCCGGTCCGTGCCTGGCAAGCCCTGCCCGCCACCACGCCGCGCGGCGGCCTGGTGGTGATCCAGGAGATCTTCGGCGCCAACGCCCATATCCGCGTTGTCGCCGGGCAGTACGCCGCCGACGGCTATGCGGTGCTGGCCCCGGCCTTCTTCGACCTGCTCGAACCCGGCCTGGAGCTGGACTACGACACCGCCGGCACCGCACGCGGCAAGGCACTGGTGGAAGCGCTGGGGGTGGACCGCGCCGTGACCGTGGTCCACGCCGCCGCTGCGGCATTGGCGCCCTATGGCAAGGTCGGCACGGTCGGCTATTGCTGGGGGGGCACCATCGCGCTGCTGGCCGCGCAACGGCTGGGCCTGCCCTCGGCCAGCTACTACGGGGCGCGCAATGTGCCGTTTCTCGACACGCCCTTCAAAGCCCCGGCCATCTTCCACTTTGGCGACCAGGACCCCTCGATCCCTGCCACCGCCGTTGCAGCGCACCGTGAAAAGCAACCGGCAATGCCGGTATATGTGTACCCGGCCGGCCACGCCTTCAACCGCGAGGCCGACCCGCATTACCACGCCCCCAGCGCCACACTGGCGCGCGAACGTACCTTGGCCTTCTTCAGCGAGAACCTGCGATGACCGAAGCTGTGACGTCCGATTTCGAACTCGATTCCCGCCTGGCGACCGACAGCGTGTTGATCGCTGACGGCCCCCTGTCCCAGATCCGGCTGATGAACGACGACCGTTTTCCGTGGATCGTGCTGGTCCCGCGCGTGGCCAACGCCAGCGAGTGGATCGATCTGGATGGCGGTCAGCAGCGCCTGCTGCTGGCCGAGATCAACCAGATCTCGCAGCACCTGAGGCAGAAGCCCAACGTCACCAAGATCAATATCGGCGCGTTGGGCAATATCGTGCGCCAGCTGCATATCCACCTGATCGGGCGCAACGAGAACGACGCCGCCTGGCCGGGGCCGGTGTGGGGCAGCGGCAAGGCGCAGCGCTTTGATGCCGATGTGCTGACCCAGCGTGTCGAAATCTGGCGGCAGCGGCTACGATAGGCCACCTTCACCGACGGACACACCAGCCGATGCGCTCCAACCTGATCGCCGCCCTGATCCTGATCATCGTCGGCCTGTTTTTCCTGGCCAAGAACCTGGGCTGGATCAACGGCAATATCGGCTCGATGCTGGCCACCTGGTGGCCGGCGATCCTGGTGGCGGTGGGCATCGGCATGCTGTTCGGCCGCGGCAAGTAAGCCGCCGCAACGACCGGAAAGCAGAAGGGCGCGGAATTCCGCGCCCTTTTTCGTATCGCCCCACGGCCACCATCAGGTGCGCGGCAGGGTCACCCCGGTCTGGCCCTGGTACTTGCCGCCGCGATCCTTGTACGAGGTTTCGCAGATGTCGTCCCGGTCCGCCTGGAAGAACAGCATCTGCGCCACGCCTTCATTGGCATAGATGCGCGCCGGCAGTGGCGTGGTATTGGAGAACTCCAGCGTCACATGCCCCTCCCACTCCGGTTCCAGCGGGGTCACGTTGACGATGATCCCGCAGCGCGCGTAGGTGCTCTTGCCCAGGCACACCACCAGCGTGTCACGAGGAATGCGGAAATACTCCACGGTGCGGGCCAGCGCGAAGCTGTTCGGCGGGATGATGCACTCGTCGGCCTCGATATCGACAAAGCTCTTCGGATCGAAATGCTTCGGATCGACGATGGTGGAGTTGATGTTGGTGAACACCTTGAACTCGCGCGAGCAACGCACGTCATAGCCGTAGCTGGAGGTGCCGTAGCTGACGATCCGTTGGCCATCCACCTGCTTCACCTGGCCGGCCTCGTACGGCGCGATCATGCCGTGCTGCTCGGACATGCGGCGGATCCAGCGGTCGCTCTTGATGCTCATTCAGTGTGATCCTGGTTTCGTTGCGCCGCAACATGCCTGCGGCTGGGGTGGTCGATTCTAGCCCAGGCCCGGCACCAGACCACAGCCGCGAATCCTCATCACCTATATATAGGAAGGGGCCGGATGCCGGCCCCTTGCGCAGAGCGCCCTCAGAGCAACGAGGCGCTGATCGGAATGCTGGCGCGCGGACGCTTGTCCAGTTCCTCCACCATCCGTCGTGCCGCAGCCAGGTAGGCCTGCGCCGCCGCTGATTCCGGTGCCGCCGCGACAATTGGCGTGCCGGCATCCCCCTGCTCGCGGATGCCGATATCCAGCGGCAGCGAGCCCAGCAACGGCACACCGTACTGCTCGGCGATGCGCTGGCCGCCGCCTTCGCCGAACAGATGCTCGACATGGCCACAGTTCGAACAGGTGTGCACGGCCATGTTCTCGACGACGCCCAGCACCGGCACTTCGACTTTTTCGAACATTTTCAGCGCCTTGCGCGCATCCAGCGTGGCGATGTCCTGCGGCGTGGTCACGATCACCGCACCGGCAACGGGAATCTTCTGCGACAGCGTCAGCTGGATGTCACCGGTGCCCGGCGGCAGGTCGATCAGCAGGACGTCCAGGTCGTCCCACAGCGTGTCGTTGAACAGCTGGGTCAGCGCCGTGGTCGCCATCGGTCCACGCCAGATCATCGGCGAGTCTTCCTCGATCAGGAAGCCGATCGACATCGCCTCCACACCGAACGCCCGCAACGGCTCGATGGTCTTGTTGTCCGGACTTTCCGGACGACCGCTCAAGCCAAGCATCGCCGGCACGCTTGGACCATAGATGTCCGCATCCAGCACCCCGACCCGCGCACCCAACGCCTTCAGCGCCAACGCCAGGTTCACCGACGTGGTGGATTTGCCCACCCCGCCCTTGCCCGAGCCCACCGCAATGACATTGCGGATGCGGGGATGGGGGGAGAGGCCCTTCTGGACGCGATGGGAGGCCAACGAGGCAAATGGAGAGGCTGATTTCATACCACAGGTTTCCTATGAAACATTTTCAAAATTAGTGCATTTCCATGAATTATTCGTTAATGTCAGGTTACGTTCATGAAGGCGACCAAGGCGACTTCATTGCCAACTTGGCCACTAAGCATGTACCGCCGATTCTAGACTCCAAGGGAGAGATACACGTGCAGAGCAGCAAGACCAATTCATTCAAGCGCAATGTGCTGAGCAGCGCTCTACTGACAGCGATCATTTTGCCGGGCGCCGCTTTTGCCCAAGACCAAGCCGCTGCCAGTGGCGAGAAGGCAACCAACCTTGATCGTGTCTCGGTCGTCGGTTCGCGCATCAAGCGCGTGGACGTAGAAGGTCCGGCTCCGGTCACGGTCATCACCCGTGCAGATATCGACCGCGAGGGTTTCCAGACCGTCGGCGACATGCTGCAGACGCTGACCCAGAACACCACCAGTTCGTTCACCGGCGACCTGGCCGTCACCGGCTTCACGCCGAACGCCCAGGTAGTGAACCTGCGCAACCTGGGCCCGGGCTACACCCTGACCCTCATCAACGGCCGCCGCCCGGCGCAGTACCCGCAGCCTTACAACCGCGACAACAACGTGGTCAACATCAAGGCAATCCCGAGCGCGATCGTCGAGCGCGTGGAAGTGCTGACGGGCGGCGCCTCGGCGATCTACGGCTCTGACGCGGTTGCCGGTGTGGTCAACATCGTCACCCGCAAGAACTATGACGGCAACGAAATCCGCCTGAGCGCCGGCACCACCGAGGAAGGTGGCGGCGACAGCTTCAAGCTCGAATACACCGGTGGCACCACCGGCGACCGCTGGACGGCGATGTATGCGTTCCAGTACAACGCCAACGAACCTGTGTTCGCCAGCCAGCGCGATGTCCTGGCTGACACCCGCAACAATCCGTATGGCATCGCGGTCAACCCGGGCCTGAGCCTGGTGGCACTGAGCGCCGCCGGCCTCAACGGCCACATCCGGAACCACAACGTGGTGTATGACGCCGCAGCCTGTGATGCGCTGGGCTTCACCACGGTGACTACGCCCGCGCGCGGCACCTACTGCGGTAGCTACGACAGCAGCGCCAGCCGCTCGATCTCGAACAAGAACAACTCTTACAGCGGCTATTTCTCGGGCACGTTCGATTTCACCGACAACATCCAGGGCTTCGGCAACGTCAGTTACTACACCACCGACGCCAAGGCGTCCGGCGGTACCGAATTCTGGGGCACGTCGGGCGACCGTTTCACCAAGAGCCCGACCGGTGCGGCCACCAGTGCCTACTACGATGCCACGCTCAAGGACCTGATTCAGCTGCAGCGCGTATTCATGCCGTCCGAACTCGGCGGCAACGAAGCTGCTTCGACGCTGTACGACGAGCAGACCTACGACATCACCTTGGGCGTGACCGGCACCATCGCCGACCGCTTCGACTGGGAAGCCAGCGTCAACTACGGCAAGTACGAGTACGAAGCCGATCGCCCGCGCCTGCTGGCCAAGGCTGTCCACGATTACTTCCTGGGCCCGCAGCTGGGCTACAACGGCAATTACCCTGTCTACAATCTGAATCTGGACCGCTGGAACGCGCCGATCACCCCAGAGATCTACCGCTCGTTCGCCACGCGGGTCAAGAACAAAGCCGAATCCACCTCCGGTACGGCCAACTTCAACGTCAGCGGCGACCTGTTCGAGTTGCCGGCGGGTCCGCTGGGCTTTGCCGCAGTGCTTGAAGCCACCCGCCAGACGACCGACCTGGTCAGCGACTACCGCACCGATCAGACCCGTCCGATCGACGAGAACACGATCTACAACCTGACCAGCTCTGGCGAAACCCACGGCTCGCGTGACCGCTATGCCGTCGGCGCCGAATTCCGCGTGCCGATCTTCAGCAACCTGTCGATGAACCTCGCCGGCCGCTGGGACAAATACGACGACATCACCGCGGTAGACGACGCCAAGACCTACAACATCGGCCTGGAATTCCGTCCGTTCGACAACCTGCTGCTCCGCGGCTCGTATGCCACCAGCTTCCGCGCTCCGGACATGCAGCTGGTCTATGCCCAGGGTGCCGCGTCCTTCTCGACCATCCTGGACGAATACAGCTGCCGTTCGGGCACCGGTCTGGGCCAGGCAGCGGGCACGCCGGGGCGTACCCGCGCTCAGTGCAATACCACCAATGACATCACGCTCTACCAGGCACAGTCGTTGATTGCCGGCAATCCGCTGCTGAAGGAAGAGGAAGGGAAGTCCTGGGGTGCCGGCTTCGTGTGGGACATCGTCGACAACATGTCGCTCACGGTGGACTACTACAAGATCCGCCTGCAGGATGCTTCCACGCAGCTCAGCTCTACCTACCTGCTGCAGAACGAAGCGAACTGCCGCCTGGGCACGCGTCCTGATGGCTCGGCGTTTGAGTACAGCATGGATTCGGCGTACTGCCAGAACCTCACCTCGCTGGTCACGCGCACCAGCGCACCGGGCACGACGCTGGATGGCCGCATCCAGAAGATCAACACCGCCTATATCAATGCAGCGCTGCAGGAAACCAGCGGCATTGACGCCTCGTTCAAGTACTCCTACGACACCGACCGTCTGGGCACCTTCAAGCTGGACCTGGGCTACTCGCTGGTGTTGACCAACAAGTACCAGGAGAACGACGACGATACGCTGACCGACTACCGTGACCTGCCGCTGTTCGACTACAGCCAGCGCAGCCGTGCCCGCGGCACCCTGGGCTGGAGCCGCGACGACTGGGCGGTGACCCTGTTCGGTACCCGTATCGGTTCCAATTGGAACAATGCGTGGGACAAGCGCCTGGCACCGTGGATGGTCTACAACCTGCAGGTCGGCAAGAAGTTCACCCCGAACGTACGCGCCGAGTTCACGGTCATCAACCTGACCAACAACCAGTTCCGCGAAGATCCGACCTATACCGCCTACCCGTACTTCCAGCAGTACATCGGCGCGGATCCGCTGGGCCGCCGTTACAACCTGACCGTGTCCTACCGTTTCTGATAGGGCCACTTTCGTGACACACGGAGCCCGGCTAAATGCCGGGCTCCGTTTTCCTACACCCGTCATCCAAGGAGTATGGATTTGAAGTACCTCACCCCTCTGATGCTGGCGATCGCACTGGCCGGCGCCGGTAGCGCACACGCGCAGCAGTACTCGGTCAAGGATTTCATGGGGCATGCCGCCTATGGCAATGCACGCATATCCCCGAACGGTGAATACCTCGCGGTCACCGTCGATCATGGTGATCAGGATGTCCTCACCGTGTTGCGGACCTCGGACCTGAAGGTACTGAAGGTCAACCAGCTGCCGGACAAGAAGAGCGTCGGCTCCTTCCAGTGGATCTCGCCTGACAGGCTGATGTTCAACGCGGTAAAGAAGATGGGCGGCTTCGCCCAGCCGTTCAATACCGGCGAATGGTTTGCGGTGAACGCCGATGGCACGCAGCCTGTGCCTGTCATCTTCTACGGCACCCGTGACGCCACCCAGCGCGGCAAGACGGTGGGGGCCGAGAGCTACTCCCTGCTTGACTCGCTCAAGGGCGACGACCGCAATGTGATAATGCAGGCCCGATATCCGCGCTCAACGGAAGGCGCGGGCACGGAGGTGTACCGGGTGGATACCGTCAGCGGCCGCCGCACCTCGCTTGGCCGCGCGCCGAAGTCCAATTGTTCCATCGCCCTGGACGCCGCCAAGGAACCGCGCTTTGCGGTGTGTTCCTCCAGCCGTGACGAATCCGGCGAATACGACGAGCGCACTGAGCTGTATCGCCGCGACGGCCAGAACTGGACCCTGGTGAACGCCTCCAAGACCGATGGCAAGCATCTCTGGGTGGACCGCACCACGGACGATGGAATCGTGTACGCCAGCCAAGACGACGGCAAGGCGCCAGCGGCCATGGGCACCCTGGACACCACTACCGGCGAATTCCGCCAGCTGTTTGCCGATCCGGTGGCCGAGGTTTCCCGAGTGATATGGTCTACCGACCGCAATACACCCCTGGCCGTGGTGACCGAGGCCGGCGCCCCGAAAGTGACGATGCTCAATGAATCGCACCCGGATGCGGAGTTGTATGCATCGCTGGCAGCCGCTTTCGATGGGCAGATGGTGGATTTTTCCAGCTATACCGAAGATGGCCGGAAAATTCTGGTGTCGGTCTACAGCGACGCCAATCCAGGCGAGCTTTACCTGTACGACCGCGACAGCGGCAAAGCCCGCTTTCTGATGACGCGCCAAGCGCATCTGGATCCGAAGAAGCTGGCAACCACGCGCCCCTTTTCTTTCACTGCGCGTGATGGCCGCGCCATCTATGGCTATCTGACCATCCCCAACGGCAGCGACGGCAAGAATCTGCCACTGATCGTCAATCCGCATGGCGGACCGATCGGCCCCCGCGACAACTGGGGCTACAACCCCGAAGCCCAATTGTTCGCCAGCCGCGGTTACGCCACGCTGCAAGTCAATTTCCGCGGATCTGGTGGATACGGCAAGGCGTTCGAGAACGCGGGCCATCAGCAATGGGGCCAAGGTATCCAGAATGACATCCTCGATGCCACACATTGGGCGATCGACAACGGCCATGCGGATCGCAACCGGATCTGTATATACGGCGGCAGTTTCGGCGGCTATTCATCACTAATGGCACCGATCCGCGAGCCCGGGTTGTTCAAATGCACCTTCGGTTACGTCGGCGTGTACGACATCGACATGATGTTCAAGCGTGGCGACATTCCCGATAGCGCGAATGGCCAGCGCTTCCTGCGCCGCACCCACGGTACTGATGCGAGCATCTGGGCGCAGAACTCACCGGCGCGCCGCGCCGCCGAGGTGAAGATTCCTGTTTACCTCGCTGCTGGCGCACGTGATGTGCGGACACCGCCGGAACAGACTGAACTGATGGCCAAAGCCCTGACCGAAGCGGGCAACAAACCGGAGGGGATCATCATCCAGCCAGGTGAAATGCATGGTTTCTACGGCGAAGAAGCCCGGGTGAAGGTCTACACGGAAATGCTGAACTTCTTCAATCGCCACATCGGCGAAGGCAAGGTCAGCGTGGGAGGCCCCGCCCCGGCGATCGACGGCACCTGAACGCCGTCACATCCGCGCGCCAGATACGTCCTGGCAGAGGGCAACGAAGGGGCGTTCACGCCCCTTCGTTCCGCCGGAGAGAGTGACTTTCGGCAATTTCGCCCAACGTTTCGACCACCCAATATCCCCCGACGACATGGACAGCACCAAGGAAACCACAGATGCGTAGAAGCGCCGCCACCCTCACCGTTCTACTGTTGGCAATGGCCAGCACCGACCTGGCCTGGGCCGGAAAGAACACTGCCCCCCTGACTGAGGACCCAACCCAGGATGCGCTGATGATCAGCGCCGGCTTCCTCAATGGCCATCCGGATCTGCGCTTCAGGCTGCTGGCGCTGGAAAAGCGCCAAGCCGGAAAGCTCGATGACGCCTTCAAGTTTTTTCAGCGGGCTGCGTATTACGCAGACAAGCCCTCGCAGGGCATGGTGGCTGAGATGCTGTGGAATGGTACGGGTACCCCACAGGACAAGTCAGCCGCTTACGCTTGGATGGATATGGCCGCAGAGCGCGGTTACGAGGGATTTCTCGAGCTCCGCGAACGTTACTGGGCGGCTCTCGACGAAGCACAGCGGGAGCGCGCGATCAGTCTGGGGCAGGATATCTACGCGCGTTATGGAGACGAGGCGGCACTCCCACGAATCGCCAACGAGATCCGCAAGGAGCGAAAAGCCGTGACAGGCAGCCGTACGGGCTTCGCCGGCAACTTGAAGATCTACGTGCCCGGTCCTGCCGGCAGCATGGAGGAGATCGACGCAACAAAGTTCTACGACGACCGCTATTGGGATCCGAAGCAGTACCAGGCCTGGCATGACGCGATCTGGATGAAGCCGCGAGTGGCGCGGGTGGATATCGGCGGTGTGGAGCAGGTGCCGGCCGCGCCTGACAAGCACTCGCGCATTCCCCAGGTGGCGCCACAGGTGGATGCTCCAGAACCGGTCACGGAGGACGCAATGCCAAAGCTGAACGAGGGCGCAGGAAAGCGCTGAACACGTTCCGGAACCATCCCCAACGGCCGCATCAGCGGCCGTTGTCTTTCAGTATCTCCCGCGCCGCATTGTGCCCCGGCGCTCCAGTGACGCCGCCGCCGGGATGGGTGCCGGAGCCGCACAGATACAGGCCCGGGATCGCACCGCGATAGTTGGCCTGGCCGATCATCGGCCTGGCACTGAACAGCTGGTTGAGGCTCAACGCGCCATGGAAGATATCGCCTCCGATCAGGCCGAAGGTTCGCTCCAGATCCAGCGGACTCAGGATCTGCCGGCCCAATACGGAATCGGCAAAACCCGGGGCGTACTTGTCGACCGTGGCGACCATCAGGTCGGCCACTTCCTCGCGGTGATCGTCCCAGCTGCGCCCCTCGGGCAGTTGCGGCGCGACGTGCTGGCAGAACAGGCTGGCCACGTGCTGTCCCGGCGGCGCCAGCGAGTCGTCCAGGGTACTGGGGATCAGCATTTCCACCACCGGCTCGCGCGACCAGCCGTACTGGCGTGCGTCCAGATACGCGCGATCCATGTAGTCCAGGCCCGGGGCAAGGATGATGCCGGCGGTGAGATGGTCGCCCGGCCCGGGCAGCGCGCGGAAGTCTGGCAGCCGCGACAACGCCACGTTCATGCGGAATGTGCCCGATCCACAACGCCAGTTGTGCATGCGCTCCCGCATGGCGACGGGCACATCGGCCGGATCACACAGTTGCTCGTACAGCAGCTTCGGATTGACGTTGGCGACGACAGCGTTGGCGTGCAGTTCTTCGCCGCTGCCGGTGACCACGCCGACCACCCTGCCCTGTTCGACCAGCACCTTCGCAACGCCCATTCCGGTACGGATCTCCACCCCCGCCGCCAAGGCCGCGCGCGCCATCGCCTGGGTGATCGCGCCCATGCCGCCGACGGCATGCCCCCAGGCCCCTTTAACGCCATTGCTCTGGCCGAACACGTGGTGCAACAGCACGTAGGCGGTGCCAGGCGTATACGGACTGGCGTAATTGCCGACAATGCCGTCGAAACCAAACAGTGCCTTGATCGGGGCGCTCTCGAACCAGCGGTCCAGATACTCGGCCGCCGATAGGGTGAACAGGTCCAGCAGTTCCTGCTTCAGCGCCGCATCCAGCGAGTGCAGTTGCCGTCCGAGCCTGCCAGCCTTCCACAGTTCTGGCAGCGCCTGCAGCCAGCCGCCGTCGCTCACATTGGGCGGCGCCTGCAGCGCAAATGCGCGCAGCACATCGGCAAAAATCTCCAGACGCCGCTCGTAGGCCGGCAGCCGCTCGGCATCCCGCGCCGAGAATTTGGCCACTTCGGCCTGCGTGCGCCCGCCACCGGCCAGCAGGTACCGGCCCTGCGGCAAGGGCAGGAAATTGTTGATCCGCCGCGGCACCACCCGCAGGCCATGCCGCTCCAGCGCCAGCTCGGCGATCACCTTGGGCTGCAGCAGCGACACGGTATAAGCGGCCACCGAATTGCGGAAACCCGGGTGGAACTCCTCGGTCACCGCCGCACCGCCAACCACGTCGCGCCGCTCCAGCACCAGCACGCGTCTGCCGGCCTTGCCCAGGTAGGCGGCGCAGACCAGGCCGTTGTGGCCGCCGCCGATCACAATCGCGTCCCACGGACGATTCGCTGTCTTGGTCATGGCCGCTGTATAGCACTACCGGCGGCCCGGGCGAACGCATTCGCGGCCCATGACCTTCTACACCCTTTCCTCATCGGTTTCAGGCGTATCTTCCTGCGTTGGCCCCGGCTCCCGCGGCCCCATCTGTGCTCCGAAACCGGCCTGGAGGCCTATCCCGTGATCGCTCGCAAACCGCAGATCCTACTGCTGACCCTGGCCGTGTCGGCCGTGCTGGTCGGCTGCAAGAAAGAAGAAACCCCGGTTGCTCCGGCCGCCGCGCCGGCCGCTGCCGCCACCGAACTGAAGCTGGACGAATCCAAGCTGCCGGCCTACAACGCCTTCAGCGCCGCGGATCTGGATCCCAGCAAGGACGCCTGCACCGATTTCGGCGGCTACGTGAATGACAAGTGGCTCAATGCCAACGAGATTCCGGCCGACCGCACCAGCTGGGGCGCCTTCACCATCCTGGACGAGCGCTCGGTGGCCGTGCAGCACCAGTTGGCCGAGCAGGCCGCGGCGATGAAGAACGCCACCGGCATCGAAAAGATCGTCGGTGACTTCTGGGCCTCGGGCATGGACGAAGCCAAGATCAATGCGCTGGGCATCACCCCGCTGAAGGCCGACCTGGCCGCGATCGATGCGTTGACCGATACCGCCGCCATCGCCAACTACCTGCGCAGCAGCGCGGCCAAGGGCGAGAACATGCTGTTCGGCTTCGGCCCGGAGGCGGACTTCAAGAATTCGACCATGAACATGGCCTACGCCAGCCAGGGCGGCCTGGGCCTGCCGGATACCACCTACTACACCGAGGCCGGCAAGGCCGACAAGCTCAAGGCCTACCAGGACCACGTGGCCAAGGTGCTGGAGCTGGCCGGCGTGCCGGCGGCCGACGCCGCCAAGCAGGCCGAGGACGTGATCAAGTTCGAGACCCGGCTGGCCAAGGCGTCCAAGTCCAGCGTCGAGCTGTCGCGTGACGTGTCGCTGTATTACAACCCGGTCACCGTGGCCGACGCCGACAAGCTGACCCCGAACTTCAGCTGGAGCGCGTTCTTCCAGGCCCAGGGCATCGCCGCGCCGGCGACGTTCTCGCTGGCCATGCCGGCCTTCCACCAGGAAGTGAGCAAGATGCTCGGCGATACCGATCCGGCCGTGTGGCGCGCCTACCTGCGCTTCCACACCGTGGACAGCGCATCGCCCTACCTGAGCAACGATTTCGTGCAGCAGAACTACGCGTTCTACGGCAAGGAACTCAACGGCCAGAAGGAAATCAAGCCGCGCTGGAAGCAGGTGCTGGGTACGCTGGAAAACAACGCCGGTGAAGCCTTCGGCCAGATGTACGTCAAGGTCGCCTTCTCGCCCGAAGCCAAGGCCAAGATGGAAGTGCTGGTGAAGAACCTGGCCGACGCGCTGAAGGACCGCATCCAGAATCTGGCGTGGATGAGCGACGAGACCAAGGCCAAGGCCATCGCCAAGTGGGAAACCTTCACCCCGAAGATCGGCTACCCGGACAAGTGGCGTGACTGGTCGGGCCTGAACACCACCCACGACGATTACCTGGGCAACGTGCGCGCGGCCAACGCCTTCAACTACAAGTGGGCGCTGGGCAAGATCGGCCAGCCGGTGGACAAGACCGAGTGGGGCATGACCCCGCAGATGGTCAACGCCTACTACAACCCGCTGCAGAACGAGATCGTGTTCCCGGCCGCCATCCTGCAGCCGCCGTTCTTCGATCCGAACGCCGACGATGCACTGAACTACGGCGGCATCGGTGCGGTGATCGGCCACGAGATGACCCACGGCTACGACGACCAGGGCAGCCGCTTCGGGCCGACCGGCAACTTCGAGAACTGGTGGACCCCGGCCGACGCCAAGGGTTTCTCCAGCCGCACCGGCAAGCTGGTCAACCAGTTCAACGAGTACAAGGTGGGCGAGCAGAACGTCAACGGCAAGCTGACCCTGGGCGAGAACATCGCCGATCTCGGCGGTCTGGCCACGGCCTACGACGCCCTGCAGAAGGCCACGGCCGGCAAGGAGGATCCGAAGGTGGAAGGGCTGACCCGCGATCAGCGCTTCTTCGCCAACTGGGCCACCGTGTGGCGTACCAAGTACACCCCGGAGAACGCCAAGGTCCGCCTGGCTACCGATCCGCACGCCCCGGCGCAGTTCCGCGCGATGGGCGCGCCATCGAACCTGCCGACCTTCGCCGCCGCGTTCCAGTGCAAGGCCGGTTCGCCGATGGTCCGCACCGGCGACAAGCAGGTGGTGATCTGGTAATCGCGGCCACGCCGTGAGGTGACACCCGAAGGCCCGGCATTGCCGGGCCTTCTTTTATCTCCGATCGCCACGCCGCCGCTTCAGGACGCGGGTCGCACAACGCGGCGATGGCGCTCCCTCGGCCTTGCCACGGCTTGCTAAACTCCGCCCACTTTGTCCTTCCGCGGATATGCATCACATGCCCAACGTTCGCCCGCTTTCGCTTGCCCTGGCCTTGAGCCTGGTCACCGTGCTGTCCAGCTCCGATGCCGAGGCCGCCCGCAAGAAAGCTCCCGCCCGGGCCCCGGCGGCCAGTGCCGCCTGTACCGATTTCTACGAAGTGGCCAACGCCGACTGGCTCAAGGCCAATCCGGTGCCGCAGACCGGCGCGGTCACCGCGCTGGGCCAACTGGCCGGCAACACCCGTCTCCAGCAGCGCCAGCTGCTTGATCGCGCGATGAATGCCCCGCAGGGCAACGTGCAGAAGCTGCTGGGCGACTTCTGGGCCAGCGGCCTGGATGAGGCGGCGGTGGAAGCCGACGGCTCCAAGCCGATCGCGCCGCTGCTGACCCGCATCAACGCCATCAAGAAGGCCAAGGATGTGCCGGCCTCGATCGCCGCGCTGCACCAGGTCGGTATTCCGGTGGCCTTCAACTTCGCCCCGGACGTGGACCTGAAGGCGCTGGACCGCCACATCGGCTACTTCATGCAGGGCGGCATGGGTCTGCCGGACCCGGCGTTCTACACCCGCACCGATGCCGACACCGTCGCGCTGATGGGCCGCTACCGTGCCTATGTGAAGCAGATCCTGGCGCTGACCGGCACCCCGGCCAACCAGCTCGACGCCGAGTCGGCGCAGGTCATCGCGCTGGAAACCGAGCTGGCGCGCAGCGCGCAGCCGGTAGCCGACATCAACAACCCGTTCAACAACTACGCGCCGGTCCCGACCAAGGACCTGGGCCGCTACCGCAACCTGCAGCTGGACGCATTCCTCAAGGCGCAAGGCGTCAACGACGACCTGGTGTCGATGGCCGATCCGGCCCTGTTCCAGCAGCTCAACGGCATGGTCGCGCGGCTGCCGGCCGCGCAGTGGAAGGCCTACCTGCGCTGGCGCGTGGGCGATGCGATGGCCCCCTACCTGTCCAAGGGCTTCCGCGACGCTTCGTTCGAGTTCCGTGGCAGGGTGCTGCGTGGGCAGACCATCGCCCCGGCACGCGCCGATGCGGTGCTGGACGCCATCAACGTCGCCGCCGGCCCGATGCTCGGCCACGAGTACGCCGCCACCTACCTCAGCCGCGATGCCCGCCGCCAGGCCGGGGTGATGGTCGACCAGATCCGCGAGGCGCAGCTGGCCGCCGTCAAGCGCAGCACCTGGCTCAGCGCTGAAGCCAAGGCCGAAGCCGAAGCCAAGCTGGCCGCACTGAAGATCGAGATCGGCACCCCGCTGCGCGATCTGGACTACACCGTGCAGCCGATGGGCCGCGGCAGCTTCGGCGGCAACATGCTGATCGCCTCGACCTGGCGCCACGGCCAGGAAATGAAGCGTATCGGTAAGGGCAACGCCGACCGTCGCTGGGACGTGCTGCCGCAGCAGCCGGCGATCAACTACGACCTGGCGCAGAACCGCCTGATCGTCACCGCCGCCGTGCTGCAGGGGCCGATCTTCGTCGACAAGGCCAGCACCGCGGAGAAGTTCGGCGCCTACGGTGCGCTGGTGGCCCACGAGATCAGCCGTGCCGTCGATGCCAAGGGCGCGCTGATCGATGCCCGGGGCGAGCTGCGCAGCTGGTGGACGCCGGCCGACAAGACCGCCTGGACACTGATCGGCAACCGCGTCGCCGCCCAGTACAGCGCCTATCCGTTCCCGGGCGTGAAGGATGCCAAGGTCAACGGCCAGCTGACCCGTGACGAGAACATGGCCGACATCTCGGGGGTGGAGATCGCCTGGGAAGCCTTCAGCGCCGCGCAGCCCGATGCCAAGCCGGCCGACAGGCAGGCCTTCTTCAAGGCGTGGGCGGGCCTGTGGCCGGCGCAGCTCTCGCCCAACGAGGCGGTGCAGCGTCTGGCCAGCGATGTGCATGCGCCGGGCCGCTGGCGCAGCAACGCGCCGCTGTCGAACCTGCCGGCCTTCGGCGCCAGCTTCAGCTGCAAGCCGGGCCAGCCGATGCAGCGCACCGACGCCGAGCAGATCAGGATCTGGCGTTGACCGCCGGCTGATACGGGACATGGAAAAGGCGCGGAATCCGCGCCTTTTTCTTTGCCCTCGATCGGACCTACTTCACCCGCCGCAGGTGGTTCGGCCGCCCGCTGCCGCCGCCCCCGCGCGGCTTGAACGGCGGCTGCCCGCGCCAGTAGCGGATCAGCAGCCAGCCGAACAGCATGCCGCCCAGATGCGCGAAGTGGGCCACGCCCGGCTGCCAGCCGGTGAAGCCCAGCATCAGCTCCATGGCGCCGAACACGATCACGAAGGTCCGCGCCTTCATCGGAATCGGCGGGAACAGCAGCATCACCCGCTGGTTCGGGAACAGCATGCCGAATGCCAGCAGCAGCCCGAACACCCCGCCCGAGGCGCCCAGCACCGGAGCGCCCTCGCCCATCAGCGCGGCCACCAGCAGCTGGCAGACACCGGCACCGGCCACCGTCACCAGGTAATAGGTCAGGAAGCGCTTTTCGCCCCAGGTCTGCTCCAGCGGCGCACCGAACATGAAAAGCGCGAGCATGTTGAAGAACAGATGGCCGAAGCTGCCGTGCAGGAAGCCGTAGGTCAGCAGCTGCCACGGCTGGAAGTTCTGCCCCGGCGAGAACGCATCAAAGCCGTGCTCGCTGAGCGGCCACAGCATGAACGGAGCGAAGGTGTCGTTCCCCAGCAGGAACGGCTGCTGCAGGAGGAACAGCACCACATTGGCGATCAGCAGCGCCCGGGTAATGGTAGGCAGTCGGGAAAACATGTCGGCATCCATTGGAATTGCCGACATGATAGCCGCAGCGTCTAGCCCGGCCCCCAGACCGCCGCATCCAGATCGCGCGCGGGCCGCGGCCGTCTGACCCGCCCGTTCTCGACCACCACGCCTTCGGCACGCAGGCGCTGGCTCTGTTCGTGCCAGCCGGCCGAGCCTTCGGCCATCGCGATGCGGCCGTCCGAGCGCAGCACCCGGTGCCAGGGCAGCGCCGGATCGTCGTTCATGCCCAGCAGACGGGCAACCAGCCGCGCCCGCCCCGGCAAGCCGGCCCTGGCCGCGACCTCGCCATAGCCCAGCACCTGCCCATGCGGAATCTGCCGGATCACCTGGTAGATCCGTGCGTGACCCACTGCCGGAGCCGGCCCTGCACTCATTGTTTCTTCGCCACGCCGCTGCCCACCAGCAGCACCCCGCCCAACACCAGCAAGGTGCCGGCGCTCTGCCACGGGCCCATCGGTTCGTCGAGCAGCCATACACTCAGCACAATGGTGGAAACCGGACCCAGCATACTCACCTGCGCGGCCAGCGATGACCCGATGCGCTTGACCCCGACCATGATCGCCAGCACCGGCAGCACCGTGCACACGGTGCCGTTGAGCAGCGACAGCCCATACACCGGCGGCGCATACGTCCACAGCGCCGCCACCGGCTGGAACAGCAGGTACTGGCCGATGCACAGCACGCAGGCCACCGTACTGGCATAGGCCGTCAGCCGTACCGCGCCGATCCGCGCCACCGCCTGGCCGCTGCCGAACAGATAGACGGCGTAACTCAGCGCACTGGCGAACACCAGCGCCGAACCGAGCAAGGTGCGCGCCCCATCAAGCCGGATGTCATGGCCGAAGGCCAGCAACACGCCCAGATAGCTCACCGCCAGCGCCGCCACCTGCCGCCGCGTCGGCCGCTGTTTGAGCACCACCAGCGCGATCAGCACCACCAGCGTCGGACTCAAGTACAGGATCAGTCGCTCCAACGTCGCGGTGATGTACTTCAGGCCCAGGAAATCCAGATAGCTGGACAGGTAGTAACCGGTAAAACCCAGCACCGCCACCCGCCACAGATCACCGCGCGCCAACGGCGACGCCCGGCGCGCGGCCCAGATCCCCATCGCCAGGAAGAACGGAAACGCCACCAGCATGCGCAGCGCCAGCAATGCGGTGGCATCCACGCCATGCCGGTAGGCCAGCTTGACGATCACCGCCTTGCCCGAGGCCATGATGGCGCCGGCGCCGGCCATCAGCAGGCCGCTGACCAGCACGCGACGGGAACTGCTTGGCAGCGGCGAGGAAGCAGATGGCAAGCCCGCAACCGGCGATCCGGTCACGGGCGGGGAAGAAGGAGTCACGGGACGACAGCATCGCAGGGGGAGATGGGCGGCCCATTATCCGGCCTCGTCCAGCGGCATGAAACCGGCCAGCGCTCCGCGGTCAGCGCATCAGCACCACTTCCTCGGCCGAGGTCGGGTGGATGGCCACCGTGTCGTTCATCTGCGCCCGGGTGATGCCGGCCTTCAGCGCCACCGCAAAGCCCTGCAGGATCTCGTCGGCGCTCTCACCCAGCAGGTGGATGCCGACAACTTTCTCCTCTTCGCCCGCGCAGACCATCTTGAACACGGTGCGCAGCTCGCCCTCGCCCAGCGCCTGCAGCATCGGCCGGAACCGGCTGTGGTAGGTGCTCACCCTGTCAAAGCGCTTGCGCGCCTCCTCCTCGCTCAGACCCACGCTGCCCAACGGCGGATGCGAGAACACCACGCTGGGCACGTTGTCGTAGTCCAGCCGCGCCTGCGGCTGGCCACCGAACAGGCGGTCCATCAAGCGGCGCGCGGCGGCCACCGCCACGGGCGTCAAGGTCACGTGCCCGGCCACATCGCCGACCGCGTGGATGCTCGGCACCGCACTGGTCTGGAATGCGTCCACCACCACCTGGCCCTTCTCGCCCAGCACCACACCGGCCTGCTCCAGCCCCAGATCCCGGGTGTTGGGCGCCCGCCCGGTAGCGAAGATCACCTGCTCGAACACCGCCTGCTCCGGGCCGTTGTCCAGGGTGGCGCGGATCTGACCACCGTACTGCTCCAGCCGCTGGATCTGGCAGCCGAAGTGCAGCTCCACCCCCTGCAGGCGCAGGTTCTCAATCAGCTGATCGGCCAGCTCGGCGTCGAAGCGTTCCAGCAGACGCTGCCCGCGCACCAGCATCACCACCTCGGCGCCCAGCGCGCGCAATACGCCGGCCAGCTCCACCGCGATATAGCCGCCACCGACGATTCCAACTCGGGACGGACACCGGCGCAGTGCGAAGAAATCATCGGATACCCCCCCCAGCTCCGCGCCGGGGAAACGCGGGCGCACCGGCTGGGCGCCGGTGGCGATGACGATGTGCTGCGTACGCAGCCGGGTGCCATCGGCACATTCGACCGTGTGCGCATCGATCACCCGTCCGCGCTGGTGCACGCGGGTGACACCGGTTTCGTCCAGGCGGCGCTGGTAGCTGGCGTGGATATTGGCGATGTACTGCTGGCGCTGCCGCACCAGTTCGGGCCAGTCCACCCGCGGTCTCTGCGGCACGTCGAAGCCCAGCCGCGACGCCAGCGCAATGCGCTCAGCCAGCTCCGCCGCCAGCCACATGGCTTTTTTCGGCACGCAGCCGACATTGACGCAGGTGCCGCCCAGCTCGCCCGGCTCGAGCATCGCCACGCGTGCGCCATGGGACGCGGCGCGGAACGCGGCGGCCAATCCGCCCGAGCCACCCCCGATCACCACCACATCGAAATCGCGTGCGCTCATTGCACGCCCCCGCCGTGAGGGAAGATCAGGGCGATTACGGGCACGCGGCCAGTCGTCAGGTCAGTCATCGGTTGTCAGCTCCCACTCCACACACCGCTCCGGAGCATGCCATGAGCGGCCGCGAGCCAGGCGTGAGCATGCCGCGACGCGCGTGTCTGGCACCATCAACGCGACCTGCATTCGGCACGCATCCCGATGGCGCGAACTCGACCAACACCGACGTCGCGGCAAGTCCGCTGGCGCCGCCGTTGTCATCAGCGCATCCGCTTGAACCAACGGGCCAGCCGACCTACTGCGCCACGTCGCGGGGCCGGCGCAGCGGCGGCACCTGCAGATAGGTGAACGCACGCCACAGCCATTCCGCCGGCCCGAAGCGGAAGTACCGCAGCCACCAGTGGCTGACGATGACCTGCACACCGAACAGCAGCACAGCAAACAGCAGCTGCCAGGCACGACCCGTCTGCTCGAACCAGCCCAGCCCGTAGCCGTAGAACACCAGCGTGCACACCAGCGATTGCAGCAGGTAGTTGCTCAGTGCCATGCGCCCGGCCGGTGCCAGCCAGTGCAACGCCCCGCTCAGCCGCACGCCCCAGCCCAGGTAGCCCAGGCACATCAGCAACCCGGCGATCGCGGTCAGCGCCGAGGCGATTCCGACGCGCAGGTCGAACCGGCCCGGAGCGATATAGTCCAGGGTGTAGACGCTCAGCAGCATCACCGCCAGCCCGGCCGGCAGCGCCAGCCAGCGCAGGCCTGCCCACAGGCGGGCATGCTGGTCCGGGCGGATGATCGCGCCGCTGCGCGCGAACCAGCTGCCGATCAGGAACATGCCCAGCACCTGGGGCCCGACCAGCATCAACACGCTCATCGCCACCCCGATATCGCGCAGACGCTGCCGCAGCGCGTCCAGATAGCCGCCGTGCGCATAGGCCTGGCGCTGGCGCTCGATGCTGGCCAGTGCCTCGCCGGTCATTGCCGTCCTCGCGTCATCGGGCACGAACTGCATCACCAGCCCGATCAGCAGCAGCAACGCCACGGCGGCCAGATAGCTGGCAACCCCCAACAACGGCAGCCAGCGCGCCGGCACCTGCCGGAACGCCAGCAGCAGGAAGGACAGCAACGCATAGGCGATCAGAATGTCGCCAGACCACAGCAGCACCGCATGCAGCACGCCGATCACCAGCAGCCCCAGGCTGCGGCGCAGGTAGAACCGGGCGAAGTCGCGTCCTGCCGTCTCGGCGCGTTGCGCCATCACCGCAAAGCCCACACCGAACAGCAGCGAGAACAGGGTGAAGAATTTGCCCTGCACGAAGAGGTAGACGAAGCCATCGGCCCAGCGGTCGATCCCCTGCCAGTGCTGGTCGATACCGGTGAAGGACAGATCCATCGGCCCGCTGAAGGCCTCGATGTTCATCAGCAGGATGCCAAACAGCGCCAGGCCACGCAGCACATCCAGCGTGCCGATACGTTCGTTCGGTGCAACAGGGTGGTAGGTGAGATCGGACAAGCTCAGGACTCCTTCTGGCATACGTGGGCGGCATCGTGCGACCCGGGCAACAGCTGGGGACGTCAAACCGGTATCAACCGCGGAGAACGCCCAGGCGCCGTCCCGGCGCCGGTGACCGCGGGCGGGAAAGTTGCGGCGGCAGCCTCCCCGTCACACAGGAAAACGGCCCGCGTTGGCGGGCCGTTCCTTATCTCATGACACTGGCAGCTGCACTCAGTGCTGGTGACCACCGTCGCCATGCACGTGGCCGTGCTGCACTTCTTCCTCGGCCGCTTCGCGCACTTCCACGATCTCCACGTCGAAGTGCAGGTCCTTGCCGGCCATCGGGTGGTTCAGGTCGACGTCGACCACGGTCAGGCCGACCTTCTGCACGGTGACCGCACGCGGACCGAAGTTGGTCTGCAGTATCACCTGCGCACCCGGCACCAGACGGGTATTGCCGAAGTGCTTCTTGGGCACGCGCTGGGTCAGGCCCTCGCGGCGCTCGCCGTAGGCATCGGCCGACTTCACATCTACGCCGAAGCTCTCGCCGGCTTCCTTGTCCATCATCGCCGCTTCAAGGCCCGGAATGATGTTGCCGTGGCCGATCAGGATCGCCAGCGGATCACGGTCCTTGGAGCTCTCGATCGGCTCTTGGCCGACTTCCGAGACGGTGTAGTGGAAACGGACAACGCGGTCTTTTTCGATCTTCATGCCTAACTCTGTCTGCTGGCTGCCCGAGGCAGGTGTTGGAACGGCCTTGCCGGCCGCCGGGGGCGCCGCCATGATGACGGCCTTCTGAGGTGGCGCATTATCAAGGCTCCATGCACATCACGCCAGTTTTCCGCTTTCACACGTGGCGCCTGCCGGCGCTGTTGCTTGCGATCACCGCCCTGGCGGCCTGCGGCCACAGCCCGCCCAGGCCGGACGCGGCGCCGGCAGCATCCCGCTATTCCCCGGTGCGCCCGGCCGATCCGGCGGCAACCTCGGCGGTACTGATGCGGGCGCTGGGGCTGGTCGGCACGCCCTACCGCTACGGCGGCAACACGCCTGAATCGGGCTTCGACTGCAGCGGCCTGGTCACCTATGTCTATCGCGACATGCTGGCACTGAACCTGCCGCGCACGTCCAGGGAACTGGCCGCCATCCAGGGACCGAAGATCGATCCGCGACAACTGGCCAATGGCGATCTGGTGTTCTTCGGCGACCGCGGCAACGTCTGGCATGTGGGTATCTATGTCGGTGAAGGCCGGTTCGTGCATGCCCCCAGCACCGGCGGCACGGTACGGCTGGACTCCCTGGAGGGCCCCTACTGGCGGGACCACTACAGCGGCGCAAAGCGGGTTCTACACTGAATATGAACAAATTCAACACAGAAAAAACGAAAATTTAACGGAATTTGTACCAAAAGCATCCTCAGGCAGGGCATGATCGCCCATCGATTTTTTCTGTGACTGCCGCGTGACGAATAAAAACACGTCCTACTCGAGCCAGCCCAAGTACTCGAATCCACTGCTCCGCCGGCTGTTTTGCGCCGCGGCACTGGCCCTGACCTCGCTTCCCGCCCTCGCCCAGAGCGCTGCCGAAGCAGAACCCGCCGCCGCCAAGCCGGCCGCGAAGAACGAAACCCCGCGCAGCAAGGCCGATGCTGCGGCTACGGCGACACTGGCGGCCCTGCTGCCCCACCTGGCCGCCAACGACACCATTCCGCTGATGGACCGCTCGGCGATGTTCGCCGGCGACCTGAGCCGCCTGCTTTCCACTTATGACGCCTCCAAGAGTGTCGCCACCGCCACCGATGCCGCGTTGGCCCGCGACGAGGACGGCAAGGTCCAGTCGATCCTGCGCCGCGCGATGACCCTGCTGGGCACGCCCTACCGCTGGGGTGGCACCTCGCCGGACGCCGGCTTCGATTGCAGTGGACTGGTCGGCTATGTCTTCCGCACCGCGCTGGGCATCGAGCTGCCGCGCGTGTCACGTGAAATGGCCAGCCAAGCCAGTTCGGAAATGATCAAGGACCGTGCCGCCCTGGTTGCCGGCGACTTGGTGTTCTTCGGCCGCAAGGGCCGGATCGACCACGTCGGCATCTATGTCGGTGAAGGCCGTTTTCTGCACGCCCCCAGCACCGGCAAGGACGTGCGGACCGATTCGCTGCTCACCGGTTACTGGAGCGGCAAGTTCATGCAGGCACGCCGCGTCGAACTGTAAGCCGTTCCAGCCGCATCTTCTGAAGGCCGCAGTTCACCCTGCGGCTTTTTTTTTTGCAAAAAAAGTGAATGCGCGGCCGGTAGAAATAAATGCGCGACATGCAATTCACCGCGCCTATTCAGGCCTGCAATGTGATTGCGCCCGTTTTCAGGTGGGGTATAAGGTGGGCCTGAGAAGCAAGGTGACCACGCATGGCTGCAACACCTGTCTCTACCCCAAAACGCTGCGTGATCTGGTTCGGACATCCGGGGATGCGTGAACGGATGGCACTGGCTGCCGATGGCTGGCAGATCCGCGAGGTACTGCCCCAGCAACCTGCGAACATCGGCATGCGCGGCGGCGACACGCTTGTCGGCCTGATCGATTTCCGCAAGACAACGGCGTCAGAGCTGGAACGCATCGAGAAGATCACCAGCGAACACCGGCACATGCCGCTGTTGGCCATCACTTCCGGCGGCATTCCCGGCAGCGAACCTTGCACCGCCCGGTTGCTGGCCGCCTGCCAACGGCACTTCCCGCATCCACCGGACCTGAAGGAGCTGGTCCAGCACCTGCAGATCCTGGGTAACAGCCCCGTCTCCCAGAGTGCTGAAAACGTGCTGGACAGCCTGCTGGGCGAAAGCACCTCGATGCTGGCCATGCGCGCGACCTTGCGCAAATTCGCGCCCGTCAACCTGCCGGTGCTGATCACCGGCGAAACCGGTACCGGCAAAGAGGTGGCCGCGCATGCGCTGCACCGTCTGTCCGAACGCAGCGATAGACCCTTCAATGCGATCAATTGCGGCGCCATTCCCGCCACGCTGGTGCAATCGGAACTGTTCGGCCACGAGCGTGGCGCGTTCACCGGTGCCACCTCGCGCCGTCAGGGGCTGTTTGAAACCGCACACACCGGTACCGTGTTCCTCGATGAAGTGGGCGACCTGCCGCTGGACGCCCAGACCAGTCTGTTGCGGGTGCTGCAGGAGGGCACCATCGAGCGGGTCGGCAGCAACCAGCCCATCAACGTCGACGTCCGTATCCTGGCGGCCACCCACGTGGATCTGGAGCAGGCGGTGGCGCGCGGCCAATTCCGCAGCGATCTGTACTACCGCCTCAATGTCCTGCGCCTGGTCATCCCTCCCTTGCGAAAGCGCGAAGGCGATATCGAATTGCTCGCCGGACACTTCCTGAAAGCCTTCCGCGCGCGGCATCCGATCCGTGCGCGCGGCTACACCGCTGCCGCCCGCCATGCGATGGCCCATTTCAGCTGGCCAGGCAACGTACGCGAACTGCTCAACCGCGTGCAGCGTGCCGCGATCACCGCCGAGGGCGAGCTGATCAGCTGTGCCGACCTGGAACTCACCGCCACGGGTGCCGAAGCGGAGGGAGCGCAACTGGATCTGGCCCGCGCCGCGGCCGAACGGGACACGCTGCTGTCCTGCCTCGAGCAGAGCCGCTACAACGTCAGTGCCTGCGCGAGACTGATGAAGGTCTCGCGGGTCACCATCTACCGTCTGTGCCGCAAACACCAGCTGCCGCTGGAAACGATGCGCTGATGCCGGCGGTTACAACATGTAAGGGACTTTGAAGGCCAGGCTGAAGTCCGGTGCATCCGGGGTCAGGCCGATCCCCAGGATGCTGACGAACGTCGCATGCGGGGTGAGCGCGTAGGTGACCCCCAGATTCAAGGTTCCGGCGTTGGCGTCACTGCCGATGACTTTCACCCATTGACCGCCCTTGAACCGCGTCGAGGCACGCGCGCTCATGCGATCACTGAAGGAAATGCTCAGACTGGTACGTTCGTTGAAGGCGAATGCGACACCGGCGCCGAAATAGTAGGAGCCGCCCAGCTTCACGTCGCCCGGGTTGACCGTATCGGGGTTTCCGTCGATGTCGTCAAAGCCGCGCTCGAAGGAGTGGATGTAGCCGATGTTGCCAAACAGGATCGCCGGATCAGCCGTCTTCACCGCCGAGAGACCCACGTTGGCCTGCCACACACCGTTGCCGGTAGGCTGCTGCGCAGGTACCGCGAAGCGGATGAAGTCATCATCGTCGCGCTCCAGCACCTTCCAGTCCAGGCCATAGGGTTCACGGCCGGTGGGGGCGGTGACGCCCACACTCAATACGGTTTCCGGACGCCGCCGGCCTTCCGGGAACAGCTTGTAATTGGCACTGACGGTCACGTCGCCGATGCCATCGCCATGGGTTTCTTCCTGCGCGATCGCTCCAGCCGAGCCGCCCGCCCCCCCCTTCTGGTAGATGGTTTTACGCGCGATGTAGGGCACATCCAGATTCAGCGTGAGCTTGGGATTGACCCCCCAGCGCGCGGCGAAATTGTAGGTCAGCGAATCGGACTCGACATTCTCGATCGCGATATTGCCCAGGAAAATCGCATCCAGCGCGAGGAAGCCGTTCAAGGTCAGCTGTTTGCGGTCATAGCGTGCGTAGGTGAGGCTGTTTTCCAGCGTCAGCTTCTGGTTGAACAACGCCGACTGCTGCTGTTTGACGTCATTGACACTGCGCCGGGCCGCGTCTTTGGCGGCCTGCGCTTCGGCCGCCGAACTGGCATACCCCTCGGTCGGTGCAGAAGCGCCGGCGACCGGCGCAGCGTCGGTTGCTGGCGCCGCGGGTGCCGTCATGCCGCCCGCCTTGCCGCTGATCCGCGCCTGCATCGCCTGCACCTGCATATCCAGCTCACGCAGCCTGCGCACCTCCTGGGCATAACTGGCCTTCAGTGCTTCAAGCTGACCCATCAGGGCTTTCAGATCGGCCTCGTTGCTGGCCTTGGGCGCGTCCTGCGCGCCAGCCTCCGTCGAGCTTAGTGCAAGCCCCCCCACCAGCGCCGCCATCGCCAGTCGTTTCATCGGTGAACTCCCTTGCCTGGAAAGGTTTTCGGTTGCCAGCGTCGATCACGCTGGAAGTGGAATCACGGGCCAAATGCACCGGCGCCGTTCAAACCGCGGGCCAGCGTGATGGCCTGCGCGACGTTCTGGGTGAGCGGCACGTTGTCGGCCAACGCGCTTCTGACCAGATCGATCTGCAGCCGGTTGCCCGCCAGTTGCCCATCCCCCATCAACTGGATGGTCTGGCCGACACTGCCGCTGCGTACCCACTGCTCCACCGCACCCAGCCCGTCGACCTGCAGCAGCAACTTGGCCGCATTGCCATCGAACTGCACCTGCGCGGTCGCATTGCCGTTCTGCGCGATCGCACTGGTATTGATCACGCCCGAGCCATCCGGCGCGGTGGTGCCGTTGCGGACATTGAGGTGGGTGACATTGCTGGCGCGGTTGCCGTCGCCGGCCACCTGTATGCTCTGGGTCAAACCGGCGACATTCTGCAGTCCGCTCGCATCGATACTGCGACCACTGGTATCCGGCAACGGTGCGTTGGCATCGGTGATGCTCACCGTGGGGGTGAAGCTGACTTTCGGAGTGTTGCCCTTGGTGAAATCCATACCCAGCCTCATCGCCCCTTGCAGCGTCTGGCCGGTCTGCGTCTGCCAGGTGGATATCATCGTCACGCCGAACCAGGCCACCGCATTGCCTCCAACCGTGTAACGGCCGCGCATCAGACCCAGCTCCGCATCCGGAACCTCCTGCAGGCCTTTGCCGGCAACGCTTTTGGATTCAGCCGCATGGGCGGATGTCGCAAGCATCAGCGCCAGGCCCACACAGCATGGATTGCAAATTTTCATGAACCTACTCCTTCAAAACAGGTCGGCATGGGTGAAGCCGAAATCCACCAGTTCGGCATCGGTGATCGGCTTTCCCTGTCGCGCGTAAAGCGCGCGCGCGCTCGCCTTCTCACTGGGGAGCAACAGCACCGTGTTGCGGTCAAAGTCACTACCAACCACCACGAACACCGTCCGCGAAGGCCATGCCTCCAGGAAGTCGGCCACCGGCACCACCCGGTTGCCGAGGATCGGATCGCCGATTTCCACCATGTCGCCCAGCACCTGCTTGAGCACCACGAAGTGGCGGAAACCCCGCACATCCATCAGCACCAGACTGGGCACGCGCAAGGTACGCAGCCGCTCCTCGCTGACCCGGTAACCGCGCCCCCGCATTCCCAGGGACTCCACGTAACGCTTCACGTCCAGCATCGAAAAACCGCGCTGCTGCACCAGTTCCGGATCGGAGACTCCCATCATTCCTTCGATCACCGTCGCCTCATCGGCGTCCAGGTGATAGGCGTACTTGAGAATGGTCGCCAATGCGGCTGCACCGCAGCTGTAATCGGTGTGTTGCCGTACCAGATAACGGAAGCGGCGCTCCTTCATGCTCTCGATGGATTGGGTATACAGCGCGCCATTGGGCAGGACGCCACTGAACCCCACCTCGCCGGCATGTACCGGCGTGACATGCAGCAGCAGGGCAAACAGCAGAACGACTGTCGTGCGGATCATGCCGGTACCGTCTCCATGGCAGGAAGGAGCCCCTGCCCCAAGGGGGAGGAGGGACAGGGGCTCCCGGGGTAGCCCGGCCATTGGCGGATGGCCGGGTTTGTTGCTCTCACCATCTACTACCGGCGAACCGGACAGGGTTACTCGCCGCCGGGATTGCCACCACCGCCACCACCACCGCCGGTCGACGGTTGCGCCACGGCCAGAGCGAGGCTGTTGGCCTGCAGGTTGCCGGTACCCGCCGACACGTTCACGCCGATGTTGCCCGACGCACTGGAGAACGCACTGCCGGACAGGGCTGCCGTATTGGTGGCATTGACCGCGACCGTGTACGAGTTGTTCACGGTGCCGCTCAGGTTGGCGTACAGGTACGCCGCGCCCAGCTCGAGAAAGCCCAGCTCGCCTTCTTCTTCCGTATCGAAGGCGATGCCGCCCACGCCAGGACGGTTCGGGTTTGCAGTGGCGTTCTGGATGGCGTTGTCGAGGTCGATATGACCGGTATCGTTGCCATCCGGATGCGGCAATGCGCCATCCCACGTATCCAGATAGTAGTTGTCTTTCTGATACGCCGAGCCGGTGCCGCTATAGGAACCGCCACCGACCGCGACCGTCAGACCCGCGACCGGGCCGGACAGGCTGACCTGGGTGGTATTGGTGCGTTCTTCCTCATAACCGGCGTTGCTGACGCTGTTGCCCATCGACACCTGGTTGGAGCTGATGGTGGACTGCGCGTAACGGCTGGTCGCCACCGACGCGGCGAGCGCGTTCTTCTGCTCGTTGTTGTTGCCGGAGGTGACGTTCACGCCGATGTTGCCGCTGGCGCCACTGAACGCGTTGCCACCAACGCCGGCATTGTTGATCACACCGTAGTTCATGGTCTCGTTGTTGGCACCATTCTGGTGGACAAAGACCTCCGCATCGGCCATGCCGAATGCGAACGAGGCGTCGGCCGCCGACAGCGAGGCCGCGTTGTCCTGGGTGTTGTTGTCGCCGGCGGCAACGTTGAAGCCCAGGTTGCCCGAGGCATCCATCGCGACATCGTCGGCGATGGTGGCATCGTTGGTCAGCAGGGTGTTCTCACCCGAGTTGTTGGTCACCGACTGGCGGTTGTCGATCAACGCGATGGCGGCCGAGTCGATATAGATATCGCCCCAGATTTCCGGATCGCCCCAGAATTCGATGTCGGAGCTCAGACTGATGTCCTTGTCCAGACTCACCTCGACGTTGTGGCTGTTCCGATCGCCACGAGGATAGTCGTTGTTGTTGCGGTCGCTCTGCGCGAAAGCCGCAGCACTGCTGGTCAGTGCTGCAACTGCCATGGCGAGTACCGTCCATTTCATATTCGCTTTCATGGTGCCCTCTTCTTCTGGTTCTGCAACGGGTGGGTGGAGCCTTGCTTCACGGAGTCGGCTGCACGGAAATACTCAATTGGTTTTCCGTGGCATTGCTCGATCCCGCGATCTGATTGAGTTGCAGCACACCCTCGAACCCACGCAGTGCGGAGGCTTCCACTCCGACCTTGCGGGTTCCCGGGGACGCCAGTCCGCCGGCGGTACCCTGCCCCCCTGCCGACGCGAACGAGCCTGCCGAAGCCATCGCTTCATTGGTCGTTTCGCGTATGCCCTGGTCGGCCAAGACAGCAACCACGGAGTTGAGTTCCGTATTGCCGCTGCCACTGGCCTGATTGATCGAGGCAATCCCGTTCGCGCCAACCAGCGCCTGGCCACCCAGGGTGGCGCTGGCGTGCAGTGGCATGTCGAACTGGTTGCCCCGTTGTTTCTGGATGGCGCTGACGCTCGCCAAGGCGGTCTTGCCTATCGCCATGCTGTGCAGATTGGCCTGCAGATTGAGATCGCCTGCGGCCATGTTGACCGCGACCGCGCCGCTGCTGCCGGACAGCACATTGCCGTCGATGCGGCTGTTGGCCAGGTACGTCAGCATTCCGGCATAGTCATCCTGGGACTGCGCCTGCGCCTGGGCGGCCAACCCCAGCGATGCACCCGCCAACAGCAGAAATCCGAGTCGGTTCATGGTCATCGCTCTCACTTGCCGCCCGGACCACTGCCGGCCGGCTGACCCAGCGGGAACTGCGCAAATGCACTGCGCACCTGGTCACCGATGCCGCGCGTGGCACCGCTGACAGCCCCCATCGGCCCACCGATGGCCTGGCCAAGCTGATTGCCGGAAAGCACGCCGCCGTCACCGGTCGCCCGTCCGAGCGTGCCGGTCACCGCCGTCGAGGTCACCCGTTCCACCGTGGTCTGGTGCGGCGCTGCCTGGGTCAGGCCCGAGCCCATCGCCGCATATTCATCATCGGAAAGCTCATCCATCCCGATGGAGACACCCAGGGCGGTTCCCACTTCACGCTTCGGCGAGGGTTCGGCGATCAGCGCCATCCCCGGCGGCGCGGGGCGATAGGCCATCCGTGCGGAGACATCCCGCAGCAGTACCATTTCGCCGGGCTGTGCCTTGACCCCCTGGCGGGCGCCCGAGGCCATGACGGTTACCGGCATGGCGACCAGCAAGGCGAAAGCGGCGATGCACTGATAGCGATGTACGTTGCTGTCCATTTCCTCGTCCACATCTCATCTGCGGACAGGACTACGCAGCAACCGTGCCAACTTTATTTTGACAATAAAAACAGCAACTTGCGGAGAATCTGGCAAACGGGAAACTCACCTTCCTGTAACACCGTTTTCAGCTTCAGGCGCCGGTTCGACGATCATTCAGGCGCGCGATGACGGCAGGACGCGGGCTTGAGGGGTGTATCAGGAGTGATACACCGTTGTGCTACACCCTGTTACATCCCAATCCGCCTGCGCAGGCAGCCAGAGAGAGGCCGGGCGTAGAACCGCCCACTACATGTGGCACCTGGGCGGCCTCCCGCGCACGGATCGTATGTCCGCGTCATGTCCGAGCACCTCCACCCGCCATCGCGCCAGCCGGCTACCGGCCAGCGACACGAAAACACGCCATGCAACATCGGTTGCTGATCTGATAGCCGCGGCAACATAACGGCGCTATGGGCTTGTTGCCGGGACGGCGGAGCTCGGGCAGCAATGCCTGCAGCGTCACACCGGGGACGTTATTGCGCACATCGGGCGGCAGCGCGCCCCCGCAATGACACAGGCGCATCCCTTCTCCTCGCCGTTTCAAGGTGAGCCGGCTGCTGGTGCCACTGCCCGGCACCGCGCCTGCCACTTGCCCCGGGAACCCATCCGGGTCGTTGGCGGCAATGGCCCGAAGCCCAGCCGGAGGTGCTACGCCGCCCGGCTCCGGCGCTGGAGGATCAGCCGCCGGGGGAACGCAGGCTGCGCCGCGGCAGGATGGCACGGTGCCGTTCACCGCGGCGCATCGTCAGGGGCAGCAACAGGGCCGCGAGACCCGGCCACACTCAGCCGTGCGGCTTGCCACCGGCATCGGATGCCACCGGATTGAGCGTGGCGTCATAGACCTTCTGGTCCAGCAACCCGGTTTCCTTGGCCACGATCACCGGCACCACCATCTGTCCGGTGACGTTGGTCATGGTGCGCATCATGTCCAGGATGCGGTCGATCGCGTACAGGTAGCCGATCGCCTCCAGCGGCAGGTTGGCCGCACTCAGCACCACCGTGGCCATCACCACCGCCGTACCAGGTACGCCGGCGGTGCCGAAGCTGCCCAGCACCGAGGCGATCATCACCACCACGTACTGCTCCGGGGTCAGCGGCACGCCCGTGTACTGGGCGATGAACACCGCGCACAGCGCCGGGTAGATCGCGCCGCAACCGTCCATCTTGATGCTGGCGCCCAGCGGCACCGCGAAGGACGCGTAGTCCTTGTTGACGCCGAGGTTGTCGGTGATCGAACGCATCGCCACCGGCATCGCCGCAAAGCTTGAGGAAGCCACGAATGCCACCTGCATGCCCGGCGCCGCGCCCTTGAAGAACTTCAGCGGGTTGAGCCCGTGGGCCAGCAGCAGGCTGCTGTAGACGATCAGGATGTGCAGCGCGCAGGCCACGTACAGCGCCAGCACGAAATTGCCCAGAGGCAGCAGCTTCTCGAAGCCGTAGCTGCCCACCAGCCCGGCGATCAGGCCGAAGGTGCCCAGCGGCGTCATTTCCAGCACGAAGCGGGTGACCTGGATCATGATGTCGCTCATCTGTCCGACCAGCTTGCGCGCCTCGGTCACCTTCTCGCCGAGTTTCACCATCGCAAAGCCGAGCAGGCCGGCGAAGAAGATCACCGGCAGGATCGAGCCACGCCCGGCGGCCAGCACCG
Source organism: Stenotrophomonas sp. STEN013 (assembly GCF_056760355.1). Taxonomy (NCBI): domain Bacteria; kingdom Pseudomonadati; phylum Pseudomonadota; class Gammaproteobacteria; order Lysobacterales; family Lysobacteraceae; genus Stenotrophomonas; species Stenotrophomonas sp. STEN013. The sequence goes on along the minus strand of NZ_JBRREO010000002.1, from coordinate 497,059 downwards.
TCTCGCCGGCCGCATTGACCCGCGTACCGATGCCGGCCAGCGCGTAGAACACGTTCGAAGGCACGACATCCATCAGCACCTTGGCCACCGACGGCACATCGCGCGGGGTGTAGGCGCTGTCCACGGCCAGCTTCAGCCCGCCGGTACCCGGCTGCATGATCGTGCCCACCGCCAGCCCGACGCACACCGCCAGCGCGGCGGTGACGATGAACCACAGGAAGGTACGCCCGCCCAGCGCGGCGACCGACTTCTGCCCGTGCAGCGAACCGATGGCGTTGATCACCGCGAAGAACACCAGCGGTACGGCGATCATCTTGATCAGGGTGACGTACAGCTCGCCCAGCGGTCCGAACCAGGTTTCCGCTGCCGGCCCCATCAGCCAGCCCGCCAGCGCGCCGAGTGCGAAGCCTGCCACCACGCGTTGCCAGAACGGAATCCGCAACCAGGCAGAGACCAGCTTCATATCGTAGATCCGGGTGCTGTTTCAGGGAGTGGCACCATAACGCAGGCGGCCGCCAGGAACGATGCCCTGACGGAAAAGCTGCGTGTCATCGGCGCGACTTTTCACAGCCGTCATAATGGGCGCTTGTTCATGTGAGTCCCGATCATCGCCATGTCACGTGTCACGCCTCTGTTTTGCGCCGTCTCGACCCTGCTGCTGGGCGCCTGCACCAGCCTGTCGCCTTCCACTCCGGCCAGCCCGGCCGCGGTGTCGGTGGACGTCCCCGCCATTGCCCATCCGACCGGCGAGACCCCGCAGTGGTGGTACCGCAGCGGCGCCGCCCGGGCCGCCGCCAACGGCGCGATGGCTGGCAAGGCCAAGAATGTGATCCTGTTCCTGGGCGATGGCATGAGCCTGACCACCGTCGCCGCCGCGCGCATCCTGGAAGGCCAGCGCAACGGCAAGCCGGGCGAGGAGAACCTGCTGTCCTGGGAACAGTTCCCGGCCACGGCGTTCAGCAAGACCTACAACACCGATTCGCAGACCCCCGATTCGGCCGGCACCATGACCGCCATCACCACCGGCGTGAAGAGCCACATGGGCGCGATCGGCGTCAGCGCCGGCAGCCGCAACGACTGTGCCGACAGCCTGGACAAGGAACTGCTGACCTGGTTGCAGCTGGCCGACAGTGCCGGCATGGCCACCGGTATTGTCTCCACCGCCCGCCTGACGCACGCCACCCCGGCGGCCACCTACGCCCATTCGCCCGACCGCAACTGGGAGAACGACACCCACCTGCCCGAAACCGCCAAGGCGGCCGGCTGCACGGATATCGCCCAGCAGCTGATCGCCACCGCCCGCTACGGACGCGGTCCGCTGGTGGCATTGGGCGGCGGCCGTGGCCAGTTCACCACCGTCAACGAACAGGATCCGGAGTACGCCGACAAGGTCGGCCTGCGCCTGGACGGCCGCAACCTGGTGGCCGAATGGCAGGCTGCGCACCCGCAGGGCGCCTATGTCTGGAACGCCGACCAGCTCGAGGCTGCGGCCCGTGCGCCGGCGCTGCTGGGCCTGTTCGAACCGGACCACATGCAGTACGAGGACGACCGCGCCAAAGACCGCGGCGGCGAGCCGTCACTGGCCGAACTGACCCGCGCCGCCATCGCCAATCTGTCCAAGCACCAGGAAGGCTTCGTGCTTATGGTGGAAGGCGCGCGCATCGACCACGCCAACCACAGCGGCAATGCCGCCCGCGCACTGGGCGACACCATCGCCCTGTCCGATGCGGTCAAGGCCGCGGTGGCCGCCACTTCGGCCGAGGACACCCTGATCATCGTCACCGCCGACCACTCGCACACGCTGAACTTCGTCGGCTACCCGGCGCGCGGCAACGCGATCCTGGGCAAGGTCAAGGACAAGGGTGGCGAGGACGGTACCGGCGGGCTGGACCTGGCCCGTGACGGCCTGGGGCTGCCCTACACCACGCTCACCTACGCCAACGGCCCGGGCTATACCGGCGCCAGCAACCAGCAGCCGGCCGGGCCGAAGAAGTTCCCGCACTCGCCCAGCAGCTTCGAGGCCGCCAATGGCCGCCCGGACCTGACCCACGTCGATACCGAGCACGTGGACTACATGCAGGAAGCACTGGTGCCGTCCAAGAGCGAATCGCACGGCGGCGAGGATGTCGGCATCTGGGCGCGCGGGCCAGGCAGCAAGGCGGTGCGCGGCACGCTGGAGCAGAACACCCTCTACCACCTGATCGTGCAGGCCACCCCGCGTCTGCGTGAACGCCTGTGCGCGGCCGGTACCTGCGATGCGCAGGGGGTGCCGGTGCAGCTGCCGCAGCCGAAGAAGTTCGAGCGCCAGGCCTCCGCCAAGTGACTCCCGCGCGGCGGTGTTTTCCCCACCGCCGCGCCCTCACCGCCAGCGCGCTGCTGGCGGTGCTGTTTTGCCCCATCGGGCTGGCCGCCAACGGCAGCTGCCACCCGCTCGACCAGCACGGCCAGCCCCCGCTGCAAGGCTGGCGACAGATCGCACCCGGACAACGGGAAATATCGCCTGCGGCACTGGCCCGGCTGGATTACGACGACAACGGCTTGGCCGTCCTGATGGCCGGCCGGCAGCACCACTACGTGCGCCGCGACGCCCGTTTTCTGCCGGTCATCACCGGCGACAACGGCCCCGACTACGTCGAGGAAGACCTTGCCCGCGCGGTGGTCGGCGGCAAGCTGGGCTACTACAACGTGCGATTGCAACCGGCGTTGGCTGCACGTTTCGACCGGGGGTTTCCGTTCAACAGCGGTGTTGCCGAAGTCTGCAACGGCTGCCGCGACAATGAGCCGGATGCCAACGGCCACCGCGCCCGGGTTGATGGGCAGCGTTTACGTATCGACCGGCAGCGCAAACGCCTGACGAGCCTGCGCTAGTCCGCGCGCACGGCGCCGTCATACGAATTGCGATCGCCGCACCTCGCGCCGATACTCGGCACCGTCATGAATCCGCTCTCCTCCTCCCTGCTAGATGCCGCCGCCGATGTTCCGGTGCTGGTCGGTTTCAGCGGCGGGCTGGACTCCACCGTATTGCTGCACCTGCTCGCCCACGCCCCCGGCCGTGCGCCCGGCAGCCTGCGCGCGGTGCATGTGCACCATGGGCTGCAGGCCACTGCCGACGACTGGGACGCGCACTGCCGGCGGATCTGCGCGCAATGGAACATCCCGCTGCAGGTCGTCCACCTCGAGGTTCCCCGTGACGGGGGTGAAGGACTGGAAGCGGCCGCACGCAAGGCACGCCATGCCGCGTTCGAACGGCTGATGGCGCCGGGCGAATGGCTGGCGCTGGGACATCACCAGGACGACCAGGCCGAAACCTTCCTGCTGCGCGCGCTGCGCGGCTCCAGCGTGGACGGACTGGCGGCAATGCGTGAACGCCGCCATTTCGGCCGCGGACAACTGTGGCGGCCGTTGCTGCATGCACCGCGCAGCGCGCTGGAACGCCATGCCCGGCAGCATGGCCTGCGCTGGATCGAAGACCCGAGCAACGCCAGCGACCGCTTCGACCGCAATTTCCTGCGGCTGCAGGTGCTGCCGCTGCTGGCACAACGCTGGCCCCACGCCGCCGCAGCACTGGCCCGCAGCGCCGCCCTCGCCGCCGAGGCCGAAGGCCTGCTGGCCGCACAGGACCGGCACGAACTGCAGACCTGCCAGAGGGAAGACGGCAGCCTGTCGCTGGCCCGGCTGCGGGACCTGTCGGCAGCGCAACGTGCGCGGGTGTTGCGGGCCTGGGTGCTCCATCAGCAGCTGCCGCCGCTGCCCGGCAACGGGGTGCGGGCGATCGAACAGCAGCTGCTGTCGGCGCGGGCGGACGCACAGGCCAGCTTCGCCTGGCAGAACGTGCAGATCATCCGCTGGCGTGAGCAGCTGCATTTCCGTCGCCCCGCCACGCCATGGCCGGCCGGCTGGCAGCGGCAGTGGGATGGGGCCACGCCGTTGTCCCTGCCTGATGGTGGAACCTTGCACCTGCATGGCACGCCGGGTTTCGCCACACCGCTGACGGTACGGACGCGCCAGGGCGGCGAACGCATCCGGCTGCCCGGCCGCACACATTCCCATGCACTCAAACAGTTGCTGCAGGAGTCGACTCTGCCTCCGTGGCAACGCCCGCACCTGCCGCTGCTGTGCACCGGCGATGAAGTGCTCGCCGCCGGTGACCGCCTGATCTCCGACACCCTGCAGCACTGGCTGGAGGTGAACCAGGCCACCTTGCGCTGGCAACCGGCCGGCGGATCGAATTGACCCCACCGGCCGTGCCGCTCACACTTTGGCCATGCCCAAGAAGTCCCCCAACGAAATCTCCCCGGTCGCCCACTTCGAGCAGTCGCTGGAAGAACTGGAGCAGCTGGTCGAAAAAATGGAAGCCGGCGACCTGAGCCTGGAACAGTCGCTCGGTGCCTACGAGCGCGGCGTCGGCCTCTACCGCCAGTGCCAGCAGGCGCTGGAACAGGCCGAGCTGCGCGTGCGCCTGTTGAGCGATCCGGCCCAGCCGGAAAAGTCCGAACCTTTCGATACCGCCGGCAATGACGACTGAGGCCCTGTTCACCCGCTGGCTGGCCCGTACCGAACAGCAACTCAACACCGCGCTCCCCGATCCGCCCCCCCCCCCGTACGGGCTGCATCGCGCCATGCGCTATGCGGCACTGGGCGGCGGCAAGCGCATGCGGCCGCTGCTGGTCTACGCCGCCGGCCAGCTGTTCGATGCCGACGAAGCCCTGCTGGATGCGCCGGCCGCGGCGGTGGAGCTGATCCACGCCTATTCACTGGTGCATGACGATCTGCCCGCGATGGACGATGACGAGCTGCGCCGCGGCCGCCCGACCACCCATATCGCCTTCGACGAGGCCACCGCCATCCTGGCCGGCGACGCCTTGCAGACCCGCGCCTTCGAACTGCTGGCCCGAGCCCCCTTGGCCCCCGCGCTGGCGGTGGATTGCCTGCGCACCCTGGCCACCGCCTCCGGTGCGGCCGGCATGTGTGGCGGCCAGGCGCTGGATATCGACGCCACCGGCCAGCTGCAATCGGTGGCCGAGCTGGAGCGCATGCATGCGCTGAAAACCGGCGCGCTGATCCGCGCGGCCGTGCGCATGGGCGCGTTGTGCGGCGGTGCCGGCCAAACCGACCTGGCCACGCTCGACACGTTTGCCAACGCCCTGGGACTGGCGTTCCAGGTGCGCGATGACATCCTCGATGTGGAAGCCAGTTCCGAGCAGCTGGGCAAGACCGCCGGCAAGGACCAGGCCCAAGACAAGTCCACCTTCCCGGCGCTGCTGGGCATGGACGGCGCCAAGGCCCGCCTGCAGACGCTTTCTTTGCAGATGGACGAATGCCTGCAGGGCTACGGCGAAGGCGCCAGCGCGCTGGCCGCATTGGCACGGCTGACGGTGCAGCGCACCCACTGAACCCACAGATCGCCCCACAAAAAAGGCCCGGAATTTCCGGGCCTTTTCGTTTCACCTTGCGCCGGTTACTTGATCAGGCGGATGGCGAACGGGTAGCGGTAGGCTTCGCCCCGGTTGGCGGCCAGACCGGCCAGGATGCTCAGCACGATGCAGGCGACCCACGCGGCGAAGTTGATCAGCATGCCGATCAGGATGACCGTCAGGATCGTGCCGATGATGTACACGCCGGTCAGCGTGATCTGGAAGTTGAGCGCTTCCTTGGACTGGTCGGTGAGGAACGCCTTCTCCGGCTTGTCCTTGTTCACCAGCCACACGATCAGCGGCACGATGAACCACAGCACGATGCCCGACAGATGCACCAGCATGGCAAGCGTGTTGTCATCGCCCTGCGCAGGGCTCGACGGCGGCGGCGGCGGAGTGGTGATGTTGTCGAAGTCGCTCATTGCGTTCCCCTTATTCCTTTGTTGGATTGTTGTGTCCGGCGGCAGACCGGAGTCGGTCCACGCCGCTCACCGACAGGATACGTCAATCGTTACCGGCAACCGTCATTTTCCCCACCAGGATCGAGCCGGTGGAGACATGCGAGCGCGGGTCGACGTCGCTGCCCACCGCCTCAATGCTGGCGAACATCTGCTTGAGGTTGCCGGCGATGGTGATGCCGTCCACCGGATAGGCGATCTGGCCGTTCTCCACCCAGAAACCGCCCGCGCCGCGCGAGTAGTCGCCGGTCACGCCGTTGACGCCCTGCCCCATCAGCTCGGTCACCAGCAGGCCGGTGCCCATCCCCGCCAGCAGGGACGCCCGGTCACCGGCGTTGGCGGCGACCTTGAGATTGTGCACGCCGCCAGCGTTGGCGGTGGTGGTCAGCCCCAGCTTGCGCGCCGAGTAGCTGCTCAGGATGTAGCGCTGCAATACGCCGCCGCTGACCAGCGCCGAATCGCGGGTGGCCACGCCTTCGCCGTCGAAGGCACACGAGCGCAGGCCGCGACGCAGCAGCGGCTGCTCGTCGATGGCGAACCAGTCGGGGAACAGCGAGGTGCCGGCGCTGTCGAGCAGGAAGCTGGCACGGCGATACAGCGCGCCACCGGAAACCGCACTGAGCAGGTGGCCGATCAGCGAGCGCGCCATTTCCGCACTGAACAGTACCGGCACCTCGCCGGTCGGCAGCGAACGCGGCTGCAGCCGGGCGACGGTGCGCTCGGCGGCCCGCCGGCCCACAGCCGCGGGATCTTCCAGGTCTTCCCGGGCGATGGCGCTGGTGTACCAGCCGTCACGCTGCATGCCATCGCCCTGCCCGGCAATCAGCGCGCAGCCGATGGAATGGTGGCTGCTGCGCTCGCGCCCGATGAAACCGTGCGAGTTGGCGTACACCGACAGGCTCTGCGCGGTCGCCGCCGAAGCGCCGTCGGAATTGCTGATCCGGCCATCGGCCTGGCGCCCGGCCGCCTCGCAGGCCAGCGCCAGATCCACCGCTTCCTCGGCGCTGAGTGCCCACGGGTGCCAGCCGTCCAGGTCCGGGAACGCGGTCGCCATCAGCCCGGCATCGGCCAGGCCGGCGGCCGGGTCGTCCTCGGTATGGCGGGCGATCGCGCAGGCCTGCGCCACGGTGGCCTCCAGACTGGAGTCCTGCAGGTCGGCGGTGCTGGCGCTGCCCTTGCGCTGGCCGAAGTACACCGTCACCGCGATGCCGCGGTCATGGGTGGACTCGACGGTCTCCACCTCGCCCAGGCGCACATTCACATCCAGCCCGCGTTCCTCGCTGCAGCTGACCTCGGCCTGGCTGGCGCCCATGGCGCGGGCCTTTTCCAGCAGGCGCTGGGAGATAGCGGCCAGCTGTTCCAGGCGGGGCAGGCTGTCGTCGATGCCGGCGGCATCGGTGGTAATGGCGTTCAATGCTTTATCCTGTCGATAGTTATGGCCCTGCGCGAGGCGGGGCGAATGTAAGGATGTGGAAGACGATGCGCGGACGCGACGAAGAAACCGGTGAATTCCTGGGCGAAAGCCGCAGCCAGAACCGCCGTGAGGCCCTGGAGATACTTGCCCTGGGCGAAACCCTGGTGGACCTGACGCCGGCACAGCTGGCGCGGCTGCCGATCCCCGAAGACCTGCTGCCGCATATCGAATACAGCAAGCGCATCACCGCCCATGGCGCGCGCAAGCGCCAGCTGGCGTTCCTGGCCAAGCACATGCGCCGCGAGGATGAGGCCACGCTGCAGGCCATCCGTGACGCGCTCAGCGCCAACAGCGAGACCTCGCGCCGGGAAGTGGCGATGATGCATCGCATCGAGCGCTGGCGTGAGCGCCTGCTGGCCGAGGGCGACAGCGCGCTGGGCCAGCTGCTGGACGAATACCCGCAGGCCGACCGCCAGCAGCTGCGCACGCTGCTGCGCAATGCGCAGGCGGAAAAAGCCAAGAACAAGCCGCCGCGCGCGTTCCGCGAGATCTTCCAGGTGTTGCGCGGGCTGATGCTGCCGGCAGTGATTGGCGGCGCGACTGCGGCCGACAGCGACGATGACGGCGAGCTCGAGGACGACGCGCAGGACTGAGCCCGCCGCAGGCTGCCGGCATCCACCGGCAGCCGCTGCGCTCAGCGTCGCAGGCTTCATCGGCGTCCCGCTCAGGCCTGGGTACCGCCCACGGTGATGCCCTCGATCAGCAGTGACGGCTGGCCCACACCCACCGGCACGCTCTGGCCGTCCTTGCCGCAGATGCCGACGCCTTCATCCAGTGCCAGGTCGTTGCCGATCATGCGTACCTTCTGCATGGTTTCCGGGCCGTTGCCGATCAACGTAGCGCCCTTGACCGGCGCGGTGATCCTGCCATCTTCGATCAGGTAGGCCTCGGTCGCCGAGAACACGTACTTGCCGCTGGTGATGTCGACCTGGCCGCCGCCGAAGTTGACCGCGTACAGGCCCTTTTTCACCGAGCGGATCATTTCCTGCGGGTCGTGGGTGCCGGCGCGCATATAGGTGTTGGTCATGCGCGGCATGGTCATGTGCGCGAAGGATTCGCGGCGGCCATTGCCAGTCGGCGCCACGCCCATCAGCCGCGCATTGAGCGTGTCCTGCATGTAGCCGACCAGGATGCCGTCCTCGATCAGCGTGGTGCACCGGGTGGGCGTGCCTTCGTCGTCGATGTTCAACGAACCACGACGCCCGTCCAGGGTGCCATCATCGACGATGGTCACCCCCGGTGAAGCCACCCGCTCGCCAATACGGCCGGCATAGACGCTGGTGCCCTTGCGGTTGAAGTCGCCCTCCAGGCCGTGGCCGACCGCCTCGTGCAACAGCACGCCCGGCCAGCCAGGGCCCAGCACCACGGGCATCACCCCGGCCGGGGCCGGAATCGCCTCCAAGTTCACCAGTGCCTGGCGCAGAGCCTCGCGGGCGAAGCTTTCCGGGCGCTCACCGGCAAACAGTTCTTCATAGCTGTATCGGCCACCACCGCCGGCATAACCGGATTCGCGGCGGCCCCCCTGCTCGACGATGACCTGCACATTCAGACGCACCAGCGGCCGCACATCGGCCGCCAGCACGCCGTCGCTGCGCGCGATCAGCACCGTGTCCACGCCGCCGGACAGGCTCACCATCACCTGCTGCACGCGCGGATCGGCCGCACGCAGGTACTGGTCCAGTCGCTTGAGCACCTCGACCTTGGCTTCGTTGCCGATGCTGTCCACCGGGTCCAGCGCCGGATACAACACACGACCGCCGCCGCTTACCAGCGGGCGCACGTTCTGCGCGCCGCCCTCGCGGGAGATCGCCCGGGCCGACTGCGCCGCAGCCAGCAAGGCGGCCGGCTGGATATCGTCGGAATAAGCGAAACCGGTCTTCTCGCCGGAAATGGCCCGCACACCCACGCCCTGCTCGATGGAGTGGGCGCCGTCCTTGACGATGCCGTCTTCCACGCTCCAGCTTTCACGCCGCGAGTGCTGGAAATACAGGTCGCCAAAATCGATGCCCGGCCCCAGCAGGGTGCCGAAGGTGCGCTCGAGGCGGTTGGCGTCCAGCCCGGCCGGCAGCAGCAGGCGGGACTCGGCAAGCGTCAGTACGTTATCAGTCATGTCATTCCAGATGGGGGCTTGGGCGCGGTTCGCAAGCCGATGCGGGGATCACGGGGAGCCGCGGTTGTCGGGGCTGACCAGCGGCGGCGGTACGCGCGGCGCCTCGCGCTCGACCACATCCACGGTGGGATCTTTCCATGGCCCGGTGACTTTGTAGGTCTTGGCACCGATGGTCCCCAGCGGCTTGCCGAGCACCGCGTTGGCCGCAGCACCGACCGCCGCGCCAATCGGCCCGGCCGCCACCGCGCCGACCACGGTCAGCAGGTTGCCCGAACGCGGATTCACATCGATGGTCTGGTCGAACTGCTGGCTGCGCAGATCGGTCTGGCCCCGGATGGTGATGTCCGCCGCCGGTCCTTCCATGACGATCTGGTCGGTACGCGCCACACCGTCGCCAAACCGCACCTGGCCCTCGACGCGGTTGAACGCCAGACCCTTGGAATAGAAATCGCGGAAATCGAACATCAACCGGCGGGGCAGCTGCGCCACGCTGAGCAGGCCCAGCACCCGCCCGGCGCCCGGTTCAACTTCCAGCAGCTGGCCGTTGCGGGCGTCCAGACTCAGCGAGCCCTCCAGCGCGGCCAGCTGGAACGCCCGTGGCGCGCCCGGCCAGCGGGCATCGAACCGCACCTGGCCCTGGCCGGCGCGCAGCTGCCCGCCGTAGCCCAGGTTGTCCATCAGCCCGCCGAGATTGTCGCTGTCCACCTGCACCGCCACGTGCGTGTGCGCCTGGGCGCCGACGCCGCGCCACTGGCCTTCCACATCGATCGCCTGTTTGGGTGCGCGGAACTGCAATTGCTCGACCTTCAGGCCATCGGCCAACGGCCGGGTCCGCAGCACCGTCCGGCCCAATGCGGTCCTGCCGACGCGCAGGTCTTCGATATCCAATGCCAGCGGCGGGATATTGGCCGGATCGAGCGGATCGGCGGCCGCGCCAGCCTCGCCCATGCCCGCGGCTTCCTGCCAGTGCACCCGCGCCAACTGCCCGCGCACGGTGCCGCCCCGGCCATCGGGCACCGTCAGCGTGCCGGCCAGTGCCGGCCCGTCCAGCTGCACGCCGATGACGCCCGGCTCGGGCCGCAACCGCAGCCGGGTCTGGTCAAAATGGCCACCGATCAACAGCAGCCGCTCGGCCAGCACATCCACCTGGTTCAGCGCCAGCCCGGCGCTGTCCGCGTCGCCGCCGCTGCTGCCGCGCGCAAGGGCGATCCACTCCAGCGCGTCCAACGCCGGTGTGCGCCCGCTGACCACCAGGCCCTCGGCCGGCGGCTCACGGTCCACCCGATCACTGCCCATCGTGACCTGCACGCCGGTCTTGCCATTGTGGGTGCGCGCGGCCAATGCCAGACGCTGGCCGAAAGCGACTTCAGTGATGCCGCTGCCCAACGGCAGCGCCGCCGACACCGTGGTGCCCAGCGCTTCGGCCGCCGGTTTGTCCAGCGGTGCCGGGAACTGCAGGCGCGTGCCCTGCAGCGCCGAACGCAACGTCAGCCGGGTCGGCGGCACGGAACGGTTGCCGGGCGCACCCTTCGGCAAGGTGACTCCGATCGTCCACTGCGAGGTGCCCTGGATATAGGGCCGGAGCCAATCCAGCTCGGGCGCCCGGTCAAGCAGATCGCTGGCGCTCAGCGCCGCCGTCAGCTCGGCCTCGAACGCATGGACCGGATCGCGCACCGGCGCGCCGGCGCGCAGCGTCAGCAGGCCATCACGCTCCCGGTGGCGCACCGCCAGCGCCGGCGCATCAAAGCCATTGCCGCCGTAACTGGCCGTGCCGCGCACATTGTCGAACTTCAGATCCCACCGCTTGTCGGCCAGACTGGCTCCGCGCAGTTCCACCTCGCCGGCAAGCCGGCCCGCGCCGCCGCGCAGTGGCTGCAGCAGATCGAAGGTCACACTGGCCGGTCCGGACACTGCCAGGTTGTCCAGGGTTTCGCCGTAGCTGGCCTGCAGCGGACTCTTGCGCAGCATCGCCAGCAGGTGGCTGCTGTCATCGACGGTACGTGCGGCCACATGCAGGCGCGACTCGCGGAAATCGGCAATCCCGGCCTGGAAACTATCGATCTTCACCCCGGCCAGCTCGCCCTTGCCCTGCAACGCGAAACCGTTGGCGATAAAGGCGATGTCGCCATCCACGTCATTGATGAGCGGCCAATCGCCAGCAAAGCGGATCGCCCCCTCATCGATCCGGCCACGCGCCTCGAAGCGACCGTTGTGGCCATTGAACGGCCAGTCGTCCATGTCGCCTACCGCCAATGCGATGCCGTCGCGCAGGTGACCGTCGACCAGCGCCGCGTCCAACCACGCCACCGCCGTCTCACTCATACGCGAGCGCACCCAGAAGCGCTTGGCCACGGTCATCGGCACATCGTCCAGCTTGGCCGCCAAGTTGATCCATGGACGTGTGCCGTCACCCTGGAACCACAGTCCGCCCCGCAGATCGGCCGCATAATCGGTGCCCTGCACACGCAACGCCGGCGTGCCCACCTGCCAGCCGGCGCCTTCGCGCCAGCCCACCAGTTGCCCGCGCAGCTTCAGCTCGTGCGTGGTGGCAAAGCCGGTAGGCCAGTCGAACTTGACCGTGTGGTCCGGCCGCAGCGTCAACGCCACCGCCTGGCCATCGCCCTCGAAATGCCCGCGCAGACCACTGAGCCCCGGACTGTCAGCGATGGCGGCGAATGCCGCCTCTTCCAGCTCGCCGCGCCCGCGCAACGCGCCACCGCGGTGGCCGGCGATGCTCACATCCGAAAACCGCAACACCGGGCGGGCGCGATGCAGCCACTGACGCAGGGGCGGAGAGAGCTGTTCACCCAGTGCGGCCACGCGCAGCAGCGGCGTCACATCGATCTGCTTGCCCTGCAGGGCGAAATCGTTGCCGCCGGCCAACAGCAGACCATCGAGTGATTGCATGCGCCCTTCCGAGGCGATGCGCAATTGCGGCGCGTCCAGCCGCCAGCCGCCCTCGATCTGCCTCCAGCGCGCGCGTGCCTGCACCCGGTGCAGAAATGTGGAAGGCGCCTTCGTGCCTTCGCTGAACGGCGCTCCGGCCAGTAGCAGCCCGTTGAGGTCGGCATCAACCGTCACCGACACGACCTTGTTGTCACGGACCTGCAGCCAGCCCCGCGCCGCGCCTGTCCCCTGCTGGACACTCACCCCGGCAAAGCGCAGCAGCGACGACCAGGCCGATAGATCGGCCGGCGCGGCCGCCAGCCACGCCTGTCCATCGCCCTGCTGCCGGTCGAAATCCAGCACCGCGGTCACCGGCGGCGCCGCGGTGTCGATCCAGCCCTTGGCACCGGCACGCAGCCGCTGGCCGTCCACCCGCAGGCGCAGATCGATGCGCGGAATCTCGGTCGCCACGCCCAGCGATGGCGCATCCACGCGCAGGCGGCCGCCGATCACCTGCAACTCGCCCAGCCGCCGCAGGGTTTCCAGCGGGTCGCCCCCGTTGCGTGCACTGGGCAGCCCCTGCACGGACCAGCGGCCGTCTTCGGCGCGCTGCAGGGTCAAGGCAAGGCCGCGCAACCGCAGCTCGGTCAGCGGCGCACCCGGCAGCAGCCCCGAATACAGCGCCACCAGCACTTCGGCCTGGCCCACCCGCACCCCTTCGCCCTGGCCGATCCGCAGGCCGTCAAGCCGCAGCAGCGGGCCGCGACGGGTCCAGCGGGTGTCCAGATGCTCGAAGGCCACCGGTTGCCCGGCGCGCGCGCTCAACCATGCGGCGACCTTGTCCGGGTGGGACTGCACCAGCGGCAGCAACTGGCTGAAGGTGCCCACCAGCAACGCCACGCACACCAGCGCCAGCGCCAGCGCGTACAGCACATGGCGTCGCAACCGACGCAGACGGTGGCGCAACAGCGTGGTCATCAGGCCACGCCGTCCTCCTCGACGGGGATCAGGACTATGTCAGAGCAACACGACATCGAACTGTTCCTGCAGGTACTGGTCATCGGCTTGGAAGCGGATGCTCTTGCCAAGGAACTCCTCCAGCTCGGCCACCGCCGCGGACTCCTCATCGGTGATGCGCGCCACCACTTTGCTGGAGGCGATCACCAGCAGTCGCGCGGCCTCGAACAGGCGCACGGCACGGGTGATCTCGCGGAAGATCTCGTAGGTCACCGTTTCGGTGGTCTTGATGCTGCCGCGACCGTTGCACTGCGGACAGGACTCCGACAGCTGGCGCTCCAGGCTTTCCACCGTACGCTTGCGGGTCATTTCCACCAGACCCAGCGGCGAGAAGTCGTAGACGGTGGTCTTGGCATGGTCACGGGCCAGCGCCTTTTCCAGCGTGCGCAGCACCTGGCGGCGGTGCTCGGCGTCATCCATGTCGATGAAATCGATGATGATGATGCCGCCCAGGTTGCGCAGCCGCAGCTGTCGCGCCACTGCCTGCGCCGCCTCCAGATTGGTGCGGAACACGGTTTCTTCCAGGTTGCGCTGGCCGACGAAGGAACCGGTGTTCACATCGATCGTGGTCATCGCCTCGGTCTGGTCGATCACCAGATAGCCGCCGGATTTGAGCGGCACCTGCTTGTCCAGCGCGCGGCCGATCTCGTCCTCGACCCCGAACATGTCGAAGATCGGGCGATCGCCGGCGTACAGCTCCAGCTTCTCGCCGAGCACCGGCATGTACTTGGCCACGAACGCCTGCAACTGGGCGAAGGTTTCCTTGGAATCGACCTTGACCTTGTCCACATCCTTGCGAATCAGGTCGCGTACCGAGCGCAGTGGCAGGCTCAGGTCTTCATAGATGGTGCTGCAGGACGGCACTTCGCGACCGCGCCGCTCGACCACCGCCCAAACCCGCGAAAGATAGGAAATATCTTCAGCCAGCGCCTCGGCCGGCTGGCCTTCGGCATTGGTACGCACGATATAGCCGTAGCCGCCGTGCTGGGCGGAGATCTCGGTGACCAGTGATTTCAGGCGTGCGCGCTCGGCGTCATCCTCGATGCGGGCGGACACGCCCACCATCTTGGACTGCGGCAGCAGCACCAGGTAGCGCGAGGGAATGCTGATCTGGGTCGTCAGGCGCGCGCCTTTGGTGCCGATCGGGTCCTTGACCACCTGCACCACGATATCCTGGCCGTCACGCAGCAATTCCACGATCGGCACCGAGGACGGCAGCGGCAGAGTGGGGGTGGTTTCCTCGGTATCGGCGGTGACCGGCGCCGGTCGCACCACGTCATTGGCGTGCAGGAAGGCCGCGCGCTCCAGGCCAATCTCGACGAAGGCGGCCTGCATGCCGGGCATCACCCGCTGCACCTTGCCCTTGTAGATGTTGCCGACCACACCACGGCGCCAGCCGCGCTCGATGTGCAGCTCCTGCAGCATGCCGTTCTCGATCACCGCCACGCGGGTTTCGCGCGGGGTGACATTGACCAGAATCTCTTCGGACACGTCCTTCATTCCCCCTTGTCCATGGAATCGTCCGCCCCTGCGCCGAATTCGCGCAGCAGCTCCCCTGTCTGTTGCAATGGCAAGCCCATCACGCCGGAATAGCTGCCGGCCAGATGGCTGATGAAGCGCTCGGCGCCGCCCTGGATCGCGTAACCGCCGGCCTTACCCATCGGCTCGCCACTGGCCACGTAGCCGGCGATCTGCGCCGCGCTCATGGCCGCGAACGTCACCTCTGAACTCACCAGCTGGACCCGCTCGCGCCCGTGGGCGACCAGCGCCACCGCGGTCATCACCCGGTGCGTGCGCCCGGCCAGGGACGCCAGCATCGCTGCCGCATCCGCCGCATCCACCGGCTTGCCGTAGACCCGGTCGCCCAGTACCACCTCGGTGTCCGAGCCCAGCACGACCGCATCCGTATCCTGCGCAACCAGCGCCAGACCGGCGCGCGCCTTGTCCAGCGCCACCCGCCGCACGTAGGCTTCGGGGGTCTCGTCCGCGCCGCGGACTTCCGGCACCTCCAGATCCAGCGCCCGGAAAGGCACGTCAAGCCGCGACAGGAGTTCGTTTCTGCGGGGGGAGCGGGAGGCAAGATAGAGCATCGAAGAAGGATAACCTGCGCGGCCTGACTGAATGATCGGCGAAGCAAGGAAAGCCATCCAAACCCCGACACGGCTCACTACCCGTTCATCGCCCTGCGTTCACCTTTCCGGTCCAATCCAAGGAGGATCACCATGCGCCACACCGCCCTCGCGCCACTGCTGCTGTCCCTGTCACTTGCCCTGGGAGCTTCGATGTCCGCCCATGCCCAAACCGTGCCCACCGTGGTGGCCAGCGATGCCACCTTGCTGAACATCTCCGCCCAGGCCGAAGCGCGCCGGGTGCCGGACGTGGCCACGCTGTCGGCCGGCGTGGTCACCCAGGCCGCCGACGGCAACACCGCCATGCGCGAGAACGCGCTGCAGATGGACAAGGTGATGGCTGCGATCAAGGCGGCCGGCATCGCCGAGCGCGATATCCAGACCAGCGGCATCAACCTCAGCCCGCAGTACCGCTACACCGAGAACGAAGCACCGAAGATCACCGGTTACCAGGCCAACAACACGGTCAGCCTGAAGGTGCGTGACATCACCAAACTGGGCAAGGTGCTCGACAGCCTGGCCGCCCAGGGGGCAAACCAGATCAACGGCCCCAGCTTCGAAATCGACCAGCCCGAGCCGGTCTATGACGAAGCCCGCCTGGCCGCCCTGAAAAAGGCACAGGCCCGCGCCGAGACCTATGCCAAGTCGCTGGGCCTGCGCGTGCGCCGCATCGTCAGCATCTCCGAGGGCAGCCAGGGCGGCTTCCGGCCCATGCCGATGATGGCCATGGCCGCTGGCCGCAGCGCCAAGGCCGAGATGGATACAGCCGTGTCGCCGGGTGAAACCACGGTCTCGGTGAATCTGGATGTGGTGTTCGAACTGGGACGCTGATCGGCACCCGGCGCATCACCAACAACGGCGCCTACGGGCGCCGTTGTTGTGTGCGAGGCCGGCAAGCGCCATGCGTATATGTGCCACGGGCACCCGTCCGCATGCGAGGACGAAGCTGTCCGGCGCTTAACCGCGAACAGCGGCCCCTCTTGCCGGTTTGCGCATTTGCGGGCGCACTGCAGCTGCAGACAGGGAGCCTGCAGCTCCGTCCTGCATCACCGCGCGTTGTTATCCGTCACACGCCCACGCATGGAGGTGGAACATGGTCCGCACGCAGCACCGCGTCACGTCAGTCCATTTCGAACCGTCACGCATACTCGCCTACAGCACCGCCATCGCATTGCATGGATTGGCCCTGGGGTTGCTGCTGATTCCCCTGTCACAGGCGCCCATCCGTACCATTGCGGTGCCGGAACCGCGCTGGCAGATATCCGAAGCCAAACCGGTACAACCACCGCCCCCGCCGCTGCCCCCGGAAAAGCTGGTCAAGGTCACCTCGTCACCCGCGCCTCCACGTCAACCGGCGTTACCCACACCCGTGGAAACCTCGCCGATGCCGGTATTCGCCACCGAGGCGGTGATCGCACCACTGGCAGATATCGCACCGCCCATCGCCGACGTTCCGGCGACGGAGGTGACCGGCACCGGAATGCCACTGGAAGGCGTGCAGCTGCGCTACCGGAACGCGCCTGCGCCCGCCTATCCACGCGATGCCCTGATGGCCAATGCACAGGGCACGGTGGTGCTACGGGTGCTGGTCGGCGAGGACGGTGTACCGCTGGAGGTAAGCATCGAACGCAGCAGCGGCCATCGCAGTCTCGACAACGCCGCCCGCAGCCAGGTGCTGCGCCGCTGGAAGTTTCAACCGGCCACCGATGGCGGTCAGCCGGTGAAGGCCTACGGACTGATCCCGGTGGATTTCAAGCTGGGTTGAAAACACGGCAGCGCCTGCACCCGGAAAAGCCCAAAGAAAAAGCCGCGATCGCTCGCGGCTTTTTCTTTGAATCCTGGCGCCCGAAGTTGGACTCGAACCAACGACCCCCTGATTAACAGTCAAGTGCTCTAACCGGCTGAGCTATTCGGGCGGGGACGCGCATTCTATAGGGTAATCACGCGCGATGGTAGGGGTGATTTGCGATCATCGCCGCTGCGCGGTACAGCTGCTCGGCCACCACCAGTCGAACGAGCATATGCGGCAAAGTCAGCGGACCGATGGACCAGGTTTCATCGGCCGTTGCCGAGACCTCGGCGGCATGTCCTTCCGGGCCACCGATAAGAAATGCGAGATCCCGGCCCTGCGAGCGCCAATGCTCCAGCCGCTGCGCCAACTGCTCGGAGCTGAGCTGGCGTCCGGGCACATCCAGCGCCACGACGTAGGGATTCTTGGGCAGCGCGGCCAGCACCCGCTTGCCTTCTTCCTCGATCGCCCGCTTCGGATCACGTCCCTTGCCGCGCAGGCCCGGCTCGATCTCCACCAGCTCCAGTGGCAGCCAATGCGAAAGCCGCTTCTGGTATTCGGCAAATCCCTGCGCCACCCAGCCGGGCGCGCGCTCACCTGTGGCGATCAATCTGGCTTTCATGGGGCGCTGCCCTCCCGGATCACATTGCACTGTCTGAAACAAGGACGGCGCCCTGCGGCGCCGTCGCACAGTCCTCCGCTGCCGGCTCAGCCCGCCGCGGATTCGTCATCCTGATCCTGCCCGCCAACCGGCGGCTGATCGCCCACGGTCCACAGGCGTTCCAGCGCATAGAACTCGCGCACGCGCGGCAGCATGACGTGGACAATCACATCGCCCAGATCGACCAGCACCCACTCCGCCTCGCGCTCGCCTTCCACGCCCAGCGGCATCACACCCAGGTTCTTGGCAAAACGCACGACCTCATCGCCGATGGATTTGACGTGACGGGTGGAGGTGCCGGAAACAACGACCAGGTAATCGGCGACGCTGGAACGGCCGCGGACGTCGATCTCGACCGCATCCCGGGCTTTCATTTCCTCCAGCGCCGAATGCACGCAGGCCAGCAGGGCCGGAACGGAAGGCGGAGGGCTGGGCAACTGGGTTTTGATGACTTGGGCTTCGGTGGTCAAAGCGGCATAACTCGATGAATAAGGCGGTGATTATAGAGAACCCGGCCGCTGCCGGCATTCACGAATCGGACTGGCATCCGTACAGGCGGTTTTCGACGATGAAATCGGCCACCCGTGCCGGCACCAGTTCCCGCCACGCGCCGCCGCCGGCGATCAGGCGGCGCACCGCAGTGGCCGACTCGGCCTGCAGCGGCTGGCGCAGCCGCAGCACCCGCCCACCGGCCGCCGTCCGCAACTGCGCGACCGAATCGGCCCACGCGCCTTGCAGCCGATCGGCCAGTAGCGGCGGCAGATCGCCCTCAAGGGGGCTGCCCGGGCGATCGGCCACCACTAGGTGTGCCAGCTCCAGCAGCCGTTCCCATTCGTGCCAATCGGGCAGGCCCAGCAGACTGTCGGCCCCGATCAGCAGCGCGACCGGCCGCGAGGCGCCGATCTGCGCGCGCAGCTGGCGCAGGGTATCCACCGTCCATGACGGTACACCCGGCTGCTCTTTGGCCCGCACCAGCTCACGCAGGTCCACGCTCAACCCGGCCTCATCGGCGAGCGCCAGTTCCAGCATCGCCGCACGCTGCGTCGCGTCGGCGCCGGGTGGCGCCCTGTGCGGCGGATCAGCTGCCGGCATCAGCCATATAGTCGTTGCGAGTTCATCACGCGCGCAGCGGGCGATGGCCAGATGACCGTTGTGGACGGGGTCGAAAGTCCCGCCATAGAGGACCCACAGCCGGGAAGGCTCCACCGTTGCCGGCATCTCAGCGGGATCCGCGGACCAGCAGCCGCACCGCTTTTGCCTCGGCCAGCGCCAGCAGCAGACGCTCCAGTCCCAGCCACGGATCGCCCTCGGCCCGGCCTTTGGCCATGCGATCGATCTGCGAGGCCTCGGCAACGAAGCGCTCCCAGCGCCGCGGATCGGGGTGCCGCCCCAGCGCGCGCTTGAACGGCGCCTGCCGCGACTCCCAGATCCCCTTGCTCTTCATCTCCGCGGCCAGGTTGCCGCCGGCGGCATTGATCCGCGCCAGTCCAGCCGTCAACAGCAGCTCACGGATCAGGATCGGCATCAGCGCCGCGACCACTTCGCCCTCGGCCCGCAGCCCGGCGAGCATGCGCAGCACCGCCTGCGGCTGGCCGGAAAACGCCGCCTCGCTGAGCCGGAAAACGTCGTAGCGGGCCGCATCAGCCACCAGCGACTCCATCTTCGCCACGTCCAGCGCCTGCCCGTCAGCAAGCAATGCCAGCTTGTCGATCTCCTGCGCGGCCGCCAGCAGATTGCCTTCCACCCGCTCACTCAGGCGCTGCACGGCAGCAGCATCGGCACGCAATCCCTTGGAGCGCAGACGCCGCTCGATCCAGTCACCCAGCTCGTGCGGCTTGATCGCCCAGGCCACCGACAGCACACCGGCCTTGCTGACCGCCTCGGCCCACTTGCCCTGATGCGCCTTGCTCCATTCGCCCGCGGTGATCAGCAGCACCACATCGGCCGGCGGCTGCGCGCAGAAATCGCTGATGACCTCGGCGCCCTCCTTGCCCGGCTTGCCGGTAGGCAGGCGCAGCTCGACCAGGCGGCGGGCGCTGAACAGACTCGGCGCATTGAAACTGGACGCCAGTTGGCCCCAGTCGAAATCGCGCCCATCGGCATCGAACACCTCGCGCTCGCCAATGCCGTCGGCGCGCGCCCGTGCGCGTACCGCATCGGCCGCTTCCAGCACGCGCAGCAATTCGGGTCCGGCAATCAGGTAGACAGGCGCCAGCGGCTGCGAGGCCGCCTGGCTGGCCAACTGTTCAGGGCGCAGTTCCATCTAGTGGCACCCGGCCGATGCGTTGCCTCTGCCAAGCACGGCCTCAGCCTGCCCCGTTGGCGTCATCGGCGCCGCTGGTTTCCGGTTTGGCGCGCGCTTTTTCGAGATCGGCACGGACCACGCTGTCGATACGGCGCAGGATCGAGGCGGACATTTCCCGGCGCAGTTCATCGGCCAGGATTTCACGCTCGGTGGTGGTGCCGGTGGCGTCTTCCGGCGGCGAGACGTAGTCACGCGACAGTTCGATCGCCTGCTCGGGCACGATCACCGAGCCATCCGGACGCGAGAAGCTGAAGATCACCGCATAGCGCAGGCTGAACTCCTGCGCACGGCCCTGCGCATCGATGGCGATCGGAAGATCGCCCCAGCGCTCGGAGCGGACCTGCAGACGGGCAACGCCACTGCTGTCGGCCGAGGGCGTGGCCTGATCCTCTTCGACAACCGTCGCGCCCGACGCCCGCAAGCCACGGTTGAGCAGCTTCACCAGCTCGCTGTAGCGCACCGAGGACTCCACTTTCACCGCCGGCGTATCGGCGGGCAAGGTGAGCGTGTTGCGCAGATGGAAACCGCAGCCGGAGAGACTTGCGGCAAGAATCAGGGCGATCAGATATCGGGTCATGGGCACAGTCTGGCGGAGCCGGCCGGGAGCGGCAACAGGCAGGGAGCCTGCCTGATGCCGCGTGAACAGCACTTGAGATCTGCTCCGGTCAACCGGCAACGATGTTGACGATCTTGCCCGGTACGATGATGACCTTGCGGATCGTCATCCCTTCCAGGAACTTGGCCGCGTTCGGTTCGGCCAGGGCAGCGGCTTCAATCTGGTCGCGCGCCGCGTCGGCCGCCACCTCGATGGTGCCGCGCAGCTTGCCATTGACCTGCACCGCCAGCGTCAGCGCATCCTTGACCAGCGCGGCCGGATCGACCTGCGGGAACGGCTGGTCTTCCAGCAGCGTTTCGGCATGGCCCAGCAGCTGCCACATCGCATGGCAGGCATGCGGGGTGATCGGATTGAGCATCAGCACCGTCGCCTGCAGCGCTTCCTGGCGTACCGCGCGGCCCTGTGCGCTGTCGTCGTTGAACTTGGACAGCGAGTTGAGCAGCTCCATCACCGCGGCGATGGCGGTGTTGAAGGCGTGGCGGCGACCGTAGTCGTCACCGACCTTGCCGATGGTCTCGTGGGTCTTGCGGCGCACCGCCTTCTGCTCGGCGGTGAGTGCGGCCACGTCCAGCGCCGGTGCGGCGCCGTCGGCCACGTGCTTGTGCACCTGCGCCCACAGCCGGCGCAGGAAACGCGCCATGCCATCGACACCGGCCTCGTTCCATTCCAGCGACTGCTCCGGCGGTGCGGCGAACATCGAGAACAGACGCACCGTATCGGCACCGTACTTGCCCACCATCGCCTGCGGATCGACGCCGTTGTTCTTGGACTTGGACATCTTCTCCGAGCCGCCGACCACCACCGGCTGGCCGTCGGCGATCAGCGTGGCGCCGGTGATGCGGCCGCGCTCGTCCCGCTCGACGTGGACGTCGGCCGGGTTGATCCAGTCCTTGGAACCGTCCGGATTCGGCCGGTAATAGGTATCGGCGATCACCATGCCCTGGCACAGCAGGTTCTGCGCCGGCTCGTTGCTGTCCACCATGCGTGCGTCGCGCAGCAGTTTGTGGAAGAAACGGAAGTACATCAGGTGCAGGATCGCGTGCTCGATGCCGCCGATGTACTGGTCCACGGGCAGCCAGTAGTTGCCGCGCTTGTCCACCGCGTCCCGGGCACCGGGCGAGGTGTAACGGGCGTAGTACCAGCTGGACTCCATGAAGGTGTCGAAGGTGTCAGTCTCGCGCTCGGCCGCGCCGCCGCACTCCGGACAGCTGGTCTTACGCCACTCCGGATCGGCCTTGATCGGCGAACCGGTGCCCAGCAGGGTCACGTCCTCCGGCAGCACCACCGGCAGCTGGTCTTCCGGCACCGGCACCGCGCCGCACTTGTCGCAGTAGATCACCGGGATCGGGCAGCCCCAGTAGCGCTGGCGGCTCACGCCCCAGTCGCGCAGGCGATAGTTCACCCGGCGCTGGCCCTGGCCCTTGCGCTCAAAACGCTCGGCCAGCGCTTCGAACGCGCCCTGGAAGTCCAGGCCGTCGAACTCGGCCGAATTGACCAGCTCGGTCTCGCGGCTCTTGTCGCCGTACCAGTCCTGCCAGCGGTCCGCATCGTAGGTGCGCTCGTCGTCGTTCCTGGGCGACTTCAGCGCGATGACCTGCTTCTTGGGCAGGTTGTACTTGCTTGCGAATTCGAAATCGCGCTGGTCGTGGCCCGGCACCGCCATCACCGCGCCGGTGCCGTAGCCCATCAGCACGAAGTTGGCGACCCACACCGGCACCTGCTCGCCGCTGACCGGATGGATGGCCTTCAGGCCGGTGTCCATGCCGCGTTTTTCCTGGGTTTCCAGCTCGGCCTCGGAGACACCGCCCTGTTTCAGCTCGGCCAGCAGGGCGGCCAGCTGCGGGTTGCTCTTGGCCGCATGCATGGCCAGCGGATGCTCGCCGGCAATGGAGACGAAGCTCACGCCCATCACCGTGTCCGGACGGGTGGTGAACACGCGCAGCGGGTCCAGCGCGCTGCCGTCGACATCGCGCACGTCGAACTGGATTTCCAGGCCTTCGGAACGGCCGATCCAGTTGCGCTGCATGGTCTTGACCGACTCCGGCCAGCCCGGCAGTTCATCCAGGCCGTCCAGCAGTTCCTGGGCGTAATCGGTGATGCGCAGGAACCACTGCGGGATCTCGCGCTTTTCCACCAGCGCGCCGGAACGCCAGCCACGGCCGTCGATGACCTGCTCGTTGGCCAGCACGGTGTTGTCCACCGGATCCCAGTTCACCACCGAGTTGCGGCGGTAGGCCAGGCCCTTGCGCATCAGGCGGGTGAACATGCGCTGCTCGTGGACGTAGTACTCCGGCGTGCAGGTGGCGAACTCGCGCGACCAGTCGATCGCATAGCCCAGCGATTTGAGCTGGCTGCGCATGTGGTCGATGTTCTTGTAGGTCCACTTGGCCGGCGCGGTCTTGTTCTTGATCGCCGCGTTCTCGGCCGGCAGGCCGAACGCGTCCCAGCCCATCGGCTGCAGCACGTTGTGGCCGGTCATGCGCTTGTAGCGGCTGATGACATCGCCAATGGTGTAGTTGCGCACGTGGCCCATGTGCAGCGCACCGGAGGGATACGGCAGCATCGACAGGCAGTAGTACTTGGGCTTGTCCGAGGTTTCGTTCACCTCGAATGCTTTCTCGGCCTCCCAGAATTTCTGGGCGGCGGCTTCAACCTGCTGGGGATCGTAGATATTGGGTTCGACGCTGGACATGGCAACGCTGGGCAACGGCAAAGCGTGACAGGGTACCGCAGTGCATCATGGCACTCCAAACCGCCCCCCGGCCAAATCCCCCTGCTAACCGCAGATCATTGATATGGCGACGGTTTCAGCCCTCCCCCCAACCGCTGCGCGCCACCGCAACCGGTCCATCCGCGTCGTTTCCCGCTCAGCCGCGCGCCGGAGCCAGTCGCGCCGCCGCCAGCAGCCAGACCAGCCAGCCAAGGAAAGCCAGCCGCTGGGCCATGGCCACCGGCATGACGCTCTGGAACACGAACGCGCTGCACAGGCTCCACACCACACAGCCCAGCGTCAGCACCGCCAGTGGCCGCCAGGCACTGTCCCTGCCCGCCCCCAGCCGCAGTGCAACGGCACCGGCACTGAACGCCACCAGCCACAGCAGCCAGGCACTGGCGTGGTACTGGCTGGCCCGGCTCTCGATGTCGTCCACGTCCAGCGGCAGCAATCCCATCGCCGTGAAGGCCACCGTCGCCAGCAACAGCATCTGGCCGCCGACCCGCAGGATCCGCGGTGTCGAGGCTGGCATCCTCAGGATCAGCGCCAGCGCCACCACTGCGGCCAGCAGGCCCGGAACCACGAACCCGAGCACACTGAACGCGGCGCCTCCCGGCACCCCGCGTGCCCCCAGCAACGACACTGGATGGCGCAGCTGGTCATACCCGTCCAGCTGCGCGCCGAATCCGATGACGCTGGCCACGCCGATGACCACAGCCAGCGGGCCGGCCCAGATTTGCATTCGTTTCCACACTGACGCCACCACGTACCTTGCC
Source organism: Stenotrophomonas sp. STEN013 (assembly GCF_056760355.1). Taxonomy (NCBI): domain Bacteria; kingdom Pseudomonadati; phylum Pseudomonadota; class Gammaproteobacteria; order Lysobacterales; family Lysobacteraceae; genus Stenotrophomonas; species Stenotrophomonas sp. STEN013. The sequence continues at coordinate 472,711 of NZ_JBRREO010000002.1, read as the reverse complement.
ACGCTGGCCGGAACAGGGCGCCCGGCTACGGCCGACATTGTGCAGGCTGCGCCCGGGCTTGGCACCGGCTCCATCCGGCGCTGCGGTCAGCCGGGCCATTTCCCGGCGGCCGGGGCCGCATCCTGAAACATACTTGTTGAAACTGCGCTGGCGGGCCGGACCGGTACGACGGGGTCACCCGGGCGCCCCGGGGCAGCATCCGTCGCCGCCGAGGTTGAGATAGCGCCCGGTCGTCGCCATAAAGGAAGCTCCCGCCAGCGATGAATCGAGCCATGAGCGAACTTCCCCACGTTTTCGACGCCACCACCGCCACCTTCGAAGCCGACGTCCTGCAGAAATCGATGCAGACCCCGGTGCTGGTGGATTTCTGGGCGACGTGGTGCGGTCCGTGCAAGACCCTGGGCCCGCTGCTGGAAAAGCTGGCCGGGGAATACAACGGGGCCTTCGAGCTGGCCAAGGTCGATGTGGACAAGGAGCAGCAGGTCGCCGCTGCCTTCCAGATCCGCTCGGTACCGACCGTGTTCCTGATCAGGGACGGCCAGATCGTCGATGGCTTCCCGGGCGCGATGCCCGAAGGCCAGCTGCGCGAATTCCTGACCCAGCATGGCGTCACCCCACTGGACGCCACGGACGCCGCCGAAGAGGCCGCTGCGCTGCCGCTGGACCCGCAGGCCCAGATTGCCGCCCTGCGCGAGTCCATCGCCGCCGAACCGGACAAGGACGAGCTGAAGCTGGAGCTGGCTCTGGCCCTGCTCAAGACCGGTGCCACCCCCGAAGCCGGGCAACTGCTCGACGCGCTGCCGGCCAATCTGGCCACCGATGACCGCGCCGTGCGTGCCCGCGCCCGCCTGGATTTCGGCCTCGCGCTGCAGGGTGCACCGGCCGCCGACATGCTGGCGGCTCGCGTGCAGGCCGACGGCAATGACCTGGAAGCCCGCCACCTGCTGGGCATCCACCACCTGCTCGGCGGCGAGGATGAAGCGGCGCTGGAACAGTTCATCGAGATGCTGCGCATCGACCGCGCCTTCCACGAGAACCTGCCCAAGAAGGCGCTGATCGACGCCTTCCGCGTCATCGAGGATGAGGACCTGGTCGGCCGTTACCGCCGGCGGATGGCCTCGCTGCTGTTCTGATGGCAGCCCGTCGCTGAAACACCCGGCCGGGGCCACGGCCCGCCCCGGCCTTATCCATACGGGCGCGAATGTTAGACTGTCACTCCCCCGCGCCGCTTGTCCGTCCGATGAAAGCCAGCCTGTTCCGCCACGGCATCAACCTGTGGCCGCCGTTCCTGTTTTCCGGCATCCACGTCACCGCCATCGATGACGATTACCGCCGCGTGCGGGTCGAGCTGCGGCAACGGCTGTGGAACATGAATTACGTGCGCACCCATTTCGGCGGCAGCCTGTTCGCGATGACCGACCCGTTCTGGATGCTGTGCCTGCTGCAGAAACTTGGGCGGAACTATGTCGTCTGGGACAAGGCCGGCGAGGTGGAGTTCATCAGGCCCGGCCGTGGCGTTGTGGCCACCGAATTCCATCTCGACGATGGACTGGTGGAGGAGATCAAAGTGGCCACCGCCGAGGGCGGCAAGCACCTGCGCTGGTTCGAGAACGAGATCCGGGATGAGCGCGGCGAGCTCGTCGCACGCGTCCGCAAGCAGGTCTACGTGCGGCTGAAGCCCCGCGCGCGCTGAGTTCAAGCCGGCGCGGTACCGGCCGGCGTTTTCATCCGGTCCGCGAGCGTCAGGGCGCCGGCTCCCACAATGCCGCTGGCAGTGGCAGACGCACCCGGTTTTCCCCGCCACGCGGGGCATAAAGCACCGTTTCCAGCCCCCGTCCATCAGCCGCCAGCAGCACCGGCCGCTGCGCACTGGCGTAGCCGGAGGGCATGGCCTGCAGGCGTGTCGCCAGAGAACCCTGCAGCGGTTGTCCACGCAGCCATAGCAGCGCATTGAGCAGGCGCAGCTCGGCACCGACATCCTGCAACTGGCGCGGGTACTGCTCATAGGCCGGAGCCGCCACACTGCCCAGGATGCAGCCGATTGCATTGGTCGCGCACTCCAGACGCCAGACGGACGCCTGCGCCTGACTGGCCTGGTAGAGCAAGTCCTGTGCGATTCGCGTCTGCGCCGCCGGCAGGCAGCTCTGACCGAGGTTGACCGCCTGCAGGGCGCGCGTCCGCGGCGCATTGAAGACCCACGAGCCGCCCGGGTACCGTCCGATCCGCCTGGCCTCCAGCGCCAGCAATGAATCGGCCATTTCAAATTCCCCGCGCAAGGCATTGCAACCGCTCATCTCCGCGGCCGACAGCGGGGCGAATGCCGCTGCGCATTGCGCCGGCAAGGCCACATCCAGCGGCATTTCTTCCAGCATCGCGGCCAGCAACCGGGCATGGGCCTGCAACAGGCGCGCGCCGATCATGGTCGAGACCAGCGTGTCGCTGCGGGTGACCAGCATCCGCGCGGTGCCGGCGTCGCGGCAGACCCCGGCCAGCGCGCCGGCGCGGTCGCCCTGCACATGCGCCAGCGCATGGGCCGCCAGCGGCAACCCTAGACTCTGCAGGGGTGGCAGCGGCACGTAGGGCCCCAGGGGCAGCTCGCTGCGCAGATGACCATGCGTCGACAACGCGGCAATCCGCTCCAGCAGGCCGGCACGCGCGGCCAGGGCATCAGCCACCGCCTGCGGTGCGGCATGCACCTTGTCCAGACACGCCCCACCCTCGTTGATCCGGCACAGCGCATCGTCGTGCACCCAGGCCACCGGCTCACCGCCCAGTTGCGGCGCCGGCGCGGGCGGCATCCCCCCGCCATTTTCCAGCCAGTGGGCCTCGAACCGCTGCTGCCATCGTCCATAGTCGCTGGCCAGTGCATCCACCAGTGCACGGCGCGCGGCTGCATCCAGCGATTCGTGATGCAACGTCATCAACGCCACATACGCATTGCTGCCGGGTCGCTGCGGCCCGGTCTCCAGCGCCGCCAATGCCTCCTGCTGCAAGGTCGTTGACGGCCAGAACCGCGACACCAGCAACAGCCCGCCGACCACCAGCACCAGCCCCAAAAGTCCCCCGCCCAGCCATTTCAACGTCGTGCGCATCATCCCTGTCCCTGCTGTGTATCCATGACAGAACAATCACCGAGCCTGGCCGGCCCGTGCCCACCGGTACAATAGCCGCATGTCGCCCGAAGCCGCCTCCCCCGTCGCCCCTCGCCCCTCCCTGCAACGCCTGTTTCTGACCGGCCTGCTCACGCTGCTGCCAATCTGGCTGACCTGGGTGGTCGTCAAGTTCGTCTTTGTCATGTTGTCGGGCATCAGTAGCCCACTGGTGATCCCGCTGTCCGAACGCATCGCCGCCTCCTTCCCGGACTATCTGGGCTGGGTGAAGGCCGAATGGGTGCAGGACACCATCGCCCTGCTGGCCACGCTGCTGGTGATCCTGCTGGTGGGCATCCTCAGCCGCCGCGTGGTCGGGCAGCAGCTGCTGCGCTGGTTCGGCGCGGTCATCCAGCGTATTCCGCTGGCCAGCATCATCTATGACAGCGCCAGGAAGCTGCTGGACATCCTGCAGACCAAGCCCGGCAGCACCCAGCGCGTGGTGCTGATCGACTTCCCGCACCGCGACATGAAATCGGTCGGACTGGTCACCCGCGTCATCCGCGAAACCGGCACCGGCCGCGAACTGGCGGCGGTATATGTGCCGACCACCCCCAACCCGACCTCGGGCTATCTGGAAATCGTGCCGGTGGAACTGCTGACCCCGACCGACTGGAGCGTGGACCAGGCGATGAGCTTCATCATCTCCGGTGGCGCGGTGGCGCCTGAAACCGTGCCGTTCACCCGCGCCGGCGACCGCTGAACCGGCGAGGCCGGCAACGCGCGGAAGCAACCCGGCTTCCGCGCGGCAAACGCAAGAACAACCACAGCTGTACCGCAACCGTGCGAGCGTTGTTCCGTCTGGTCGTGGCCGGCGGAATGGGGCAAGCTCGCCTGCTTGAGTGTTCTTGGAACTGCTGATGCCCTCCAGCCCATCGCGCCTGCTCGCGCTTGCCATCGCCGCCCTCGTGTCCATCTCCGCGGCGGCCCCTGCCGACGCGGCCAAGAAGAAGAGCCAGCGCACGCCTACCGCGCAAAGCCGCAGCGCAAAGCCCAAGGCCAAGCCACGCAGCGCACCGCGCGCGCCCGCACGCCGGCCGGCACCGCTGCCGGTCAAGCAGGACAAGGCCGCTCAACTCAATCGCATCTACGACGAATACTGGGATGCCTCGATGCGGCTCAACCCGCTGCAGGCCACCTTCCAGGGCGACCCGCGCTTCAACGACCAGCTGCCGAATTTCCTGTCCGCCGCCTGGCGCCAGCAATCGCACGATTTCATGGTGCAGTGGCGGGGCAAGGTCGAAGCGATCAATCCCGACGGCCTGCAGGGCCAGGACCTGCTCAGTTACCAGATCTTCCTGCGCGATGCGCAGAATTCACTGAAGGCCGAGCAGTACCCGAGCTGGATGCTGCCGATCAATCCGTACAACAACGTCTCCAGCCTGGTCGCCGTGCTCGGCTCCGGTGCCGGCGCCCAGCCGTTCCGCACCGTGAAAGACTACGAGAACTGGTCCAAGCGCTCGCTCGCGGTGCCGGCGCTGTTCGACCAAGCCATCGCCAACATGCGGGAAGGCATGGCCGCCGGCGTCGTGCAGCCGCGCGCATTGATGGAAAAGGTGTTGCCGCAGCTTGATGCGGTGATCAGGCCCAGCGCCGAAGAAAGTATTTTCTGGGGACCGATCCGCAACCTGCCAGATGACTTCTCCGCCGAGGACAAGGCGCGCCTGACTGCCGAATACAAACGCATGATCGAGTACCGGCTGATGCCGGCCTACCGCTCGCTGCGCGGCTTCATCGCCACCGAGTACCTTCCCGCTGCGCGCACTACCGACGGCATGGGCGCCTTGCCCGATGGCCAGGCCTGGTATGCCTACAACGTGGCCAGCACCACCACCCCGGTGCGCTCGCCGGCGGAAATCCACGCGCTGGGCGAACAGGAGGTCAAGGATCTGCAGCAGCGCATCACCGCGCTGATGAAGGCCTCGAAGATCCGCGGCTCGATGCAGAAGACCTTCAAGGCGATGCGTAGCGATCGCCAGTTCGTCTTCAATGACGCCAACGCCCTGCTGGCACGCTATGCCGAGGTCGGACAACAGGTCGATGCCGCCGTGCCGGCGCTGTTCAACCATCGCCCCAAGGCCGCACTGGAAATCAGACCGGTCGAGCCCGGACGGGCCCTGACCAGCAGCGCCGCCAGCTACCAGCCCGGCAGCGCCGATGGCCAACAGCCCGGCGTGCTGTACGTCAACACGGCCGACCTGCCGTCGCGCAAGCGCTGGGCTGTGACCATGCAATACCTGCACGAAGGCATTCCCGGCCATCATTTCCAGCTCGGCGCGCAGCAGGAGCTGACCGCGCTGCCGCGCTTCCGCCGCCTGGGCGGAGATGTGGCGTTTGTCGAAGGCTGGAGCCTGTATGCCGAATCGCTGGGACAGGAGCTGGGCCTGTACAGCGATCCCTATGAGCATCTGGGCTACCTGCAGACCACCTTGCTGCGTACGGTACGCCTGGTGGCCGATACGGGCCTCAACACCCAAGGCTGGAGCCGCGCGCAGACCATCGACTATATGGTCAAGAACGCCGACATTTCCGCCAGCGATGCCGCCGCCGAAGTCGAACGTTTCATGGCACTGCCGGGACAGTCGTTGGCCCCGCGCGTGGGCGAGGTCAAGATCCGCCTGCTGCGCGACAAGGCCAAAGCCGAGCTGGGCGAACGCTTCGATCCGCGCGAGTTCCACCATGAGATCCTGAAAGACGGCTCGATGCCGCTGGAGATCCTGGACAGCAAGATCGAGCGCTGGATCGCCAGCAAGAAAATCTGACAACCCTGCAAGGAGCTGCCATGTCCCGGTGGATATACCGACTCGCCCCGCTGTGCCTGTCCGCGTTTTCCACCCTGGCAGTCGCCGCGCCCCCGCGCCTGCCCGCCGATCCTGGCATCGATGGCTTGATGCAGCGCTATGACGGCCAGGTGCCGGGCGCCTCGGTGCTGGTACTGAAGGACGGTCAGCCTGTCTTCCGCCGCAGCTACGGGCTGGCGGTGCTCGAAGACGGCACGCCGGCCACCGCCGCCAGCAACTACCGGCTGGCCTCGGTGAGCAAGCAGTTCACCGCCGCGGCGATCCTGCTGCTGGCTGAGGACGGCAAGCTGTCCATCGACGATCCGCTGAAGAAATGGCTGCCCGGCCTGCCGGCGGTGGCCGACACGATGACCCTGCGCCAGCTGCTCAGCCATACCAGCGGTCTGCTCGACTACGAAGACCTGATGAAACCGGCAGATACACGCCAGGTGCACGACATCGACGTGCTGCACCTGCTGGAAAAGGAGAACCGCAGCTACTTCACACCTGGCAGCGACTACCGCTACAGCAACAGCGGCTACGCATTGCTGGCGCTGGTGGTGGGCAAGGCCTCGGGCAGCGATTTCGCCAGTTTCCTGCGCCAGCGCATCTTCCTGCCGCTGGGCATGCGCAACACCTGGGCCCACCAGGACGGCGTGGACGACATCCCCAACCGCGCCTACGGCTACAGCCAGATCGACGGCCGCTGGCAGCGCACCGACCAGAGCACCACCAGCGCGGTGCTCGGCGATGGCGGCATTTATTCCTCCCTCGACGATCTGGCCAAGTGGGATGCGGCGTTGTACGACGAGCGCCTGCTGAAGGCGAGCTCGCTGCAACTGGCCTTCAGCCCGGCCACGAAGACCAGCGAGCCGGACGTGCCGCACTACGGCTTCGGCTGGCGCATCAATGGCGATGCGTTGTGGCACAGCGGCGAAAGCATCGGTTTCCGCAACGTGATCGTGCGTTACCCGGCGCAGAAGTTGACCGTGATCGTGCTGAGCAACCGCAACGAACCCGAACCCTATCCGCTGGCGCTGGCCATCGCCCGCCGCTGGCAGGAGACCACGCAATGAAGCGGCTGTCCGGCATCCACCATGTGGCGATCATCGCTTCGGACTACGCCCGCTCGCGCGATTTCTACACCCGCATCCTCGGTCTGGAGGTGCTCGCCGAGCATTTCCGCGAGCCGCGCCAGTCGTGGAAGCTGGACCTGCGCCTGCCCGATGGCAGCCAGCTGGAGCTGTTCTCCTTCCCCGCGCCGCCCAAGCGCCCGAGCCGCCCGGAAGCCTGCGGCCTGCGCCATCTGGCGTTCCGTGTGACGGCGCTGGACGATGTCGTCGCCCATCTGCAGGCCGAAGGCATCGACTGCGAGCCGGTCCGCGTGGACGAGTACACCGGGCACCGTTTCACCTTCTTCGCCGATCCGGACAACCTGCCGCTGGAACTGTACGAAACCGCCTGAACCGGGCTGCCGCCGGCCCCCGGCACGGCGCAGCAGTCACCGACATCGGCACGCGACCGCCCGGGCGCTGAACGTGTTGCGGCGCGGATTCCGTACGGCGCCGAATGCGGTTACATTCGCTCCCACGCCGGCAGCGCCGGACGTTCAGACGAACCCTGGGAGGGGATACATGCGCACCACGTTCAAAACCCTGTTGCTGGCCCTGCCGCTGATGGCTGCCGCCTTCTCCGCCGGCGCGTCCAACAGCGCCGCCGGGCGCTGGAAAACCATCGATGACGAAACCGGCAAGGTGAAGTCCATCGTCGAGATCACCCAGGCCAGCAATGGCGCGCTCACCGGCAAGGTGCTGCAGGTGCTGCAATCGGCGCAGGGCCCGCACCCGGTCTGCGACAAGTGCGAGGGCGCCAACAAGGGCAAGCCGATCGAAGGCATGACCATCCTCTGGAACCTGCGCCCGGACGGCACCAACAAGTGGGCACGCGGCACCATCCTGGACCCGGCCAAGGGCAAGACCTACAGCTCCAAGGTCGAGCTGGTCGAGAACGGCCGCAAGCTTGAAGTCTCCGGCTGCATCGCCTTCATCTGCCGCACCCAGACCTGGCTGCGCGAGTAAGCCCCCACCCCGGCACCTGTGAACAACCCGGCTGCGGCCGGGTTGTTCGTTTGTGTCATGCGATAATCCCGCGTTCCCCTGCTGCAAACGATGGCCATGACCCGTACCGCGCTCGTCACCAATGCCCTGCCCTATGCCAACGGCCCGCTCCACCTCGGCCACCTGGTGGGTTACATCCAGGCCGATATCTGGGTGCGCGCGCGGCGGCTGCTGGGCGAGAAGGTCTGGTATGTCTGCGCCGACGACACCCATGGCACGCCGATCATGCTGGCCGCCGAGAAGGCCGGGGTGAGCCCGGAAACCTTCATCGCCAACATCCAGGCCAGCCATGAGCGCGACTTCGCTGCCTTCGGCGTGGATTTCGACCACTACGACTCGACCAACTCGGCCGCCAACCGCGAGCTGACCGAGGCGCTGTACGCCAAGCTCGACGCCGCCGGCCACATCAGCCGCCGCTCGGTCGCCCAGTTCTACGATCCGGCCAAGGGCATGTTCCTGCCGGACCGCTACATCAAGGGCACCTGCCCGAAGTGCAAGTCGGCCGACCAGTACGGTGACAACTGCGAGGTCTGCGGCGCCACCTACGGCCCGACCGACCTGATCGAGCCCAAGTCGGTGGTGTCCGGTGCCACGCCGGAGATCCGCGATTCGGAGCACTACTTCTTCGAGGTCGGCCGCTTCCAGGACTTCCTGCGGCAGTGGCTGGCCGGTGACGTGGCCCTGCCCGGAGTGAAGGCCAAGCTGGCCGAGTGGCTGGATGCCGAAGGCGGCCTGCGCGCGTGGGACATCTCGCGCGATGCGCCCTATTTCGGTTTCGAGATCCCGGGCGCCCCGGGCAAGTACTTCTATGTGTGGCTGGACGCGCCAATCGGCTACCTGTCCAGCTTCAAGAACCTGTGCGCCAAAACCGGCGACGACTTCGATGCCGTGCTGGCCGCCGACAGCACCACCGAGCTGCACCACTTCCTCGGCAAGGACATCGTCAACTTCCACGGCCTGTTCTGGCCGGCGGTACTGCACGGCACCGGCCTGCGCGCGCCGACCAGGCTGCACGTCAACGGCTACCTGACCGTGGACGGCGCCAAGATGAGCAAGTCGCGCGGCACCTTCGTGATGGCCCGCACCTATCTGGACGTGGGCCTGGCCCCGGAAGCGCTGCGCTACTACTTCGCCGCCAAGTCCTCCGGCGGTGTCGACGATCTGGACCTGAATCTGAGCGACTTCACCGCCCGCGTGAACGCCGATCTGGTCGGCAAGTTCGTCAATCTGGCCAGCCGCTGCGCCGGCTTCATCGCCAAGCGCTTTGACGGCAAGCTGGCCGAGGCGCTGCCCGACCCGGCCCAGTACGACCGTTTTGTCGCCGCCCTGGCACCGGTGCGCGAGGCCTATGAGCGCAACGACCCGGCCGCCGCGATCCGCCTGACCATGGCCCTGGCCGATGAAGCCAACAAGTACATCGACGACACCAAGCCGTGGGTGATCGCCAAGCAGGACGGCGCCGATGCCGAACTGCAGGCGGTCTGCACCCAGGGCCTGAACCTGTTCCGCGTGCTGGTGGCCGCGCTCAAGCCGGTGCTGCCGGCCACCGCGCAGCAGGCCGAGGGCTTCCTCAACGCACCGATGCGCGGCTGGGGCGATATCGCCACCCCGCTCACCGCCCACACCATCGCCGCCTACGTGCCGCTGTTCACCCGTATCGACCCGAAGATGATTGACGCAATGACCGACGCCTCCAAGGACACCCTCAGCGCCCAGCCCGCCACCGAGGCCAAGCCGGCCAAGGCCGAGAAGCCCACCAAGGCGGAAGTGAAGACCGAGGCCAAGGCCGAGGGTGAAGCCTCGGCGTATATCGGCATCGATGATTTCGCCAAGCTCGACCTGCGCATCGGCAAGGTGATCGAATGCGGCTTCGTCGACGGCTCGGACAAGCTGCTGCGCTTCCTGCTCGATGCCGGCGACCTCGGCCAGCGGCAGATCTTCTCCGGCATCCGCGGCAGCTACGCCGAGCCGGAAGCGCTGGTCGGCCGCAATGTGGTGTTCATCGCCAACCTGGCCCCGCGCAAGATGCGCTTCGGCCTGAGCGAGGGCATGATCCTGTCGGCCGGTTTCGACGGCGGCGCGCTGGCGCTGCTGGACGCCGATACCGGCGCGCAGCCGGGCATGCCGGTACGTTGAGGGCAGCGGGCGCGCTTACCCGGCGCGCCCCTCCCGACCGGAGCGGACCATGCAACTGGCCCTGTTCGATTTCGACCAAACCCTCACCGTCTGTGACACCTACAGCCGGTTCCTGCGCCGTGTGGCCACGCCCGAACAGCGCGCGCAGGCCTGGTGGCGGATAGGCCCATGGCTGCTGGCCTACCGGTTGAAGCTGATCTCGGCCGCGCGTATCCGCCGCCGCGTCACCGCGCAGGTGTTCAGCGGCCGCCACGCCGGCGAGATCACCCGGATGGCCCAGGACTATGCGCGCGATCACCTGCACGAGATGGTGCGCCCGGAGATGCTCGAGCAGATCCAGTGGCACAAGGCGCAGGGCCACACGGTCGCGGTGGTGTCGGCCTCCATCGATCTGTATCTGCAGCCCTGGTGTGACGCGCTGGGCCTGCAGATGATCTGCAACCGGCTGGAAGTGCAGGACAACCGCCTCACCGGGCGTTATGCCGGCCACGATTGTGGTCCGCGCAAGGCCGCCCTGATCCGCACACGTTTTGACCTGGGCAAATACCAGCGCATCCATGCCTACGGTGACAGCCGCGAAGACCGGCCGATGCTCGCGCTGGCCCATGAGCGCTGGTACCGCGGCAAGCCGGTTTCCTGATCCATCCTTTCCGCGCAGCCCGATGCCCCGCATGCACGACACCGATATCACCCTGATCGAACGTCTCGACCGCCTGCTGCCACAGACCCAGTGCGGCCAGTGCGGCTATGACGGCTGCCGTCCGTATGCCGAGGCGATGGCGCGCGGCCAAGCCGGCGTGGATCACTGCCCCCCGGGGGGCGATGCCGGCGCGCGGGCCCTGGCGCACCTTCTCGGCGTGCCGGCGATGCCGTTTGACCGCAGCCGCGGCGAACACAAACCGGCCCAGGTCGCCGTCATCGTCGAGGCCGATTGCATCGGCTGCACCAAGTGCATCCAGGCCTGCCCGGTGGACGCCATCGTCGGCGGCGCCAAGTACATGCACACGGTGCTGGCGGACCTGTGCACCGGCTGCGAGCTGTGCATCCCGCCGTGCCCGGTGGACTGCATCGAGCTGAAGCCCGCCCGCTGAGCAGGCAGCAAAAACGCCGGCTTCCGCCGGCGTTTTCGTTTGCACGCAGGAAATACGCCCGCAGGTTTACGGCACCACGGCGGTGATCACGATCTCGATCTTCCAGTCCGGCCGGGCCAGCTTGGCCTGCACGGTGGCACGGGCCGGGGCGGCATCCTTGGGCACCCACGCATCCCACGCCTGGTTCATGCCGGCGAAGTCGGCCATATCGGCCAGGAAGATTTCCGCGCGCAGGATGTGGGACTTGTCGGTCACCGCCGTGCGCAGCAGCTCGTCGATGGCGGCCAGCACCTGCTGGGTCTGGCCGACGATGTCGGCGCTGGTGTCTTCCGGCACCTGCCCGGCCAGGTAGGCCACGTTGTTGTGGATGGTCATTTCCGACATGCGCGGGCCGGTATCGAAGCGCTGGATCATGGGGGGGATTCCTTGCTGTGAGTGTGCGCGCCATTGTGACCCGAACCGGAAGTTTCAGCTGGTTCTTTGCGCCCGGCCCGCCACAGCGCGAGGGCGCCCCCCAGCAGCCAGCCCACCACCAGCGCGATGACCAGCTTCTGCCCCAGCCCGCGCGGGCTGGCCCGCCACAGCACGTGCAACCACAGTAGGGCAAAGGTCAGCCACGCCCATTCCCAAGCCCGTCGATGCAGCCATTGCCAGCGCCGATCGCGACCGAAGCACCAGGCCTGCAGGAGCATCGCCACGGTCACGCACAGGAACGCCGTCTGCGCCGACAGCGCATGCACGAACGGCGCAAGCGCGGGCGCATTGCCGGGCAACCAGCTGTCACCGATCGCCACGCCGGCCAGGCCCAGTCCGGCGACGCCGAACAGCACCGCCGGCAGGCCGCGACGTGCCGCACCGTCCATCTGCCGGTACAACATCCAGCCCAGCAGCGTGATCGCCAACGCCAGCAGGCAATAGGCGCTGCGCAACCATAGGCCGTAGGGACCGTGCAGGTACAGACTCAAGGTGGCATGCAGCCAGTCAAGATCGGTACGGACGAACTGCAGCCACACCCCGACGCCGGCAAACACCGCCAGGCCGATCACTACCGTCGCCATCGCCGCACGCTGCACGGGTGCGGGCCGGTCCTGTTCACTGTCCATCGCTCCGCGGGAATATGCCGCCGGTTGGGAAAGACCCGGCAGTCTATTACCCCGGGCCGAGGCATGACGACACGTCGATGGACAGGTTTGCCACCGTCCTAACACCCACCCGATAGTCTGGTGCGCCCGCACCGGCCCCGGTGCATCAGCCCGACCAGACCTGCATGAGTAAATCAGCTGCACCCCCGGGACCCGCGCTCGAAGGCTGGCGCCGAGCTGCCGCCATCGCCGCCACCCTGGTCATCATGGCCCTGGCCCTGCATGCGCTGGCCGGCGAGTTCGGTGGACACGGCTATCACCAGATCCGCAGCGCCCTACGCGGGCTGACGTGGCCGCAGCTGGCGCTGACCACGTTGCTGGGCCTGGCCAGCTATGGCTGCCTGATCGGCTTTGACGCCATCGGCCTGCGCCACGCCCGACACCGGTTGCCCGCCTCACGCATCGGCATCACCGCCTTCCTGGCCCATACCACCGGGCAGACGCTGGGGTTTGCCGCGCTCACCGGCGGCGCGGTGCGCCTGCGCAGCTACGGCGCCGCGGGCCTGAGCCTGGCCGAGATCGGGCAAGTGGTGCTGATGAGCACGCTGGGCTTCGGATTCGGTGCGTGGCTGTTGTTGGGAGTGGCTCTGTGGCTGGAACCGGGGGCAGCGATGCGGGTGCTGCCACTGACCACCGCCACCGTGTCCGGCCTGGGCATCGCCATGCTGCTGGCCTTTGCCGCCCTGCTGGTGCTGGTCGGACGCAGCGGCAGCCGGATTGGCTGGCGGCAGCACCCGTTGTGGATTCCCGACCGCCGCACGGTGCTGGAGATCACCGCGCTGAGCGTGGTCGAACTGTGCCTGGCCTCGGCGGCGTTCTACGTGTTGTTGCCGCCACCGCAGGAACCGGGTTTCATCGGGTTTGTCGGGGTGTACCTGGTGGCTGCAGTGGCCGGGCTGATATCCACCGTTCCGGCGGGACTGGGCGTGTTCGAGTGGAGCCTGGTCAAACTGCTGCCGCAGGTGCCGCCGGCGGCCATCCTTGCGGCGGCCGTGGCCTACCGCCTCACCTATTACCTGCTGCCGCTGCTGCTGTCGGCCCTGCTGGCGGGGCTGGCCAGCGCGCGCCGGCCCCTGCGCAGCGGCGCTGGCAGCGCCTGGGCGGTAGTGCGGCCATGGCTGCCCAATCTGCTCGCGCTGGCGGTGTTCGCGGTGGGCAGCTTGCTGGTGATCGACGGGACCTTGCCGCTGCCACGCCACCGGCAGCTGTCCGCCTCGCTGCCGGTGATCGAAACCTCGCACCTGCTGGGCAGCCTGGGCGGCGTGGCGTTGCTGCTCATCGGTCAGGGCCTGCAGCGCCGCAGCCATTCGGCATGGCTGCTGGCGTTCGCGTTGTGCACCGTACTGCCGCTGCCGGTGTGGCTGCGCGGCGGGCATCTGCTGGTGGCACTGCTGCTGCCGCTGGCCACGCTCGCGCTGTGGACCGCGCGCCGCGAGTTCTACCGGCAAGGCGCCCTGCTGGATGAAGCCTGGTCATGGCCGTGGCTGCGCAATGTGGCGCTGGTGCTGGCGGCCACCCTCTGGCTGCTGTTCTTCGTCTACAGCCATGTGGAATACCGGAACGAGCTGTGGTGGCAGTTCGCCACCTCCGGCAACGCGCCGCGGGCGCTGCGGGCGCTGCTGCTGGTGTGCCTGGCGGTGATCGTGTTCGGGCTGGCGCGACTGCTGCACAGCACCCGCGCCCCGCTCCCGCTGCCCGACCCCGATGCGCTGGAGCAACTGCGCGACGTCCTGGCCCAGGCCCAGGACACCCAGGCCTGCCTGGTGATGACCGGCGACAAGGCGGTCCTGCGCAGCGAGGCCGGCGATGGCTTTGTGATGATGCAGCGCTACGGCGGCTCGCTGGTGGCGATGGGCGATCCGGTGGGACCACCGGAAGTCGCCCGGAAACTGGTCTGGCGATTCCGCGAAACCGCCGACCGCCTGGGTCTGCGTCCGGTGTTCTACCAGACCGGCGAACGCTACTGGCAGACCTACCTCGATCTGGGGCTGACGCTGGTCAAACTGGGCGAGGAAGCCATGGTCCCGCTGCAGGACTTCAGCCTGGCCGGCAGCGAACGGGCCGAGCTGCGCCAGGCCTGGAACAAGGGCAAGCGGGCCGGTCTGTGCTTCCGGCTGGTGCCCGCGCCGGAGGTGGCGGGCTTGCTGCCGGTACTGGCCGATATTTCAGAGCGCTGGCTCGAGGAAAAAGCCGGCGAGGAGAAAGGCTTCTCGCTGGGCAGTTTCGACCCGGCGTACCTGCTGCGCTTCCCGCTGGCGGTGGTGGAAGCCGACGGCCGGGCGGTGGCCTTCGCCAACCTCTGGCAGGCTCCCGCCGGACGGGAACTGTCGGTGGACCTGATGCGGCACCATCCCGACGCGCCCAAAGGCACGATGGACTTCCTGTTCATCGAGCTGTTCCTGTGGGGGGCGGCCAACGGCTACCGCCGCTTCTCGCTGGGCATGGCGCCGCTGACCGGGCTGGCCGAGCATCGCCTCGCCGGCCGCTGGAACCGCTTTGCCAACCTGGTCGCCCGCCATGGCGAGCGCTTCTATGGCTTTGGTGGCCTGCGCCGGTTCAAGGCCAAGTTCGCACCGGAGTGGCGTCCCCGCTATCTGGCCGCGCCCGGCGGCATGCACCTGCCGGCCGCCTTGCTGGATGTGACCCGGCTTATTTCGCTGGATCCGCAGCGCCAGAAGTGAGTGCCGCCAGACGCTGCAGGATCACCTTGGCCAGTCCTTCGTAATCCCCTTCGAAATGGTGATCCCCGGGCAATTTCACCACGCTGATGCTGTTGGCCGGCAGCTTCGGGCACAGCGCCCCGGCGTCCTCCTGCCCGTAGAGGCACAGCGTACGAGCGGCCGGCAAGGTGCGCATTTCCGGCGCGATGGGCAGACCGGCGTCATCATCGCCGCCCAGCCAGTTGCTGACATGGAACTCGTAGGAGGCGGTGCTGCCCGGCGACATCAACACGGTCATCTCCAGCATCGCCTGCGAGGCCGGAGGCAGGTGGTTGATCGCCGCCGGCAACACGTCGGCCCCTTGCGAAAAGCCGATCAGCAGCAGCCGCGGCCGCTTCCACTGCCGCGCGTAGTGCTGCGCGATCCGGTCCAGATCCGTGGCGAAACCGGCCGGCGTGCGCCGGCTCCAGAAGTAGCGCAGCGAATCCAGTCCCACCACCGGGATTCCCGCCGCCGCCAGCGCACCGGCCACGTCCTTGTCCAACCCGGCCCAGCCACCATCCCCGGAGACGAACACCGCGAACGTATCGTCCTGCCCGTGGGCGGGAACCTCGACCAGCGGCAGCCCGCTCAGATCGGACGGCAGCGGCGGCAGGCTGACGCCACGCTGTGCGCCCAGCACCCGGGCCGCGGCCACCTCGCCGGGAATCGCGCTGCCGCTGCGGGTCCGCGCGAAATCGCGGTACAGCGGTATCGCCGTGCGAAAGCCGGTCAGCGCCGCCGGGCAGGCACCGTTGCGGTGGGCGGCGTTCAACCACGGAAACCGCAACGCCTGCGGCACAAGTTCCGCGCGATGGATCGCATCACCGCAGATCATCGTGGCGTTATGCAGTCGCGGGCAGAAGTCCTCGGTCAGCAGACCGGCAAAGATCGCGGAGTCGGCTTGGGTGGCGATGGCATAGGCCAGTGCCGCACCGTCGCCATCACCGCCCAGAATCGGCAGACGGTAGGTCGGCACATGGAAGAACGCCTGCACGTAGCGGGAAAAATTCTCCACATCGCCGGCGGAGAAACCACAGTCGCTGCCCTCGCTGGCAACCCGCCGGTACAGGCGTCCGGTATCGACCTCCACCACCATCGCCCCGTCCTGGCGCAGCGCCTGCCGCCGCACCTCACGCTGCGCACGATCGCCATCGTCTGAGAACCACAGCACCACGCGCTGCACCGGGCCGGCGGGCAACCACACCGGCACCTGCTCGAAACGGCCGTGGCTGACGTGCTGCTGCGCCATCGCCGGCACCACCAGCAGGCACAGCAGCATCCCCCAGACAAACCGCCGCGCGTGCGTCATGAGCCACTCCCATCACCGGAATGCGCAGCGTACCCCTGCGCCGCGGAACCGGCTGTCGAGGCGGCGGCTCAGTCCAGCGCGTCGGGGTGGCGCAGCTTCCAGGCCGCCAACGCCTGCCGGTACTGGTTCAGCTCATCGGCATACAGGTCCAGCACGCACAGCGGACAACCGCTGTCACAACACTCGTTCGGACCGGGCGCCTGCGGAGGCTGCGGACGCGGGTCCGGATCGGGAAGGGGCTGCACGTTCATTACATCGACCACGGGGACCGCACCGGCAATTCGTCAACGCGCATTCTAGCCAGTGGCCGCGCTCAGGCCGTGACCCGGCGCAGGTTGGCGCGCGCGGCGGCGTCGTAGCGGGCATGGAAGAAGTCGCTGAAGAAGATGCGCGGCTGCGCCAGCACCCCTTTCAGAAAACGGCGGCGGTTGAGCCGGAACAGGAAGCCGGGCACCTTGCCGCGGTATTCCTCGGCGATGCCGCGGTCGTAGGCGTCGAACACCGCCTCCGGGGCACCGAGGATGGCCATGTCACTGTCCAGGAACAGCGCGGCATCGTGATCGAGATCGGCGCTGCGCACGCTGCCATGGCGCGCGGTCAGTTCGATCAGAGCCATCACCCGCGCCACATCGACATCCTGATCGGCCAGCCAGCGGCCGATCGCCAGCTGCGCCAGTTGCGCCGAGCGCAGCTCGTTGTCGCCACGCCCGGCCTCGTAGATCGCGTCGTGGTACAGCACCGCCAGCAGCACCTCCAGCGGCTGCTGCCAGCCGGGCCCGGCGGCGACGTCGCGGTAGTGGTGCAGCAGCGCCTGCACATGGCCGAAGTTGTGATACGCCCGCGGCGGCTGCGCGTAGGCGACTTTGACCTCGGCCAGCAGCGGTGGCGGCAGTGACAGCAGCGGTTCTTCCATGCGCGCATCTTCGCAGGCCCGCGCCCGGCTGCAAGCGCTGCCGGCCACCGCAGGCTCACCCCAGCGGCCAGCGGCCTTCCAGCTGATAGCGGGTCTGCCCCAGGAAACTGCGGATCAACACGAATTCGCGCACGAACCAGCGCTGCGGCTGCACCGGCTGGATCGGCATCCGCCGTTTGTCGTACAGCAGGGTGATGTGCGGGGTGAAACGCGGGTCCGGCTTCCCGCCCACGCCCTGCAGGCAGCGCGCCAGTTCCTGATGCAGCCCGTGCAGCAGTTCGGCGCCGTAGTCGCTGCGCAGTACGAACGGATTCTGCCGGTTGCCGGCAAAGCTGCCGACCTGGTCGAAGCACACTTCGAACTCGGGCATCCGCACCCGCGAAGCGGCCTGCTGCACCTTGGCCAGCAGGCTCGGCGGCAGGCCCGCATAGTCGCCCAGATGATGCAGGGTGATATGCAGGCGCTCGCGCGCCAGCGGGTGCCCGGTCAGACCATGTTCCTCGCGCAACCCCTCGGCCAGCTCGGCAATCCGCGCGGCCGTGGCCGGGTCCGGCAACACCGCGAAGAACAGGCGCTCGGTGGGAATGTCGCTGCCAAGACCCAGCGACAGCTGGGCCTCGGTAGAAGGAAGATACTTCGTCATGATCTGGCGTAGAAAGCCTGCCGGCCCGGGCCGAGCCCTCGCGGCGGGTCAATACTGTCTGGGGCCGCGGATACTAGCAGACCCCACCGCCCCCGACCCGCCCCTGATCAATTTTTGACCAGCCTTCGGCAATGCAGCTGGCACAAGGCCTGCCGGAGGTTATCCACACCTTTGCCAAGGGCTGGTCCACACCGGTTGTGGATTGTGTGAAAACCCGCCGGCCCGCCTCTCACAGGCCTACACTGGTCGCGCAACAGCAGCCCCGGGTGATCGCCATGATCGGTTGGAATGCCTTGATCCTGCTTGCCGGCTCGAGCCTGTCGCCGGCCCCTGCCACCGCGCCCCCCGAACTCCCCACGCCCACCCAGCTGATGGCCATCCCGGCGGAGCTGCGCGCGCAGCTGCAGACCCGGGTGATCGACACCACGCACTCTCCGGAGCTGCGGCTGCAACGGCTGGTCGAACTGGTGTTCCAGCCGGAGGGACTGGCCCTTCAATACGACACCGGGGCGACGCTGAGCGTGGCCGAGGTCTGGCAGCAGCGGCGCGCCAACTGCCTGTCCTTCACCCTGCTGTTCGTGGCGCTGGCGCGGGAGATAGGGCTGGATGCGCGGATGCAGGAGGTCGGCCAGGTGGTGTCGTGGTATCAGGACCAGGGACTGATCTTCACCGCTGGCCATGTGAATGTCGGCCTGCGCGTGGGCGGACGCCACGCCACCCTGGATCTGGACCAGAACGTGCTGTACGACCGGCGCGGTCCGCGCCCGATCTCTGACCGGCGTGCGATCGCGCACTTCTACAACAACCGGGGAGTCGAGCATCTGGCTGCGGGCGACTATCCCGCCGCGCGCGCCTACTTCGATGCGGCGTTGCAGATGGACCCGCGCTTTGTCGCCACCTGGAACAACCTCGGCGTACTGGAATCGCGGGTGGGCGACAACGCCGCCGCGGCCCGTGACCTGGAATCGGCGCTGGCGATCAACGGCGAACATGCACCGGCGTTGTCCAATGCGGTGGCGCTGTACACGCGCACCGGCGACATTCCCCATGCCGCACGCCTGCAGAAAAAGCTGGACCGCGCCCGCGCACGCGATCCGTTCTACCAGTTCATGCAGGCCACCCAGGCCGAGCGCAGCGGCGACTATGCGCAGGCGATCCACTACTACCGCAACGCCCTGAAGCTGTACGACAACGCGCACCAGTTCCATTTTGGGCTGGCGCGCGCGTATTTCCTCAGTGGCGACAACCGGCTGGCCGAACGCGAGATGGAACGGGCGCGGCAGCTGGGCGACAACGACCGGCAGCGCGCGCTCTACCAGGCCAAGCTGGACAGCCTGCGACGGCTGCAGGCCCGGCGCCCCTCACATTGAGACGGCAGCTCAGGCCTTGCGCAGGAAGCAGGTCTTCAGCACCAGTCCCTTGATCTTTTCCGAGTTGCCTTCGATGTGCTCGGCGTCATCCTCGACCAGACGGATATTGCGGATGACCGTGCCCTGCTTGAGCGGAATCGAGGAGCCCTTGACCTTCAGGTCCTTGATCACGGTGACGGTGTCACCGGCCACCAGCACATTGCCGTTGCTGTCGCGCACCACCAGCGCGCTGGCAGCCGCTTCGCCCGGCACCCATTCGTGGCCGCAATCGGCGCAGATCCACAGCGCGCCGTCTTGATAGATATTTTCCAGCGAACACTGCGGGCAGGATGAGGTGGACATGGCGACTCCCGGACAACATGAAAGACCGTTCATTGTAGCCGCTCACGCCGTGCTGCCGGCCGCGTAGTAAAGTGCGCGGCCGTTTTGTCCGCCAGCCTTCACGCTTCATGAAACTCGGTATCGATTTCGGCACCAGCAATTCCGCCGCCGCCGCGCTGATCGACGGCAAGGTCGTGCCGGTCAGCTTTGGCCAGGCCCAGCAGTTCCGCACCACGGTGTATTTCCCCGAGGTGATGCGCGACCCCAACAATTTCGAGCTGACGCCCCAGCTGGAGCAGCAGCTCGATGAGCTGATCGAATCCGGCCGGCGCGATGCCCGCGCGGCCGGCCGCGAGCGCGGTTTCGAGCAGCTGCGCAGTGATGCGATCCGCGTCGTGCGCCGGCAGTGGATGGAAGAACGCATCCGCGAGCCGCGCAGCTCCACCGCGCTGCTGCAGAACGCGCTCTATGGCGACGATGCGCTGGAAGCCTACTTCGAGGAGAACGAAGGCAATCTGGTGCAGAGCCCCAAATCCATGCTCGGCTACAACCTGCATCCGCGCGCCCGGCAGACCATCACCGGCATCGCCACCCACATCCTCGAACACATCCGCCTGACCGCCTCCCGGCAGCTCGGCCAGAATGTGCGCAGCGCCCTGCTCGGCCGCCCGGTGCAGTTCCGCAGCTCGATCGGCGAGGCGGGCAACGACCAGGCGCTGGAGATCCTGCGCAGCGCTGCGTTGGCGGCCGGCTTTGATGAGGTCGATTTCCTCGAAGAACCCGCCGCCGCGGCCATGCACTACCACGCAGTCAGTGCGCAGCGGCATGAGGCGGTGATCGTGGACGTCGGTGGCGGCACCACCGATATCGCCCACGCCAGTGTCGGCGGCGATGCCGCCCCGCGGATCCATCGCGCCTGGGGTATCGCCCGCGGCGGTACCGATATCGATCTGGCGCTGAGCCTGGCCGGCTACATGCCGCTATTCGGCCGCGGCATCACCCGGGTACCCACCCATCATTACGTCGAAGCGGCGATGGTGCAGGACATGACCCGCCAGCGCGATTTCCGCCAGCACAACTACGACGCGGTGGAGGCGCCCTACGGCCCTCGCCTGCAGGCATTGCAGGACACCGGCAACACCGCGCGCCTGTACCGTGAGGTGGAGCGCTGCAAGATCGCGCTCAGTGGCGCGGCACACCATGCCAGCGCCCTGGATTTCATCGAACCGGGGCTGAGCGTGGAAACCGATGCGCCGCAACTGGCCAGCGCCGCGCGCGGCTATCTGGGTGAACTGGACGCCCTGCTGCAGCAGGTCCGCACCGACATCGGCCACGACCCGACGGCGGTGTTCCTGACCGGCGGCATGTCACGCGCCGGCTACATCCAGCACGCCGCTGCGGCGGCGTTCCCGGGTGCGACCGTGGTCCACGGCGACCCCTCGTTCGGTGTCGTGCAGGGGCTGGCGCTGGCGGCAACCCTGCGCTAGGCGAACAGCGCGGTACCCGCGTCCCGTGCTGGCGGCCCGGTCCGGGGTCATCGACAATCAGCCCTCATCGCATCACGTATTCCCGTGGCGTTGCAGCCACGGCAGCGCGTCACGCAACACAAGGATTTCCCGGATGAAGCACTACCTCCCGCCCTCGCTGCAGCAGTGGCTCGAACCGATCAACACCGGGCTCATGATCGCCTTGATCCTGCTTGTCGCCTGGCTGTTTCGTCTGTTCACCCGGCACCTGCTGGCCCGCCTCGGCCGCCATTACACCTTGCCGGCGCCGATCGAGCTGGCGATCCGGCGACTGTCCAACTTCGTCATCTGGACCGCCACCGCGCTGGCCCTGCTCAACCAGGTCGGCGTCGCCCCGTCGGTGCTGTGGACCGCCTTCACCGGTTTTGCCGCGGTCGGCGCGGTGGCGTTCTTTGCCGCATGGAGTGTGCTGTCCAACATCTTCTGCACGTTCCTGATCTTCACCACCCGGCCGTTCCGGCTGGGCGACCAGATCGAACTGCTGGAGAACGGCGAAAAACCCGGCCTGAAGGGGGTGGTCACCGACATCAACCTGATCTATACCACCCTGTCCGAGATCGGCGGCCCGGTCGAGGGCACGCTGATGCAGATCCCCAACAGCCTGTTCTTCCAGCGGGGTCTGCGCCGCTGGCGGGGCACCGACGCCTTGCCAGCGCCGATCCAGGGGGATGGTTGATGAAAAAGGCCGGCAATTGCCGGCCTTTCTGTCTGCACCGGTCGTCCACCACCGGCGCGGTTCACGCGCGTGCCTCCCGTCCGTGCGAAAATTGCCGCCACTGACCGTCCCCACCGGTCGCCGCTCCAGTCAACGATGTCCTCCCCCGTTTCCTCTTGCCCTGCCCCGCAGGCAGGCGACGCTTTTGCCGTTGCCCAGCTCCACGTCCCGCGCAGCGACCGCCAGCGCTGGCTCAGCGTCATCGCCCTGGCACTGGCCGCATTCGTGTTCAACACCAGCGAATTCGTCCCGGTCGGGCTGCTGAGCGATATTGGCGGCAGCTTCGGCAAACCGATCGAGCAGGTCGGGCTGATGCTGACGATCTACGCCTGGGTGGTCGCACTGACCTCGCTGCCGTGCATGCTGCTGACCCGCAACTTCGACCGGCGCCGGCTGCTGCTGGGTGTGTTCGCGCTGTTCATCGCCAGCCACGTGCTCTCCGGCGTGGCCTGGAGTTATCCGGTCCTGATGGCCAGCCGTATCGGCATCGCCCTGGCGCATGCGGTGTTCTGGTCGATCACCGCCTCGCTGGCGGTACGTGTGGCGCCGGAAGGCAAGCGTCCGCAGGCGCTGGGGCTGCTGGCCACCGGCACCTCGGTGGCGATGGTGCTGGGTATTCCGCTGGGCCGCATCGTCGGCGAATGGCTGGGCTGGCGCATCACCTTCCTGGCCATCGGTGGCGTCGCGCTGCTGGTGATGCTGGTGCTGGCCCGCCTGCTGCCGGCCCTGCCCAGCCAGAACAGTGGCTCGGCCAGCAGCCTGCCGCTGCTGCTGCGACGCCCGGCGCTGGTTTCGCTGTACGTGCTGGTGATGGTGGTGATCTCGGCGCAGTTCACCGGCTACAGCTATATCGAGCCGTTCGTACAGGCCATCGGCGGCTTCGATGCGCATGTCACCACGCTGGTGCTGCTGCTGTTTGGCGGCATGGGCTTTGTCGGCAGCGTGCTGTTCGCCCGCTTCGGCACGCGCTGGCCACGCGGCTTCCTGCTGGCCGCGATCGGCACCCTGGCCGCCTGCCTGTTGCTGCTGCGCACCGGCCTGGGCAACGCCTGGCTGCTGTACCTGCTGGTGTCGATCTGGGGTGTGGCGATGATCAGCTTCGCGCTGTCGATGCAGTCCAAGGTGCTGAACCTGGCTTCGGATGCGACCGACGTGGCGATGGCGCTGTTTTCGGGCATCTTCAACATCGGCATCGGTGCCGGCGCGTTGATCGGCAGCCAGGTCAGCCTGCATCTGGGCATGCAGCACATCGGTCTGGTCGGCGGGCTGATCGCCAGCGCCGGCTGGCTGTGGTGCCTGTTCGCGCTGCTGCGCTGGCGGGGCAGCTTCCAGCTGCGCTCCGGGCAGCACTGAGGCCTGCACCGGCAGCGGCTACCGCAGCTGGCTGTCCTTGCTGCCGCGGCGGTTGTAGCCACTGAACGCTTCGTCCTCGTCCCGCGCCTGCTGGCAGGCGATACACAACCGCACGCCGGGCACGGCCTTGCGGCGCGCCTCGGGAATCGGCGCGTCACATTCCTCGCAATGCTCCAGCCCGGGGCCGCTGGGCAGGCGGCTGCGGGCGCGCTTGATCGCGTCTTCGACCGTCGCGTCGATCTGATCCTGAACGGCGGTATCGCCCGCCCAACCGGTGGCCATGGTTGCCAACTCCGAAGTGGAAATGACGTGACCGCAGCCTAGCGCAGTTGCTTGAACGACGGGACAACGCCGCCGCGGCGACTCACCACATCAAATCGTCGGGTACCTGGAACTGCGCGTAATAGGCGTCATCCTCGGCATTGCCGGTGGACACCGGGGTATCCGCGCTCTGGCCGTGGTCGAGCACGATCAGTTCGGCCGCGCGTTCACGCACCTTCTCCGCCGCCACCCGCGGCAGCAACGCAAAACCGTCGGCGTGACGGACGATCACCAGCGCACCCGCGGACAGCTGCTTGCGCTGCGCATCATCGACCAGCAGCGTGCGGATCAGCGTGCCGTCGTTGAAACGGTATTCCTGCTCGCCGGCGCGCGGCAGCTTGCGGTCGGTGATGATCTGCCGGGCCTGCGCGCGCAGCTCCTCGGCACGGCGCTGGGCATTGCGCTCGGCCGCCAGCAGGCGATCGGCCTCGGCCTTTTCGGCGCGGGCGCGTTCGGCCTCACGCTGGCTTTCGGTGGGGGCCGCCGGGCCTTTGCCATGCCGCGCCTTGACCTGCTCGCGCGCGACCTGCGACACCTGGGATTTCTTGACCAGCCCGGCCTTGAGCAGCTGTTCCTGCAGCGGATTCGCCTTTGCCATCTTCGTGATTCGCGGTTCTGTTGCTGTGGCCTGCCATGATACCGGCCTGCCCCATGTACTGCCGATGCCCCCATGCTCCCCCTGAAGTACCTGAACGGCTATCCCGAGCACCTGCAACAGCGCGCCCGCGAGCTGCTGGACGCCGGCAAGCTCGCCGAGGCCGTGCGCAAGCGCTATGCGCAACCCCATGCCGTGCGCAACGACCGCCAGCTCTATGACTACGTGCAGGCGCTCAAAGACCGCCACCTGCGCCAGTCGCAGCCGCTGGGCAAGGTGCTCTACGACGGCAAGCTGCAGGTGATCAAGCACGCGCTGGGCACCCACACCACCATTTCCCGCAACCATGGCGGCAAGCTCAAGGCCAGCCGCGAAATCCGCATCGCCAGCGTGTTCCGCGACGCCCCGGCCGAGTTCCTGCGGATGATCGTGGTGCATGAGCTGGCGCACATGAAGGAAGCCGACCACAACAAGGCCTTCTACCAGCTGTGCCTGCACATGGAGCCGGATTACCACCAGTTCGAGTTCGATCTGCGCCTGTATCTGACCGCGCTGGAACACGAGAGCGCCTGAGCCGGCCATCGCGGCGAGGGGCCTGCGGCGCTACACTCGCCGGCCGTCGTTGATCTTCCCGCCGCCATGACCACCCCGATCCGTCTCGACAAGCGCGTCTGCGCGCTGCTGCAGTGCTCGCGCGCGCAGGCCCAGCAGTACATCGAAGGCGGCTGGGTCAGCGTCGATGGTGTGGTGGTGGAAACCCCGCAGACGATGGTGACCGGGGAAACCGTCACCGTGGCCAGCGAAGCCAGTGCCGAGGCCGCCGAACCGGCGACCTTGCTGCTCAACAAACCGGCCGGCGCCAGCAGCGCCGACCTGCCGGCGCTACTGACCGAGGCCAACCACTTCGAGGGCGATTACTCGGGCATCCGCCCGCTGCGCCGTCATTTCCTGCGTCTGGAGGCACTGATGCCGCTGGATGACGCCGCCAGCGGCCTGGTCGTGTTCACCCAAGACTGGCGCATCCGCCGCCATCTGCTCGAAACCGGGCACACCCTGGAACAGGAATACGTGGTGGAGGTCAGTGGCGAGCCGACGCCGTGGGCGATGCCCAAGCTGACCCAGGGGCTGATCTACCAGAACCGCAGCCTGCCCGGCTGCAAGGTCAGCTGGCAGAGCGAGCAGCGCCTGCGGCTTGCGATCAAGGACGTGCGACCGGGCCAGCTGGCGTGGATGTGCGCCCAGGTCGGGCTGAAGGCCGAACAGATCCGCCGCCTGCGCATCGGCCAGATCGGCCTGAGCAAGATGCCCGAAGGCCAGTGGCGCTACCTCCCGGCGACCCGACGCTTCTGAGGCGGCGTCGCCGGCAGCAGCGGCGGGCCCAGCAACCGCATCGCAGCCGCCGCGCCGGCACCACCAGAAAGGCAGTCGCAACGCCGGCGTCCGGCTACCGATCCCCCCGATGAGAGGGCGCGCGGCCCGGTACCGGGCGCACCCGCGGCATCGCCGCATCAGCGGCGCGTGCGCGCCTGTTCGGCCGCGGCCACGAACACCACGTCGGTGGAGGAGTTCAACGCGGTTTCGGCCGAGTCCTGCACCACGCCGACGATGAAGCCCACCGCCACCACCTGCATGGCCACGTCGTTGGAAATGCCGAACAGCCCGCAGGCCAGCGGAATCAGCAGCAGCGAGCCGCCCGGCACCCCGGACGCGCCGCAGGCACCGACCGCCGCCAGCACGCTCAGCAGCAGCGCGGTGGGAAGATCCACGGCGATGCCCAGTGTATGCACCGCGGCCAGTGTCAGCACCGAGATGGTGATCGCCGCGCCGGCCATGTTGATCGTCGCCCCCAGCGGGATCGCCACCGAGTAGGTTTCCTCGTGCAGCCCCAGCTTGCGGCACAGCTCCATGTTCACGGGGATGTTAGCCGCCGAGGAACGGGTGAAGAACGCGGTCAGGCCGCTCTCGCGCAGGCAGCGCAGCACCAGCGGATACGGATTGCGGCGGGTCACCACCGCCACGATCAGCGGGTTGCCGATGAAGGCCATGAACAGCATCGCGCCGACCAGCACGGCCAGCAGATGCAGGTAGTCGGTCAGCGCGCCCAGCCCGGACTCGGCCAGCAGCGAGGCGACGATGCCGAACACGCCCAGTGGCGCCAGCTTGATCACCATCCGCACCAGCCAGGTGATGGCGTCGGCCAGCTCGCCCAGCAGCGTGCGGGTGGCGGCGCTGGCCTGGCGCAAGGCCAGCCCCAGGCCCACCGCCCAGGCCAGCAGGCCGATGTAGTTGGCATTGAGCAGCGCATGCACCGGGTTGTCGACCACCTGCATCAGCAGCGTCTTGAGCACCTCGCCGATGCCACCGGGCGCGCTCAGCCCGGCGTCGGCCGCGGCCGCGAGCTGCAACGTGCTGGGGAACAGGAAGCTGGCTGCCACCCCCACCAGCGCCGCGATCAGGGTGCCGATCACATACAGCAGCAGGATCATGCGGATATGGGTCTTCTGGCCCTGGCGGTGGTTGGCGATGGACGCGGCCACCAGCACCAGCACCAGGATCGGCGCCACCGCCTTCAACGCGGAGATGAACACCGTCCCCAGCAGCCCGACCGCCTTCGCTCCGGCCGGCCAGAGCATCGACAACACGATGCCGGCCACCAGACCGATGACGATCTGCACCACCAGACTGGGCGCGCGGAAGGAGGAGGAACGGTCGGTCATCGCAGGACTCGGCACAGGGTAAACGCCGATTCTCCCCCAGCGATGGCCGCCACTGCATCCCCTTAACGTCATGGATGGAGGATCGGCGACGGCAACCCCGTAAACCCCGCTAGGATGGTGTCCATGCACACACCGCCTCCCCGCCCGCTGCGCCGGCGCCTGCTGCGCCTGGCCGGCCATGTGCTCGGCATCCTGGTGCTGCTGGTCATCAGCGGGCTGCTGCTGGGCGACCGGCTCACCCCCAAGGCGGTCGGCGCGCCGTCGAGCGCACTGCCGGTCCAGCCGGCGCAGACCCTGCTGGACCGCCAGCTGCAACCGCTGCTCGCCGCCCATCCCGGGCAGAGCGGCACGGTATTCCTGAGCGATGGCCTGGAAGCCTTTGCCGCCCGCTCCATCATCACCCGTCAGGCCGGGCGCAGCCTGGACCTGCAGTACTACATGTGGCACGACGACATGGTCGGCCACCTGCTGGCGCGCGATGTCTATGACGCCGCCGAGCGCGGGGTGCGGGTACGGCTGCTGCTCGATGACATGAACGCGGTCGGGCTCGACCCGCTGATGATGGCGCTCGATGCCCATCCCAATATCGAGATCCGCCTGTACAACCCGTTCCGCAACCGGGACGGCCTGTGGCGGCTGGTGGAAATGGTGCAGCGGGTCTTCAGCATCAACCACCGCATGCACAACAAGGCGTGGATCGCCGACGGCCGTGTGGCCATCGTCGGCGGCCGCAACATCGGCGCGGAGTATTTCAACGCCAAGCCCGATGTGAACTTCCGCGATCTGGACCTGCTGCTGGCAGGTCCGGTAGCCGCTCAGGCCAGCACGATCTTCGACAGTTTCTGGAACAGCGACATGGTGGTGCCGATCGCCGCCCTGCACCGCACATCCGAGCGTGACCTGGCCCGGTTCATCAACCAGTCCGGGCAGGAAGCGCGCCAGCGCCAGAGCGGGCCCTATCTGCAGCGGGTCCGCGCCCGCCTGAGCGATTCCTACCTGGGCGCACAACTGGGGCTGCACTGGACCGATGGCGTGCAGATCCACTCCGATCCACCGCAGAAGCTGCGCGGCGCCGACCGCAGCGACTGGCTGGTCACCCGGCTGACCGGCGAACTGGCCAGCGCGCGGCACAAGGCGCTGCTGATTTCCCCGTATTTCGTCCCCGGCGAGGCCGGCACCGCCGGCCTGACCGCGCAGGTCGCCCACGGCGTACAGGTCGGCATCGTCACCAATTCGCTGGCCGCCAACGATGTCGCCGCCGTGCACAGCGGCTACATGCGCTACCGCAAACCGCTGCTGGCCGGCGGCGTGCGCCTGTACGAACTCAAGGCCCAGGACCGCCACAAGGCGTCCACCTTCGGCAGCTCCGGCGCCAGCCTGCACACCAAGGCGTTCGTGGTCGATGACCGGCGCGGCTTTGTCGGCTCGTTCAACCTGGACCCGCGCTCGGCCTACCTCAACACCGAGATGGGCGCGGTGTTCGACGATCCGGTGCTGGCCGCGCGCCTGCGCAGCGAATACCTGCGTCTGGCCAGCCCGGCCTTGAGCTACTGGGTCTATCTGGATCGCCAGCACGACCTGCGCTGGCTGGAATGGGCGTCCTCGCCGCCGGAGGTGCTGGGCACCGAACCAGACGCCTCGCTGCTGCAGCGGGCCACCGCCCGCCTGATCAGCTGGCTGCCGCTGGAATCGCAGCTCTAGGCCGCGCTGTCGGCGCCGTCGGCGGCATCGGCACTGACCCGCTTCCACAGCCAGCCGGCCACATGCGCCGGCAGCTGCAGCGCCAGTTGCGCCTCGGCCTCGTCGGCCGGCAGTGCCCCGGCATTGCACAGCATCGACAGCGAGGCGGCCAGCTCCCCCAGCTGCAGCGAGCGCCCCAACCCACTGCCGGCACCGTCGCTGTCCTGCAGCGCCTGCACGATGGCCGGCGCCAGCTCCCAGTGCCGGGCGATGCGCGCGGCGGTTTCGGCCGCACAGCGCTCGATCAGCTGCAGCAGCACAACCGCCGAGGGTTGCAGCAACGGCCGCCGCGCGTAGGCATCGGCGGTGGCCTGCACCACCATCGCCACACTCAGCCCGCGCAGCAACGCGGCCAGCTGCGCGGCGAAGCCGTCCTCGCGCTCCATGCTGCGGGCATGGTCGGCCGCGGCCAGCGACATGCGCAGGGTGTGATCCCACAACAGCCGCGAGAAGCGGCCGCCGTCACGGTCGGAGGAATTCATCACCGGCTGGATCAACGCCGCCGAGATGATCTGGCGGATGCCGTCGTTGCCCACCAGCGTCACCGCCCGCTCGATGCTCTGCACCTCGCGGCGCTGGAAGCGGTACAGCGGGCTGTTGGCGATCCGCAGCAGATTGACCGCCAGCACCGGATCACTGCCGATGATGCGGCTGATCGAACGCGCCGAAGCGGTGCTGTCATTGACGCTCTGGATCAGCTGGGGCAGCAGTTGTGGACGGCGCGGCGTATAGCGCGGCGACAGGTCCGCACGGCCCAGCGTGGTGCTGACCTCGGTGAGCAGGGCCTGATGTTCCGGCCCCGGCGTTTCCTCGGGCAGCGCGGGCAGGCCGAGTGCCAGCACATGGAACTGCTGGCGCAATGCGCTCAGTGCAATGGGTTGCACCTGCGGCAATGACGCCTGCGGGCCGGTGTCGGAAGGTGGCCGCGACGACCAGCGCGCAGGCAGCTTCCGGCCTCCGGCCAGACGCGCGATCAGAACTACTGCCAATGCAGCCGCGATGGCCGCCAGAATCACCATGTTCAACGTATGCGCCATCCGTGCAGAACCCCACCCTCCATATCGGCCGTGGCGGCAGCGAGTTGAGCAGAGCGCCGAACAATGCCCGGCGCCCAGGCAACCGGCCCGGACAGGGCCGGCGTGACGCGGTGTTGCTTACTCTTCGACCTTTTCCAGGACGATGCCCATCGGCCCTTCCAGCGAACCGTCTTCCTTGATGGTGAAGTTCAATTGGGCATTGCCCTGCGGCAGCTGAACTTTCAGCGACTGGCCGTCGCGTTCATAGCTCATCTTCTGTGACACGCCCATGGCTTCAACCGTCACCTCGCCATTGGACTGGAAGGCATAACGGGTGATCCCCATCTGATCGCCATAGGTACCGTTCAAACCCTGGCTACATGCAGACAACAGGCACAGCAGTGCCACGCCAAAAAGCTTTTTCATTGTTTTCCCCTGTGATGTGTAGATACCGCGCTTCCATACGCCGCTTCCGGCGCCGGCGATTCTGGCACATCAACGCTCGCTGGCGCCCGTCGTTACCGGTGTTTGCGTGGCGGTGGTGGGAACAACGCGGCGCACCAGCACCAGCGCGAATGTCAGCCCCGCACCGATGGTCAGCACCGCACCGGTGGCGAACGCGCTGGCCAGGCCGACCTGCGAGGCAATCAACCCGGCCACCACCATGCCCAGCCCGATGCCGACATCCAGCGCGGAGAAATAGGTGGCCACCGCGGTACCGCGCTGCGCATGCCCGCCCAGATTGACCATCATCGTCTGGTAGGCCGGATAGACCACGCCAAAGCCGAAGCCGACCAGCACGCCGGCGGCGTAATACAGCCCCGGCCCCGGCGCCATGGCCATCATCCCCAGCCCGGCCACAATCGCGGCGGTGCCGCCATGGGTGGCCCGCACCACGTTGCCGCCGTCGATCAGTCGCCCGGAGAACGCACGCGAAACCATCATTCCCACCGCCATCAGGGTGAAGAAGATCCCGGTGTTGGCCGCACCCAGCTGCTTGCCATAGATCGCCGCGAACGCCAGCAGCATGCCGTAGCCCAGCCCGATCACCGCCAGATTCAACGCCAGTGGCAGACCCCGCACCAGCAGGAACCGGTCCAGCGACAGCACCGTTGCCGCGCCCCGGCGCTGCTTGCGTGACGAACGCACGCGGGTGGCCACCAGCAATCCGCCAATACCGGCGCCGATGGACACCTTGAAGATCAGCTCGAACGGATAGTGGTCCATCAGCCACAGCCCCACCATCGGCCCCAGCGCCATCGCCAGACTGCTCATCAGACCGAAAAAGCCGATGCCCTCCCCGCGGCGCACCGAAGGAATGATGTCGATCGCCTGGGTCGCCGCCGCCGTGCTGAGCACCGCGAAGGTCACGCCGATGCCCAGCCGCACGATCACGAAGGCCAGGACGGTATGCGCCAGCAGATAGCCGGACGTGAGCAGCACATACCCGGCCAGCGCCGCCAGGTAGGCATGTTTGGCATTGAAACGGTCGACGATGAAGCCGGAAAACGGCCGCACCAGCAGCGCGGCGATCACATAGCTGGAAAGAATGCCGCCCACCGTCGCTTCACCGATCTGCAGCTGCTCCACCAGGTGGAACGGCAACGTCGGCATCAACACGTAGAACGACAGGCCCATCAGGAAGTTGGCCAGGCACGCCAGCAGGAAACCCGGCGTCCACAGGACAGGTTTGAGCTCGGTCATATTGCAGCCAGTCTAGCCAGCGGCGCATGACCTGCCGCCGAACGCCCTGCGCGGGCTGCCCGAAACGATGACGGCGCACCGCCGCTGCGCTTAAGCTGGCCGCCACCGCGCTGCTGGAGCCGCCCATGACCCGCCTGCTGATCGTGCTGTCGATGCTGCTGATGTCCACCGCCTGCACCCTTGCGCGCACGAGTACGGCGGCCGCCGGCCGCGGTCATTTCGAAGCGCGCGAGCTGTCGTTCGAAGGCCGCCTGTTCCGCTACCAGGTCTTCGTTCCGGCCCGCCAGGATCCGTCCGGTACACCGGTCGTGCTGTTCCTGCATGGCTCGGGCGAGCGCGGCGACGATGGCCGCCGCCAGTTGCTGGCAGGGCTCGGCCCGTGGCTGGAAAAGAACGCCGACAGCTTCCCGGCGCTGGTGGTACTGCCGCAGGTGCCCAAGGACGAGGAGTGGCTGGGCCGCAACGCGCGCATGGCGCTGGCCGCGCTGGATGCGGCCAGTACCGAGTTCCACGCCGATCCGCAGCGCACCTATCTCACCGGCATGTCGATGGGCGGCTACGGCACCTGGGAACTGGCCTTGATGCAGCCCCAGCGCTTCGCCGCGCTGGTGCCGGTGTGTGCGGCGATCACCGCCCCGCGCATCGGACGCACCACACTGCGGGTGGATCAGGTGGCCGATGAGACCGATCCCTACACCGCCGTGGCCACACGGCTGCGCGGGGTACCGGTGTGGATGTTCCACGGCGCCGATGACACCGTGGTGCCACCGACCGATGCGCGCCTGATCGCGCAGGCCGCACAGCGGGTCGGCGCCGACCTGCGCTACACCGAACTGCCCGGTGTCGGCCACAACGCCTGGGATCCGACCTACCGCGATCCGGCGATGTGGGCGTGGCTGTTCCAGCAGCGGCGTCCCTGAGCGGCGCGCGCGCCGTGCCGGCTCACCGGCGCGATGCGCGGCTCAGCCGACGCCGCGGATCGCCAGGGTCAGCGCCAGCACGCTCAGGATCACCGCGATCGTGCCGTCAAGCACGCGCCAGGTGGAGGGCTTGGTGAACAGCGGCGCCAGCAGGCGCGCGCCCAGTCCCTGCATGGTCAGCCAGGCCGCGCTGGCGGTCACCACACCGGCGGCGAAGGCCATGCGGTTGTTGCCGAAATTGTCGGCGATCGAGCCGATGACCATCATGTCCAACCAGAAGTGCGGATTGATGATCGAAAAACCCGCCGCCGCCATCAGCGCGGTGCGCAGCGACTGCTCGGCGTCATCGTCCAGCTGCATGCCGCCGCCCCCGCTGAGCGCGCGGCGTGCCGATTGCAGCGCATACCAAGCCAGGAACGCCACGCCGCCCCACAGCAGGACCGTGGTCAGCCACGGCAGCTGGGCGGTGAGCGTGCGCAGCCCGGCGACGCTGGCGAAGATGAAACTGGCGTCGATGGCGAAGCAGGTGGCGATGATCGGGACCACGTGCTGACGCATGATGCCCTGGCGCAGGATGAAGGCGCTCTGCGCGCCGACGATGGCAAACAGACCGATACCGATACCGGCGCCACTGAGCCAGGCGCTGCCGGCAGCCTGGGTGGAGATAACCGAAAACATGGGGAAACTGCCTTGTTGCGAGGGGGAGCGCCGCAGCGGGGGGAATCACCGCCACGACTGAACGACGCAATTGTCGCAATGCAGCATCAAAAAGTGGAGCTAAACTTCGTTAACCATCTTTAGCGGAACTTAATCGATGCGCATCGATCACGCCCAGCTGCGGGCCTTGGCCGCGGTGATCCGCGAAGGCAGTTTCGAGCGCGCCGCACTGTCGCTCAATGTCACCGCCTCGGCGGTATCGCAGCGGATCAAGGCGCTGGAGGACCGGGTCGGCAAGCTGCTGGTCAAGCGCTCCAGCCCGACCGTGGCCACCGCCGAAGGACAGATCCTGGTGCAGCTGGCCGAGCAGACCGCCCTGCTCGAACGCGATGCCTTCGAGCGCATCGGCATCTCCGACAACGAACTGCCGCGCGCCAGCATCGCCGTGGCGGTCAACCACGACAGCATGGAAACCTGGTTTCCCGAGGCGGTGCAGACCTTCTCGCAGCACACCTCCACCACGCTGGATCTGCACACCGAAGACCAGGACCACACCGTGGCCCTGCTCCGCCAGGGCGCGGTGCTCGGCGCGGTGACCACCCTGTCCGAACCGGTGCAGGGCTGCCAGATCCACGCGCTGGGCAGCATCCGCTATGCCGCCACCTGCACCCCGGAATTCCACGCCCGCCATTTCGCCAAGGGCGTGAACGCCCAGTCGCTGGCGCAGGCGCCGGTGCTGGTATTCAACCGCAAGGACGACATGCAGGCCCGCTACGCGCGGCGTCTGGCCGGCGTCGACCACCCGCTCGATGCGCCCACCTGGTGGATTCCCTCCACCCGCGCCTTCGTCCATGCCAACCTCGGCGGACTGGGCTGGACCATGAATCCGCTGCCGCTGGTGCGCCGCCATCTGGAAAGCGGCCGGCTGGTCTACGTCAAAGCCCGCGCGTGGGAGGACGTGCCGCTGTACTGGCAGCACTGGAAGGGCGAGGTGAACTCGATGGCGCTGCTGACCCGCGCCATCCTGCAGGCTTCGGCGATGCTGGTGCGCAAGCGCAGGTAACGCCTTGCGCGCCCTCACCGGCACGCCTGCAATCCAGCAGAAAGCCCACCCGGTTCACCCGGATGGGCCGGCTCCGCCTCGCGGGCCCCGCACTCAGCGATGGGCCAGCGCGTAGTCCAGTGCCCCGCGCACTGCCGCCACCTGTGCCAGATCGCATTGCTGCGGCGTGGCCTTGGGGCTGTCCGGGTAGACCTCGGTGGTGGTGGTGTAGCGGGCATCGGTGATGCTGGCGCACAGTCCCAGCGCCTTGAGCGGATACTCGATGACGCCCGGCGCCACCACCGGCGAGCCGATGATCTGTCCCTGCGCATCGGCCGGGGCGATATGCGTCACCTTGGCCACTTCGGCATTGACCGCCTGCTGGAATGCCGGCTGCGGGTTGAGCGAATCAGCGCACAGATAGAAACCATCGGGAATCTCGCCCGGTTCGAACGGCTTGCCGTCGCGCGCGGCCAGCGCCGGACGGAATTCGGATTCGTCACTGTCGGTGGTCTCATGCAGATCGATATGCACCAGGAAGCGGCCCTGCAGCGGCGCCACCAGCGCCATCAGTGCGGCCGATTCCTGCGCTGGGCTATCGGGCACGAACGAACGGTTCGGGTCCAGCGCCATCGCGTTCCAGCGCTGGATGCGCTCATAACCCCACGGGCTCACGCACGGCGCGATGAGCAGATTGCAGCGACCGGCGTAGTCGGCCGCATGCTGGTCCACGAACTGCAGTGCGCCCTGCACGCCGCTGGTCTCATAGCCGTGCACACCCCCGGTCACCAGCATCACCGGCAACGCCTCGTCCCAGTTGCGGCTGCGGATCGCAAACAGCGGATAGCGACCGGACGGATAGTCCAGCTCCCCGTACTGCGACACATCAAAGCGCTTGCGCAGCGCGTCGATCTTGCTCACCACTTCCGCGGCGAAGCTGCGCTGCACGGTCTGCCGCGCCAGCCACTGCGCCCTTTCCGGCGCGCCCCACGGCTGGCCGGGCGTGCCCACGGGATAGAAAGCGGCAGCGGTATTCATACACACACTCGTCAAAGGTCGAAGACAGTGCCGAACTCTACACCCAAGCCACGCGCCGGTTCATGCCGGGCATGGGCGTTTGCATGAACCGCAACGCAACCGCGATCGCGCCGTTTCATTTTCCGTTTCGGCCTGCACAGGCAGGCTGCAACACGCTGTTTCCAATACGCCAAGGAGCCTCTTATGCGCATTGTTTCCTTCCCGCTGGCAGCGACGCTGCTCGCTGCGGGCATGCTGGTCGCCAGTGGCGCGCACGCACAGACCTATGGCCCGCGCGATGAAGGCCGCCGCTTCGACGATGGCAGCCGTGTGGTCTGCCACGACGTGGAAGTGGCCAACAACGCCCGCGACCAGAACCGCGTCGCCGGCACCGCCACCGGCGCGGTGATCGGTGGCCTGCTCGGCAACCAGGTCGGCAAGGGCAATGGCCGCAAGCTCGCCACCGTCGGCGGCGCAGTGGCCGGCGGTCTGGTCGGCCGCAACGTGCAGGGCCGCAACCAGGAGCGCAACGGCCAGCGCGTGGTGCAAACCCGCTGCGAACGGATCTATCGCTGACCTCCCGTTACCGGAAACAACAAAGGCCCCTCGCGGGGCCTTTGCAATGCGACATCACACCGCTCAGTTCCTGGTGGCCAGCAACGCGCTGATGTCGACATCCTTCTGCAGCCACAGGCCGTTCATCCATTGCTGGAACTGCGCACGGAAGGTGCGGTCGTCCTGGTAGTTGCCGCCGATCAGCTCGGCCGGAATCGGATGCTGGCGGATCAGCACCTTGATCTCCGGAACCCGGTTGCTCATCAGATCCATCATCGACGGGATGCCCTTGGGATAGACGATGGTGACATCCAGCAACGCGTTCAGCCCCTTGCCCATCGCATCGAGCACGAAGGCCACCCCGCCGGACTTGGGCTTGAGCAGGTGCTGGAACGGCGAGGACTGCGTGGCATGCTTTTCAGCAGTGAAACGCGTGCCCTCGACGAAGTTCATCACCGCCACCGGAATGCTCTGGAACTTCTCGCAGGCCTTGCGGGTGACTTCCATATCGCGACGGCCCAGCTCCGGGTTCCTGACGATCTGCTTGCGCGTGTAGCGGCCCATGAACGGGAAATCCAGCGCCCACCAGGCCAGGCCCAGCACCGGCACCCAGAACAGCGAACGCTTCAGGAAAAAGCGCAGCAGCGGAATGCGACGGTTGAACACCTTCTGCAGCACCACGATGTCCACCCAGCTCTGGTGGTTGGCCAGCACCAGGTAGTGCCCGTCACGCTGCAGGTCGGCCTGGCCTTCCACGCTGAAACGGGTGCGGGTGAACAGCGCCAGCATCGCGCTGTTGACCGCCACCCAGCTCTCGGCCAGACCGGTCAGCAACGGATTGCAGGCCAGACGCACCCGCTCGAACGGCAATACCGCCTTGACCAGCGCCACCACGAACAGCGGCAGGCAATGGGCCAGCGTATTGAGGGTGATCAGCAACAGGATGGGAGCAACGCGCAGCCACTTCATAAGAGCACCGGGGCAACCCCGAAAATCAGGAAAGTGCCACAGGGTAGCAAAACCACCACCGTTACCCTGTCCGACCAAAGGGGTAGATGCGGGCGGGCGCTTGAGGCCCGGCAACGGTGCCCGGCCCGCGGCAGCAGACGCACCGCCGCCCTATCACATCGGCTTTTGCGGATTCCGGGCGAAATAACATCAAGTTCAGCGACGGTTGTGCAGGATGTCCGCGCTTCCCCGCCCTCCTTCGCGCACCCCACTACCGGGGGCGTACCGGCGCTCATTCCGCGCCACCTCCACGGGAAGTCACGATCGTGGCAACAACGCCGTCAGCGGCAGCGTTGCCGTTCCGCCGGGCGGCAATGCGCCTGCCAACGGCGAATCGACAGAAGGAAATCCGATGCCCCGCAAGGCTACAACCCCCCGCAGCAGCACGTCCTCGAAGTTGAAGCAGGCCAGTGCCAGCAAGAGCATGAGCTTCGATATCACCAGCGAAAGCATCGCCTCGGACCTGGCCGCATTCCGCAAGCAAGGTGGCAAGGTCGAGGTGCTGGGCAACACGCCGATGCGCGTGAACGTCACCGCCTTCCGCTCCAAGGGCAACACCGAGCGCAAGAAGGCCGCCGCCCCCGAGGCGGCCAAGGCGTAACGTCGCCAGCACAGGGCGCGGCATCCTCGCGCCCCGTCTCCGGAAGGCCCCGCATTGCGGGGCCTTCTTCGTTGGTGGACGGCAACCCGCGCAACAGACGACCGGCCTCAAGCACACGCCGCTGCGGCCGATATCCCTGCTTCGTCGTCGATGTGACCGCCGTTTCCACCAGGAGCCCTGTGATGCCGTTTTCCCTCTCCCGCCTGCGCCTGCTCGCGGCTGTGCCACTGATGCTGGTCCTTGCCGCCTGTGGTGGCCCGATGGATACCGCCCTGGTGACCGGCAACGGCGCCGATCCGTACTTCGCCTCGCTCAACCCGGTCTTTGCCAAGATGAGCGAACACGAACAGCAGGGCTTCAACTGGGCCGTGTCGGATCTGGATCTGGACCGCCTGCACAGCCGCTACCCCGGCAACAGTCCGCGTCAGATCATCCGCGGTGAAGTGGCGCAGGTGCTGGAAACCTATCCGGCGCGGATCGCCGCGCTGGAGCCGCAGGCCCTGCAGGCCGCACAGATGCGTGCGCAACTGGCGCAGGTCACCGCCGTGCAGACCGCCTTCCGGATCGAGAAGGACTTCTTCGGTCTGGCACCGAAGATCAGCGCCACCATCGAGAACAACAGCCCGCTGCCTATCAGCGCGTTGGAGTGGAACGCCGCGCTGTATCTGGACGACGCCGAAACGCCGGTAGTGACCACCACCCTGACCGACAACTACCGCGACCGGGGGGGCCTGGTCCCGGGCGGCCGGCACAAGCGCGAGTTCGCCATCGGCTTTGTGCGCGGCGACGAGACCTGGACCACGCTGGAAATCCGCAATGCAAAACGCACCCGGGTGGTGCTCGAACCGCTGGCCACCAGCGTGCAGGACTTCGGCGACCGCCACTACCTGCCCGAAGACCCCAGCGCGGAAATCGAACGCCTGCGCAGCGTGATCGCCGCCGCCACCTCCTATCAGGACATCTGAGCACCGGCACGCGCCGGATCGCCCGCTGAAAAAAAGAAGCCCCGCCATGCGGGGCTTTTTCAATTCCGGTGCAGGTCGAGGCAACCGCCCGCCGGGTTTTATCGGGGCGTTGCCGGAAAAGCCGCCGGTTCCTGCGTGAGTCCATTTTCAGGG
The DNA here is from genome assembly GCF_056760355.1 of Stenotrophomonas sp. STEN013. Taxonomy (NCBI): domain Bacteria; kingdom Pseudomonadati; phylum Pseudomonadota; class Gammaproteobacteria; order Lysobacterales; family Lysobacteraceae; genus Stenotrophomonas; species Stenotrophomonas sp. STEN013. The sequence goes on along the minus strand of NZ_JBRREO010000002.1, from coordinate 434,433 downwards.
GCGCTCAACCGGCTATGCTGGCGTGCGCTTGTTGCGCCGCCGAACGGCTGCTGCCGGACGGCGCCCCCGACCTCCAGGAGAAAATGATGAGCAAGGGTATGGACCAGAAGAAGGACCAGAAGAAGAAACCGGCCAAGACGATGAAAGAAAAGAAGGCCGAGAAGCGGGAAAAGAAAGCCAAGTAAGGCAAGCGGTGTCGCCGTGACGTTGTCCGTCGCGGCGACGGGCGCGCAAACGACACCCGCCCCCCACACCCCGGCGGCACGAACCGCCCCCTGGCAACACCGTCTGCTTGACTTCCCCGTTGAACAGGACAGGCGCCGCCCCGGCGCTACCGCGACTGCGCCGACGGCCACACCGCATTCGTGCCAGCCATGCACCATCCCGGCGCGGACCGGCACCCTGCTCGCCCGGCCAATGAACCCGGCACTGTCCCGCCGGTATCACGGCGTCAGGTACCCGCTCACCTCCTCGGCCTGCCGCTGGCTGTCGATGGCCAGCAGATCCTTGAGGATCGCCGTGTGCCCGGCCCCGGCGATCACCAGCACCCGATGGCCCGGCGCGGCCGCCTTCTGCACGTTGGCATACATGCGGAAGTTGCGGTGCCACCAGCTGGCCGAGGCATCGGCACCGGCAAAGCCGCCACCGGCATCCACCGCATTGGTGCGGATATACAGATCCTTGTTCTCGCGATCACGCGCGGCATCGTTGCTCAGCTGCAGCAATTGCGGCAGTGACAACGTGGACTGCTCGCGCCCGCTGCGCGCGGACAAGGCCTTGAACGTCGCCTCCATTGCCGCCTGCATCGCCGGATCGTGTGCCTTGATGTAATTGAACATCGGCTCCGCCTCCCAGCCCACCTGGCCCTCGTCAAAGCAGGTCACCCGGTCCAGTCCGGCCGCTTTGGCCACGCGGAATCCGATCTGGTAGGTCTCGTTGGATGTCAGCACGAAGGTGCCTTTCCGGTAACCGTCAAACTCCGCATCCAGCCGGGGCTGCGCCGACGGCTCGCACTCCACCAGCACATCGGTGGGCGCGAAGGCCGCCAGCCGCGTGGCCAGCCCGTCCAGATAGGCCTGGTTGGCCGGGGTCATCACGTCGATGACGCCGGACTTGACCATATCCAGCCCGGGATTGGCGAAGTGGAACACCCCTAGCATCAGCACCTTGGCCGGCGCCGGCGTGCCCCCGGTCGCACCCGCCACCGCAGGCAATGCCACCACACACATTAGCAGCGCAGCGCGCTGCCATCGGTTGAAACTCATCTCTTATCCCCCAGGTTGTATGTACAGCCATCGAGTCGGGCACCACTGCCAGATCAACGGGACCTTACCGCCAAACCGGCAGGGCACCAGCACCAACCCGAGTGGATCCGCTGGATCTCACCCAACGGCAACGATCTGCCAGATGCCGGACCGCGCGCTTGACGGCATCGCAACGAGGATCGGCGTAACGTAGCGCTCCCCTCTCCCGCCCGCGCCAGCGGCACACCTATCTGTCCAGGAGCAACATCATGCGTATCGGAATCACCATGGGCCTGGTCCTGCTCATCAGTCCGCCAACATGGGCCGCATCCAGCGGCGGGCTGCCTCTCTTCAACGCCACCTGTCCTCTTGGACTGGAGGTCCATGGTGATGAAGGCGGGCCGGTGTACGTGAATGGCAAGGAAGCCGTACTGAAGAAATTCAACGATAACTACTACGAAGCCAGGGATGCGGCGACCGGCACGACCCTCTCGCTGTCCAAGAACCCGGACGGCACGCTGTCGGCCTCGTATACGGGACGCGGCGGCGCGAACGGCGTGTGCCAGATGCACACGACGGCCGACGTGAGCGGTGCGTCTCAGGCTGCACAGCCCACTGTGGCCGCCTCACCGGCCGCGCGTGGCCCCGTTGTGACCCCAGGCAACATGTCGGCGTTTTGTCGTGGCGAGGTATCCGGGATGTTTGCTACCCGGCCTGCTTATGTGAAGACCGATCCGGTCGCCCGCGCCAAGGACGGCAGCACCTCGATCGACGGCACGGTCGACAAGGGCAGCGAAGGCATCAAGCAATTCAGATGCCGGTTCGATGCCACGGGGCGCTTCATCGACGTCATGGCGCTGACGAGCGACGGCTATTGACTGAGGCCCCTGGCCAGACCCTGGCGGCGATGCACAAGCTCGCCGCCGGCGCCAGGAAAGGTATGACTGACCACGCCTGAGGCGACAAAGGCCCCGCACTGCGGGGCCTTGTCCATCTGGCATCCGCGGCCGACCGGGCTCAGCCCTTGGCCGCCGGCGCCAGGAGCACCGGCTCCAGTAGCCGGAACGTGCCGGCATCGGCGTCCATCTCCACCTTGCCGCCAACCGGCACAATGAACTGCTCGCGGATGTGGCCGATCATCGCGCCGGTATAGGCCGGAATGCCCAGCGGCAGGATGTAGTCATCCAGGATCTGGTCCAGCGTCAGCGAGCCGTAACCATCGCCCGGCTTGCAGTCGTTGCAGTCACCGAAGATGAAGCCGGCGATCTTGTCCAGCGCGCCCATCAGCTTCAAGGTGCTGAACATCCGGTCGATGCGGTACGGCGCCTCGGCCACGTCCTCCAGGAACAGGATCTTGCCGGTGAAGTCCGGCAGGTACGGCGAGCCGGCCAGCGCGGTCAACACGGTGAGGTTGCCGCCGATCAGCTCGCCCTGTGCGCGCCCGCCACGCAGGGTGACGGTGCGGTTCTTGCGCGGCACCAGCTCGTCATCACTGCCGGTCGTGTTCTGGTACTGCATCAGCTCGCGGTTGAAGAACAGCCGCTCGAACTGGTCGACATTGAAACGCGGCCAGCTGCCGGCGCCGATCGGGCCGTGGAAGGTCACCAGCCCGGTTTTGGCCTGGATCGCGCAATGCAGCGCGGTGATATCCGAATAGCCCAGCAGCACCTTCGGGTTGGCGCGGATACGCGCGTAATCGAGCATCGGCAGCAGCCGCGCCGCACCGGAACCACCGCGCACGCAGACGATGGCCTTGACCTGCTTGTCGCCGAACATGGCGTTCAAGTCCCCGGCCCGCTCGGCATCGGTGCCGGCCAGATGGCCGTGGCGGGCGCCGTAGTGGGCACCGGTTTTCACCTTCAGGCCCAGCGCTTCCATCGCCTCGGCCGCCAGTTGCAGGCCCAGCCGCTCGCTGGTGGCGCCGGACGGGCTGACCAGCCCCACCGTGTCGCCCTTGTTCAAGGCCGGCGGCAACAACCGGCGCGGCGCAGCCGTCGCCGCCATTGCGCCTTGCAGGCCGGTCAGTGGGAGTGCCGCCGCCAGTGCCGCCCCGCCGATAAAACGCCTTCTGTCCATGCCCACACCCGCCAAGAAAAACGTTCCGCAGCCTAGCAATCCCGCGCAACGCCCGCCAACCTGCAACGCAGCACGGGGGCCCGGTGTTTTTCCGGCACGGCATCGCGATATGTGCCTGCACCGCGCCGCGCGCGCGACGCGGCCGCTGAAAACAGAACGCCCCGCAGTGCGGGGCGCTTAATTACCGGGGAGCCGCCATCAACGGATTACGCCGGCCGCTGCCGGTATTTTTCCGCCGCCGCGCCGAGCTCCGCAATCTTGAGTACCCGCGCCTGCTCCGCCTTGCGCAGCGCTTCGCGCGCCTCTTTGACCACCTCGTTTGCCAGACTGTGGCTGGTGTGCAGACGCTTTGCGTCCATCGCGGTATCGAGCCGTTTCTGGGCCAGTTTTATCGCTTTGTCGACGCGATAGAGAGGACCGTTCAGACCCACGGTAAGAGGGGGATCGTAGCTTTTCGTCATGACGTGCATCTCTGATCGGATCGGCATCACTGCCAGGCGCAAAGGACTGCACCTGGACGTGGCCGTTGGGAGAAATCGGGGGAGGCCGTTTCGTTGAGGCGCCCCGGCCTCAGCGCTGGTCCAGCGCGTGGTGGATCAACACCACGCATTGCGAGGCAAACAGCATCGTCGGCCCCAGCGTGATCTTCTTCGCGCCCATCCGTTCCAGACTGGGGATGACCTTCTTCGGCATCGGGATATGGTCGGTCAGCACGAAGCACGGCTTGTCGGCGAACACCTGCTCACTTATCGGCGTGCCCTTCGGGTCCATCAGGAACAGCTGGTGGTCTTCGGCCAGTTCCTGCATCAGCCGCTCAAAGCTCAGCGTGCGCACCGTGACCCCGGATTCCACCGGCCGGCTCTGTTCCTTGCCCATGCCGTGCGACACGTCCAGCGCCTTGGCCACCTTGCCCAGCAGCGCGGCCTCGTGGAAGCCGTTGAACTCGTGCATGGCATTGACCTCGAAGCGCACCGTGCGCGAGAAGTCCTGGGTGCTTTCCAGCACCAGATAGACCACCACATCGGCGCGGTGCGACTGGGCCACGAAGATGGCGTTCATCAGCGTGTGCGCCAGGATTTCGGTATGGGCGTCCTGCCCCACCGAGGCCAGCAGCTTCTGCCGGTCGGTGGGCGCGGCGCGCGCGCGCATTACAAAAGTTCGCATGGGGCTCGTGAGGGGTCCGGGGGAAACGCGACAGCGCTGTGCCGCCAGTGCATTGTCGCGTGAAACCCCACCTGGGGTCATGTTCCATGGCCGCATTGCCGATTGGGCGGAAGGTGGGGGCCGCTTCAGCCACGCGACCGGGCTGCCGTTGAGTTGTCCGCGATGCCGAGAGGGGAAGAACACACCAGCCTGCTGGCTAACGCAGTGAACCTCGTCCCGTTATTGCTGCGGGCCCCTTCTATGGAAGCCCCAGCCAACGCTGCGCTGCTTTGCCAGCGTCTTTCAGTGTTCCCTGGTATGCCAGACACCAGAGCGCCGCCATTCCAATCAACAGCACAAACAGCCACACGGTCAACCCAGCTGTATCGCCCAAGCCCACCCTTTCGGATCTAAAAGCCAGAAAGAGCGCGGTACTGGCCAACACAAAGTACGAGAGCATCAACAGCCAGCTTAGGACGCGCCTGAAAGCCGGACTGGCAAATCGGCGGCGGCGCCAGCGCAGCTCGCCAGTGTCATCGTCCATCTCCAGCAGATCCCACACATGGGCAACTTCCGCCAACGCGCGGCCAGGCTGCGGACTACGCATCAATTGGCGGATCAATGCGGCCGGTAGATAAGCGCCAAACAAGTGTCGTACCGCCACCGACAGCCACAGGTCGTTTTCGCCTTGGTACTTCTGGAACAGCTCTAGGAAATCTCGCCGATCCGAACTGCGTGAACGATGGAACCCGAATATTCCTTTGACTAGGGCGGTGCCAGCGAAGATGACCACTACCGGAATCAAATATTTTCCACCGTCCATCTCCATCAACTTCTCGATCATGGCCTTCCTCCCCCAAACAGCTCCCTAAAAACACATATCCGCAGCCGCATCCAGGCTCCGGCGCGCCCCATGCCCTCATCTTAGACAGGTGATCAGCGGACCGGCAGCCGCAACGCGGGAGCAAAGTGTCCCGCAGCGCAGCGACCAGCTCCTTACCAATTGCGATAGGCCAAAAAACCTCCCCAATAGGCTCAGAGCTGCTCCGTTAACGCTTTTTGCTACTCCCGATAAGCTCCGAACTACTCCGTTAAGGCTTTTTGCTACTCCGGAAAGACTTTTAGCTGAACGATTAAGGCTTTTTACTATTCCGGATAAGCTCCGAGCTATTCCATTAAGGCTTTTTGCTATTCCGGAGAGGCTTTTAGCTGAACGATTAAGGCTTTTTACTATTCCAGATAAGCGCCGAACTACTCCGTTATGGCTTTTTGCTATTCCGGATAGGCGCTGAGCTATTCGACTGGTCTTCGGGGCTGCTCCCGCCGCGCCCCGGCCCGACACGCTGGCCGCAAGCCGCGCCGGCATAGCGCACGGGCATAGCGAACTCCCGATACGAAACAGGCCGCCCAAGGGCGGCCTGTGAAAACGCAGGTAGAACAACTACGGCTTAAGCAGACTCAGGCTCCGGCTCGGCACGGCGGCGGCTTTTCTTCCAGCGGAACCCCAACTCGTTGCGCAGCGCGTCCAAGCCCTTGTCCCGGCCAGACACCTTGAGCTGGTTGTAGCCCTCCAAGGCCACGGTCATCACATCGCTGCCCAATGCCATTTCGGTATCCGAGGCGCGACCGCCGAGTCGATTGAGACTATCCATGATCGGTCGCAGCTGATCGACCGCCAACAGATCGGCTTTGGCACCGGGCAGCTCGGCCGCCAGGCTGGGCGGAATGATGTCCGGGTTCTGTTCCAACGCCTCCAATGCCCGGCGAGCAAACACTTCTGAGCCCGGTCCCATCTTCAACAGACGCTGACGTTGCAGTGGCTGCATGGCGGTCAGCTGGCTCAGCTCCGTTTCCAAGCTGAGCAACGCTGCGTTGATCCGATCTATCTGTTCTTGCGACAACACCAAAGACGCCTTGCTCTGTGCCATGTCGAACTTCCCTTTCATAGAAAGCCACCTGCTTGGCGGCAGGCCTATTGCGGGCAACCCAGTGGCCGCTGACTATCGGGCTTTACCTCGACCGGCTGTCGTAGATCACCAACGCAATTGTCGGGAATATCTGACAGTGCGGTAGGGTTTCCCCACGTCCACCCGGCGGCGACGTACAGGGCGATGGCGACTTGATGCGCCCCCCTCCCGTCATAGGTCGTAGTTGGGCGAGAGGCGCACATCCCAGCGCCCGGCGGCGGCTTGCATCTTGCCCAGCAGGGCATCCAAGGCGCCGCTGGGCATCACGGCCTGCTCTTGCTCGCTGGCCGGGCGCAGCTGCAATACCTCGTGGTAAGCGTGATCCAAATCCGAAGGCCCCTCGCCCACGGCCGCCCAATGCGCTGCACACAACGAGGGAATGCCCACTTGTTCGGCAACAAACTGCCTGCCCCACTCCAAGCAGCTAATCACCATCGCCTCGGCACCGGCCTGATAGCCACGCAACACCAAGGCGCCATGCGTCTTGAAGTTGCCAGCATCGCGGTACAAATACTCCAGCACGCTCAGTTCCACAGACTCCTGTCTACTCATCACTGCCTCCTTGCCGTTGAAGCGATCTTAAAAGATTGCAGTCGCAGCGGCTGCGATTTTCGCCCCACGCCCCCATGACGTGGCACAGACCATCGCTTCGCACCGGTGCATTTCGTATCCTGGCTATCAGCAACAGGGGGAAATGCAATGGGAAATGCCGTCTTTACCGCGTCAGAAAGTTCCGCATACGACGATCAGATAGAAACCCACTACCACTTCCCGCAGACCTATCTGCAGCAAGCCGAGAAGGCCGTCGGCCACTGCGAGTCGCGCCACACCTTGACGCCTACAAGTGGGAGGAGCCATGGCGTTCTGGTGGGTTAATCACAAGCAGACGCGCGAACACGAGGTAACAGGCGGCTACATCTGGTCGCCTTATCGAAAAACGAACGGCGCGTTCAATCAAACCTACGAAAACATGGCACACACCCAAGTAGGAGACATTGTCTTCTCCTACGCCAATGGCCAGATCGGTGCCGTAGGGCGCGTTACGGTAGCCGCCAGCGCTTCTCCAAAGCCAGCAGAGTTCGGGTCGGTCGGCGACTACTGGGCGAGCGAGGGTTGGCTGGTCGAAGTCGATTTCATTCCAGCTACCAGATCGATTCGACCACGAGATCACATTGAAGCCATTGGGCCAATGTTGCCCCCGCGACACTCTCCGATCCAAAAGAATGGAGACGGCAATCAAGGCTGCTACCTCGCAAGCATTTCAGACGCTCTCGGCCATCTACTACTGGCCCTTACTGAGTCAGCCCCGGCAGAAACCTCGGTCACCAAGTTTGTGCGCGAGTCCGAGCCCGATGCTGACGTGCTCGCAGACCTTCATCGCATCGAGGATGACAAAACCATTCCGGTTACCCAGCGAATGCAGCTGGCCAAGGCTCGCGTCGGTCAAGGCTTGTTCCGAAAACGCGTGATTCTGCTCGACCCAGTCTGCCGGGTGACGGGCGTGACCGACAAGCGCGTGCTGGTTGCGAGCCATATCAAAGCCTGGAGGGACTCATCCAACGCTGAACGCATTAGTGGCTACAACGGCATCCTGCTATCGCCTCACATCGATGCATTGTTCGACGACCACCTAATCACATTCGATGATAGCGGGAAGATGCATACCCACCTTTCTCTGCCGGGAGACGTGCTTGAACGATGGTTTATCGACCCATCCAAGGCGGTCGAGAAGTTCCGTCCGGAACAAGCAAAGTTCCTAGCGCATCACAGATCGGTGTTTGCACGAAAGATCGCCTGACAAGGAACCCTAGGCTGGGTTAGCTCCATCAACCCAGCGCTTTAGCGCCGTAGGCTGGGTTAGCTCCATCAACCCAGCGCTTTTTATTTGTTCGTGATACCCAGCAAATTACCCGCAGCTGGCGCCGTACACTTCGACCTGATCTCTTACCTCTGGCAAGGATGCTGGTATGCGTACCTATGTGCGGGCGCGGGTGACGGGCGGAACCTACTTCTTTACCGTCAATCTGGCCGAGCGCTACGGCAACACGCTGCTGATTGACCACATCGAGGCCCTCAAGGCTGCCTTCCGGCAAACCCGGCAAGATCATCCCTTCACTTTGCTCGGCTTCGTCGTCCTGCCCGAGCATCTGCATTGCCTCTGGCAACTGCCAGCCGGCGATGAGGATTTCCCGATGCGCTGGCGCCTGATCAAATCCCGGTTTTCCCGGAGCATGCCTATCAGGGAACGTCGTTCCAACAGCCGGATGCACAAGAACGAGCGCGGTATCTGGCAGCGTCGCTATTGGGAGCATCTGGTGCGTGACGAAGCGGATCTCCGGCGCTGCTTGGACTACATCCATTACAACCCGGTCAAGCACGGCCATGCCGCGTGCGCCGCAGATTGGCCGTATTCCAGCTTTCGGCATTGGGTGGATCGAGGGGTCTATCCGTGGGATTGGGCGATGCCGTCGGACATTCGGCCCGATCAATATGAATGAGGTGCTGGGTTGGTGAGGCCAACCCAGCCTACGGGCCTGCGAGCAATTTTCATGGCTGATGGTCAGGGCTAATCAGCTGGCTAGATGCATCACACTTCACCACACTGATGCAGTGTGATGCATAGTCATGTACAGTGCGAACGTCGAACGGAAGGGGTTTCAACGTGGCCAGAAAGCCAGAAAACGAGGCTAAGCAGGGTTCCACCCGAACAACAGCAAGCCTTCCGCAAGAAACATATGAGCGCCTTCAAGAGATAGCGCGGAAGAAGAAGGTCTCTATTTCGTGGGTAATTAGAGAAGCTGCAGAGCACTACGTCACCGCCCACGAAATGCCATCTCGTAAGGATCGCTAGTGAATTTTATGTCTGACCAGTCACCGCAGAAATTGCGCGGCGGCTACTACACGCCGTTTGACCTTGCCCACTTTCTTTGCCAATGGGTGATGGAAGCTTCTCCTACAAAGATCCTCGAGCCTAGCTGCGGCGACGGCGTATTCTTAAAGGCACTTCATAGTCTTGGCATTGGCGAAGGCACCTCGGTCACTGGCATTGAATTAAACGAAGTCGAATCTGAAAAATCACAGGCCTTTACTCGCGACCAAGCAGTAAGAGCAGATATTCACACCGAGGACTTTCTGAGTTGGGCGCTCCGCCGGGGCCTAAACGAACACGGAGATTTCGATGCGGTGGTTGGCAACCCACCGTTCATCCGCTACCAGTACCTTCCAGCGCCGTTCCAAGAGAACGCGGAGAAGATCTTCAAAGAGCTGGGGCTTCGGTTTACCAAGCACACGAACGCTTGGGTCCCGTTCCTCTTAGCAGGAATCCGACTGCTTCGCCCTGGCGGACGGCTCGCAATGGTGATCCCGTCCGAAGTGATCCATGTACTGCATGCGCAAGGATTGCGGAGCTACCTTGGCACAGAGTGCTCACGCATAGTGATTGTTGATCCAGAAGCCCTATGGTTTGAAGGGACGCTTCAAGGTGCGGTCTTGTTGATGGCACAGAAGCGTCTGGGCGACGATCCGGTAGAAGGACTCGGCATTCTGTCAGTCACCGACCGTGAGTTCTTGTCGAAGAGCCCGTCACAGATCTTCCATAAGCCGCTAGCAATGAACGGCGAGACAGTGGAGGGTAAGTGGACGCGCGCTCTTCTTAGCCAGGAGGTGCGCACCATACTAAAGGAACTTGAACTTCATCCTGACGTCCACCGCTTTCGCGACATTGCAAAAGTGGATGTGGGCATAGTCACAGGTGCAAACAAGTTCTTTCTCGTCGACGATGAAACCGTTAAGCGAAACGGCCTAAAGCGGTGGGCACAGCCCATGTTTGGGCGAAGCGAACATTGTCGCGGTATCATTTACGACGAGCATCAGCATGCGGCGAACGCTCGTTTAGGAAATCCGACGAACTTCCTACATTTCCCCGACGCAGAACCTCTTCGTCATCAAAAACCGCGCGCCTACATCGAGTCAGGTGTTGCCCAGAATTTGCACACCCGATACAAGTGTAGAATCCGTTCCCCTTGGTTTTCGGTCCCCTCGGTTTACGCTACCGAGGTCGGCATGCTTAAGAGATCCCACGACACACCTCGCTTGATTTTGAACGAACTTGGTGCCTACACCACCGACACGGCGTATCGAATTCGCCCTATAGGCGCGCTCGCGCCTCGTCAACTTGTCGGGTCATTCCTAAATGGGCTGACCGCGCTCACTGCCGAACTTGAAGGTCGCTACTACGGCGGTGGCGTTTTGGAGCTCGTGCCATCAGAGATTGAACGCCTATTGATCCCAACCTCGCCAGTAATCGACTTCAATCTCATAGATCTAGACCAACTGGTTCGCGAAAAGGGCACCGAGGCTGCGCTTCGCGCGAATGGCCCAGCCGTCTTCGCGAAACTAGGCCTTTCTTTGGCGCACCACGAGGCCTTGATTGAGAGCTGGAGCCTACTTCGCAATAGACGACAAAGAATTCCAAGCGATGCGACCGACGTCATTCGTGATGATCAGCCAATCTGTAACACGAATGACTCCTCATCAGAAAACGATTCGTAGAGACGGAGCTCTAAACCTGTCAGTTTTGATGCCTTAATCGTCGGTGCAAACTGCCGACCCCATCGCAGAATCGTTGTGTAATTTCCCTGACCGGCTTCTCCAGACGGTTTGTGGCTAATCTCAAAATTCTGAATACCCTGGTCTACACCACGAATTATTACTCGAATGGGAACGAAGGTGTGCTCCTTCTCGGCATGACCGGACTCTGCCTCCCAATGGAACTCTTGGAAAAGTGCTCTAAAGTAAGTTGTCTGGTCGATCCGTTGACCTGGTGGATTTTCGAAACGCGCCTGAGTCAGGCGCACACCGCCAACGGAGTTGCTACCTTCTTTAGTATCTAGCGCATCAGAAGCGGGAAGTATTTTTTTCCAAACAAGATCGCCTAGCGCATCTATGCGTCTCTGACCAACGCGGGGTTCGTTTGAAAGCGGTGCTGATGCCGGCTCATCCACACGTACTGCATACGGAAGCAGAGGTGGCATTGCAGGAGTGATGGCCTGAAAAGGATTTGGCGGCAAATTCGGACTCAAACCCGGAGCGCGATCGCGCAGCAGCCTGCGCCGCTCAGCGCGCTGCGCAGCCTCACTAGGCACGATACCGCGCTCGTATAAAGTTCTCACAAGCTCAGCACTTAACAATAGAGCCGTGGCGCCGTTCGGCTCTACTAATTGCGCGAATGAAGCGGATACCTCCCCATACAACGCTCGCTCGGAAGGAAGCTCATATGTTTGATGTATCGCAGCCTCATGATTGGTGAAGAAGCCGCCCTCGGTCATATTGTTGGAACCGACGATAATCGAAGCACTTCGTTCCGACTCAAACCAGAATATTTTTGGATGAAACGTTGCGCGAGGGCTGGCGTTGTGAAAAACAATAACCTCACATGCCCAACTCAAAAGCTCATCCAAAACTTCCTTACTAGTCCCACCCAGGTCTACGCCGACAACAACTCGCAGCTGGCATCCATTTTCGCGCTGAGCCAGCAGTGCGTCGCGAAGCCTAAGTATCGTGCGCAAAGAAACGAAGGCGGAAACTAAGGTGATCTTCACACAGCTCGGATTACGCAACAGATAATCCTGAATTACTCTACCCAACTGTAATGCCGGCTGCACAATTGCGCTTACGTGCATCCCTTTCCCCCTCTAAAATTCTGCTAACCCATTTTTACATATTCCGCCGGTATTCCCCACCGACGTCATACAGCGCGTGACTGATCTGGCCGAGGCTATGGGTTTTAACCGCTTCGATCAACGCTTCGAAGACATTCTTACGGTCGCGGGCGGTTTTCTGCAGGTAGGCCAGGCCGTGGCCGTCGTGGATTTCAGCGGCTGAGTCGCCCTGCCCCACTTCGTGGGCGTGCGAGGTTTCGCCCTTGGGGGCCAGCGCGTTGCGGTTGCGCTGCCAGGTGTGGACGTTGGCGATCTGCTGGCCCTTTTCGGCTTCGGTGGAGCGGATCAGTTCGATCTCGGTGGCCACTTCGCCGGCGTGTTCCTTGGGCAGGAACATGTTGACGCCGACCAGCGGCAGGCTGCCGTCGTGCTTTTTGTGTTCGTAGTAGAGCGACTCTTCCTGGATCTTGCCGCGCTGGTACATGGTGTCCATGGCGCCGAGCACGCCGCCGCGCTCGCTGATGGCTTCGAACTCCTTGTAGACGGCTTCCTCGACGATATCGGTGAGCTGATCGACGATGAAGCTGCCCTGCCACGGGTTCTCGCAGAAGTTCAGCCCCAGCTCCTTGTTGATGATCATCTGGATGGCCACCGCGCGGCGCACGCTCTCTTCAGTCGGCGTGGTGATGGCCTCGTCGTAGGCGTTGGTGTGCAGGCTGTTGCAGTTGTCGAACAGGGCGTACAGCGCCTGCAAGGTGGTGCGGATGTCGTTGAACTGGATTTCCTGCGCGTGCAGGGAACGGCCCGAGGTCTGGATGTGGTACTTCATCATCTGGCTGCGTTCGTTGGCGCCGTAGCGCTCACGCATGGCGCGTGCCCAGATGCGGCGGGCGACGCGGCCGATGACGGTGTATTCCGGGTCCATGCCGTTGGAGAAGAAGAACGACAGGTTGGGCGCGAAGTCGTCGATGTGCATGCCACGCGCCAAGTAGTACTCGACGATGGTGAAGCCGTTGGACAGGGTGAAAGCCAGCTGGCTGATCGGGTTCGCGCCGGCTTCGGCGATGTGATAACCGGAGATGGACACCGAGTAGAAGTTGCGCACCTTGTTATCGACAAAGTACTGCTGGATGTCGCCCATCATGCGCAGCGCGAACTCGGTGGAGAAGATGCAGGTGTTCTGCGCCTGGTCTTCCTTGAGGATGTCGGCCTGCACGGTGCCGCGCACGGTGGACAGGGTGTGCGCCTTGATGCGGGCGTAGGTGTCGGCATCGACCAGCTGGTCGCCGGTGACACCGAGCAGTGCCAGACCGAGGCCATTGTTGGTGGGCGGCAGTTCGCCGTGGTACTGCGGGCGGGTGCGGCCTTCGAAGATTTTCGCGATCTTCGTCTCGGCTTCGGCCCAGCGCGCGGGGTCTTCCTTCAGGTATTTCTCGACCTGCTGGTCGATGGCGGTGTTCATGAACATCGCCAGGATCATCGGCGCCGGGCCGTTGATGGTCATCGACACCGAGGTGGTGGGCGCGCACAGGTCGAAGCCGGAGTACAGCTTCTTCATGTCATCCAGCGTGGGGACGTTGACGCCGGAGTTGCCGATCTTGCCGTAGATATCCGGGCGCGGCGCCGGGTCTTCGCCATACAGGGTGACGCTGTCGAAGGCGGTGGACAGGCGCGCGGCCGGCTGGCCGACGCTCAGGTAATGGAAGCGGCGGTTGGTGCGCTCGGGCGTACCTTCACCGGCAAACATGCGGATGGGGTCTTCGCCGGCTCGGCGGTACGGGTAGACGCCGCCGGTATACGGATAGGAGCCGGGCAGGCTTTCCTTCTGCAGGAACACCAGCAGCTCGCCCCAGCCGCGGTAGGTGGGCGCGGCGATCTTGGGGATGCGCTGGTGGGACAGCGATTCGCGGTAGTTCTCCACGCGGATGGCCTTGCCGCGCACCTGGTATTCGGTGACGTCATCGGTGATGGATTTCAGCCGCGCCGGCCACTCGCGCAGCAGCCGCAGCGCTTCGGAGTCCAGTGACTGCACCGCATCGTTGTAGCGCTGGCGAAGAGTTAGCAGCGAGCGGTCGACGCTTACTGTAGGAGCGGCGTGAGCCGCGACCTGATCGTGCGGGGTGCTGCCGGTCGCGACTGATGTCGCTCCTACAAGGGCGTCGGCGGCGTACAGATCCAGCGCGGCCGGCAGTGCGGTATCGCCCAGTTCCTTCAGCGCCTGCCAGCAGCTCTGCGCGCGCTCGGCGATTTCGGCCTGCGAGTCGATGCGGGCATTGATGCTGCGGCCCTGCTCGGCAATCTCGGCCAGGTAGCGCACGCGGCTGCCGGGAATCAGCACGGTGGCGCGCGGTTCCTTGAGCGTGGTGTCGATGCGGGGAATAAAACCGGGGTGGGGGGGGGGGGTTTTGTGTTACGGGGGGGGGGGCGCCGGGGTGGGTTTGGTGGACGGCCGCCCCCCGGGGGCCCGGCACCCCGCCCGGGCGCGGGCGGTCCTTCGCGGGGGGTGCCGGGCCGCTTAAAAACCCCGGGCCCCGTGCGGGTTTTTCCACAACCGGCACCCGCACCCCGGTTTTTCTTCTCGTTCAACAGCCGGCACAGGTTGGCGAACATCCAGCTGATGCCCGGATCGTTGAACTGGCTGGCGATGGTCGGATAGACCGGCACGTCCTCGTCTTTCATGGTGAAGGCGACGCGGTTGCGCTTCCACTGCTTGCGCACATCACGCAACGCATCCTCGGCGCCGCGCTTGTCGTACTTGTTGAGCACCACCAGCTCGGCGTAGTCGAGCATGTCGATCTTTTCCAGCTGGCTGGGCGCGCCGAAATCGCTGGTCATCACGTACATCGGGAAGTCGACCAGATCGACGATTTCCGAATCGCTCTGGCCGATGCCGGCGGTTTCGACGATGACCAGATCGAAATGCAGCGACTTCAGAAAACCGATGCAGTCGCGCAGCACGGTGTTGATGGCCGCGTGCTGGCGGCGGGTGGCCATCGAGCGCATGTACACGCGCGGTGAGCGCAGCGAGTTCATGCGGATGCGATCGCCCAGCAGCGCGCCACCGGTGCGGCGGCGGGTGGGATCGACCGAGATCACCGCGATGCGCATGGCCGGGAAGTTGGCCAGGAAGCGGTTGAGCAGTTCATCGGTGACCGAGGACTTGCCGGCGCCGCCGGTGCCGGTGATGCCGATGACCGGCGTCTTGCCGGAGGCGAGCTGCCACTGCTTGCGCAGGTGCGCCAGCTCGGCCTCGCTGTAGTTGCCGTCTTCCAGCTGCGAGAGCACGCGGCCGATGCCGATCTCGTCGCCCTGGGCCGGGGCCTCATCCACCGCCTCGCGGGCGTGGGCATCGCGTGCGGTGCCGGCACGGGCGACCACATCCTCGATCATCTCCACCAGCCCCATCTTCATGCCGTCGTTGGGGTGGTAGATGCGCTCCACGCCATAGGCCTGCAGCTCGCGGATCTCCTCCGGGGTGATGGTGCCGCCACCGCCGCCGAACACCTTGATATGGCCGGCGCCGCGCTCGCGCAGCATGTCCACCATGTACTTGAAGTACTCCACGTGCCCGCCCTGGTAGGACGACAGCGCGATGGCGTCGGCATCTTCCTGCAGTGCGGCCCGTACCACGTCCTCGACACTGCGGTTGTGGCCCAGGTGGATGACCTCCGCGCCCTGCGCCTGGATAAGCCGGCGCATGATGTTGATGGCCGCATCGTGGCCATCGAACAGGCTGGCGGCGGTGACAAAGCGCAGGGGGGTGCGGCCCGGATCGAGCATGGGGGGCTGGGCCTGCGGAACGTGGGGGGCGGGAGTACTCATGGGCCGTACGACATCCTGTTTCTGTTGAAACCGATGATAGAACCGGGGGCGTGAGAGGTCAGGTTGCAGCGCAGCGTGACCTTTGCGGTTTTTGCAGGCGCCGGCCGCGCTTGCGCCTGCCCCCGGGGTTCCCCCGATTTGCGGCCCTGGGAGTGCGTGATAACTATCTGCCCCGAAGAACATCTGCCTTCGGGGGAGCAGGCATCGCATGTCACGTTCTACGGCAACACTGCAACTGGCTTCACTGGACGACTACCACCAGCAACTGGTGCGCATGCTGTTGCAGATTCTGGAGCCCCGCCTGCACCACCGTTGGCAAACCCTGGCCGGCGGCGACGCCGACGCCTATCTGGTCGATACCGGGTGCAGCGCCGGCCAGCAGCAGCTGGGGCAGCTGCTGGCCGGGCAACGCGGTGGTTGCGTGATCACCCTGGGTGAGGACACCGCCACGGGCGTGTTCTGGCAGCTGCCCAAGCCGCTGCGACTGAATGGGTTGCTGACCGCGCTCAATGCGTTCTCCAGCCAGGCCCCGGTGACGCCCGCCATCGTGGCGCCCGCCGTCGCGGCCGGCAGCTGCCGGTACCGGCTGATCGAATGGCCGGCGCTGGAGCGCGGCATGGACCATCCCGATGAACTGCGCCTGCTGTCGGTGCTGTCACGCCGTGCGCTGTCGTGCGCGGAGATCGCGAACATGCTGGACCTGTCGGCCAGCCGCGTGACTGCGATCGTGCAGCGGCTGGACGCGGACGGGCTGCTGTCGCGCGAGGCGGCCACACCGGTGATCGCACCGGTTCCTGCGGCACCGCCGCCGCGTGACCGCAGTCTGATCTCGCTGCTGCGCCGCCGCTTCGGTCTGTAAGCCATGCACCCTCACAAATTCCTGTTCGTCGGCGCGCCCGGCGCCGGCAAGACCACGGCCATCGCCGCGGTCAGCGACATCGCCCCGCTGTGCACCGATGTGCCCTCCTCCGAGGAGGATCGGCAGACCACGGTGGCGCTGGATTTCGGCGAGACCTGGCTGGGCGAGGACCTGCGCCTGGGCCTGTACGGCGTGCCGGGGCAGCAGCGGTTCGAGTTCCTGTGGCCGGTGCTGGCGCTGGGCACGCTGGGCGTGCTGTTGCTGCTGAACGCGCGCGATGCGCCCGACAGCGAGCGGGTGCAGTGGTTGCTGCAGCGCTGCGGCGAACATCTTTCCCACGCCGAACTGGTGGTGGGCATCACCCATGGCGATCTGCCCGGTGCCCATCCGCCCGCACGTTTCATCCCCCCGCTGGCCGCCTGCGGGATCGACGCCCCGGTGCTGGCCGTGGATACCCGGGTGCCCACGCAGGTGCAGTCGCTGCTGCGCGTGCTGGTGGCCCGCATCGAATCCCAGGCCCTGCTGTCATGACACTGCTTCCTCCTGCCTCCTCCCGCCCTGCGTTCTCCGCTCCCGCCCTGCCCACCGCCGCCTGCCAGCAGCTGCTGCAGGACTTCCTCGATGGTCCGTGCGATGTGCGCGCGGCCCTGGTGGCCACGGCCGATGGCCGCCTGATCGCCGTGGCCAGCCGCATCGAGTTCGAGCCCTCGCGCATTGCCGCCATCGGCGGTTCGATGCTGGCGCTGTCTGAAGCCTGCGCCCGCGAACTGGGCCATGGCACCTGCCGCAACAGCCTGATCGACTGCGAGCTGGGGATGACCGTGATCCTGCGCGTGGGCGCACCGCAGGGCGGCTGGGCGCTGACCACCATCGGCACGCGCGGCAGCAGCCTGGGTCTGCTGTTCAACCATTCCAAACAGCTGGCCGAACAGCTGGCGGTCGTCGCCGCGCAATCGCACTCCCCCACCCCACGCGTTTCCCTCCCTCTTGCCTAAGGAAGTCACCCGATGAGCCTCTCCCAGACCTGCCAGACCATCCTCGAAAAAGTGGACGACGGTTTGGCCTGTGCCCTGATCGACCTGGAGTCCGGCCTGCTGCTGGGTATCCACAACCGCGCCACCCACCTCACCGAGGCCTATCTGGACGCGGTGGCCGCCGCCTCGGTGGAGATGTTCCGCGGCCGCAACGTGCGGGTGGTGGAAGACATGATTTCCCAGCATCGCGGCGACGAATCGATGCGGATGATCCAGGAGATCCAGATGTCCACCGAACGCACCTATCACTTCATGAGCGTGCTGCCGGAAAAGAAGCACATGCTGGCGATGCTGATCACCGGGCGCCGTACCAATCTGGGCATGGGCTGGGCCACGCTGCGCGCCGGCCTGCCGGAGCTGTCGCGTTACTGCCCCTGAGGTGACAGGCCGCCCCGGCCAGCGCGGCCGGGGCGGCCTCCCGGACGGCCCGTAGACATCGCTTCGGAGGGAATGCTTTAGAATGGCGCCCGCGACCAAGTCACTCACCCCGACGACGTCGCATTTTTGTTTTATGGACCGCCATTTGGCTGCACGATCACGGACGTTGCCGCAGTAGCGCAATCGGAGCTTCCATGCTTTTCGAAACCCTCGAGACCTCTGGCCACGAACAGGTCGTGTTCTGCCACAACCGCGACGCCGGCCTGAAGGCCATCATCGCGATCCACAACACCACGCTCGGCCCGGCACTGGGTGGCGTGCGCATGCGCCCCTATGCCAGCTCCGACGATGCGCTGCGTGATGTGCTGCGGCTCAGCCGCACGATGACCTACAAGAACGCGCTGGCCGGCTTGAATGTGGGCGGCGGCAAGGCGGTGATCATCGGCGACCCCAAGGTCGACAAGAGCGAGGTGCTGTTGCGCGCGTTCGGCCGCCAGGTCGAGGCGCTGGGCGGGCGTTACATCACCGCCGAAGACGTGGGCACCGACGTCAACGACATGGAGAACATCTACCTGGAAACCGGTTTCGTGACCGGTGTGCACCAGGCCCATGGCGGTTCCGGCGATCCGGCGCCGTTCACCGCCTACGGCGCGCTGCAGGCGCTGATGGCCTCCCTCAACCGCAAGTTCGGCCATGAGGAAGTGGGCAAGGTCAGCATCGCGGTGCAGGGCCTGGGCCATATCGGCATGGAGCTGGTGAAGCTGCTGCGCGAGCGCGGCGCCAAGCTCTACGTGACCGACCTGGACCCGGTGCTGGTGCAGCGCGCGGTGACCGAATACGGCTGCGAGGCGGTCAAGCCCGATGCGATCTACGACGTGGCCGCCGACGTGTTCGCGCCGTGCGCGATGGAAGGTGGCATCGGCCTGGAGACGCTGGACCGGCTCAAGGCCAAGGTGATCTGCGGCACCGCCAATAACCAGCTGGCCAGCCATGCGGTGGGCGATGAACTGTTCAAGCGTGGCGTGCTGTGGGCGCCGGACTACGCGGTCAATGCCGGCGGCGTGATGAATGTGGCGCTGGAAATCGACGGTTACAACCGCGAGCGGGCGATGCGGCAGATCCGCACCATCTATCACAACCTGGGCAAGATCTTCGACCAGTCCGAGCGCGAGGGCATCTCGCCACAGCGCGCGGCCGACCGGATCGCCGAAGCCCGGATCGAGGCCATCGGCAAGCTGAAGATGCCGATGGGCCGTGCCACGCCACGCATGAACCGCCTGCGCGGCGAGTAGAGCGTGGGCTGATACGGAAAAAGGCGGGCGAGCGATCGCCCGCCTTTTTTGTTGCCCGCTACAGCAACCTCAGAACGCCTGCTGCAGGCGCAGCGACAGCTGCCGGTTGTCGCCGCGCGGGCCGAAGCGCTGGTCATAGCCCCACGACAGCCGGGCGTTGCGCGTCAGCCAGGTGTCCACCGACACCCCGAACAGGCCGCCCGAGCGCGCCGGCTGCAGGCCGTCCAGCGGCGCCCAGGCATCGACCCCGGTAAAGCCGGTGCGCAGGCTCAGGCCCTCGCTCGACACCGCCTGCTGCCATTCGACGTAGCCATTGAGTGCCAAGCCACGCCACTGGTGCTGGCCGCGCAGCCCGGCCAGGGCCTGCGTGCGCTGGCTGCTCCAGTCATTGGCGCGCAGGCCGAACCCGTAGCCACCCTGCTCGTGGAAGGCATCGCTGTCGATGCGGGTGTATTCGGCCCCCAGATAGGGGGTCAGCGTGGCCGCGCCGTGGCCGAAGCGGTAGCCGGCCTCGACGCCGCCGGACAGGAAGCGGCCGCCATAGCGGGCCTGCACGCCGGCGCGTTCGCCACCGAGCAGCAGGCCGCGGTCCAGTTCGCGCTGGTACTGGCCGAAGCCGGCCTGGCCCAGCACATAGGCGCTGTCGTGGTGCCAACCGGCATAGAGCTGGCTCTGGGTCTGGCGGTCACGGCTGCGGTCCTGCGCGATGCCGGCGGTGGTGTTGGCGCGGGTTTCACCGAAGGCGAAGCCCAGCACCGCGTTGCTGCCCAGTGACGCCTCGCGCCCCAGCATCCAGCCACCGACGCTGTAGTCGCTGCCCAGATAGCCGCCCTGCCCGCCGCTGCCGAGCGAACGCATCCACGCCCCGCCGGTTGCCGCAGCGCCGGCCTGCTCGTCGAACTGCGCCGACAGCGCGCGACGGTTCATGTCGATGCTGTCGAAGGTCATCGCCGTGGCGGTGGCATGGGCTTCGCCGGAGAGGCTGCGCAGCGTGGCTGCGGCGGCCTGCTCGCTGGGACTGCGCTGGATCGCGCCGGCGCCACGGATGACCCCGTCGGCGATCGGCCCGGTCCCGCGGCCCTGCTGGGCATCGATCTGCTGGAAGGCCGATTCCACGCGCACGGCCGCGCCCAGCGCCTGCGGGGTGATGCTGCGCATCGACAAGGCTGCGGCCGTGACATCCAGCCGGCTGATATCCAGCCATGCCTGGTTCGCGCTGTAGCCCGGCACGGCGGTCAGCAGCACGCCCGGTGCGGAGGTCAGTGCATCGAAGGTGCCGCTCAGTCCGCCATCGGCGGTCAACACGTACTCGCGCGCCTGATGCACATAACCACTACGCACCCCGAGCACGTGCAGGCCGCCACCCTGCAGCGTGGCCTGGCCCTTGACCAGCAGCTGGCCATAGCCGACGGTCAGGTCCAGCCGGCCGCCGGCCTGCTGGGTGTAATCGCCTTCGATGCGGATACCGCCCTGCGCCGCACCGGCGCTGTCGATTTCCACGATGCCGGCGTTGCTCAGGTTCTTCCCCAGCCATGCGGTGCCGGCCAGGCGACCGCCGTTCTCGACGATGACGTCGGAGGCGCGCAGATCGCCGGCCACCGCCAGCGTGCCCTGCTGAATGCGGGTGGTGCCGGTGTAATCCAGAGGCAGACCCGCGTGCCCCAGCACCAGGGTGCCGCTGCCGCGTTTGACCAGGCCACCGCTGCCGGTGATGGGGTTGCTCCAGGTCGAGCTGCCGGCCAGGTTGACGGTGACATCGCCCCAGTCGAACTTGCCCGGGCCATTGACCGCCTTGCCCACGTTCAACAGGCCATAGCCGAACACCGCGTCCGGCCCGGCCTCGCCCAGGTCGGTGGCGGTGCCCAGCAGGGTCTGCCGCACCAGATCGTTGTTGAAATACGGGAAGGCCTGCCACACCAGCGCCGCCGCTCCGGACACCAGCGGCGCCGCATACGAGGTGCCGCTGCCGTAGAAGTACTGCAGATTGCCGGCGGTGCTTTGGTGGCCGATGAACAGCGCGGTGCCCGGCGCCACCAGACAGTAGCTCTTCGCCACGCCGCAGGCGTTGGAGTAGTAAGCCAGCTTGTCCGGATTGGCCGTATCCACCGCCGCCACCGCCAGCCAGCCGCGCTCCAGGTCGGCCGCCGGCAGCGTGCCATTGGTGCCGGCCTTGCTCGGCAGCGCTGCCATGTCGGAGGGATTGGGCCGCGATTCGTTGCCGGTGGCGAACACCACCAGACCGTCGTTGCTGGTGATGAAGGGCCGGTACTCGGCGGCGATCGGCGCGGTGGCGGAAGTGCGGGTCCAGTACAGCCCGCCCCAGGAGTTGTTCATGATGCGCGCGCCGGCGCGGATCAGGTCGTCGTGGATCGGCGCCAGCCCCAGTGCGCCGGTGACCTCGTTGCCCTGGCCGGAGCCGTCATCGACCGGCGCCTTGTCGGCGATGATCCGCGCCGACACGATCTGCGCGCCCGGTGCGATACCCCCGGGCCACTGTCCGGCCGCCGCACCGGCGGCCAGCTGCGCCACCGTGGTGCCATGCCCGACCACGTCGTCGATATTGGCGTTGTTCTTGGCCGGGTCCAGATAGAAATAGTTGGCGACCACACGCCCGGCCAGCGTCGGGTGGTTGCGCATCACCCCCGAATCGATCACGCCGATCCGGTAGCCGGCACCGGTCAGCCCCATCGCCTGCGCGGCCTTGGCATTTGTCAGGGCCAGATGCGCATCCATCGCCGGTTGCGGCGTGGGCGGTGGCGGCGCAGGAGGTGTGGGCGGTGGCGGAGTTGTCGGTGGCGGGGTTGTCGGCGGTGGCGCGCTAGGCGGCGGCGATACCGGCGGCGTGGGCTTGGTTCCACCGCCCCCTCCGCAGGCGCCCAGCACCAACGCCAGCGCGCTGGCCAACACATTGCGTCCCCACACCTTGCTGTTCATTCCCAGCCCCACTCCCCAGTTGGTTGCTATTGCCAATTCAGGTCTTGCCGGCCGCCGGCCGCGCGATGGCGAACATCTATACTGCAACGACAATCCGCTGTCTCCCGGGATGTGCCGTTGGTCCAATGGGCGGACATCCGGAGACATTCGATAATTGCCGCAAGGTATAACCGAGATTGCCCATGTCCGACATCGTCATCGCCGCCGCCAAGCGCACCGCTATTGGCTCCTTCCTTGGCCAGTTCAACGGCGTCCCCACCCCGACCCTCGGCGCGACCGCCATCAGCGCCGCGATGGCGCAGTCCGGCATCCCCGCCGCCGATGTCTGCGAAGTGATCATGGGCTGCGTGCTGCCGGCCAACCTGGGCCAGGCACCCGCCCGCCAGGCTTCGCTGGCCGCCGGTCTGCCGACCAGCGCCGGCGCCACCACCCTCAACAAGGTGTGCGGCTCGGGCATGAAGGCGATCATGCTCGGCCATGACCTGATCAAGGCCGGCTCGGCCAGCATCGTGGTCGCCGGCGGCATGGAATCGATGTCCAACGCCCCGCACATGCTGCCGAACTCGCGCACCGGCAACCGCTACGGCAACTTCCAGGCCGTGGATCACATGGCCTGGGACGGTCTGACCAATCCCTACGACGGCCAGTCGATGGGCGTGTTCGCCGAAGCGGCGGTGGCCAAGTTCGGCTTCAGCCGCGAAGAGCAGGACGCCTACGCGATCGAATCGGTCAAGCGCGCCCAGACCGCACAGGCCAGCGGTGCGTTCAACGACGAGATCGTCGCGGTGAAGGTCGCCACCCGCAAGGGTGAAGTTGAATTCGATCAGGACGAACAGCCGGGCAAGTCGGACGTCGCCAAGATCCCGACTCTGCGTCCAGCATTCAAGAAGGACGGCAGCGTCACCGCCGCCAGTTCCTCGAGCATTTCCGACGGTGCCGCCGCCGTGGTGCTGCTGTCGGCCGACGACGCCGCCAGGCGGGGTGTGCAGCCGCTGGCCCGCATCGCCGCACATGCCACCTTCTCGCAGGAACCGGAGTGGTTCACCACCGCCCCGATCGGCGCGATCGGCAAAGTGCTGGAAAAAGCCGGCTGGGATATCGCCGAGGTGGACCTGTTCGAGATCAACGAGGCATTCGCCGTCGTGGCCATGGCGCCGATCCGCGAACTGGGCATTCCGCATGCCAAGGTCAACGTCAATGGCGGGGCCTGTGCGCTGGGCCATCCGATCGGCGCATCCGGTGCCCGACTGGTGGTTACGCTGGTAAACGCCTTGCGCACACGCGGCCTCAAGCGTGGCGTCGCATCGCTTTGCATTGGCGGTGGCGAAGCAACCGCTATCGCCATCGAATTGATCTGATTGGAAAATTTCAGACTTTCGCAAATATGAATGCGGAGTCGCTTGACAGCCCAAATGGGATTGTCATCATGTTCCCGGCGCGCAATGGCGCGTTGCCTAATTTCACGACGAGGATTCACAAATGAGCATCAACAAGCTGCTGATCGCTATGACCCTGGGCCTGGCTCTGGCTGCCTGCTCGAAGCAGGAACAGGCTGCTGACGCTGCTGCCGACGCAAACCAGGCTGCTGCTGAAGCCCAGGTCGCTGCTGACCAGGCTGCTGCTGCTGGCGACGCCACCGCTGACGCTGCCCAGGCTGCTGCTGACACCGCCGCCACCGCTGCCGACACCGCCGGTGCCGCCGCTGCCGACGCCGCTGGCGCCGCCACCGACGCTGCTGCCGACGCTGCTGCCGACACCGCCAAGGCTGCTGAAGACGTGGCTGCCCAGGCCAAGGACGCTGCTGAAGAAGCCAAGAAGTAATAACTTCTTCTTCAAAGCGAGTCTGAAAAAAGCCGCTGGTTCGCCAGCGGCTTTTTTTTGCCTGGCGTTCCGGTGCGGATGCATTGACACAATCTGAATCCGCGCTCGCCTAGGCTGACTGCGTCATCCCCGACACAGGAGAGCGCAATGAAGATTCTTGTTCCGCTGCTGGCAGGCAGTCTGGTGCTGGCACTGGCAGCCTGCAACGATCCCAACGCAGAGCAGGCCAAGCGCGAGGCCGCCGCGGCGGCGGATCACGCGGCCGATGCCGCACGCAACGCCGGCGAATCGGCTGCGCAAGCAGCAGACAACGCCGCCGACCGCGCCGCCGCCGCTACCCGCGAAGCGGCCGCCGAGTCGAAACAGGCCCTGGATAAAGCCGCCGATGCGACCGCAAGGGCGGCCGATGACGCCAGCATGGCCGCCAAGGAAGCCGCCGCAGATGCTACGGCCGCCACGGCCGAGGCCGCCAAGAAGGCGGCCGATCACGCCGAGGAAGTGGCCAAGGACGCGCGCGAGAAGGCCAACGAGGCCAAGCATTGATAGACTGGCCACGCGCCCATTCCTTCCGGAATGGCGCGTGGCCACCTTGCTGCACGCACCTTCGTTCCACCTGCCGGATACCACGGTATCCGGGCCTGGACCGGTTCGCCGCCTAGTGGATGCCCTGTCGATCCACTTATTTCCCGGTCAAGGTAGCAATGCAGCACAGTAAAGGCAGCAAAGTTGCGCTGGCATTTTCCGCACTGGTTTTCATCGGCATCGGCATTGGCGTTTTTGTCGGCGCACGGCATTTCATCGCCGATGCGGCGCTGGTGGCGCATACCCATGAAGTTATCGGCCGGATCGACGAGATCCAGGCACGCGTGCTGGATGCCGAGTCGGCCGAGCGCGGCTATCTGCTGACCGGCAGCGAAGCGTATCTGCTCGATTACCAGATCAGCGTCGAACGGGTCCCGGTGCTGCTGTCGAACCTGATCAAGGCGGTGGCCGACAATCCCCCCCAGGCCCAAAGCGCCCGCACGCTTGAAGCGTTGGTGCAACGGCGGCTGTCGCAGATCCAGCGCGTGGTGGACATCTACGACCAGCAGGGCCTGGAACCGGCGCGGGCGGCGATCACCCAGAACGCGTTCCGCACCACCAGCGCGATCCGTGAGCAGGCACTGACCATGGTGAACGTGGAGCAGGCGATGCTGGTGCAGCGCGCGGCCAGCTCCCGCCGCAGTGCCGACCTGCTGCTGGGCCTGGCCCTGGCCGGCATTCCGTTCGGCCTGATCGTGGTGGTGTCGGTCTACGCCATCCTGCTTTCGGAATTGAACCGGCGCAGCCGCGCGGAGCAGCGCGCCGCCAGCGCCAGCCTGCAATTGAGTGCCAACCTGGAACAGATGGAACGCGCCAGCACCGACCTGCAGACGCTGGGCCGCTACACGGGCCTGCTGCAGAGCTGCGCCAATCCGGAGGAGGCACTGGAAATCACCGCGCGCACGCTGGAAGCGCTGCTGCCTGACACTGCCGGTTCGGTCTACCTGCTGCGCGCCTCCAATGATCGTGCCGAGAGCATCGTCAGCTGGGGTACCCCGCAGGTGGAGACCGCCGCGTTCCTGGCGCCGGGCGACTGCTGGGCGATCCGCCGCGGCCAGCCCCATCTGGCTGACGATCTGCGCCGCGACGCCAACTGCCCGCACATCGCCCGGCCGGCGGCAAGCGAGTGCGTTGCCACGGCCTGCATTCCGATGTCGGCGCAGGGCGCCCAGATCGGCTTCCTGTTCCTGTGTGGGCCAGGCCCCGGGCCGCTGCCGCGCCTGGCCATCGCCGAATCGGCCATGGAACAGCTGTCGCTGGCATTGAGCAACCTGCGCCTGCGCGAATCGCTGCGGCTGCAGTCCATCCGCGATCCGCTGACCGGGCTGTACAACCGGCGCTATCTGGAAGAATCCCTGACCCGCGAACTGGCCCGTTGCGGACGCCGCGCGCTGCCACTATCGGTGCTGATGCTGGACGTGGACCACTTCAAGAATTTCAACGACACCCAGGGCCACAGCGGCGGTGATGCCCTGCTGGCGGCATTGGGGCAGCTGTTCTCCTCGCGCCTGCGCGGCGAGGACATCGCCTGCCGCTACGGCGGCGAGGAATTCACCCTGATCCTGCCCGAAGCCGATGGCGTGGCCGCCGAGCGGCATGCCGAAGAACTGCGACTGGCGGTGTCCCAGCTGTCGGTCCCCTTCAATGGCAAAACCCTGCCGCCGATCACCATCTCGCTGGGGGTGGCCACCTACCCGTACGACGGCGTGGCCGGCCTCACCTTGCTGCGCAAGGCCGACGCAGCGCTGTACCGGGCCAAGCGCACCGGCCGCAACCAGGTGGTGCGCTTTGATGGAAATCTGGATGGCGCGGGCTGATCAGTCTGCAGGCAAGGCCCGGGCCAGTATCCCGGCAATGGGCAGGTGCGCGGGCAAGGCCCCGTAGCACGGCATCGACACGCCGGCGCCCCAGCGGGCTTCAATGAATGCCGCCGCGACCGGGCTGCCCGCGCGCAGCAACGCGGCCGCTTGCAACAGCGTAGCCAGCATGGCCGACAGCTGCCGCGCGACGCCCTCGCCGGGCAGCGCTTCGACCAGCATCGAACGGACACGCTGCACCGCGCTGTCATAGCCGGCATGGCGCCCCTGCCCCTGCGCCAGTTCGTGCAGCAGCGCCGACCGCGTCGCCGGCTCCCGGCCCAACGCACGCAGGACATCCAGGCATTGCAGGTTGCCGCTGCCCTCCCAGATCGAGTTGAGCGGCGCCTGGCGGTACAGCCGCGGCAGCATCGACTCCTCGACATAGCCCGCGCCGCCCAGGCACTCCTGTGCCTCGTTGATGAAAGCCGGCGCGCGCTTGCAGATCCAGAACTTGCCCAGCGCCGTGGCGATGCGCGCCAACGCCGCCTCGGCGGGATCGTGCCCGGCGGCATCCACCGCCCCTGCCACCCGCAGCGCGAAGGTGGTGGCCGCCTCCGATTCCAGCGCCAGATCGGCCAGCACATTGGCCATCAACGGATGCTCGACCAGCCGTTTGCCGAAGCTGCGCCGGTGCCGGGCGTGATGCAGCGCCTGCGCGAGCGCCATGCGCATCTGCGCCGCCGAGCCGAGCATGCAATCCAGCCGTGTCAGCATCACCATCTCGATGATGGTGGCCACGCCGCGTCCCTCACCGCCCACCCGCTGTGCCCACGCGCCGCAGAACTCGACCTCGCTGGAAGCATTGGCCCAGTCGCCAAGCTTGTCCTTCAGCCGCATCAGGCGGAAATCGTTACGCCGCCCGCAGGGCAGGCGGCGTGGCATCAGGAAGCAGCTCAGGCCGCCCGGCGCCTGCGCCAGCACCAGCCAGCCATCGGACATCGGCGCGGAGAAGAACCACTTGTGGCCGACCAGCCGGTACTCGCCGTCGGTCGCCAAGGCAGTGGCACTGGTGGTGTTGCTGCGCACGTCCGAGCCGCCCTGCTTCTCGGTCATGCCCATGCCGAGGGTGATACCGGCCTTCTCACTGACCGGCACATCACGCGGATCGTAGAACGGCGCGGCCGCCTTGGCGGCCCAGTCGGCCAGCGCCGGCACCTGCCGCAGTACCGGCACCGCGGCGTGGGTCATCGTCAGCGGACAACTGGTGCCGGCTTCGGCCTGGTGATGCAGATAGCTCAACGCCGCACGCGCCACGTGCGCGCCGGGCTGCGGCCAATGCCAGGACAGCCCTGCCACGCCCTGGGTCTTGGCCACGTCCATCAGCCGGTGATAGGCCGGATGGAACTCGACATGGTCGATCCGATGTCCCTGCGCATCATGCGTACGCAACCGCGGCCGCTGGCCATTGGCATCGAACCCCAGCCGGTACAGCTCACCGCCGGCCAGCGCCCCATAGCCGTCCAGTACCCCGGCAAACGGCGCGGCGCCCTCGCGGGCCACCGCTTCGCGCAACGCCGCATCATCGCGCCAGAGATTGCGCCCGTCGAACGGGGGCGGCTGGTTCTGGACCACGTGGGTCTCAAACGGTGGCGTAGCCATGGCGATGCCCGGGTGACAGTGTCGGCCCGATTCTGCCGCAACGCCGGGGCCGCCGGGTTACGCGGCCGGTTTTCCCGCCGACAGCGCCAGCGCCTGGATGAAGTCCGGCGCCAGCGGCAGCTTGCCGAACAGGCCTTGCTGGGTTCCGCTCAATACCCGCAGCATGTGGCCGCGACCGCCCGGTAGCCGCCCCATCGGCTGGAACAGCACGTCACGGGTGCGGGCCACCCAATCGCGGTCGGACTGGAAGATCGGCGTCAGCCAGCGGCTCCAGAACTGGTACAGCCAGGCGTGCGCCTTGCGCTGGGCCTGGTAGCGGGCCAGCGCGGCATCCACGCCGTGCTCCGCACGCAGCGCATCGCGCAGCGCCACCGCATCGAGCAGGGCCATGTTCACCCCCTGCCCCAGCTGCGGACTCATCGAATGCGCCGCATCACCGGCCAGCACCAGCCGGCCGCGGTACCAGCGCTCCATTACCGCATCGCGATAGCTGGCCCGTGCCAGCTGGGACTGCATCGTGACATGCTGCAAGCGCTCGCGCGCCTCCGGCCACAGCGTGCCGATCTCTTCCAGCCACGGTTCCAGCCCGGCCTGTTCCCAGGCCGGGAACTGCTCGCGCGGCAGGCTCCAGAAGAAACTCAGCCGTGGCTCGGCATCGCCCGGACGGGTGCCCACCGGCAGCAACCCGATCATCTTGCGCGCGGCCACATAGCGCTGGCGCAGCTCATCGCCATGCGGCCAGCCGCCGCGCGGCAACAGGCACCACAGCGCGCCCCACGGATAGACGCGATCCAGCCGGGTGCCCTGCACCTGCGCGCGCAGTGCCGAGGCCGCACCGTCGGTGGCGATCACCAGATCGAATGGGCCATGCCAGCGGCCGTGGTGGTCCTGCACCCGCCGCAGCGAGTCGTCGATCGCGGTGATGCGGCTGTCGACATGCAACGCCTCGCGCCCGGCCCACGCGGCATCCAGC
Source organism: Stenotrophomonas sp. STEN013 (assembly GCF_056760355.1). Classification (NCBI taxonomy): domain Bacteria; kingdom Pseudomonadati; phylum Pseudomonadota; class Gammaproteobacteria; order Lysobacterales; family Lysobacteraceae; genus Stenotrophomonas; species Stenotrophomonas sp. STEN013. The sequence goes on along the minus strand of NZ_JBRREO010000002.1, from coordinate 405,190 downwards.
AGCGAGAACAACGCGCCGCGCTGCATGCCGATGCCACACAGGCGTGCATCCAGCCCGGCGTAGCGCATGTCCATCACCGCGCGTCCGCACGGCGTCTCGCCATACAGGCGGCGCACCACCGCGCCATGTTCCAGCACCTGCGGCAGCAGCTGCATCTGCCACAGCGCCTGCAATCCGCTGGGCTGCAGCAGGAAGCCTGCGCCTACCGGTCCGGGCGCGGCCGCCTGCTCGAACACCTGCACCCGGTGCCCATCGCGGGTGAGCAACACCGCCAGCGCCTGCCCGGCCGTGCCATAACCGACGATGGCGATATCCAACGCTTTACGCATTTCCGTCCTTGTCATCGCCAGCGTGGGCGACTAAAAAAAAACCCCGCCGCAGCGGGGTTTTCCAGCGCAACCGGGTGAATCACTCGGCCGGCGTGATATTCGAAGCCTGGGCACCCTTCGGGCCCTGGGTCACGTCATAGCTGACGCGCTGGCCTTCCTGCAGGCTGCGGAAGCCCTTGGAATTGATCGCGGAGAAATGCGCGAAGACGTCGGCGCTGCCGTCCTCCGGTGAGATGAAGCCAAATCCCTTGGCGTCGTTGAACCACTTGACGGTACCGTTCGGCATGGTGATGCGAGACCTTGTTCGATGAATGGATTGATGCACGCTGAATGAAGCGCACAAACGGAGTATGCAAACCTTAAGGCGGGATGACAATCACCCCCGGGCCAATTCACCCACCAAAGTCGGCAAACCCGCCGAGGCGGCTTCAACGTTGGCCAGCACTTCGGCCATGGTGATTTCCTCGGCCTCGCCGCAACCTGCCGCCCAGTTAGCGACAATGGCCAGGCAGGCGTATTCCAGCCCCAGCTCGCGGGCCAGGCCGGCCTCGGGCATACCGGTCATGCCGACCAGATCGCAGCCATCACGGCGCATCCGCGCGATTTCGGCGTTGGTTTCCAGGCGCGGTCCCTGGGTGGCGCCGTAGCAGCCGCCGTCCTGCATCACCACACCCGTGGCCTTGGCCGCCGCCAGCACCCGGGCACGGAACGAAGGCGTGTACGGATGGCCGAAATCCACGTGCAGCACGTCGCTGCCGTCCTCTTCGCACAGCGTGGAAATACGGCCCCAGGTGTAGTCGATCAGCTGGTCCGGGCAGGCCAGCACGCGCGGCCCGAAGTTATCGGTGATCCCACCGACGGTGTTCAACGCCAACACTCGCGTGGCCCCGAGCCGCTTGAGCGCGGCCAGGTTGGCGCGGTAGTTGATCTTGTGCGGCGGGATCGAATGGCCCTCGCCGTGACGGGCCAGAAATGCCACGCGCTGGCCGTTCAACAGGCCGACCCGGACCGGGCCGGACGGCGCGCCGTAGGCGGTCTGCACCTCGTGGGTCTGCACCTCATCCAGTGCGGCCAGCGTGTAGACACCGGTGCCACCGATCACCGCCAGGGCGATATGTTCCATGCTTGTTTCCTGATGCATTTCAATCATGACGTCTGGCGCGGCGATGGCGGCCAGACGTCATCTCCGGCAGCGCCACTGCGCCCCTTCCTCGCACGGCGGGCACCGGGTGCCCGCACAGCGCGGTCTTATTCCTTCATCGCGTAGATGGCCGGCAGCGGACGCAGCGCTTCGCTGACGTCCATGCCGAAACCGAACACGAAACGGTCCGGCAGTTCGATCCCGGCATAATCGGCCTTGACGTCCGACAGGCAGCGGTCGTGCTTCTTCACCGTCAGCACGGCGATGCGCACGTCGGTGGCGCCCTGCTCGATGCACCACTGGCGCACGCCTTGCAGGGTGAAGCCTTCATCGAGGATGTCATCGACCAGCAGCACGCGACGGCCGAACAGGGCGCTGACCGGGCGGTGCTTCCACACCAGCTCGCCGCCATTCTCGCCGTGGTAGCGCGAGGCCTGCATGTAATCGAACTGGGCGTCCTGGCCGCGTGCGCCCAGCTCCAGCGCGAGCTGGCCGGCGAACGGCAGCGCGCCATTCATGATCGACAGGAACACCGGGACTTCGCCCTTGTAGTCGCGGGCGATGGCATCGGCAATGGCGGCGATGGCGGCGTCGATGGTGGGACGGTCGACCAGCAGATCGGCCTGGGCCACGGCTTGTTCAAGAGTGAGTTTGGACATCAGGCGGTTCTTCCAAGGGTTTCAAGCAAACGGTTACGGATATCGCCATGGCGGGCATCGGCCAGCAGGCCGCCCCATGCCAGTGCGCCATGGGCGATCAGGCCCAGCAGCGCGGCGGTATTGAGGCTGCGGCCGCTCACGGCCTGCAGTGATTCTTCGACCAGTTCCGGGTGGCAGACCAGCACCACATCGCAACCGGCATCCAGATGGGCATCGACCCGGCCCTTGACGCCCCCGGCCGCGAACGAGGCCGCCATGCCGATGTCGTCGGAGAACACCACGCCGCGGAAGCCCATCTGCTCGCGCAGGATCTGGTTGATCCAGCGCGGCGAATAGCCGGCCGGCTCGGGGGCGACCTGCGGGTAGATGACATGGGCCATCATCACCGCATCGGCCCCGGCGGCGATGCCGGCGCGGAACGGCAGCAGGTCGTGGGCTTCGATTTCGTGCAGCGGACGCGGATCGATCGCGGTGTCGACATGGGTGTCTTCGCGCACCGTGCCGTGACCGGGAAAATGCTTGAGCGTGGCGGCCATGCCGGCGGCATGCATGCCGCGCACATAGGCCGCGGTCAGTGCCGCGACCACCTGCGGATCTTCGGCAAAGGCGCGGTTGCCAATGGCCAGATTGCCGTGGCCCACGTCCACCACCGGGGCGAAGCTCAGGTCGATGCCGCTGGCGCGGATCTCGCTGGCCATCAGCCAGGCATGCTGCTCGGCCAGCGCCAGCGCGGCCGCCGGATCGGTGGCATGCAGCTTGCCCAGCCCGTCCAGTGGCGGAAGATCGCTATAGCCTTCGCGGAAGCGCTGCACCCGGCCGCCCTCCTGGTCTACCGCCAGCAGCAGCGGACGCGTGGTCGCGGCGCGGATGGCCGAGGTCAGCTCGACCACCTGCGCACGCGAGGCGAAATTGCGCTTGAACAGCACCACGCCGGCGACCGCATCATGCTGCAGCCAGCCGCGCTCCTGCGCGGTCAGTTCAGTGCCGGCGACGCCGATCAAAAGCATGCGGGGGCTCCAGTTCGCCGCAAACCGCGGCGTAGCGGCGCATTGTCGCAGATGGCGCCCGCCACGTCAGACTCCGCGCTCAGATACTGCAGCCGTCCGGCCCGCAACCCGATTCATCCTGGCCCGGCGCAACGGCGGGGGCCCGCTCGGCGGCGACCTTGGCCAGCACCTCGGCGAACGCCTCCGGTGGCTGGGCGCCCTGCACCGCATAGCGGCCATTGATGACGAAGGTCGGCACCGACCGGATACCCAGCGCCTGCGCCTGACCCAGCCCGGCACGCACTTCGGCCAGCCCCTCGTCCGAATCGAGCAATTGCTGGACCCGCACGGCGCTGATGCCGCCCGCCGCCGCAGCGCCGGCGAGCACCTGTGGATCGGCCAGATTGCGGCCCTGCGCGAAGTGGGCATGGAACAACGCCTCGCCCACTTGCTCCTGCACGCCTTCGCGGCCCGCCAGCCACAGCAGACGATGGGCCGGCAACGTGGTCACCCGCACCTGGCCCTGCTCGAAATCCATCGGCAACCCTTCGGCACGCGCGGCCGCCTGGGTCTGCGCCAGCATCTGCGCGGTGCGTTCGGCCCCGCCGAACTTGGCCGCATAGGCCTCGCGCAGCGGTACGGGGGTGGCATCGGCATCGGGATCGAGCAGGAACGGGTGCCAGTGCACCTCCACCGGCGGTGCGTTTTCGCCCATCAGCTCAAGCCCGCGCTGGAAGCGATGCTTGCCGATCCAGCACCAGGGGCAGACCACGTCGGACCAGATATCGATACGCATGACGGTTTCCTTTGATCGGCGGTATCAGCCGCGCTCTTCAGCGCTCCATTGCGCATACGGACGCGAGGCCAACGCCAGGTTGTAGTAGCGCAGCTCGTCGGTGACTTCGGCGCCGGCCCAATCGGGCTTGTCGAACACCTGGTCGGCGCTCTCCAGCTCGACCTCGGCCACCACCAGCCCGGCGTTTTCGCCGAGAAACTCATCCACTTCCCACAACAGGCCGTCGTGACGGACCAGATGCCGGCGCTTGTCGATCAGGCCCCCGACGCACAGCGCCAGCAGCTCGCGCGCCTCACCCACCGGCACCGGGTATTCGAACTCCTGACGGGTGTGGCCCAGCTCGCGCGACTTGATGTTCAGGTAGGCCGCCTCGCCCTGGATGCGCACGCGCACCGAAGCCTTCTGCGCACCACTGTCCATCGCCCCGACGTCGTTGAGGTAGCCCTGCGCCATCGGGATCACCGCATGCGCCGCAGCGCGCCAGCCATCGCCGCGGACGCGGAACTTGCGCTCAATCTCGATGCCCACGGCTTACTTCCTCTCGAACACGGCAATGCTTTCCACATGGGCGGTGTGCGGGAACATGTCCATCGCCCCGGCACTGACCAGGGTGAAGCCCTGTTCGTTGACCAGATAGCCGGCATCACGTGCCAGCGAGCCGGGATGGCAGCTGACATACACGATGCGCTTGAACTGCTTCAGTGGCAGCTGCTGCAGCACATCGATGGCGCCCGAACGCGGCGGGTCCAGCAGCAGCTTGTCAAACCCCTGCTTCATCCATGGCGTGTGGCGCTGGTCCTGGGTCAGGTCGGCGGCGTAGAACTGCGCGTTGTCCAGACCGTTGCGCTGCGCGTTTTCCTTGGCGCGTGCGACCAGCCCGGCCTCGCCTTCCACGCCCACCACTTCACGCACCGTGCGCGCCAGCGGCAGGGTGAAGTTGCCCAGCCCGCAGAACAGGTCGAGCACGCGTTCATCCGGCTGCGCATCCAGCAGCGTGAGCGCGTGGGCGATCATCTGCTGGTTCAATTTGGCGTTGACCTGGATGAAATCCAGCGGACGGAACGCCAATTCCACATTCCACTGCGGCAGCGCGAAGGACAGCGCCACACCGTCGGCCGGCCACAGCGGCTGCACTGTCTCCAGACCGCCGGATTGCAGGTAGATCGCAAAGCCGTGCTCCTGACCGAACGCGATCCACGCCTGCGTGTCAGCGTCGGACAGCGGCTGCAGGTGGCGAATGGTCAGGGCGATGGCGGCATCGCCACCGATGAACTCGATCTGCGGGATATCGCGCTTGCCGTCCAGCGTCTCGATGAAGGTCGACAGCGCCGACACCTTGGTGCCGATTTCCGGAATCACCGTCAGGCATTGCTCCAGATCGGCGACAAACCGTGGATCCAGTTCACGGAAACCCACCAGGGTCTTGTCCTTTTTCTCCACCCGCCGCACCGAGAAGCGGCCCTTGCGGCGATAGCCCCAGCTGTCGCCGGCCAGCGGCGGCAGCACGGTACCGGGCTTCACATGGCCGATGCGCTCCAGGTTGTCCATCAGCACACGCTGCTTGGCAACGATCTGCTGCAACTCGTCCAGGTGCTGCAGCACGCAGCCGGCACAAACACCGAAATGCGGACAACGCGGCTCAACGCGATGCGGCGATGCCGTCAGCACCTCCACGGTGCGGGCCTCATCGAAGTGCCGGCTTTTGCCGGTCTGCTCGGCCATCACCGTTTCCTGCGGCAACGCGCCGCTGATGAAGGTCACCTTGCCACCCTCGCCTTCACGGCGGGCCACGCCACGGCCATCGTGGCTCAGGTCGAGGATGTCGGTCTGGAACGGCGTTTTGTCTATGCGGGGGGTTCTGGATCGGGCCACGTGGCAAACGGCTGCGCGCAAAAGGGGGCGTATTGTCGCAGATGCGGCACAAACGGACTCCCGTCGCTTGCGGCTGGCTCACGCCTCGCTAAGATGCAACCTGCAGCTGACATGGAGGCAGCCATATGAATACGCATGATCAGGGGACAACCATTCCCCGCTTGCTGCTGGTCGAGGACGACATGACCAGCCAGGGATTTTTCCAGGCCGCACTGGAGTCGTTGCCGGCCCACGTGGATATCGCCGATTCGTTCGCCAGCGCCCTGCAGCGCAGCGCGGCTGTGCGCCACGACCTGTGGCTGATCGATGTGAATCTGCCCGACGGCGACGGTCCGGCCCTGCTCAGGCGCTTGCGTGAAATCCATCCGGGAGTGCCGGCCGTGGCGCACACCGCGGACGCCTCCGCGACGGCCGGCCAGCGGCTGCGCCAGGCAGGATTCTGCGAAACACTGATCAAACCCATGAGCCGCGAAACGCTGCTCAAAACCGTGCGCCGCACGCTCGCCCGGGGCGGCGACGATGCCAGTTTCGTCAGTGAGGAATCGGCTTCGGACTGGGACGAAACCGCGGCACTGAGCGCGCTCAACGGTCAGCGCGAACACCTGAACGCGCTGCGCGACCTGTTCCTCAGCGAGCTTCCCACGACCCGGGATGCCGTGGTCTCGGCCTGCCAGCAGCACGATGAGGCGATGCTGCGCTCCCAGCTGCATCGCCTGCAGGCCAGCTGCGGATTTGTCGGTGCATCGCGACTGGGCCGGGCGGTACGCCAGTTGCAGCAGGCCCCTGATTCGCAGGTGGCGCGGCAGCAGTTCGCCACCGCGGTGGACGCGTTGCTGCACTGAGTCAGGTCAATCGCGGCGGGCGTTCAGATCACCGAGCATCTCCCACGATTTCAGGCCACGCCCGCCCAGATGATGCAGCAGCACCGCACGCATCTGCGGGCGCAGGCTCGACAGATCATCTGGCGCCGGGATGCGGTCTTCGGCCAAGGCCAGCAATGCCGCGCCGGTAGCCAGATGGCGCCGCTCGCCGGTACTGCGCTCGCTGAGCAATCGCTGCGGCCCGCCTTGCGGGTCCAGCCGGTAACGGGCAGCCGGCTCGACCGGCTGCCCCTCGGCCGTGTACTGCCAGTCAAAGCCGACACCCAGCGCTTCCAGCAGATCCCGCTCAAAGCGCCGCAATGACCACGCCAGTGGCTCGCTGCCTCCCAAGCGGGAGCGCACCATTGCATAGGCCTCATAGAGCTCGGGCAGCGGGTCCTGGCGAGGTGCCAGGCGCAGGACCAGTTCGCTGATATAGAACCCGGCCAACATCGCCGGCCCCAGCAGCCGCGGCGCGGCGTCCTGGCTTTCCGCACGGCGCAACTGCGCCAGCTCGCCCTTCATGACCGCATCGAAACGGATGTATTGCAGGGGCTGCAATGCGGCGCGCAATACCTGCTTGCGCGGACCGTGTACGCCGCGCGCGAGCAGGCCCAGCCGGCCGTGCTCGCGGGTCAGCACCTCGACCAGCAGGCTGGTCTCGCGCCACGGCCGCGCATGCAGCACATGGGCGGGTTCGTCATCGATCCGCATGGACGATCACCGGCGGGCGATCACGCTTGTGCCTCAGTTGTCGCCGTAACCGAATGCCTTGAGCGCGGCCTCGTCATCGGACCAGCCTTCGCGCACGCGCACCCAGGTTTCCAGGAACACCTTGGCATCAAACAGACGCTCCATCTGTTGCCGGGCCTTGGCACCGATGTCCTTCAGGCGCGCGCCGCCCTTGCCGATCACGATGGCCTTCTGCCCCTCGCGCTCGACCCAGATCACCGCACCGATACGCAGCAGATTGCCATCTTCGGCGAAGCGCTCGATTTCCACGGTGGTGGCGTAGGGCAACTCCTCACCGAGCTGACGCATCAGCTGTTCGCGCACCAGCTCACCGGCAAGGAAGCGCTGGCTGCGATCGGTGATTTCATCCTCGCCGAACATTGGCGGCGCTTCCGGGACCAGCTTCAGCAGATCCTTCACCAGCTGCTCGAGCCCATTGCGCTTGAGCGCGGACACCGGGTGCACGGCGGCAAAATCACGGCCTTCGGTGATCTGCTGCAGGAACGGCAGCAGCGCGCCCTTGTCCTTCATCCGGTCGACCTTGTTGACCACCAGCACCACCGGGATACCGGCGTCGCGCAGCACGTTGAAGGCCAGCGTGTCCTCTTCGTCCCAGCGCCCGGCCTCGATCACCAGCAAGCCGGCATCGACACCTTCCAGCGAGCTGCGCGCCGCCCGGTTCATCACCCGGTTCATCGCCCGCTTCTGCTGGCGATGCAGGCCCGGGGTGTCAACCAGCACCAGCTGCCCTTCCGGGAACGTGGCAATGCCCAGCAACCGATGGCGCGTGGTCTGCGGACGGTTGGAGACGATGCTGATCTTGGCCCCGACCAGGGCATTGGTCAGGGTGGATTTGCCCACATTGGGGCGACCGATGACGGCAACACTGCCGCAACGATGGGAGGATGAGTCGTTCACTTCGAATCCAATTGCTCGATCGCGGCCGCGGCCGCCTGTTGTTCGGCCAGCCGCCTGGAAGTGCCTTCGCCTTCAGTCGCCACGGCAGGGTCAGCCACGCTGCAACGCACATGGAAGTGCTTGGCATGGTCGTCGCCGGTCTCCGATACCAGCTCGTATACCGGCAGTGTCTTCTGCCGGGCCTGCAACCACTCCTGCAGGCGGGTCTTGGGATCTTTTTCCGGCTTGTTCACCGGCACGGCGGCCAGCGCGGCCTCGAACCAGGGCAGCACCCGGGTACGGCAGGCCTCGAATCCAGCATCCAGGTAGATAGCGGCCACCACGGCCTCCACGGTGTCTGCCAGGATCGAGTCGCGCCGGTGCCCGCCGGACTTCATTTCACCCGGCCCCAGGGTCAGGCGCTCGCCCAGTTGCAGCGCACGGGCGACAACTGCCAGCGCGCCTTCGCAGACCAGGGTGGCGCGGGCACGGGTCAACGCACCTTCGTCGGCCTTGGGCCAGCGCAGGAACAGCGCTTCGGCGATCAGCATATTGACGATGCTGTCGCCAAGGAACTCCAGACGCTCGTTATGCGGAGCGCCGGCACTGCGATGGGTCAGGGCCTGCTTGAGCAAGCCCTGATCCTTGAACGGGTGACCGATCAGATCACCCCGCTGGAATGGTTTATTCGGCACCGCGTTTTGTCAGATCCTGAGAATTGTCAAAGCGCCCGACGATATCCAGATTGCCGATCAACGCCTTACGCACCTCGTAGTTGACGCTCATGCGCCAGCCGCCTTCGATACGGTCAAACTTGATGTTGTCTCGCTTCACCGTATCGGAATAATTCATATCCATGCGCTTGAAGAACAACTCCTGCGCTTTGCCAGGATCCATGTCCGCGCTGCCGGACTCATTCGCCAGCGACTTCATTGCGACCTTCACCGCGTAAAATTCCTGATACATCGGGAACAGCTTCATGCCGATGTAAAGCGCAAAGCCAACAACGGCCAGCACCATCAGGAACGAAGTCAGCGTCATACCGCGCTGCTTGCGATTCATAGCCTTGTGATTCATAGCGATCTCCCCAGAAACGCGTTGTGAACTCATTGGATTCCCGTCCCGATCCGCGACGGTTCGAAGCTGCCCTTGCAGAACCAGCCCTCACAATTGAGCCAGATCAGGAAGGCCTTGCCGCGCAGATTCTGCTCCGGCAGGAAATGGGTCTGGGTCCAGAAACGGCTGTCTTCGCTGTTGTCGCGATTGTCGCCCATCACGAAGTACTGGCCGTCCGGCACCACCCAGTCCCCCTGTCCCATCGGACTGGCGCGCCCCAGCCATTCCAGAACAGTGTGCGTGCGCCCGGGCAGATTTTCTGTGAGCAAGGCCGCACCGGTCATTTCCGTACCGCGCCCTTTGCCGATGTACTCGCCGAGTGCCTGGTAAGTCACCGGCTCGCCGTTGATCGACAGCGTGTCACCGTGGAAGCCGATGCGATCTCCCGGCAAACCCACCACGCGCTTGATCCAGTTCTGGTCCGGCGCGTGCGGCGGCTTGAACACCACCACATCGCCGCGTTTGGGCTCGCCCACCGGAATGATCTTGGTGTTGGTGATCGGCAACCGGAAACCATAGGAGAACTTGTTGACCAGGATGAAATCGCCGATCAGCAGGTTGGGCATCATCGAGCTGGACGGGATCTTGTACGGCTCGGCAACGAAGCTGCGCAGTACCAGCACCACGGCCAGCACCGGGAAGAAGGCCCGCGAGTAATCGACCAGCGCGGGTTCTTCGCCCTCCAGCAACGAGGCATTGGCGGCCCGGCGCTTGGCCAGAAACCACTTGTCCAGCAACAGCACCAAGCCCGAACCCAGCGTCAATACCACCAGGGCGATTTCAAACCATTTCATCCGTCATCCTTAGCGTTGCAAAGACGCAGCCCGGGGCAAGGCCCGATTACTTGTTGTCCATCTGCAGCACGGCCAGGAAGGCCTCCTGCGGAATTTCCACGCGGCCGACCTGCTTCATGCGCTTCTTGCCTTCCTTCTGCTTCTCCAGCAGCTTCTTCTTGCGCGAAACGTCGCCACCATAGCACTTGGCCAGCACGTTCTTGCGTATCGCCTTGACCGTGGTACGGGCGATGATCTGCGCGCCAACTGCGGCCTGGATGGCCACGTCGAACATCTGCCGCGGGATCAGGTCTTTCATTTTTTCGCACAGTTCACGACCACGGCGGTCCGCATGGCTGCGGTGCACGATCAACGACAACGCGTCGACCTTGTCGCCATTGATCAGCACGTCCAGGCGCACGAACGGACCGGCGTCGAAGCGCACGAAGTGGTAGTCCAGCGAGGCATAGCCACGGCTGACCGACTTGAGCTTGTCGAAGAAGTCCAGCACCACTTCGGCCATCGGCAGCTCATAGCTGATCTGCACCTGGCTGCCCATGTAGTTGATACCGATCTGGCTGCCGCGCTTCTCTTCGCACAGCTTGATGATGCTGCCGATGTGTTCCTCGGGGGTGAGGATGTTAGCGCGGATGATCGGCTCGCGGATCTCTTCCACCTGGTTGATCGGCGGCAGCTTGGCCGGGTTGTCCATCATCACGATGCTGCCATCGCTCTTGAGCACCTCGTAGATCACCGTCGGCGCGGTGCTGATCAGATCGAGGTTGTACTCGCGCTCCAGGCGCTCCTGCACGATTTCCATGTGCAGCATGCCGAGGAAACCGCAGCGGAAGCCGAAGCCCATCGCCTCGGAGCTTTCCGGTTCGAAGCGCAACGCGGCGTCGTTCAGGCGCAGCTTGTCTAGCGCCTCGCGCAGATCCGGGTAATCGTCCGCATCCACCGGGAACAGGCCGGCAAACACACGCGGCTGCATTTCCTGGAAACCGGGCAGCGGCTCCGGGGCGGGGTCGGCCAGCAGGGTCAACGTGTCGCCGACCGGCGCGCCATGGACGTCCTTGATGCTGGCATTGATCCAACCCACCTCGCCAGCGCGCAGGGCCGGCATTTCCTTGCGTTTGGGAGTGAACACGCCGACCTTGTCGACCAGGTGCCAACGCCCGGTCGACATGACCTGGATCTTGTCACCGGCCTTGATCTGGCCCTGCATCACCCGCACCAGCGAGACCACGCCCAGGTAGTTGTCGAACCACGAGTCGATGATCAGCGCCTGCAACTTGTCGCTGCCGCGGTCGGCCGGTGGCGGAATGCGGTGCACGATGGCTTCCAGCACGTCTTCCATGTTCAGGCCGGTCTTGGCGCTGACCGCCACCGCGTCGGAGGCGTCGATGCCGATCACCGCCTCGATCTCGGCCTTGGCACGATCGATGTCGGCCGTCGGCAGATCGATCTTGTTCAGCACCGGCACCACCTCCAGGCCCTGCTCGATGGCCGTATAGCAGTTGGCCACCGATTGCGCCTCCACGCCCTGCGCCGCATCCACCACCAGCAGCGCGCCCTCGCAGGCGGCCAACGAGCGGCTGACTTCATAGGAGAAGTCCACGTGCCCGGGGGTATCGATGAAGTTCAGGAAGTAGGTCTGGCCGTTGCGCGCCGTGTAGGGCACCGACACCGACTGCGACTTGATCGTGATGCCACGTTCGCGCTCGATCGGATTGTTGTCGAGCACCTGCGCTTCCATCTCGCGCGCGGTCAGACCGCCGCACAGCTGGATGATGCGATCGGACAAGGTGGACTTGCCGTGATCGACGTGGGCGATGATGGAGAAGTTGCGGATCATCCGCATTGAATCGTGTGACATAGGTGGCGGCGGCGCGCGGCGTCGTCAGGATAACGCGGCATTATCGCATGCCGGAGCCGGCCCTCGCACAGGGTTTGGCCGGCAGCTGAACGACAGGAGCCGCCCGAGGGCGGCTCCTGTCCGGTACTGCAGGTATTCGGAAGGGATCAATCCCCAGCCCGGACCGCCACAAACGCGCTGTTTGCGCCCGCCCGCACCAGCAACATGACCACATCCCCCTTCTTGTAGCCGGCGAGCTCGCGGTTCAGCGCGGCCACACTGCCTACCGCGGTGCGCCCCACCTGCAGCACCACCATGCCCGGCACCAGACGCGCCTCACGCGCGGCCTGGCTGTTCACCGCGGTGATCCGCACGCCCTCGCCCGCCTCCAGCCCCAGCTGGCGGCGCTCGGCGGCGGTCAGGTCCGCCACTTCCAGCCCCAGCAGGGCGTTGGCACCGGCCTGCGGCTTGCCCTCGTCGGCGCTGCCCGGGGTTGTGGCGGCACGCTGTGCATCCTCGGCCAGCTCGGTCAGGGTCACGGTGATCTCCCGTGGCTTGCCATCACGCAGGATGCCCATGCGCACCTTGCTGCCCGGCGGCATCGCGCCAATCAGCGGCGGCAGCTCGGAGGAGGTGTTGATCTCGGTGCCATTGACCGAACGGATCACATCACCCACCTCGATGCCGGCCTTGGCCGCTGCGCTGTCGGGCACCATCTGGTTGACCAGCGCCCCCCGGCTGTCAGGCAGCTTGAAGCCCTGCGCGATATCGCTGGTCACTTCTTCCACTATCACGCCCAGCTGGCCACGACTGACCTTGCCGGTCTTCTTGATCTGCTCCACCGCATTCATCGCCAGATCGATGGGAATCGCGAAACTGATGCCCATATAGCCGCCCGAGGCGGAGAAAATCTGCGAATTGATACCGACCACTTCGCCACGCGTATTCAGCAACGGGCCGCCGGAGTTGCCCTGGTTGATCGCCACGTCGGTCTGGATGAATGGCACATAGCGCTGTTCCTGGCCACCGGTATTGCGCCCCAGGGCACTGACGATGCCGGCGGTCACCGAATGGTCCAGGCCGAACGGCGAGCCGATTGCCAGCACCCACTGGCCCGGCTTGAGCGTATTGGAATCGCCCACGCGCACCGTCGGCAGGTTCTTGCCTTCGATCTTCAGCAGCGCCACATCGTACTGGGCGTCGCTGCCGACCACCTTGGCGGTGAATTCGCGGCGATCACTGAGCTTGACCTTGACCGACTCGGCGCCATCGATGACGTGGTGGTTGGTCAGCACATAGCCGTCGTTGGAAATGATGAACCCCGAGCCCATGCTGCGCCCGCGCGGCCCGTTGTCCGGACCCTGCGGCCCCGGCATCTGGAAATCCGGGCCGAAGAAGCGGCGGAAGAACTCCGGCATCTGCTCCATGTCTGGACCTGAGCCAGCCATCCGCGGGTTGCGTCGCGCGCCGATCACGGTTTCCACGTTGACCACACCCGGTCCGACCTGGTCGACCAACTGGGTGAAATCAGGCAGGCCACTGACAATCTGCGGCGCGGGGGCTGAGTTGCGGGCTGCCGCCACCTGTTCTGTGGGCACGACCGGAGCCGGACTCTGCGCACAGGCCACCAGCGGCAACGTCATCGCCAACAGGCCGAACACCTTGGTAGGAATATGAGGGGTCATAAAAATGCGAGTCTCCGATTCAGTCAAAGCGGCAAGAAACATCTGATGACAGCGCGCCTGCGACGGCACGCCGGCAAGACCTCTGAGCGGCCAGCGGCAGCGATGGTCGCGGCCGCAAACCCGCCCTCATTGGCGCGGCAACAATCGGCGCAATTCGGCCGTATCGGCCCCTTGTTCGGGCAGCCGCGGCTCGAACGGGTAGAACGTTCCACTCCGTTCCTGCTGCGCGGGGAAGCTGGCATTGAGCGCTCCCTGCCCCAGCGATGGCGCCACCGAAGAACGCGGCCAAGGCCGTGCTTGCAAGGTGTTGGCGCTGCTGCCGAACGGATCCTGACGCAGCACCGGTGAGATCGGTGTCACTGCCGGCAGCGACGGTGCCGCGGCGATCGCCCGCTGCGGCGGCTCGGCCATGCGCACCGCACTGGCACGTGCCGATTGCCGGCTGCGCGTGGCGCTGCCGCGACGCGTTGCCTCCTGACGGCGGGCGGCGGCAACGGCGACAGCCGAAGCCGAGGCCACCGAGGCAGCGGCATCGGTCGCCCCCGGCGCAGGACCGGTCGCCGCCGGTACCGCCGGCGAGGTGATCTGTGCCGTGGTAGCGATCACCGGGTCGGGCATCGCCGTTTCCGGCAGCTGCTCGCGGGCCATGAACAGGGCCACCGCGGCAACCGATGCCGCCAACGCTGCCCCACCGCCCCAGCGCGCCCAACCACGGCGCGACGCCTGCCGCGGCGCCATGCTGACCGGGCCGTACTGGCCGATGTCGGCCGTGATCGCCTGGCGGACCTTCAGGCCAAAATCGCCCGGAGCCGGCGCACAGGCCTGGCCGCGCATCGCGTCGCCCAGCAGCTGCCAGCGCTCCTGGCAGCCGGAAAGTTCACCGTCATGCTCGATCCGCCGCAGCATGAAGCGCGCCTCATCGGGCGCCAATTCGCCGTCCACCAGCGCCGACAGCTGCTGCCGGTAGTGGGCGTGGAATTTGTCGACAGGGGGGTCCATCAGCTCGGGAATACGGTTGTCGGGGTTCATGCGCGACTCCGCTCACGGGTGGCGCTGGCCGTATCCAGCAAAGGACGCAGCTGGGCATCGATGGCCTCGCGCGCACGGAAGATCCGCGAACGCACCGTACCGATCGGGCATCCCATCTTCTGCGCGATTTCCTCGTAACTCATACCTTCCACCTCTCGCAACGTAATGGCCGAGCGCAGCTCTTCGGGCAACGCATCGACCGCCTTCATCACGGTCTGTTCCAATTCCTGCCGCATCAGTTCGCGTTCGGGCGTATCGGTATCGCGCAAGCGGGTCCCACTGTCGAACTGTTCGGCATCCCCGATGTCGATGTCGTCCGTCGGCGGTCGCCGGTTGTGCGCGGCCAGATAGTTCTTCGCCGTGTTTACCGCGATTCGGTGCAGCCAGGTGTAGAACTGGGCGTCGCCGCGGAAATTCCCGATGGCGCGATAGGCGCGCACGAAAGTGTCCTGGGCCACGTCCTGACATTCACTCCAGTCGGCAATGTAACGCCCGATCAGCGCGATGACCCGATGCTGGTACTTGCGCACCAGTACATCGAATGCCGCACTCTCGCCGCGCTGCACACGCCGGACCAGTTCCAGATCCAGCTCCTGCGGTGTTTCAACCTCGGCCATAACGGGCCGCACTCCTGTCAGCCCAACCGACGTCGGGCAATGAGACCGCTGCTCGCGGTAAAAGTTCAGTCCCCTCGCCGGAAGGGGGCGCACCGGCTTTTAACTCCCGTTCGGATAGCGTGTACAGGAGTGCCAGACGGCGCGAGCGCATCACATACCCAAGCATTGGGATTTGACGCCGGGGAAACAACCTCTGGATCATAGCGATCTTCTCCATACACAACCGGATGGAACGTCCCATGCTTTCAGGCTTCGATGGGCTCCGCTTCAATCATTGGCACACCGAACTGCGCGAAGACGGCATCGCCGTGCTCAGCCTCGACCGCAAGGACAGTCCGGTCAACGCCATGTCGCAGGACGTGCTGCTGGAACTGGGCGATATCGTCGAACGCCTGGCCATCGATCCACCCAAGGGTGTGGTGGTGCGCTCGACCAAGCCGGCCGGGTTCATCGCCGGCGCCGACCTGAAGGAATTCCAGGAGTTCGACCGCCGCGGTACGGTCAACGACGCCATCCGTCGTGGCCAGAACGTCTACCAGAAGCTGGCCGAGCTGCCCTGCCCGACTGTCGCCGCGATCCACGGCCATTGCCTGGGCGGCGGCACCGAGCTGGCGCTGGCCTGCCGCTACCGCGTGGCGTCCAATGACGCCTCCACCCGCATCGGCCTGCCGGAAACCCAGCTGGGCATCTTCCCCGGCTGGGGCGGCAGTGCGCGCCTGCCGCAGCTGGTCGGTGCGCCGGCGGCGATGGACATGATGCTGACCGGCCGCACCCTGTCGGCCTCGGCCGCGCGCGCGATTGGCCTGGTCGACAAGGTCGCCGCCCCGGCGGTGCTGGTCGATGCGGCCATCGCGCTGCTGCAGACCGGCGTGAGCCGCCCGTTCAAGCAGCGCGCCACCGCCTGGGCCACCAATACCTTCCTGGCCCGCAAGATCCTTGCCCCGCAGATGGCCAAGCAGGTCGCGCGCAAGGCCCGAAAGGACCAGTACCCGGCGCCCTACGCGCTGATCAGCACCTGGGAGTGCACCGGCGGCAGCCCGATCCAGAAGCGTCTGGACGCCGAGCGCCGCGCCGTGGTCAAACTGGCCAGCAGCACGACCGCGCGCAATCTGATCCGCATCTTCTTCCTGACCGAACGGCTCAAGGGTCTGGGCGGCAAGGATTCGGGCATCAAGCACGTGCATGTGGTCGGTGCCGGCGTGATGGGCGGCGATATCGCCGCATGGGCGGCCTACAAGGGCTTCAGCGTCACCCTGCAGGACCGCGAGCAACGCTTCATCGACCCGGCCATGACCCGCGCGCAGGCGCTGTTCGACAAGAAAGTGAAAGACCCGGCCAAACGCCCGGAAGTCGTCGCGCGGCTGAAGGCCGATCTGGCCGGTGACGGCGTGGCCGAGGCCGATCTGGTGATCGAGGCGATCATCGAGAACCCGGAAGCCAAGCGTGCGCTGTACCAGACGCTGGAGCCGAAGATGAAGGCCGATGCGCTGTTGAGCACAAATACCTCGTCGATTCCGCTGGTCGAGCTGCGTGACCACATCCAGCGACCGGCGCAGTTTGCCGGCCTGCACTACTTCAACCCGGTGGCACAGATGCCGCTGGTGGAGATCATCCACCACGACGGCATGGCCCCGGAAACCGAAAGACGCCTGGCCGCGTTCTGCAAGGCGCTGGGCAAGTTCCCGGTGCCCGTGGCCGGCACCCCGGGCTTCCTGGTCAACCGCGTGCTGTTCCCGTACATGCTCGAAGCCGCCACCGCCTATGCCGAAGGCATTCCCGGTCCGGTGATCGACAAGGCCGCGGTCAAGTTCGGCATGCCGATGGGCCCGATTGAACTGCTCGATACGGTGGGTCTGGACGTGGCGGCAGGCGTGGGCAAGGAGCTGGCGCCGTTCCTGGGCCTGCAGATCCCGGCCGCGCTGGCGACCGTCGAGCCGAACAAGCGCGGCAAGAAGGATGGCCAGGGTATCTACAAGTGGGAAAACGGCCGCGCGGTGAAGCCGGAAGTGGCCAAGGACTACCAGGCGCCGTCGGATCTGGAAGATCGCCTGATCCTGCCGTTGCTCAACGAGGCGGTGGCCTGCCTGCACGACGGGGGGGTCGCCGATGCCGACCTGCTCGATGCGGGCGTGATCTTCGGCACCGGCTTTGCCCCCTTCCGCGGCGGCCCGATCCAGCACATCCGCGCCGCCGGTGCCGATGGCTTGGTGGAAAAGCTCAAGACCCTGCAGGGCCGTTATGGCGACCGCTTCGCGCCGCGGCCGGGCTGGGAGCTGCCGGTACTGCGCGAACCGGTGGCCTGATCCCGGAGGGGACCATAAAGAAAAACGGAGCCTGACGGCTCCGTTTTTCTTGCGGATGGACCGCGACGCTAAAAGGCAGGCAATCGACGACGCTGACGTCACTGACCTCGGCGGGAGGCCCGCAACCGGATTGATGCAGGCGTCGCGGCGCCGGCTGCTCTCGCACACTCAGCGATGCACCGCGCCATGATGCCCCTGACGATCCGGCCCATGCGCATGGTCTTTGTGATCGTGATCGTGATCGTGATCGTCCGCAGTCTGCGGCTTCACCTGCGCGCAGTCATCGCCGCAGTGGTCCACCTCCACCTGCAGCGTCACATGGTCGATGCCGAAACGCGCGTGCAACAGGGCGGCCAGTTGCCGGCGCAACACGTCCGCCTCCTGCCCGTCACGCATCACCACATGCGCGGTCAACGCCGGCGTGCTGGAAGCCAGCGCCCACACGTGCAGATCGTGGATGTCGGCAACCCCGGGCTGCCCCCGCAGCACCTGTCCCACATCGGCCAGCACCACGCCGTTGGGTACCCCTTCGAGCAGCACATTGATCGCATCGCGCAGCAGCACCCAGGTACGTGGCAGCACCCACAGTCCGATCAGTACCGCCAGGATCGGATCGACCAGGGTCCAGCCGGTGAAATGGATGACCAGACCGCCGGCGATCACCGTCACCGAGCCGAGCATGTCGCTCCATACTTCCAGATAGGCGCCCTTGACGTTCAGGCTCTCGCCACTGCCGGCACTGAGCAGGCGCATCGCGATCAGATTGACCACCAGGCCGAACGCGGCCACCCACATCATGCCGGTGGAGGCGATAGCCTGCGGCTGCTGGAAGCGCTGCACGGCCTCCACAAGGATGTAGACGCCAACTCCGGCCAGCAACAGGCCGTTGACCACTGCACCGAGCGCCTCCAGCCGGGCGTAGCCATAGGTCCGCCGCGCATCGGGCGGGCGTCGGCTCAGCCGCACCGCGGTCAGAGCGATCATCAGGCCGATCGCATCGGTGGCCATGTGCGCCGCGTCGGACAGCAACGCCAGGCTGTTGGTCCAGAACGCACCGATGACCTCGACCACCAGATAGGAGGTGGTCAGCCCCAGCGCGCACCACAGGGGCTTCTCGTGGCGGATCTCGCTGGGCAGGTGATTGTGGTCGTGGCTCATGATCGACTCCGGGAAACCGGGTCAGCTTAGTCAGCCGCCAGCGGCGGAGACTATTACATCGCCGCCGCGGCCATCCCTCAGCGTGGGCCGAGCACCGCTTCCAGATCCTTGCCCTGCGGCATGCCAGAGCGCAGCTGCACGAGGCCGCTGGCATCCTTGAACACGATGCCCGGCGTGCCCTGGAAGCCCAGTTCCAGCATCGCCATCTCATTGGCGCGCAGCTTGGCCTGCACCTCGGCCGGAACGGTCGGCGCCGGCTTGATGCCGCCCTTGGCGAAGTTCCGCTCGTTCTCCAGCAACGCATCCACCGGCGAAGCGGCACCGAGGATCGCGGCGGCCTTGTTGGCGCTGTCCTCGCGGATCACGCCGACCAGGATCTGCCGGATCTGCACCTTGCCCGACTCCACCCACGGCCTTGCGGCCTGCCAGAAGTGGTTGCAGTACGGGCAATTAGGGTCACTGAAGGAATAGATGATGCGCGGCGCATCGGCCTTGCCCTCGGCGATCCAGTGGCTGCCCTCCACCGCGGCCCATGCCTTCTGCCCCATCGGCCCCTGCACCAGCTCCTTGAGTTTGGCAGCACTCACATCCTCGCCCTTGGCGTTGACCAGCGTGCCGACCACCGCGTACTGGCCATCGGCCGAGACATACACCGCCAACGGTTCCTGCCCGGCCACACCGGCATAGCCGGTCAGGCCGACCGGCGTTTCAAACGTGCCCATGAACTCCACGCCCTGCTCGCGCAGGGTCTTGACCACCGCCGGCTCTGCGGCGGTATCGGCGGATTTCTTCGCGGCAACCGGTACCGCCGCCGGGGTGGCGTCACGGGCGCTGGCGGCCGGAGCCAGCAAGGCGGCCGCAAGCAGGAGCAGCGCGGGACGGGAACGGATCATCATCAACCTCGGAATGGAACGGCTATTGGATCTCGCGCACGCGGGCTTCCAGCGTGGCACGTGAAAGTTCACCCATATGGGCGCGGACCAGACGCCCGTCGGCGTCAAAGAACAAGGTGGTGGGCAGCGCACGGGCACCGGTCTGGCGCATGACCTCCGACTCGGCATCCAGCAGCACGTTGGCCGGCGACATCTTCTCCATGTGCAGATAATCGGCCACTTCCTGTGCCGTTTCCCCTTGGTTGGCGAACACGAAATTCACCGACGGATGCCCCTGCTGCGCCTGCACCAGCACCGGCATCTCGCGCCGGCACGGGCCGCACCAGGTCGCCCACAGATTCAACACCAGCGGGCGCCCCTTGTAACGGTCAAGCGGAACCGGCGCCCCCTGCAGATCCGCCAGCACCGCCACGGGCATGCTCACCGTAGATCGCTGCACCGCGAACAACACCATGCCGCCGATCAGCCAGAACGCGGCACCGGCCACCAGCCCCAGCAGCACCGGCTTGCGCGGCACCGGATGGCGCGTCTTCCAGAGCGCGTACAGAGCAGCGACCACGATCCCGGCAGTGATGGAGAAACCGCCATCGCCCAAGCGGATGATCGATACCGGATCGGCAAGATAATCGCGCAGATGCCACAGCACATGCACCAGCCGGGCCGCCAGCAATCCGCACAGGAACGCATCCAGCACGATCGC
The DNA here is from genome assembly GCF_056760355.1 of Stenotrophomonas sp. STEN013. NCBI lineage: Bacteria > Pseudomonadati > Pseudomonadota > Gammaproteobacteria > Lysobacterales > Lysobacteraceae > Stenotrophomonas > Stenotrophomonas sp. STEN013. The sequence goes on along the minus strand of NZ_JBRREO010000002.1, from coordinate 384,789 downwards.
CCCAACACGGCTGCGCAGGCCGCCAGCGTCGGCGGTCACTCCCCGCGCCAAGCCCCAGGCCACTGCCAGCGCCGCCAGTGCGACCAGCGCCATCAAGGGAAATGGACCGGCACTGATCACGACACACGCTCCACAGCGCTGACAGGCCTGTCAGGTAGGAGTCGTGGAAGCGATCGGCCCGCGCCGGCAGGTTGTGCGAGCAGAAAAGCAGAAGTCATGGTTAACAGCATGGACGAAAGCAGCCGATTCAGGCTGAACCAACCCCCGCAGTGGCCCCACCGAATAGCCATGAAGCTCACGCTCGGGACAGTTGGAGATCATGGCGCATCCTCGATCGCCAGTTGGGCGAAACGGATGCAATCGTGCAGACACATTCGAACCTGCACTCCTGCTTGCGGAGTACCGCTCCAGCACACCGCTCAAGGTCTCGCTGCTTCCGCCCAAGGCCTGCCTGGACACGCGAAGCCGCCGCAAGTGCTGAGCACTTGCCTCATGGCCCGATAGCCGCGCACTGCGGGTACACCTGTCCGTATCGCCTTGCTCGCGACCTACATCCTGTCAGGATCCAGACGTCACAGCGCAGATCGACCAGCGCCTTGCCGGGTAAATTCTCGGAAACAGACGCACCGCTTGCATCGTGATCTTCCGAGCCGCCAATACAGACGGATATGCCGATAGATCGCGATGCAGCTCAGACATCGCGCCAGCCCACCGCAGCGTTGTAACGGGCTTCCTATTGATTCTGCTCAGACCAGATTGCAGAGCGTGGGTGATGGGCCGGAATACCGCAACCCGCCACATCAATGCAGACAGCGTGCACGGTGCCGGGCCGGCAAGTCGACAGTAGGCACAATCATCTCGCGCCCGAGTTATCCCTCGGCATGCCTGCTTAACCGTTGCCACCCCGGCGACAGGGTTTACGCCGCCACATTGCGAACTCACCGGCCAAAACAGGACAGCCCCGGCGGACCGGGGCTGTCTTGGTGACCGGATACGGCCGGACGCGGCTTAGAAGTTGCGCGGACCGCGCGGCTTGAAGCCACCGTCACGACGCGGGCCGCCCGGGCCACCGGGACGACCGGCCAGCTTCGGCCCGCTCTTGCTGAAGCGCGGCTTGAACGACGGCGCGGCGCCGCCCTGCTCTTCGCCTTCCTCAACCCGGCGCATCTGCAACTGCTGGCCGGACACCCAGACCTTCTTCAGGTGCTGCAGCACATCGCTGGGCATTTCCGCCGGCAGATCCAGTACCGAGTGGTCATCATGGATGTCGATGCGGCCGATGAAACGGCTTTCCAGTCCGGCCTCGTTGGCGATCGCGCCGACGATGTTGGCCGGTTTCACACCGTGCATATGGCCCACTTCGATACGGAAGGTTTCCATGCCGACTTCCGGGGCACTGCGCGGCGCCATTTCACGACGCGGACGCTCACCGAACTCGCCTTCGCCACGCGGCGGACGCGGAGCACGCTCGCCCTCGTCATGCCGCGGAGCACGCTCGAAACGCGGCTCGAACCGGGCCGGACGCTCGCCACGCTCCTCACGGCGCGGGAAACCGCCGTCACGCGCCGGACGTTCGTTGCGGCCAGCCGGCTGCTCGCGCATCCCGGTACGCACCGGCGGCGCCAGAAGGAACGGAGTATCGCCCTGCAGCAGCTTGGCCAGCGCGGCAGCGATGTCGATCGCCGGCACGTTGTTTTCACTTTCGTAGCGCTGCACCAGATCACGGTAAAAATCGGTGTCGCCGGAGGCCATCGCCTGGCCGATGCGCTCCAGGAACTTGGTGACGCGGTGATCGTTGACCGCATCCACGCTCGGCAGCTGCATTTCCTCGATCGGCTGGCGCGTGGCGCGCTCGATCGAGCGCAACATGCCCTTTTCGCGCGGAGTGACGAACAGGATCGCCTCGCCGCTGCGACCGGCACGGCCGGTACGGCCGATACGGTGCACGTAGCTTTCCGTGTCGTACGGGATGTCGTAGTTCAGCACGTGACTGATGCGCTCCACGTCCAGGCCACGGGCGGCCACATCGGTGGCGACCAGGATGTCGAGCTTGCCTTCCTTCAACTGCTGGATGGTGCGCTCACGCTGGGCCTGCTGCATGTCGCCATTGATGGCGGCGGCGGCCATGCCACGGGCCTGCAGCTTTTCGGCCAGCTCTTCGGTGGCGGCCTTGGTACGCGCGAAGACAATCATCGCGTCGAAGGGTTCCACTTCCAGGATGCGGGTCAGTGCATCGAGCTTGTGCATGCCGGCCACCCACCAGTAGCGCTGGCGGATGTTGGCCGAGGTGGTGGTCTTGGACTGGATGGTCACTTCCACCGGATTGCGCAGGTAGGTCTGCGCGATGCGACGGATGGCCGACGGCATGGTGGCCGAGAACAGCGCGACCTGGCGCTGCTCCGGCAGCTTCTTGAGCACGGCCTCGACATCGTCGATGAAGCCCATGCGCAGCATTTCGTCGGCTTCGTCGAGCACCAGCGTCTTGAGCTCGGACAGGTCCAGCGTGCCGCGGTTGAGGTGATCGATCACGCGACCGGGGGTGCCGACCACGACGTGCACGCCGCGGCGCAGGGCCGACAGCTGCTGGCCGTAGGGCTGGCCACCGTAGACCGGCAGCACGCGGAAGCCGGGCATGGCGACCGAATAGCTCTGGAACGCTTCGGCGACCTGAATGGCCAGCTCGCGGGTCGGTGCCAGCACCAGGACCTGGGGCTTGGTGGCGGAAAGGTCGATATTGGACAGCACCGGCAGCGCGAAAGCACCGGTCTTGCCGGTACCGGTCTGCGCCTGGCCAAGTACGTCACGGCCTTCCAGCATTGCCGGGATGGTGGCAGCCTGGATGGGGGACGGGGATTCGTAGCCGACTGCGGCTACCGCCTTCATCACAGACTCGGAAAGACCGAGATCTGCGAACAGCAGCGGTGCGGGGGATTCTTGGGACATGGGTAACTCCGGGGGCCACACCGCGAACGGGCGGGCGAAAAGACGCATATTGTGCGCCCAAACGCACTGCGTTGTCGCGGGGCGGGCGCATGGCCGTTCAGCTGGCGCAAGCACTCGGCCGCCCGGGCGGCCTGCAATTGGCGCACAATAACGCCCGTTTTATCGTGGGAACACCATGCAGACCATCGAATTCGAGCTGGACCGTGAATACGTCGAACTGAAGCAGCTGCTGAAGCTGACGGATCTGGTTTCCAGTGGCGGTGAAGCCAAAGTGATTATCGGCGAGGGCCAGGTCCAGGTCGATGGCGCGGTGGAACTGCGCAAGGCGTGCAAGATCCGCGCCGGCCAGCAGGTGCAGCTGGGCGATGTGCTGATCCGGGTGACCGGGGAGGCCTGAGCCGCCCCGCCCTGTTCACAGGGACTGCCGCTGGGTCAGATGGGCGGCAATCATTTTCCGGAAGGGAGCCACGCCATGGGCCGCGCGCAGCGCCGCGCCCCGCAGCAGACGCGCGGGCAGGCGGCTGTCGTTGTAGAGGCTGACAATGGCATTGGTCGCCTCGTACAGCGGCCGCGCTGCCAGCCGATGGCCGCGCTCATACCGGGCTAGCAGCGCCTTTGCACCGATATCGGCACCGGCCTCGGCGGCGCGACGCAGCTGCTGCGCCAGCCGGTGCTGGCTCTGCAGCCCCAGATTGAACCCATGGGCGGTCACCGGGTGCATGCCAACGGCCGCATCGCCGATCAGGGCATAGCGCGGACCGGCGAAACGCTGCGCGTAGACCCCCACCAGCGGATACACATGGCGGGTTCCCGCCAGCTGCATCTGTCCCAGCCGTTGCTCGAAGAAACCGGTGACGGTGCGGCCGAACTGTTCCTCCTCCATCGCCATCAGCGCTTGCAGCTTCTGGGGCAGCAGGGTGATCACGGCCGAAGCCTGATCGCCGGGCAGCGGCAGCATCGCCAGGGTGCGTTCATACCCGAACCACTCCCACGCCTCGTGCCGGTGCGGACGCTCACAGTGCAGCCGGCAAACCAGCATCGACTTGCCGAAATCGCGCATCTGCGCGCCGATGCCCATCATCCGCCGGGTCGCGGAGAAGCGGCTGTCGGCGGCCACCACCAGCCGCGCCGACAACTGCCGGCCATCGGCCAAGGTGACGGTATTGGCCTCGACGCCGGGCGTGATCGCGGTGACCGAGGTGCCATCGATCACCTCCAGCCCGGCCTGGGCCTGCACGGACTCCCAGGCCGCGCGGCGGATCAGGTGATTGGGCAGCAGCCAGCCCAGCTCGGCCACCCCCTCGCGTTCGGCCGCAAACCCCAGAGCGAACGGCGAGGTGCCGTTCATCACCCGGGCACGACGCAACGGGGAAATATCGCCCGGCGCGATCCGCTGCCAGATGCCCAATGTCTGCAGGATCTGCCGGGACGCGTGGGTCAAGGCGATCTCGCGACCGTCGAATGCCGGAGTGGCCAATGCCGCATGCGGCTGCTGTTCGACCAGCGCCACCGACAACCCACTGCCGGCCAGACTGCGGGTCAAGCACAACCCGGCCGGGCCCGCCCCCACCACCAGCACATCCACGCTCTGCATCACCTGCTTCCTCGTTCCTGTCCCGGTGCAGGCTAAGACCGCCTCCGCCACAAGACATTGATCTGGATCAGGTCAACAGCGGCCACACCAGCATCCCGATACCGGCCATCGCCACGCCCCAGACCAGGCTGCGGAGGTAGGGAATACTGGCAGCGTACAGCGGCACGTAGAGCACCCGCGCCCAGAGGTACAGCTGCGCGCCCAGCGCGGTGGAGGGGTTCTGCCGGTGCAGCAGCACCACCGCCAATACCGCTGCGGCGAACAACGGGAAGGTTTCCAGGAAATTGGCCCAGGCCCGCTGCAGGCGCGCCGCCGCCCCGGTCAGGGGAGGCGCCTGGCCATCACGGGCCGACACGTTCCATTTGAGCCCGCGCTGTGATGTGCTGGCAGTGGCTGCCAGCATCATCTGCAAGATTCCCAGCACCACCGCCCAGCCCAGCGCGCGGATTTCGATATCCATTGTCCCCTCCTCGCATGAATGCGCGGGGCTGGCCGTGGGCCAGGCCCCGACTGACCTACAACACCGAATCAGCCGGCCGCCGCTCTGACGCTGTAGCCGGACACCCGCCATACCTTGTCTTCGTCCAGCCGGAAGGACACCAGCTCACGCACCGGCTGGGCGTTGTTGGCAAAGCGGGTGGGAAAACTGACGTTGACGTAGATGCCCTCCGGTACCGGGGCGCCGGCCGGATACTGCACACGGGTGATGGACGGCTTGCCCCGCGCCACCAGTGCCCCGAGCTTGGCCCGGTCGGCGCTGACGCTGCTGGCGAACAGGTCGCGGGAAACGGCCTTGCGGGCGGCCGGGGATGCACCGTCCCAGACCTCGGCGGCCTGATTGTCATCGATCATCTGCGCCACGCGCTGTGCAGCGCGGGTCATCTCCGCATCCTGCCGGGCCTGTTGCGCCTGCTGGGCGGGCGTCAGCGCCGGGGCGGTCCGCGCAACCGGTGCAGCGGGCGCTGCCGCTGGCCTGGCGGTAGCGGGAGGTGGTGTCTGGGCCAGCAACACACCCGCCGGCAAACTCAGTGACAGAAGTATCAACAGACGACTGGACCGCATGATGCACCCCATGGCGTTGCGTGGAAGAACCGGCAGTCTATGCCGCCCGATGTGATGGGCCTACTGCTCAGTGCACCGCTGGCGGGGCCGGCACCTGCGCGGTGGCTGCCGCCTGCACCGGGGACGAGGGCAGCGCCAGCAGCGCGGTATCTATTTCCGACAACGGGCTTTCATCCGGGCAGGTCTCATCCGGGAATCCGAAACGCTGCTTCAACGCCTGGCCACAGGTGTTCACCGCGTCCAGATCGGCGCCTTCGGCCTTGCAGTCGCGATCGAAGGCGATCAGGAACGCGTCTTTGCGGCGCACGAAATCATCGCCACACTTGCGCATCTGCTTGATCCGCTCCAGATCGTCCTGTACCGCGTTGGTGCCATCGAGCCCGAACTGCTTGAGTTCCTCGGCACTGAGCAGACGCACGCTGCGGTTGGGCACGGTCATCATCAGGTCGGCCACCCCCACCGCCACGCCGTTGCGCTGCAGGTAGTCCTTCACGTTGTCATAGACCTCGTGCAGCTCCTTGTTCAACTCCGCACGCGAGGTGGCGGTGGAACTGATCCGCATCATCCGGTGGATACCGACCTTGCCGGCGATCAGGCGGTTGTCGCCGGCGGCCAGCACGAACACGCAGGCGCTGTGGCAGATCGAGCCCTCCCGCACCCAGATGGTCCAGCCGGACTCGCCGATGCTGTCGCCGGCCACGATCGCCGCTTCCACCTGGCCGCCGCTGGAATCCAGATCCAGGATGCGCCGGTCGATACCCATCGATTCGGCCACGATCGCCAGCCGCGCCATCAGCGCCGCGAACGTCGGGTTGATCTTGCCGGCATAGCGCACGCGCAGCAGGCCGCGCTCCTTGCACGGCGCCAGCGCCGTCTCCATGGCCTGGCGATCCAGGGTTTCCAGTGCCGCGCCATCGCCGTTTTCGCCGGCGTAGTCGGTGTCACAGCTGATCCAGACCCTGTCGTTCTCCAGCGCCACCTCCGGCCAGTCACGGTCCTTGGCCGGCACCGCGACCGGGGCCGGCCGCGGCACATCGGTGACATTGATCGACACCATGTGGTCACCGTCGGACGCCTGCGCCACCGCCGGGTCGGGCGCCGGCTGTTTGTCCTGCTCCTGTGGATTGCAGGCCAGCAGCCCGACACACAACAACGGCGACCACCAGAATCTGGGCAACATGGAGAGCAATCAGGTCCGTGCGACGGCGCAACACGCGCCGGAAAGAGCGGACAGTCTAGGTGCGCAAAGCCCCCAGCGCCGCAATCGGGCCTAAACGAGGATTCATCCTCGGCAGCGATGTCCGGAAATGGCCAGTACCGGTCCCCGCCGCGCCCTAGACTGGGGCCATGCACAACCCCGCCCTGCCCAGCTACGAGCAATGCGAACAGGCGCGCTTGGCCCGCGATGCGCGCTTTGACGGCCTGTTCTATACCGCCGTACGCAGCACCGGCATCTACTGCCGGCCGGTCTGTCCGGCGCCGGTGCCGCACCGTCGCAACGTCAGCTACTTCCCCAGTGCCGCCGCCGCCAGCGCGGCCGGCTACCGGCCGTGCCTGCGCTGCCGGCCGGAACTCTCGCCCGACGATGCCAGCCTGCTGCAGGACCACACCCTGCACCAGGCCCTGGCGCTGCTCAACGAAGGCATCCTGCAGGAGCAGCCGGTCTCGGCGCTGGCCGCGGCGATGGGGTTGAGCGCGCGCCAGCTGCAGCGGCTGTTCGTCGCCCGGCTGGGCGCCACCCCGGCCCAGCTGCACGCCACCCGGCGGCTGCTGCTGGCCAAGCAGCTGCTCACCGAGACCGCATTGCCGGTGACCGAGGTGGCGCTGGCGGCCGGCTTCAACAGCCTGCGCCGCTTCAACAGTGCGTTTCTGGCCGGCTGCGGCATGCCGCCGGGCGCGCTGCGCCGCCAGCATGGCGCCGTGCCCGGCGGCGAGCCGGTCTTGCGGCTGGCCTACCGGCCGCCACTGGATTTCCCGGCAATGCTCGCGTTCCTGCGCAAGCGCGCGATCCCCGGCATCGAGCAGATCGATGCCGACAGCTACCGGCGGGTGCTCGTCATCGGCGGCAGTGCCAGCCTGATCCGGGTCAGCGCCGATCCGCGTCGCCACGAACTGCGCCTGCAGCTGGGCACCAGCGATCCCCGGGCGATCCCGGCCATCGTGGCGCGGGTGCGGCGGGTGTTCGATCTGGATGCGGATCTGGCCACCGTGCACGCCTGCCTTGTCCAGGAACCGCTGCTGGCGCGTGGCCTGGGCGAACGCCCCGGTCTGCGCATTCCCGGTGGCTGGGACGGCTTCGAGGTGGCGGTGCGCGCCGTGCTCGGCCAGCAGGTCAGTGTGGCGGCAGCCACGACGCTGGCACGGCGGCTGGTCGAGCGGTTCGGCGGCCATCTCGACGGTATGCCCGAGGGCCTGGATCGCCAGTTCCCGCTGCCGGCGCAACTGGCCGATGCGCCCTTGGAAGCCATCGGCCTGCCGCGCAGCCGCGCGGCCACCGTGCGGGCGCTGGCGCGCGCCTGCGCCGAGGGCCGGCTGCAGTTCAGCCGCGCGCAGACGCTGGAACATTTCGTCCAGCAGGCCACCGCCTTGCCCGGCATCGGCGCGTGGACCGCGCACTACATGGCACTGCGGGCGCTGGGCATGCCCGATGCCTTCCCGGCCGGTGATCTGGTCCTGCAGCAGGTCCTGGGGGAAGGCCAGCGTCTGGGCGAACGCGCCACCGAGGCCCGCTCGCAGCCGTGGCGTCCCTGGCGCGCCTATGCGGTGCTGCATCTTTGGCATCTGGCCGCCGCCCCCGGAAAAACGCCATCCTCCCCCGCCGTGGATTCCCCGGAGAACTGCGCATGAGTCCTGTGTACTTCGACCGCTTCGACAGCCCGATCGGCCAGCTGACGGTGGCCGCCGATGAACAGGGCGTGCGCCACATCCTGTTCGCCGAGAACCGCCACGACGCCCGCGGCCGCGAGCGCTGGCAGCGCGATCCCGATGCGATAGCCGAACCACGCCGGCAGTTGCTGCAATACCTGCACGGACAACGGCGCCAGTTCGAACTGGCCCTGGCACCGGTCGGCACCGACTTCCAGCTGCAGGTCTGGCACACGCTGGCGCAGATTCCGTTCGGTGCGACCTGGAGCTACCGGCAACTGGCCGAACGCATCAGCCGCCCCGCCGCAGCCCGCGCGGTGGGCGCCGCCAACGGCCGCAATCCGTTGCCGATCGTGCTGCCGTGCCATCGGGTGATCGGCAACAACGGTGCGCTGACCGGTTTCGGCGGCGGACTGCCGACCAAAGCCGCGTTGCTGCAGCTGGAAGGAATCGGCATCGCGGACGCCGTCGCGGCGGATCTTTTCGACTGATCGGGCACACTCCAATACGCCCAACGGCGTATTGGTACGGTCATCCCGTGGACGTATCATGTCGCGATGATTTCGATCCGTTTTCCTGCGGCCGTATTGGCCTGTGCCCTGCTGGCCGCCTGCGCTTCCACGCCGCGCACCGCTTCCGCTCCGCCCCTCCCGCCTACCGTGCTGCTGCTGTCCGTCGATGGCCTGCGCGCCGACAAAGTGGATGCCACCCACACGCCCAACCTGTTCCGCCTTGCGAGTGAAGGCGTACGCAGTGTGGGCATGCGGCCGTCATACCCGTCACTGACCTTTCCCAACCACTACACCCTGGTCACCGGCCTGCGTCCGGACCATCACGGCCTGATCCACAATGCGATGAACGCCGAGCCGCTGGGCGAGTTCCGGCTCAGCGACCGCGAAGCGGTACGCAATCCGGCCTGGTGGGAAGGCGGTGAGCCGATCTGGGTCAGCGTGCGCAAGGCCGGGCTCAAGAGCGCCACCTGGTCCTGGCCCGGCAGCGAAGCACCGATCCACGGCCTGCATGCCGACCAGTGGCAACCGTACGATGAGGCCGTGTCGCTGCCGGCACGCATGCAGCAGCTGCTGGCGTGGCTGCAGGGCGCACCCGATGGCATTCCTCCGCGCTTTGTCGCCGGCTACATGGAACACGTCGACCAGGCCGGCCATGCGCACGGCCCGGATTCACCCGAATACGCCGCCGCACTGCGTGAAGTGGACAACGCCATCGGCCAGCTGGTCGATGACCTGCGCCGCGCGGACCTGCTGGATCGCACCAACCTGATCGTGGTCTCCGACCACGGCATGGCCACGGTCAAGGAAGGCCAGCAGATCGCCACCCAGGACATGGTGCCGCCGGCAGTGGCGATGGTGGTTTCTGTCGGGCAGTCGGTGGGCTTCACACCGCAACCGGGCAAACAGGCCGAGGCCGAAAAATACCTGCTCGGCGAACATCCCCACTACCAGTGCTGGAACAAGGCCCAGCTGCCGGCGCGCTGGCACTACGGCAGCCATCCGCGCGTGCCACCCATCGTCTGCCAGATGCAGGAAGGCTGGGATGCCCTGACCCGCGAGATGATCGCCAGGCGCGCGCCCGGCGACCGCGGCTCGCACGGCTACGATCCGGCGCTGCCGTCGATGCAGGCGGTATTCGTCGCCCGCGGCCCGTCCTTCGCCCGCGGCAAGCAGCTGGGCACGTTCGACAACGTCGATCTCTATCCGCTGCTGACCCGGCTGATCGGCATTCCGGCCCGGCCCAACGATGGCGATCCCAAGGCGCTGCTGCCGGCGCTGCGCCAGTCCGACTGAGCGCAACTGGACACCTGCCGGCGCGCCTAGGACTTCAGGCCGGTGCGCTGGCTGGGTAGCGACGGGATTGACGCGACACCCGCCGGCAGCTTCCAGGCACAAAAAAAGCGGCGCAAGCGCCGCTTTTTCATCCAATGGCGGCTGGATCAGCCGGCCTTGGCAACCGTCTTCTTGGCCACAGCCTTCTTTGCTGGCGCCTTGGCGACAGTCTTCTTGGCGACCGGCGCAGCGGCGCCCACGGCCACCTTGCTCAGCACGTGCTTACGCGCATTGCCGTAGCTGGCGTTGTAGCGCTTGCCTTTGGCGGTCTTGCGGTCACCCTTACCCATGTCGTCAACTCCTCAGTTTGAAATCCAGATTACCCCGTGTTTCCACGGGTTCGGCGAGGCCGCAACAAGCGCCCCCGCGCAATGAGTGCAGAGCCTATCACGCGCCCCTTAATGTGCGCAGCTGGCGTCGTGCACGTGCACGTGGTTGAGGCGCAGATTCATCAGATGCGCCAAGCCCACCAGCACCCCGCCCAGCGTCATCACCACCGCGTGCGGCACCCTGGAATGGTGCAGCTCCGGATACAGCAGGCCCGCCCAGAGCAGCACCAGCCCCGGCACCAGCAATGCCAGCGCCTGCAGCGCGCGATGCCGGCGGTAGCCCCAGATAAGACTGAACAGGCCCAGCAGGGTCACGAAGCTCACGATCATCGCTTCCACGCCGTCACTCAACCAGAACGACAGCCCCAGCGCCGGGGCCACGGCCAGCAGCGCCGGCAACAGTGCGCAATGCACCGCGCACAGCAACGAGCCCGTCGCACCGAAGCGATCAAGGAACTGGCGGGCGGCGGGGGGCAGGTGCATGACTTCCAGCAGGGTCGGCGAATCGTTATGGAATAATATAACATAATTGGAAATCCCCGCTGCCACCTGCGTCTTCGTCCACGTCGCCGCGGGATGAGCACACCCCCTCAGTGATACAAAGTAACAAAAGAGCCCTGTCATGCATCCTCGTCATACCCCGCATCACCTGTTGTTCCTGGCCCTGCTCGCCGCCCTGCCCGGTATCGCCGCCGCGGCCGACCAGGACGCCGGTCCGAGCCATCGGCTGACCGAGCTGTCGGCGGTGAAAGTCACCGCCTCGCCCCTGCAGGGCTCGGCCGAGTCGCTGGCCCGCCCGGTGGCGGTACTGGCCGGCAACGATCTGGATGAACACAAGTCCGGCACGCTCGGCGACACGGTGGCCAAACTCCCGGGGGTGCAGACCAGCTACTTCGGGCCGGGCGTGGGCCGGCCGATCATCCGCGGCCAGGAAGGCCCGCGCGTGGCGGTGGTGGCCAACGGCATCGGCAGCATGGACGCCTCCACGGTCAGCGCCGACCACGCCACCGGCATCGAACCGTTCCTGGCAGACCAGATCGAGGTGTTGAAGGGGCCGGCCACGCTGCTGTTCGGCAGCGGCGCCATTGGCGGCGCGGTCAATGTGGTCGATGGCCGCATCGCCAGCGACCTGCCCGATCGCCCGCTCAGCGGCCGCGCCGAGCTGCGTGGCAACTCGGTCAATGACGAGCGCAGCGGCATGTTCCGGCTCGACGGCGTCAACGGCAATGTCGTGCTGCATGTCGATGGACTGGTGCGCAACAGCGACGACTACCGCATCCCCGGCTATGCGATGGACCCGCAGGTGCTGGATGCCGATGACCACGACGCGCACGCCGAACCCGACGCTGACTTGGGTACCCGCGGCCGTCTGCACAACAGCGCGATCCGCACCCGCGCCGGCGGCGTGGGCGCCACCTGGCTGGGCGATTCGGCCTTCCTCGGCGCCTCGCTGGGCACCTACCGCAGCAACTACGGCATTCCCGCCGGCGCACACGTGCATATCGACGGTGACCACGACCATGACCATGGCGCCGATGTCCATGCCGACGAGCCCGACGACCATGGCGAACACGACGTGCGCATCGACATGGTGCAGAACCGGTTCGAGCTCAAGGGCGGCCTGTACAACCCCACCGCGTTCCTCAAGAGCCTGACCCTGCGCGGCGGCTATACCGACTACGAGCACACCGAGCTGGAAGCCGGCACGCCGTCGACCCGCTTCACCAACAAGGGCTTCGACGCGCGCCTGGAAGCGGTACAGCAGCCGCTGGCTGGCTGGGACGGCGCCTTCGGGCTGCAGGTCGGCCGTAGCGACTTCGGCGCCAGCGGCGCGGAGGCCTTCGTCCCCGGTACCGCCACCGATACCGTCGGGCTGTTCGTGCTGCAGGAAAAGAGCTTCGGCCCGTTCAAGCTGGAACTGGGCGCGCGCCATGACCGCATCCAGCTCGATCCGGACGATGCCCAGCGCGGCCGCAGCTTCGGTGCCAGCAACTTCTCCGCGTCCGGCATCTGGGCCTTGAACGACAGTTTCGACCTGCGCTTTGGCGTGGACGCTTCCGAGCGCGCACCCAGCAACGAGGAGCTGTACGCGGCCGGTGCGCATATCGCCACCCGTTCGCTGGAGATCGGCAACGCCAACCTGGATACCGAACGCGGCCAGCGCGTCGAGCTGGGGCTGCACGCCCATAACGACCGGATCGACTTCAGTGCCTCGATCTACCAGACCCGCTTCAAGGACTTCATCTACCTGGCCGATACCGGCGTGGTCGAAGACGGCCTGCCGGTGCGCACCTGGACCCAGCACGATGCCACCTTCCTCGGCGCCGAGACCGAGGCCACCTGGCACATGCTCGAAGGCGGCAGCGGTGACTGGGACCTGCGTGTGTTCGGTGATTACGTGAAAGCCGAACTCGATGGCCGTGGCAGCCGCGCCGTCGATATCGCCGTACCGCACGGCGGCCACGCCCACCACTACCGCGTGGAGCTGGCCAACGGCGGCTACCTGCCGCGCATCGCCCCGGCCCGGATCGGCGCAGACCTGCACTGGTCGCGCGATGGCTGGCGCGCCTCGCTCGGCGCGGTGCGCTACAGCCGCCAGAAGGACGTGGCCCTGAACGAAGCCCCCAGCAACGGCTACACGCTGGTGGACGCGCACCTGGCCTACCGCTGGGACCGCAATGGCAGCAACAGCTACGAGCTGTTCCTGGACGGCAGCAACCTCACCGACCGCCAGGCGCGCCCGCACACCTCGCTGCTGCGCGACTACGCGCCGCTGCCGGGCCGTGGCGTGGCGTTCGGCATCCGCGCGTACTTCTGAGCCAATCCGCGTTCCGCCCAAGGAAAGGGAGCCGCAAGGCTCCCTTTCCTTATCCAGAAGCCGGCCTCCAAAACCCGGGGGCTTAGGACATAGGCGCAGGGCCCGGACTCCCGCACCCTTGCGATCCCCACGGCCCCAGATCGAGCAGTCCTCGCACCGGGTTGCGGGTACGTCATGCCGCACGGCGCTGATCGCGCTGTCCCTGGTGTCGCCGCCAACGCCCACCACGTTCTGCCTGTTCACTGCCACGCATGGCCTCAGCTGACGGGCGATGGCGCCGACCACCACTGGGCCGGTCGTCAAGCTGTTCGGTCCCCGCATAGGGGCACGCTGTTCCGGCCGATACTGCCGGCGCACCAGACCGGTAGTTTCTTCGGCCGTGGCCGGACCACGCGGCGCTGCAGTACGGCGGCGACTGCCGCTGGATGGGGTACGCCGGCATACCGCTGGCCGTTGCCGCGGCGCTGGTGAACCAGCCCATCCACACCGTGCGTCTGCCGGCCGGCGCGCCGACCGTGCGTTGAGCCCGCGCGGCGCGGCCTCAGCGCGGCGCCTCTTCCAAGCCGGCACTGCCATTGGCCCGTGCCTGCCGCACGATCCAGCGGCGCAGGTCGGCCCGCAGTTTCTCCACCGCCCTGGGCATCTGCGGGCAGTCACCGGGCACCACGCCGGCTATCGGCGCACTCCGCAGGCGCTGCCCGTCCTGTTTCCAGGCGGCCAGGCGCACGGCGGCCGCTTCCGACGCTACGTCGCCCGCGCGGGTCTGTGCGGCCAACTGCGTGCCCTGGGTGAACCACGCGGCCATATCCCACTGCTCGGCCAGCCCGGCGAACACGTACAGCAGGTGATTCTGCCAAGCCAATGCCGCCAGCGCGGTCGAACCGCCGTCCCTCTGCAGTTGTGCGGTCGCCCGTGACTCCTGAATGTCGGCGGAGACCGCCAGCAGCAACTGCCGCCGCTGGCAGGGATCGGTGACTTCGATCACCCGCTGGATCATCTGCGCTTGCCCGGCAGGCTCGGCCGCCCATGCACCGGGCAGCGTCATCGCGCCAATCACAATCACCTTCAGGATAACGCTGCGCATTCGGGCCCCTTGTGCCGCCGTGAGGGTCCAGCGTAACGGTTATCGCCGGGCGCTCTTTCCGAATGCCAACATTGCCGGATCGGCCGATTTTCCCGGCCCGCGCCAAGGTCGGACATTCCGGTCCGCACCTCCCCGCAGGAGCTCACCCCGCGCCGACGCTGGGGCGTGGCCGGTGGCGGTGGCGCGCCGGCCTGAAATGTCACCAACCGCTTCGGCCTGCGGTGTTACGGTGCCCATGACGCCGCCCTTGCGGGGACGGCACCCCGCCCTTCTGGAGGCTTCCCATGGCACTGCATCTGGCAATTTCCGCACTGGCCGCGCTGGCCGCCCCCGCCTCCGGCGCCACCGACACGCTGTACTCGGGCGGCACCATCCTCACCATCAACGACCGCCAGCCGCAGGCCGAGGCGGTGGTGGTGCGCGACGGACAGATCGCCTTTGTCGGCAGCCGGCGGGCGGCGCTGGATTTCAGCCCCACCGCGCGCCAGATCGATCTGCAGGGTCACACCCTCACCCCCGGTTTCATCGACGGGCACAGCCATGTCTCCGGTACCGGCCTGCAGGCGCTGTCGGCCAACCTGCTGCCCGCCCCCGATGGCGAGGGCAATTCGATCCCCGACCTGCAGCGGATCATGCGCCAGTTCTACACCCAGACCGCCGGTCCGCGCGGCTACAAGGTGCTGATCGGTTTCGGCTATGACGATTCGCAGCTGGCCGAGCGCCGCCATCCCACGCGCGAGGAACTGGATGCCATCACCACCGAGATTCCGGTGATCCTGATGCACCAGTCCGGCCACTTGGGCGCCTACAACAGCAAGGCGCTGGAGGTGGCCGGTATCACCGCCGCCACGCCCGATCCGGAAGGCGGGGTTATCCGCCGCGAAGCCGGATCCAAGGTGCCCAACGGGGTGATGGAGGAGAACGCGCACAACCTCACCCTGGCCAAGCTGATGCCCACCCTCGGGCTGGACGAGGCCATGGCGATGCTCGAAGCCGGCCAGGCGCTGTATATGAAACACGGCTACACCACCGCCCAGGACGGCAATACCGATGCCGGCACGCTGGCGATGCTGCCGCTGGCCGGCAAGAGCGGGAAGCTGAAAATCGACGTGGTCGCCTACACCAACATCGATGTCGCGCTGAGCAACCCGGCCATGCAGGGGCCCTATTACAGCCACCAGTACACCGACCACTTCCGCATCGGCGGAGTCAAGATCACCCTGGACGGCTCGCCGCAGGGCAAGACCGCCTGGCTCACCCGGCCCTACTACCAGGTACCCGAAGGCCAGAAGCCGTCCTACGCCGGCTATCCGATCTTCACCAACGCCCAGGCCGATGACCTGATAAACCGCGCCTGGGAGCGCGGCTGGCAGGTGCTGGCCCACGCCAACGGCGATGCGGCCATCGACCAGTTCATCCACGCCGTGACCGCAGCCGAGAAGGCCCATCCCGGCAAGAAGCTCATGCCGGTATTGGTCCACGGCCAGACGATGCGCCGCGACCAGGTGCCGCAGATCGCCCGGCTCGGCATCTTCCCGTCGCTGTTTCCGATGCACACCTATTACTGGGGCGACTGGCACCGCGAATCGGTGCTGGGGCCGGAGCGCGCCGAAAACATCTCGCCCACCGGCTGGGTGCTGGATGCCGGCATGAAGTTCACCTCCCACCACGACGCGCCGGTGGTGTTCCCCGATTCGATGCGGGTGCTCGATGCCACCGTCAACCGCACCACCCGCAGCGGCTATGTGCTCGGCCCGGACCAGCGGGTCACGCCGCTGGAAGCGCTCAAGTCACTGACGCTGTGGGCCGCCGAGCAGTACGCCGAACAGGACAGCAAGGGCTCGATCGAAACCGGCAAGCGCGCCGACCTGGTGGTGCTCTCGGACAACCCGCTGACCATCGCCCACGCCGACCTGCACAGCATCAAGGTGCTGCAGACCATCAAGGACGGCGAAGTGGTCTATGACGCGGCCGGCGACACCGCCAGCACCAGCACCTCCTGCGCCGACAACCCGGAATGTTCCCGGCGCCTGGCCGACACCGGCTTCGGCCACCATCACTGAGTTCCTGAGCCGGCCGGGCGCAATTGCCCGGTCAGGCCTGCGAAAGCGGCAAGCACCGGCCGGAGGATAGGAGTGCTGAGCGCCGGCTGGGGGATTGCCCGGTTTAGCGGCGGAAGCGGCAAGCACCACCCGAATGGGATTGCCCGGTTACAGCGCCGGCAGCGGCAAGCGGCGGCCCGGTGGGATTGACAGGGTCTGGCGGCGGAAGCGACCAGCACCAGCCAGTCATTGCCTCAGCCGTTGGCGGGCGCGGGCAAGCGGTTCCTGTCAGGCGGCGGCCAGCTAGCGACTGACGACGGGCGATCTACGGTCATCGACGACCGCTTCCCGGTCGACGGCGACCATTTCCTGGACGTGCATGAGCGATTTCCGGACGACGACGACCATTTTTCGGTCGATGCCGACCGATTTCTGGTCGTGCACGACCGATTTTTGCTCGACGTCGACCGATTTTCGGTCGTTCACGACCATTTTTCGGTCGACCGCGAGCGATTTTTGTTCGGCCTCGACCGATTTTTGCTCGATTGTTCTGAAAATGTGTTCAATATCGGATTGCGCCCCGGCAAGCGATGCCGGGGGATCACGCGTTAGCTGGGCCGAGCGCCCGGTCGGCAGGGCCGCCTGCTGCTCCTGCTCCTGCTCCTGCTCCTGCTCCTGCTCCTGCCGCGCCGCGGCGCGCCGCGCCGCGCCGCGCAAAACCGATGCGCCGCTGCGGTACCTGCAGCCATCGAATCTGGCACCAACGCCAAGAGATCCGGGCGTTTCCGCCCCCCCCCCGGCTTGGGCGACAGCACCAAACAAACAGTGCGCCCAGGATATCGTCAGGCCCTCGCTCAGCAACCACTATCTGCTAGATAGCGGGCATCTTCGATTCCGACCTCGGTTATGGGAAACTAATCGCACGGCGCGTGGTTGGTGGGGCCCTGTCTCCGTTTAAAGACAAAATCTCATCAACTGGCTAATCCCCGATGGCGCGTCCAAGGGCCCGGGGAGCACGATAAAGGAGGCCTTTATGGTTCTACTGGACGTGTCAGCCAGCTGGCAAAGCCGCCAGGGTCTTAATCGCAAGTTTGCGGTGAAGCTCTGTCTGCCTGTCGGATTTTTGCTGACGGTGTTCAAAACCCTCGGCATTTTCTGACGGTTGGCGACACCAGGGGATGGGGGCCAAAAGGCCCCCTTCTTTTTGAACCATACTAGGTAGGTTGCGGGTCGAAAGCACCCTTCTCTACCCTCGATAGACATCCCTAATGCTCCAACTTCCCTTCCTTGTGTCAACGGCTGCTTTCGTTGGCGATGGCGGGATGCGCTGATTGAAACACAAGGCTCACTGGTCTTAACAGATCGACGCACTAGAAGATCAGCTTTACATTAGCGCCAAGACGCCTTAAACCGGCGATTCGTGAGCAGCTACCGATAAAAGCTCTGCCGGAGGTTTCGCCACTCCCGCATGGTATCCACGCGACCCAGCACTACCTCGTATATCGGCGCAGCCGTGTCGGCGAACATCTGGACTTCCAAATAGACGAACTGCCTTGGCATCGATAGCTTGTATTCGATCCGAAGCGTACAGCCAGAATAGCGTTCGTAGGGGGATGGTTTAGTTCCCAGAAAGGCTCCCAAGCGCTCTGGAGAGCGCATGAAAGCGTCGACTAGACCACCCGCATCACCCAGTCGCTCGATCACGCCATCCCGCCACGCCCAGCCGTAAGCGATCTTTGCGATGGTCCGGGCGAAAGCCATGACACGCTTTGCGCTTTCACGCTGCACAACGCCAGCTGCTGAATGGCCTTTCATAAAAGTCGATAAATCTGCGCCGAATGCCGCTGCTGCAATCCCCTCCAGATCCAAGGTCATACGTGTCCCATCGCCGCTCAGCAGGCCCGGCCTCACGAACAACGGGAACCCGAGTATTGCCGGCGTATCTGTGCCTGCTTTGATCGCCAACGCCTGGCCGTCTTGGCCCTTTATTGCCATATCGACGGGGCCCGTCACGCTCCTATGATTGGATCGGGATGGTAGCCCTATCGCTTTCCGAACATGCGCCATCGCACCATCATTCAGTGCGTAGTTTTCGAATTTTGAGGTAATCAGGCGGCATGCTTCACATGAGCCGTTGTGGACTTGGACCGTGCCTCCCCAAGCAAACGGGACGATGTGCTCACTGGAGAGCTGATCAGTCGATCCGCAGTAAATGCAACCCTGTGCGTGACGCGAGGTAAGCTCAGCCATAGAGCCAAGGCTTTCAGTGTTGCCATCAACAATCTCTATATCTTCAGAGATCGTCCGGATAACTTCCTCCCCGTCCGACTTGACCCGCCTGACACCGATCTCAGTCTTGATCTTCATCTAGGTTCTCCATGATCGCTTCACATTCTGAACGTCCCTTCAGCGGCAGGGCAGTTGGCTGGGTTAGGACCGTAGGTTGGGTTAGCCCAAACAACCCAGCGCGTTTGAATTTTTCATGATGCTGGTTTGATGAGTCCAACTCGTCCTACCTAGCTTCATTACCTGCAGCCGTCCAACCGGGCACCGCCGCCAGAAAATATGGGCATTATTGCCCAATAGCTTTAGCAACAGCACCAAGTAAATAGGGGGCGCTGGAGATGGTCAGGCTCTCACCCACCGGCCACTATCGTCCAGAAGCGGAAGTCGGCTTGATTCACTCCACCGTCTGGCATAAGCGACCGCAACCTAGGAAGCCTTCTGCTAGGTCGGATCTAGTACCCGCAAATACCGAAGAGCTTCTCTGCCATGTTATGAGGGCCAACAATATTGACACCTACCCCTTTACCCGGCTTGCTGTTCTGGAGAAGGACATCCATGGCCTGATTGAGTATCCCCCTATCAGAACCTCCTGCAAGGCCAGCTTGATACCATCGCATGCTCAAGCCTGCCACTACGTCCGCAAGCTGAATACCGGCGCTTTCCCCCGATGCTTTGAATAGAAGCTCTGAAAACTGCTGAAAGCTATAATCAGAATAGGGAAGCTTAAACGCCTCCAAATCAACCTTGGCATCCTCCACCTGGGATTTCGCGGAAGCAATGATCTCATCAAAATGCGACTGCTCATCATGGAAGATGCAAGTCCCCGACAGCCTTCCCGAAAGAAATAGATTTAATCGCGCATAGATGTTAGTAAACGATGAAAAATTAGGAAGCAACCAAACTTCTTGGCCGCGCTTACCAATGTCTGGAACTGGAATAAATCGCCTATGAGCCCTCTCATGCTCCTGTTCGATCATAATACGAAAGTCGTCTTTGCTTTCTTCAACCTGAGAAGCAATAGCTTGAGCCACTTCGCCGGAGTCAGCACTGACGAACTCTTTGAGAAGATCAAAGTACGCACGAGTCTTCTCGTTGGAGGGTGTGTTCATACACTCGACGAAGCCGAAGAACATCTCATTCGGAAGGCGGAAATATAGGTAATCAGCGAAGATATTCTTAAGCCAGATGGTTTGCCGCGACTCATTAACATTGAAATATGGAGGCCAGATGAATCCATTGGTAATACTCACAGCCAATTGATACTTCTTATCAACCACCTCTACAAAGAACGGAAGCTCACTCTTGACCAGCAAGTCAACAGCATCCTTAGCGAAATCGGGTTTTCGCTTCAAAATTTTACTGAGCTTAATTTCCTCTGCTTTAACACCGTGTTTCTTCCGGAGATAAGAAATATTACGAGAGAGGCGTTCCTCGTCATCTATTCCAACTGCCGCGAGACTGAAAACAGCCTGCCCACCGAAATCTAGTGCTTGTGCAGTCCGTGCCAAGTCGCCAGTATTCCCACTCTCATCCATGTATAAATTCATAGCTCCCCTTTAAATTTTTAAAGAACGGGGTCAGGTTAACTTCTTTCCAGGGCCCTGCTCTCACCCAATCGGTGATGCTGCACTTGCCGACGACCTGTTAAGGGCAATCGAATTCGCCAGATTCTGCTCGCTGCCGGAGCCGCGTTTCAGCGCCCGGCCCCAGAAACACAAAGGCCGCACAGTGTGCGGCCTTTCCAGTAATCAACAGCAGTCAGGGTTCAACCGGCGCAGTTGGCGCACAGGCCGTGGACTTCCAGGGTCTGGGCCTGCGGCTTGAAGCCCAGCGCCTTGGCGCGTTCTTCCAGCTGGCGGACGATGTCGCGGTCTTCCAGCTCCACCGCGCTGTGGCAGCGGTTGCAGATCAGGAACGGCACCGAGTGCTGGGTGCTGCTGGGGTGGTGGCAGGCGACGAAGGAATTGACCGAGGCCAGCTTGTGCACGAAGCCGTTGGCCATCAGGAAATCCAGCGCGCGGTAAACCGTGGGCGGGGCGTCGGCGCCCACGCCCTTGCCCTCGCGCACCCATTCCAGCAGCTCGTAGGCCTTGACCGGCTTGCCGGCCTCGGCGATCAGGCGCAGCACGTTGGCGCGGATCGGGGTCAGCCGCAATCCGCGCTCGCGGCACACCCGTTCGACCACCGCGATGAAATCCGCCGCGTCTTCGACGTGGTGGTGGGGGGCGGTGCAGGAGTGCGCGTCGGTCATGTCTACCTCGGGAAAAGTCAGGTCGTGGGGACCTTGGTCAGGGCCGCATCGATGCGCTTGAGCGCTTGCTCGCGGCCGGCCAGATACACGGTGTGGGAGATATCCGGGCTGACCTGGGTGCCAGTGATGGCCACGCGCAGCGGCTGGGCGACCTTGCCCATGCCGATTTCCAGCGCGGCGGCGGCATCGTGCAGGGCGGCCGAAACGCTCTCGGCGGTCCACTCCGGCAGCGCGGCCAGCAGCTCGCGGGCCTTGGCCAGCGGCAGCTCGGCGCCGGGCTTGAAGTGCTTGGCCACGGCGGCCTCGTCGTACTCGGTCAGCGGCGTGTACCAGACCACCGCCTTTTCGGCCATTTCCTTCAGCGTCTGCACGCGCTCGCGCAGGGCGATGACCACGTCGGCCGGGGCCGGGCCGGCAGCCACGTCCAGGCCCAGCTTCTGCAGCTGGTAGACCAGGTGCGGGGCGATGGACTCGGGGGTTTCGGTCTTCAGGAAGTGCTGGTTGACCCAGCCCAGCTTGGCCATGTCCAGGCGGGAGGCCTTGGAGTTGCAGTTGGTGACGTCAAACAGCTCGATCAGTTCCTGGCGGGTGAACAGCTCCTGGTCGCCGTGCGACCAGCCCAGGCGGGCCAGGTAGCTCAGCAGCGCCTCGGGCAGGTAGCCCGCGTCCTTGTACTGCATCACGTCGGCCGCGCCGGTGCGCTTGGACAGCTTGGCGCCCTGCTCGTCCAGGATCATCGGCATGTGGCCGAACTTCGGCACCGGCGCGCCGATGCCTTCGTACAGGTTGATCTGGCGCGGGGTGTTGTTGATGTGGTCATCGCCGCGGATGACCTCGGTGATGCCCATGTCCCAGTCGTCCACCACCACGGCGAAGTTGTAGGTGGGAAAACCGTCCGGACGGAAGATCACCATGTCATCGAGCTCGCTGTTGGCGATCTCGATCGGGCCCTTGATCAGGTCGTCGAACACGACCGTGCCTTCGAGCGGATTCTTGAAGCGGATCACCCGGTTCGGATCATCCCTGTAGGGCAGGTTCAGCTCGCGGGCGGCGCCGTTGTAGCGCGGCTTTTCCTGCTTGGCCATGGCCGCCTCGCGCATCGCGTCGAGCTCCTCGCGGGTCTCGTAGGCGTAGTAGGCCTTGCCCGCGGCGATCAGCTGCTCGGCCACTTCCTGGTAGCGGGCCACGCGTGCGGTCTGGTAGATCGGGCCTTCGTCGTAGTCCAGCCCCAGCCACTCCATCGCTTCCAGGATCGCGTCGATCGCGCCCTGGGTGCTGCGCTCGCGGTCGGTGTCTTCGATACGCAGCACGAACTCGCCGCCACGGTGGCGCGCCTCCAGCCAGCAGTACAGCGCGGTGCGGGCGCCACCAATGTGCAGGTAGCCGGTGGGACTGGGGGCGAAGCGGGTGCGGACGGTCATGTGGAAAGCACTGGATGGCAAATATGCGGCGATTTTACCCCGCCCGGCCTTCAGCTGCCTGACCGCACATTGGCGCCGCTTGCGGCATGGGCCATGAAAAAACGGCAGCCAGTAGCCCGGGTAAGGCCAACGGCTGCACCCGGGGCCGCGGCAAGTGCATCAAGGGCACCCGGGTGCGCTTCGCTTACCCGGGCTACGCGCTGACCGCTTATTGGCGCCGCTTGCGGCATGGGCCATGAAAAAACGGCAGCCAGTAGCCCGGGTAAGGCCAACGGCCGCACCCGGGGCCGCGGCGAGTGCATCAAGGGCACCTGCCGCCATCGGCGGAACGCACGTACAAAAAAGGGCCGGCAATGCCGGCCCTTTGTCTTGCTCAACCCTTCAGCTGCTTACGGCGCCGGCTTCGGCTCGGGCTTGCGCGGCATCATCTGCTCACGCATCGCCGCGTTGTAGGCGAAGCTGGCCATCACCGCCGCAGCCTGCTTGAGGTCTTCGGCTTCGATGTGGTCCCAGGTGTCCAGGTGGGTGTGGTGGACGTTGGAGAAGTAGTCCAGACGGTCCTGGATGAACTGGAAGCCCGGCAGGCCGACGCGGTCAAAGGCGATGTGGTCGGTGGAACCGGTGTTGCGGGTGACCACGGTGGTGGCGCCAACGTCATTGAACGGCTTCAGCCACGCCTCGAAGATCGGCATCGCGGCCAGGTTTTCCTGCGCGTAGATGCCACGGAAGCGGCCCGAGCCGTTGTCCATGTTGAAGTAGACCGAGAGCTTGTCGTAGTCGCGCAGCTTCTGCAGCGGACCGGTCGGCTCACGCAACGAGGCCGGCAGCGCCAGCTGGGCCGGATCGGTCGGCTCCGGGAAACGGGCGTAGTTGCGCGAGACGTAATCCTGCGAGCCGATCAGGCCCTGCTCCTCGCCACTCCACAGCGCCACGCGGATGGTGCGCTTGGGCTTGACCCCGATCGCCTTGAGGATGCGCATGGCTTCCATCGCCACGGCCACGCCGGCGCCGTTGTCGGCCGCGCCGGTACCGGTGTGCCAGGAGTCCATGTGCGCGCCGATCATCACCACCTCGTCGGCCTTGCCGCTGCCGCGGATCTCGGCCAGCGTGTTGTAGCCGGGCTTGTCGCCTTCGTCGGTGAAGCGGGCATCGACACGGATGCGCAGCTTGACCGTCTCGCCGGCTTCCAGCGAACGCACCAGCGGGTTGAAGTGCTCGGTGATCATGGTCAGCTCCGGCACGCCGGCCGACTCGCCGGCCTTGCGCGAACCGCCCCCGGCCACGCGGATGATGCCGTTGTCCCAGCTCGACAGCGAGATCGCCGCCAGCGCGCCTTCGGCGACGAAGAACTCGTTGGTCTTGCGGACCAGCTCCTGGCGCTCGTTGTATTCCTTCAAACGCTTGGCGCGGTCGGCCGCGGCGGTGGCCGGAATGGTGAACTGCTGCAGGCCTTCCAGCGAGGTGGCGTCATGGCGGTGGCTGTCGGCCTCGGTGCCGCGCTTGTAGGCGCGCGCATCGCCCAGCAGCAGCACCTTGCCGCGCAGCTTGCCCTTGTACTTGTCCAGGTCGGCCAGCTTCTTGATGTCCACGCGGACCAGCTCGCCTTCCACGGCACCGTCGGTGCCCGGCGTCCACGCCTTGGGCAGCGCATGCAGGGGCAGCACGCGGTCGCCGATCATCTCCACGCTGGCGTGGGTGAACTCCCAGCCACGGCCGAACGCCGGGAACGCGTCGTCATGGACGTTGCTCAGTCCCCATTCGTTGAACTTACCGCGGCTCCAGGCATTGGCCGCGGCCATCTGCGGCGAATTGGTCAGGCGCGGGCCGATGTTCTCGGTCAGATAGGTCAGGTGGTCCATCACCTGCGAGTTGTGGAACGCCTCGGCGCGGATGCGGGTGACCACATCCAGATCCACCTTTTCGGTGGCCTGCGCCGGAGCGCCCACCGCCAAGCCCATGCACAACGCCAGCAAACCACGCTTGATCACACTCTTCCCCCGGCCCATGGGCCAATTGCGACAAAGCCGCGAGTCTAGCCAGTGCGGCGTGGCCGGCGAGCCGGCCAATGGTCATGGTCGGCCGACAGACCTCCGCGTTTGTCACAACCACCTGTGCCCGCGCCGGCCTCGCCCAAGCCCAAACGCTGGCGCGGGCGCGCGGCGAAGGCGGTCCGCGCCGCGGGCCGCTCACGCCCACCAGCCATACACCACCAGCCGTTCCCCCGGCAGCACCGCCAGCCAGCCGCACCGGTCCTGCGCGATGGCGCAGTAGCCGGTCCGGTGCGTCACGGCCGCCTCACCGGCGGCGCACATTCCTGTCACCGGCGCCGCCGCGCGCACCGCTATCTGCCGCCAAGGCCCGTAGCGGGCAGGCAACTGCCGGGGCAAACCGGCGCGGGCCACCGTGGACTGCGCGAAGAACGCCAGCCCGGAGCGTTGAATGGCCAACGCCGTTGCCGCCGCCAGGCGCAATACGACCCTGCCCCGCGCCCGGCCGCGGAACGCACTGCCCAGCAGCACCTGTTCCAGCTGCCCCGGCAACCCCCCGAAATTCAACAACCCGCAGGTTTCAATGCCGGCAGGCAGCAGTTGCTGCGCGCGGCGGTGGATCGATACCCGGTTCATAGCCTGATCCCTCCGGAAAAAAACGGGGTGGCCTGCGCCACCCCGCGCCGATTACGGCAATGTCGGCGGATCGGTCGCGCGCTTGCCCAGCTCGTACCAGTCGATCTTGCGGGTGATCCACATGATCAGCGCCAGGATGCCGAACAGCAGCAGCGAGCCCAGCAGCAGCGCGTTGTTCTCCGAGCCCAGCAGCAGGAACAGCGCGCCATACAGCAGGGTCAGCAGGGTCGAGAACATCAGCCCGTACTTCCAGCTGCGCAGCACGCCACTGAGGTAGAAGCCCTGCAGGCCGATACAGGCCGCCGCCGAGACCAGGTAGGCCTGCCAGAACGCGATCTGCTCGGACAGGCTGATCAGCAGCAGGAAGAAGATCGCCAGCGCCAGGCCGACCAGCAGGTACTGCAGCGGGTGGATCCGCAACTGCTTGATCAGCTCGAACAGGGCGAAGCCAACGAAGGTCAGCAGCACGAACAGGATGCCGTACTTGGTGGCGCGGTCGGCCTGGGTATAGACGTCCACCGGATCGACCAGCGCCACGGTCAGCGACTCCACCTCCGCATCGACAATCAGGTTGCGGCGCAGCTGTTCCTGCGCGGCCGAGGCCAGCGAGGAGACCGCCCAGCTGGCCTTGAAGCCGCGGTCATCGACACTGCGCTCATGCGGCGAGAAGCTGCCGGAGAACTGCGGATGCGGCCATGACGAGGCGATATCCACGCGGGTGTCATCGCCCACCGGCACCACCGACAGCGAACGGGTGCCGTCGAGCACGAACTCCAGCTCGACCTTGCGCCCGTCCGACAGCACGCCCGAGGCGGCGTCGCCCTGCATCCGCAGCGGCGCATGCAGGCCTTTGGACGCGGCCTCCAGCGCACCGGCGCCGGCCTGCAGGGCGATGCTGCGGCCATCCACGCGCAGGTTGGGTGTGCCCACCAGCCCGCGCACGTCGGCAATGCCCAGCGCCAGGTACGGCTGTCCGTAACTGCGCCCGGCCACCGGCGCGTAGTCCCTGTCGGTGAACTCGGCCTGCACGCGGGCGTGCCAGCTGTAGACCGGCACCCGGAACAGGCCCACGCGGCGTTCGTCCGGGCGCATTTCCCCCTGCACGCGCAGCCGTGCCGGCATCTGCAGGTCAAAGCCCTTCTCGGTCTGCAGCTCGCGGGTCTTCAGCCCGGTCGGGCCGACCACCTCCACCTCGCGCTCCTGGGTCCACGGCAGCACCCGCACCGGGCCGATCAGCGACTGCGCGCCGGCACGGCTCTGCGCCACCCGTTCGATGGCCTGGTCGCGATAGCGCTCGCGCTCCTTGATGGTGCCGCGGATCAGCAGCAGCGGGATCAACAACAGCAACACCAGCCCGCCGACGATGGCAGCGCGCAACAGCAGTTTCAGGGAAGTCATGTCCGGTCCTCGTGTGGAAACGGGGACAGCGTGGACCGGCTGGGTGAGCAGGGTTTGTGGCGAATTTGAAGTGAATGTGAAGTCGGCCCGCCGTCCCCCGGTGGCGGGATGCGTTCCGTTTCCCGTGCACACGCGCTGGCCCCTGACCGCCTGCGGTTGCGGATGCGCGCTGCGGCATAGTATGAATACAAGCAAAATGCGCACCCGGACCGTCCAGCGCCTCCGCCCAAGGAACACCTGTGCTGTTGCAAACCCGGTCGCGTACGTCGCTGATCCACCGGCTGTCGCTGAGCATCTGGGGCCTGTTCCTGGCGCTGCTGCTGCTGCTTTCCGCGCTGGGTTACCTGGCCATGCGCATGGCCACCGACCGCGTGGTGCCGATGGTGGCGCAGCGCACGGTGGAATTGCGCGCGCGTGCCAGCGAGGGCCTGTTCCTGCAGGCCGAGCACAGCGTGGTGCGGCTGCAGCAGGAGCTGCTGCGACGGCTGGACAGCGCCGATCCGGCCACCACCCTGGCGCGGTTCGACACCCTGTTCGCGCGCAGTGCCGACGGCCTGTGGCGGTTGCGCCCGGAACTGGTCGCGCCGGCCTCCGCGCCCACGCTCTACCTGCACCAGCCGCCGCAGGGGCTGGACGCTTCGGCACGCCTGCGCGCGGTTGTCGCCTACGACCTGCTGCGCGAGCAGGGACCGGCGCTGGCACCCCCGTTCTTCTCGGTCTACATGGATTTCATCGAGGACGGGCTGATGGTGTACTCGCCCGGCATCGACTGGGGCAGCGGCGCCGACGCCACGGCCACCAACACCGGCTATCCGACCATGCTCGGCGCCGATCCACGGCGCAATCCGCAGCGCCAGGTGTTCTGGACGCCGGTCTACCTGGACCGGCAGGCCGCTACCTGGATGGTGTCGGTGATCAAGCCGCTGGACTGGCACCAGCACTGGGTCGGCACACTGGGCCACGATGTCTCGGTGCAAAGCCTGATCGAGCAGGTCGACAGCGGCGATGAAAGCGACGGCGTGCAGCTGGTGATGAGCGCCGACGGCGCGCTGATCGCCCATCCGCAACTGCGCCGCCGCATTGCCGCCGCCGACGGCCAGCTCGAACTCGACCGCCTCGATGATCCACTGCTGGCCCAGGTCCACCGCATGATCCGGGATGCGACCGTGGACCACGGCGCCGGGCGTTCGCCCGACGGCGCCTACTGGGTGGCGTGGTCGCAGATCCAGGGCCCGGACTGGTACCAGGTCTATCTGCTGCCCCAGGCGCGGGTGAACCATCTGCTGATGTGGGGCCTGCTGGCGATGGCCGGCATCGGCGTGCTCGGCCTGCTACCGGCGATGTGGCTGTTGCGCCGGCGGATCGGCTCGCTGGTGGCCGCACCGTTGAAGCGCCTGGCGCTGGCGGTGGATGAACTGGGCCAGGGCCGCGCGCCGCAGCCCATCGGCCTGCAGGGCGATGACGAGCTGGGCCGGCTGGCCGGTGCCTTCGACGACATGGCCGAGGAGCTGGGCCATCAGCGCGCCCTGCAGTTGGCCCATGCCAAGGCGCTGCAGGGCGAAATCGACGAGCGCCGCCAGTTCATGACCCGGCTGGAGGAGGAGCGCGCGCGCCTGCTGGCGCTGCTGGGGGCGATGGACCTGGGCATCCTGTTCGTCAGCGGCGAGAACCGGGTGACCTACTGCAACGCCACGTTCGCCGCCATGTGGCAGTTCCCCGAGGGCGCCAGCGTGGTCGGCCGCTCGACCCGCCAGGTGTTGCAGACGGCCAAGCAGCTGATGGCCGATCCGGCGACGATCCTGGCGCAACTGGAGGCGGCGGCCACCGCGGAACCGCCACGGCAGCTGGAGATCCGCCTGCGCGACGGCCGCACCATCATGCACAACGCCTACCTGGTTCCCGACGCGCAGGGCCATTACCTGGGCCGGCTGTGGGTGCAGGAGGATGTGAGCCACCAGCGCCGCACCGCCCAGCAGCTGGTGCGGCTGGCCCACCACGATCCGCTCACCGGGCTGTACAACCGGCGCCGCTTCGAGAACGACCTGGCCAGCTTCTTCCACGATGCCCAGCGCGTGCCCAGCCAGGCCGCGCTGCTGTTCTTCGACCTGGACGAGTTCAAGTACATCAACGACACCTTCGGCCACCGCGCCGGTGATGCGGTGCTCAACCGGCTGGCGCTGGAGATGCGCACCCTGGTGCGCGCCGGCGAGACCCTGTTCCGCCTCGGCGGCGACGAGTTCGCCGTACTGATGCCGCACGCCAGCCAGGACGATGCCCAGCACCTGGCCGAGCGGATCGTGCAGCGCATCGCGCAGACCCCGCTGCGCCTGCTCGAACAGACCGTGCGCCTGAGCACCAGCCTGGGCATCGCCCACTACCCCACCCATGCCGACAATACCGAGGACCTGGTCGCCCACGCCGACGCGGCGATGTACCAGGCCAAGCATCTGGGCAAGAACCGCTGGAACGTGTACCGGCCCGACCGTGACAGCTCGCGCGAGATGGCCAGCCGGCTGGTGTGGAACGACCGTATCGCCCAGGCCCTGGAGCAGGACCTGCTGCTGCTGCACTTCCAGGGCGTCTACCACGCCGGTGACGGCCGTCTGGCGCATCTGGAAGCGCTGATCCGCATGCGCGACGAAGCCGGCAGCGGGCAGCTGATCATGCCGGCGGACTTCATCGTCCCGGCCGAGAAAAGCGGCAAGATCCTGGAGATCGACCGCTGGGTGATCCGCCAGTGCATCCAGCTGCTGGCCGGCCACCCGCAACTGCCGGCGATCGCCATCAACATCTCCGGGCGCTCCTTTGATGATCCCGAGCTGCCCGCCTGGATCGGCAACCAGCTGCTGCGGCACCGGGTGGCTCCGCAGCGGCTGCTGGTGGAGCTGACCGAGACCGCGGCGATCTCGGACATGGGCGATGCCGCGCGCTTCATCGCCGCGCTGCGGCAGACCGGCTGCCCGATCTGCCTGGACGATTTCGGCACCGGCTTCGCCTCCTTCGCCTACCTCAAGAACCTGCAGGCCGACGTGCTCAAGATCGACGGCATGTTCATCCGCGACCTGCCGCAGGAGCCGGACAACCAGGTGTTCGTACGCGCGATCATCGAAGTGGCCCACGGCATGGGCAAGCTGGCCGTGGCCGAGTTCGTCGAGGACGCCGCCACCTTGGAGATGCTGCGGCAGATGGGCGTGGACATGGTCCAGGGCTACCACCTGGACCGGCCGCGGGCCGACCATCCGGCCCTGACCGTGGCCGTGGCCTATTAGCGGACAGCCGCCTGGCCGGCAAGGATTGCCCCCTCAGGCCAGCGGCAACCACAGACTGGCCACTGCTCCGCCGCCGGGACGGTTGTGCAGCTGCGCGCGGCCACCATGCAGCCGCGCCACCTCGGCCACGAACGGCAATCCCAGCCCCGAGCTGCGCTGCCCGCTACCCGGCCGCGCCAGCGAGTAGAACCGTTCGAACACCCGCTCCCGCGCGTAGTCCGGAACGCCTGGCCCCGTATCGGCCACCTCCACCGTCCAGCCCGCCTCGTGTCGCTGTACCTGCAGCACGATGCGCCCACCGGCCGGCGAAAACGCGATGGCGTTGTCCAGCAGGTTGGACAACGCCTGCCGCAGCAGGAAGGCATCGCCCTGCACCAGCGCCTGCGCCGGCAGCTGGCAGTCCACCACCAGCGCCTGCGCCTGCAGACGCGGTGCGGCATCCTCGGCCAGACTGCGGCACACCCCGGCCAGATCGACCGCGCCGCGGCGCTGCAGCCAGCCGTGCTGTTCCACTTCGGCCAGCCGCAGCAGCTGGTCGATGGTCTCGGTCAGGCGCCGCTCCTGCTGCACGATGTTGCCGGCAAAGCGCTGCCGCTCGGCCTCGGGCAGCGGCTCCTGCAGCAGCTCGGCGGCGCCGCGGATCGCCGCCAGCGGGCTCTTCATCTCATGGGTCAGCGACTGCACGTACTGCTCGACATAGGCCTTGCCTTCAAGCTTGCGGCGCATGGTTTCCAACGCGCGGCCGAGGTCGCCGATCTCGTCGCGGCGCGGCTTGGGCGGGGGCACCGGGTCCCCGGCGCTGACCGCCTGCGCATAGCGGTTCAGGCCGCCGATGCCGCGCGCCAGCCACCAGGTCATCAGCAGGCCGATCAAGGCCGACAACCCGATCAGCCACGCCCCGCGCGCGACGATGGCGCGCTGGCTGGCGGCGATGAACGGATCGATGGTGTCGTTGGGCTGGGACAGCGTCAGCACGCCGATCAGCGTGCGCGCGTCGGCCGGGTCGTACACCGGCGCGGCCACATGCATCACCGTGGTGCTGCCATCGCCGCGGGTCTCGGCACTGGAGCGCGCACCGTACTGTCCGCGCAAGGTCCGGTAGACATCGTTCCAGCGCGAGTTGTCGCGCCCCACGTCCTGGCCGCGCGAGTCGTAGACCACGATGCCGCTGGCATCCGTCACCGTCACCCGGTAATCGATGCTGCGCTTGGGAAAGCGCCACACCATCGCGCGCGGATCACGGCGCTGCGCGGTGGCCAGCTGGGTGGCGAAGGGGCCGTCGCCGATGCGCCCGGCCTTCAGATCCGGCGCGGCCATCACCGCCAGCACATTGGCCGCATCCACCAGCGTGGCCTCCATCGCCTGGCGCACGCCCGGCTTGACCTCGTTGACGAACACCCGCATCACGAAGAACGCGGCGATCCCCACGATCAGGAAAAACCCGAGAAAGAGTTTCAGGCTCAGACGCACCTATCGCAGCCTCGCTTTGTGCTGCAAGAGCTTTCACTCCTGCGCCACGGGAGCGAGCCACCGTTCTTTGCCCGTGCAAAGAACGGTGGCCCCAAGAAAGCACGCCCTGCCTCCGCGCCCCGCGCGCTACGCGCACCGGGTCCACTCCACCAGCAGGATTTTTCTACGCGACATCCCTGTCGCGTAGAAAAACGACGTGCGTCCTTGCACGTCGCCCTTCGGGTTTTCCCCGCTGGCTGCGTCACTGCGGAAGGGAATGCTGAAAAGCAAAAGCAACCGCGGCTACTACGCGGCTTCTGGCAGCAATCGTTCGGCATCAATTTCCGACCATTGCTGTTGCTGCTGTTGCTGTTGCTGTTGCTGTGGCTGTGGCTGTGGCTTCCAGTCTTTGACTTGTCCAGCCGTAGAGCGAGCCGAGCACCGCAGCGGATCGGGGGAAAAAGGCGCGGGTGTCTGAGCGCAGCGAGTTCCGCGCCGCCCCGATCCGTGAGGAGCACAGGGAATCGATGCGGCGTCGCCGCATCGGCTCGCGTGCCGGCCGTGTTTCTCTTGGTTAGCTTCTCTTTGCACGAGCAAAGAGAAGTAACTCGCTCATGCGAAGCAGGAGCGAAAGCCTTTGCAGTTGCCGTCAAGCACAGACAGGGCAGAACCGGACCGTTTTTGATCAGGCGTCGCGTGGTCTCGCCGCTACCCTCTCTCCGCACGAGCTCCAGCAGACAGGACAGTCGCTTGAAAAAAAGCGCTGTCGCATGCGTCAGATGTCCAGCACCCTCAAACCGCCAGCGCATACCCCACCCCCCGATGGGTACGGATCGGTTCTCCAGGCACCCCCGCCGCCCGCAACTTGGCGCGCAGGGTTTTGACGTGGGTATCGACGGTGCGATCGGCACTGTCACTGGCATGGTCCCAGCCGCGCTCCATCAGCTGCGCCCGGCTCAGGATCGCGCCCGGGCGCTGCAGCAGCGCGGCCAGCAACGCATATTCATAGCGGGTCAGGTCCAACAGGCCTTCGCCATAGCGGATGCGCCGGCCCTCGCCATCGATGGCAAACCGGCCATGCTGCTTCCAGCCCGACGTCTCGGTCGCCGCCACCGCCGGCCCCGCCCGGCGCAGCCGGGCCCGTACCCGCGCCACCAGCTCGCGCGGCGAGAACGGCTTGGTCACGTAGTCATCGGCGCCCAGCTCCAGCCCCAGCACCCGGTCGAACTCGTCATTGCGCGCGGTCAGGAAGATCACCGGCACCTGGCTGAAGGTGCGCAGCTGGCGGCACACCTCGAAGCCGCCGATATCCGGCAGCCCCACATCCAGCACCACCACCTCGGCGCCACCGGCCCGCAGCTGCGCCAGCGCCTCCCGCCCCAGCGTGCAGTGACTGGCCAGATAGCCCTCGCTGCGCAGGGCATATAACAATGTATCGGCGATGGCGGCCTCGTCTTCGACGACAAGGACCCGGGCAGGCTGGTCGGACATGTGCCCAGCATAGCCGCCACCTCCCCCGCGCCGTACACTTCGCCGATGAATTACCGCCACGCCTTCCATGCCGGCAACCATGCCGACGTGCTCAAACACATCACGCTGCTTGCGCTGATCGATTCATTCAAGCGCAAGGACAGCCCGTTCTTCGTGCTGGACACCCATGCCGGGCGCGGCCGCTATCTGCTGTCCAGCGAGGAAAGCCGCAAGACCGCCGAGATCGACGATGGCGTGATGAAGCTGATGGCCCAGCCCACGCTGCCCGACGTGGTCGAGCGCTATCTGAAAGCGGTGCAGGCCGACAACCCCGTCGGCGCGCTGATCACCTACCCCGGCTCACCGCTTCTCACCGCCCAGGCCCTGCGTCCGCAGGACCGTCTGGCCGCCTGCGAGCTGCAGGAAGAGGAAGCCGCCGCGCTCAAAGCGCTGTTCGCCCGCGACAGCCGCGTCGGCGTGCACCCCGGCGATGGCTACGCGCAGATCCGCTCGCTGCTGCCGCCCAAGGTCAATGGTGTGAAGATCGGCCGCGGGCTGGTGCTGATCGATCCACCTTACGAGGCCCAGGACGCCGAATACCCGCGCATCCTGGCGGCGTTGAGCGAAACCCTGGCCCGCTGGCCGCAGGCCACCTGCGCGGTCTGGTTCCCGATCAAGCAGCGCCGCAGCATCCTGCATTTCTTCCGCAAAGCCGCCGCGTTGCCGATCAAATCGGCGCTGCTGGCCGAATTCCTGGTGCGTCCGGACGACTCGCCGCTGCGTCTGAACGGCAGCGGTATGCTGCTGCTCAATCCACCGTGGCAGTTCGACCGGGTGCTGGCGCCGGCGATGCCGGTGCTGAAGAAGCATCTGGGCGAAACCGGGGCCTCGACCCGCCTGGAGTGGCTCAAAACGGCCGAGTAGGCAACGGCCGTTCCCGGCCATGACCCCGCGTTCAACAATGTTCACAGAATTTCGCACGACCGGTGCCAGAATCAGCGGACTTTCGAGGAAACGTAGTCATGGCGACCCGCAACCGCATGCCCCCGTGGCATGAAAACTTCAAAGCCCCCAGTGGCCGGGAACTGCTGATCCGCCCCATCCGGCCGGAAGACGGCCCGCCACTGCAGGGGGCATTTGAGCTGTTTGGACCGGAGGAAGTGCGTGACCGGTTCCTGCAGTCGGTCGAATCCCTTTCCGACGAAACCGCCCAGCGCCTGACCCACCCCAATCCCAAGACCGAGATTTCGCTGGTCGCCGCCGAACCGCTGCCGCCCGGCGAAGCGGTGGTCGGCGCGGTGGCGCGGGCCTCGATCATTCCCGGCACCCGGGATGCCGAGTACGCGATCCTGGTCAGCCGCTTCCTCGCCGGCCAGGGCCTGGGCCGCCAGCTGATGCGCAAGCTGGTGAAGTGGGCGCGCGGCAAGTATCTGGACCGCATGTACGGCGATATCGCCCAGGACAACGAGCCGATGCAGCAGCTGGCAGCCTCGCTGGGCTTCAAGCAGGTGCCGCATCCCACCGGCGCCCCGGGACTGGTGCGGATGGTGCTGGAACTGGCCAACTGAGGCGCTTCCGCCTCCTTGCAGACAACAGGCGCTCCCACAAGGGGCGCCTTTTTTCATGACGCACATCCCTGTGCGTCACCGTTGGCGGCTTTGCCGTGAAAAACGGCGATCCTGCCGTTTTTTCATGACGCATATCCACGTGCCTCACCGTTCGGCAGCCTCGCCGCGAAAACGGCGGTCCTGCCGTTTTTCCCAACCCTCCTCCGTCTCCGCTCCCCTTCCGCAGCGTTGCCCTGCAAAACCGCGGTGCTGCTGTTTTGCGGAGGGGATAGTCCGTTTCCCCCCTGCAGCGGCCGGGCAGATCGCATCTGGTAAAATTCGCGGTCCATGTCGTCCATCAAATTCCCCTCTCCGCCGCTGCCGCGTAGCGGCCAGCTCCGCGCCTGGTGGCGCGCCCCGGCTTCCGTCAGCGCGCTGGCCTGGCACATCGCCCGTGCCGCCGACGCCCACGGCAGGCCCCTGCTGCTGGTGACGCGCGACAACCAGAGCGCGCATCTGGCCGTGGCTGACCTGCAGACCCTGCTGGGCGATGCCTCGACGCTGCCGGTGGTGCCGTTCCCGGACTGGGAAACGCTGCCCTACGACCAGTTCAGTCCGCACCCGGACATCATTTCCCAGCGACTGGCCGCGCTGCACCGCCTGCCCACCCTCGCCCGCGGCATCGTCGTGGTGCCGGTGCAGACCCTGCTGCAGCGCCTGGCGCCGCTGAACTACATCGTCGGCGGCAGCTTCGACCTGAAGGTCGGCCAGCGGCTGGACATGGATGCGGAGAAACGCCGGCTGGAAAGCGCCGGCTACCGCAACGTGGCGCAGGTGATGGACCCGGGCGACTTTGCCGTGCGCGGTGGCCTGCTCGATGTCTACCCGATGGGCACCGAGGCGCCGCTGCGCATCGAGCTGCTGGACGAGGACATCGATTCGATCCGCGCATTCGATCCCGAAACGCAGCGCTCGCTGGACAAGGTGCCGGCAGTGAAGCTGCTGCCCGGCCGCGAAGTGCCGGTGGACGAGGCCAGCCTGGCCAAGGTGCTGACCACGCTGCGCGAGCGCTTTGACGTCGATACCCGGCGCAGCCCGCTGTACCAGGATCTCAAGGCCGGGGTCCTGCCCTCGGGCGTCGAATACCTGCTGCCACTGTTCTTCGACAAGACCGCCACGCTGTTCGACTACCTGCCCGAAGGCTTCATGACGGTGCTGGGCACCGGGGTGGCCGAGGCCGCCGATGCGTTCTGGACCCAGACCCTCAGCCGCTACGAACAGCGCCGCCACGATATCGAGCGGCCGCTGCTGCCGCCGGAAGAGATCTACCAGAGTCCGGACAGCCTGCGCAAGCAGTTCAACAAGCTGCCGCGCGTGGAAGTGTGGCCGGCCGACCACCCGCGCATCGCCGAGGCGCAGGCACTGGGTGACCAGCCGCTGCCGCCACTGCCGGTCGCCGCCAAGGATGCACCGGCTGGACAGGCGCTGAAGTCGTTCCTGGACAACTACCCGGGCCGGGTGCTGATCGCCGCCGATTCGCCGGGCCGCCGCGAGGCGCTGCTGGAAGTGCTGCAGGCCGCCGATCTGCGCCCGCCGGTGGTTCCCGGTCTGCCGGGGTTCCTCGCTGACGCTGCCGCACCGCGCTTTGCGATCACCGTCGCCCCGCTGGATGACGGCTTCGCACTCAGCGAGCCACCGCTGGCGGTACTGACCGAACGTCAGCTGTTCCCCGAACGCGCCGGCCAGCCGCGCCGCACCCGCCGCGCCGGACGCGAGCCCGAGGCGATCATCCGCGACCTGGGCGAGCTCAGCGAAGGCGCTCCCATCGTCCACGAGGACCACGGCGTGGGCCGCTACCGCGGCCTGATCGCGATGGATGTCGGCGGCATGCCCGGCGAATTCCTCGACATCGAGTACGCCAAGGGCGACCGCCTGTACGTGCCGGTCGCGCAGCTGCACCTGATCAGCCGCTACTCCGGCGCCTCGCCGGAAACCGCGCCACTGCATTCGCTCGGGGGCGAGCAGTGGGCCAAGGCCAAGCGCAAGGCCGCCGAGAAGGTGCGCGACGTCGCTGCCGAGCTGCTGGAAATCCAGGCCCGCCGCCAGGCGCGCGCCGGGCTGGCGCTGGATATCGACCGCGCGATGTACGAACCGTTCGCCGCCGGCTTCCCGTTCGAGGAAACCGCCGACCAGCAGGCCGCGATCGATGCGACCCTGCGCGACCTGCAATCGGCCCAGCCGATGGACCGCGTGGTCTGTGGCGATGTCGGCTTCGGCAAGACCGAAGTTGCCGTGCGCGCGGCCTTCGCCGCGGCCAGTGGCGGCAAGCAGGTGGCGGTGCTGGTGCCGACCACGCTGCTGGCCGAACAGCACTACCGCAACTTCCGCGACCGCTTTGCCGATTACCCACTGCGTGTGGAAGTGCTCTCGCGCTTCAAGAGCACCAAGGAGATCAAGGCCGAGCTGGACAAGGTCGCCGAGGGCACCATCGATGTGATCATCGGCACCCACCGGCTGCTGCAGCCGGATGTGAAGTTCAAGGATCTGGGGCTGGTCATCGTCGATGAAGAGCAGCGCTTTGGCGTGCGCCAGAAGGAAGCGCTGAAGGCCATGCGCGCCAACGTGCACCTGCTCACGCTCACCGCCACGCCGATTCCGCGCACGCTCAACATGGCCATGGCCGGGCTGCGCGACCTGTCGATCATCGCCACCCCGCCGCCGAACCGGCTGGCGGTCAAGACCTTCATCACCGCCTGGGACAACGCGCAGCTGCGCGAGGCGTTCCAGCGCGAGCTCGCGCGCGGCGGCCAGCTGTACTTCCTGCACAACGATGTGGAAAGCATGGGCCGGATGCAGCGCGAGCTGTCCGAGCTGGTGCCAGAGGCGCGCATCGGCGTCGCCCACGGCCAGATGCCCGAGCGCGAGCTGGAAAAGGTGATGCTGGATTTCCAGAAGCAGCGCTTCAACGTGCTGCTGGCCAGCACCATCATCGAATCGGGCATCGATATTCCCAATGCCAACACCATCATCATCAACCGTGCCGACAAGTTCGGCCTGGCCCAGCTGCACCAGTTGCGCGGCCGTGTCGGCCGCTCGCACCATCGCGCCTACGCCTACCTGGTAGTGCCGCCGGACAAGCGGGCGATCAGCGCCGATGCGCACAAGCGGCTGGAAGCGATCGCATCGATGGATGAACTGGGCGCCGGTTTCACCCTGGCCACGCACGATCTGGAAATCCGCGGCGCCGGCGAGCTGCTCGGCGAGGACCAGAGCGGGCAGATGGCCGAGGTCGGTTTCAGCCTCTATACCGAGCTGCTGGAGCGTGCGGTGCGGTCGATCAAGGCCGGCAAGCTGCCCGACCTGGATGCCGGCGAAGAAGTCCGCGGCGCCGAGGTGGAGCTGCATGTGCCGGCGCTGATCCCGGAAGACTACCTGCCCGACGTGCATACCCGCCTGACCCTGTACAAGCGCATTTCCAGCGCCCGCGACAGCGCGGCGCTGCGCGAGCTGCAGGTGGAGATGATCGACCGCTTCGGGCTGCTGCCGGACCCGGTCAAACACCTGTTCGCCATTGCCGAACTCAAGCTGCAGGCCAACGCGCTGGGCATCCGCAAGCTGGAGCTGGGCCAGAACGGTGGCCGTATCGTGTTCGAAGCCAAGCCCGAGATCGATCCGATGGCGGTGATCCAGCTGATCCAGAAGCAGCCCAAGCTGTACCAGATGGAGGGCCCGGACAGATTGCGCATCAGGCATCCGCTGCCGGAAAGTGCCGACCGTTTCAACGCCGCACGCGCCCTGCTGACCACTCTGCGGCCGTGAAAGCCCTGATTAAGACAACCGATGAAGATTGCGTGAAAAGGCGGGCGTACCGACAATAGGCGCCCCCACTCTTACGCACGCGGCCGTCCCCCCCGGCTCCGTACTGATGCCATCTATTTCCTCACCCGTGGGACTTTCCATCCCTCCGGAAGACAACTCCTGCGCCATCGAGGTGCTGGCCGCCGCGCTGGATCAGCGCGACAGCTACACCGATATCCATTGTGACCGGGTTTCGCAGCTGGCCTTGGCGCTGGGCAAGCGCTGTGACCTGTCCGAGGACCGCCTGGGCCACCTGGTGCTGGCCGCTCGTTTCCACGATGTCGGCAAAATCGGCATCCGCGATGACGTGCTGCTGCATCCGGGCCGTCTGGACGAGGAAAAATGCCGGGCGATGCGCACCCATCCTGAACGCGGCGCGCGCCTGTTCCGCGCCACCGGGCGCGAGGATGCGGACCACGTAGCCCGCCTGATCCGCCACCACCACGAGGCCTTCGATGGCAGTGGCTACCCGGACGGCCTGAAAGGCGGCGATATCCCGCTGGAAGCGCGCATCCTCACCATCGCCGACGGCTACGATGCGATGACCTCGGCCCGTCCCTATCGCGGCCCCATGCCGCATTCGCGCGCCATGGGCATCCTCACCGAGGAACAGGGCCGGCTGATCGACCCGGACGTGTTCCACGAATTCACCCGGATCATCCAAGCCGGCGCACTGGAAGAAGTCTGACACCCGGTCACCGCGCCGCGATGGCCGTCGCCGCAGTGACATACAGAAGGCCCGGCACTGCCGGGCCTTCTGTTTTCCGCACACCGTGTGCGCCAAGTCACCACATCCCCCCGCAATCCCGGTCGGTGCCGGCCATCGGCACACCGGCCAGGCATCCTGGGGCGGCAGCCAAGGAAGGCAGTATCGAGAGCGCGCCGAGGGCACGGAAATTGGCCCAAGCCTACGGTTCGGTAGTGAGCCGCACGCACCCTTGGCTATCGGTCAAACTGAGGCGCCATATCGTGGCCCCGTTCGTGAAGATGGCCGGCGTCTGGCTACGGTCGTCGACGGCAACGTTCCACGCATGCGAGAAGCGCCGGGCAAGATCGCGCAGATGGCATTCACACGCAAATTTCCAGCCATTCTCGATGCCCGTTAACGTGATAACTGCGGAATGAGGTTTTGCGAAGGCCGGAGCCGCAGACTCTGGAGCACAGCGGCGGAGTCAAGCCAACCCGCGAAGTGGCGTCGGCTCGAATGACCTGCCAAGACTCACTTCCCGCATGCTGGCACGACTGCCGGTGCCGGACTGAGGTATGTAACCTCTCCCGCGCAAACCCTATAAGCAAATGAAGTACTGGCAAGGCCGGAGTCCGGAATCGCCGCGGTATGCATGATCTCGCCTGAGGGGGCGATGAGTCTGATCAGTGCATTATCAACGCTGACAGCGTTGCCCGGCGTCGCAAGCTCAAGTGTGAAACCATCGGAAAGGCGAAGCCTGGCGGCCTGTCTGGATGGCAACTGCAAATCAAGGGTAACCGGCGCAGAATCATCAAACTGCAGAGTGCCAGTGAACTGAACGCGCTCTGGTACGCCCGCCGATGCCCCCAGCGAAACGCTGGTCAGAAACAGGAATGCGGCTACAGTTTTCATCGTGCACCTCCAGGTTGTGGGATTGCTGCCCGTCAACCCTAACACCCACGTCACGCCGGATGGCAGCGCGTGGCCGGCAACATGGCCAGCTCGTTCTGCCATGGTGTTGGTGTGGCTATGAAGTTTCGGCTTGAACACATTCTCCGGCACGCCGGACGTTCCGCTAGTCCTGAATCAACTTGCCATTGCGGCCAATCTTTGCATTGCAAGACGCGCAGGACCAACCTCCAAGCATTGCCTCGCGACCATTGGCGGGCTTGCGAAAGCGCGGCAGCACCGCATCGCATTTGGGGCATGACTTGCGCGGCATGAGCAGGCGCATCAGCAAGACCCCCAGTCCGCCAGCCACACCGCCAACAAGCATTGCTGAAGTCAAGATTTTCATGGCCCTCCCAGCACCTGACGCCTGAGTCAAGCCACACCGTTCAGCGGCATCGACTTGAATTAATGGAATGAACTGTCAGCTGGCCTGTACTAGCCCCAGCGCCATCGTGGCCTCTCGCCCTTAAGCCAGCAGACGAAAACAAGCACGAGAATAACCGCCCACGTCATGCACATGAAGCCAACGATATTGCTGGCCGGAGGAAACAAGAAAAAAGCTGTAACGAGAAGTGCAACGGCGGCACAAAGGACCAGCCAACCTTGCCATTTGACGGGAAACCCCCAACCCCAGCCGTATTTTTTTGCGGGAAACCAGTAGTCATCCTTTTGCACGAATCCTCCAAATCCGGCTGGCGCCTGAATTAAGCCGCTTTACGCAGCGGCGTCGGCTTGAATGAACGGGTAGGCCTCATACGCGGATGAACAGCGAGGGTACGTATGCAGACCAGTACAAAGCAACAGTACCGATGAAGCTCAAAGCCAATGCAAAGCCGACATGACGGGCTGTAGGCCTCCATGCGGCAAGGCCGACAACAAGCAGACTGAGTCCAGGCAAGACCCACCACCATTTGATAGTGCGAAATACGAACCGCGAATAGCCTGATTGAGTGACGTTGAAGCTGCTCCAAGTTCCCGTGAATGCCTCAACAGCGCCGTGTTGTACGGCATAGATGAAGTAGCCTTGGGCCAGGACCAGCAGCAACACCATGGCAATGAGCGCGATTCTCTTGAACATGAGGCCTGACACCTGCGTTAAACCACGCCGCGAAACGGCGTCGGCTTGGATGAATTGTTAGCTGACCGCGACTATGCCAGCCAGCTGGCTTTGACGCCTTTCTGGCTCAGCAGGACCAAGGCGATTCCAACCGCCAGCACTACGCCCTGCATTGCCACCACCGCCGGGCCGCCCAGCCGCACGCTGTCCGTAAGGACGAACAAGTTGAGATCCTGCAGCAGGATCCCAAGCAGCGAGGCAACAAATACAGGAAACGCCCAGTGCTTACGAAGCAGCAGCCCAACCGAGCCTAAAGTCCCGGCGATTACAGCCAGTGCCGTGGCTGCTACGGCCCAGAGCGGGCGAGAGGCATAGAGTTCTTGCTGCGCCGCTGGCAGCTTTGCGATATCAGCAGCGGACAGACTCAGGTCCAGGCCGAAGGCAGCCAGGCCGAGAAGATTCCAAAGCAAGGCAAGCACCGCTACAGGCTTCAACCACTTCGGTGGTGCATTCATATCTACTCCCAAGTCGCGGATGAACGTGCTCGGACAGCTAACACCTGGATTAAGCCGTACCGCGACGCGGCGTCGGCTTGGACGAATTGTCAGGCGTTCTTCGATGAACGCCGGAGAGTGCCTGTGAACACAGTACCTGGTAAGACGGTATTGAAGACCGTTCACGCGCACTCATCACTGCCGGATGCGGTGCCGACCACGGGTTGATACCGGCTAGAACCAAAGTTGGAAGCATCATCTATCCCAAATCCCCTACCTCTAAACGAGCGGGCCAGGTTCCCTTTTACATGCCATGGAACTCAACCTGCCCCCGCTACTTGAAGGTTTCCATAGAACGGTTATGGGGGAATCAAACCGGGGTGGTGACGCGACATCGAGTGGAACCCATCCTCAGGAACCATCCGCGCCCATTGGCAGCATGAAGTCGGCGACCGGGTCGAGAACGATCTCCGGAAAACGCTCCGAAACAGCCTTTGCCATCTGCGCACTGGCCACGGGATCAACGGACCCCAATGCGAACGCCACATCACGCGCTTCCGCGCTGGGCCACTGGGCGTAGCTGTACCAGAGGCCATCGGCCCCCCGATGCAACCGGGAACCAAGCGAACCGCGCTCCGAGCGCAGTAACCCGGACACCTTGGACCACGCTTCGATGAAAGCACTTTCCGAACCGGAGTGAAGCCGCCAGCGGTACAGAACTGCAAAACCGGGCCCAGAAGATGCGTTTGTCGCTGTCATGTCAAATGGCACCTGATGTCTGATGAACTGGCGAACGGGATATCGGTACAACAACAGAGGAGCAAGAACGGGATCGGGTTCACTTTTACATCCCACAGAACTCAACCCGACCCCGTTACTGGCGTTGCGGCAGCAACGTCGGTTTGAATTAATTGTTAGCCGTCACGCGGTGGCACGATGAACGGGCGATTAGTGAGTAATATATAAAGCCGGAGAATGACGTTTACTATTAGGGCGTACGCGATGCTTAAGGCTGCAATAAAAATTACAATTGACCGAAGAGATGTGGATGCATTGTTTGGAATGGTTGCAACAGATAGTGTCAGTGCAGTAAGTGCAGCGATTGGCACGGCAATGACTGTGAGTGGCCGCGGAAGGCGATTTTTAATTCCACAGATTAAGCACCTTATCTCAACCTGGTCGAAAATGCCGTAAGGCAGAAGATCCCAGACGGTAACTGAGAGAGGCTTTTTGCATTTTGCACAAATTGCGGCCATTTTTATTGACGACTAACATCTGAGTTAAGCCGCGCCGAGAAGCGGCGTCGGCTTGGACGAATTGTTAGGCCTCTGGCGCATTCCGCTCCGCGGGGGTGCGCGAGAAGGCCGGCGACAGCCCAAATGGATCAATCGCCTGCCGCTGATGAGACGCGGCAGCCGCCCACCAATAGAGCTGTTCAACCCCCCGGCCGGCATACCGCTCCCATCTGGCGGGATCCTGCCCTTCCAACAGCTCGCCGTTCTGGGCGAAAACCTGGTCTGCGCTGGGGAAGTGCACCATGGCCGATACGGGCAGACAGCCCAGTTCCGCTAGGAAGGAGCGCATGTTCACCGCCGCGCGGGTGCCGCCCCACTGGCCGCTGGAGTAAGTGGCGATGAGGCTTGGCTTGAATGAAAACGCCGAGCTTGGGAAGTGATTGAGCAGGTCTGCAAGCGCCGGGCTCATTGAGTGGTTGTACTCGGGGCTCAGCATGACGTAGGCATCCGACTCCCGAATAAGGTCCTCGAGGCGGGCTAACGGTTGGGGCTTGGCTCCCCGGTTGTAAGCGAAGGCAGGCTTGAACACTTCCGATACCGGGTAGGCGAGCGGATCCACCACTTGTGTTTCAAAACGCTCGCGTAGATGCATCGCCAAGAAGGCAGCGACGCGTTCGCCGAGTCGAGGGGGCTGAGGCGGGGATGACACACGGCGGGAGCCGAGAAAAAGAAGGGCCTTCATTGCCGGTTCCTGAGGCCTAACGCCCGAATTAAGCCGCGCCGCGAAGCGGCGTCGGCTTGAATGAATTGTTAGGGCTCAACAAACAACGCATCAACGAGCCCCTGCGAAATCGAAAAACACGCCATGTCAGCCTCCCGGTTGATGTTGAGGCCGGCAATCTGATCCTTTGGGACCAAGTACACCTTGGTTTGGTCTAGTTGCAGCTCGGTGTCGTATCCGTGCAGCTTTACGAGCGCCACCAGATGATACTTTTCTGGAAGATCGAGGGTGCCAAAACGTTCTGTGCAGGTCTTGACCTGGATGGTTTTGACCACGTATCCCTTGAGCGCGATCAGATCATTGCCGCTGTCCTTGATAGGAGCAGCAGCTTGGACTCCGTACTGAAGCAGGCGAGTCTGCACAAGCAGCTCACCGATCGTGCCCTTAGCCATTCTTTCAGATATCGGATTAGCCACGGGTTGAGCCCTAACTCTGGAATTAAGCCGCGCCGCGAAGCGGCGTCGGCTTGAATGAATTGTTAGGCATCAACCACAACAATTTCGATATCCCAAGGGCCGCGCCCTCCAGACTTGGTTGGCCTACGCCCGGGGAACGTCTGTTGTGTAATAGAAAGCCCAGACATTTTTGCAAGGTCGAACCGCTGCCATTCTGGGAGCCCACCAGAACTGCTGGAACCACCAATCTGATAGCCAAGGAATTGCAGTACTCCGTCCTTGATGCCAAGCACGTGAGGCTCAGCTACACGAGGATGATTGCTGTAGTTGAATGAAATTACTGACTTGGAACGGATGGCTTGCTCGATCAACTGCTGGGTCATACGAGATTCCTCCTCTGATGCCTAACGCCAGAATTAAGCCGCGTTGCGGAGCAACGTCGGCTTGGATGACTTGTTAGGCAGTGAGTGGCCGAACGGTTTGGTATTGCAACCGTGCTCCCCAGCACTGCCGCTTGTTACCGAGATTGCCACAACTTGTGGGACGGGGCCTGCCCGGTGAGCCGTGAAGCGCGATGCGACCGAAGCCAGGGCCTGACGCTACCGGAACCATGTGCCGAAGGAACGCCCAACTAGCTTTTGCTCCACCACGGCCTAACGCCTGAGTTAAGCCGACCCGCGAAGCGGGTTCGGCTTGAATGAATTGTTATGCCCAAACTAGGGGCGCCACATGTCGATGTCGCCGTTGCTGTGAACCCCAACCAGAATCATCTGGCTGCGCCAATCTACGAGAATCAGGTTGTGCGCAGAGTTAAGTTTGGCGAACGTCTTGGTGAGGACTAGATCGTCCGCGCCGGAGTCGAGTATGGCGCCAAGAACGGTGATGCCACTCTCGCTCTTGAGGCCATACAAGTTGATCTTATGAGCAACAGCAAGGGCAAACCCATATTTGACTTGGCCAAGCGCACTCGACGAGGTCAGGAGAATCGGAGAATTTTCCTAAACTGCGTCAAGAGTGCCGGCTAGGTTGGAGACTGCATCCGTGCCCGCGATGATTAGATCGCGCGCCACATTGCGCGCGTAAATCTGGTCCCAGCCATATTGCCCCCGATGGGCCCGCTC
Source organism: Stenotrophomonas sp. STEN013 (assembly GCF_056760355.1). Taxonomy (NCBI): domain Bacteria; kingdom Pseudomonadati; phylum Pseudomonadota; class Gammaproteobacteria; order Lysobacterales; family Lysobacteraceae; genus Stenotrophomonas; species Stenotrophomonas sp. STEN013. The sequence goes on along the minus strand of NZ_JBRREO010000002.1, from coordinate 339,913 downwards.
AAAGGGCTTGTACTCAGCCAAGAGTCGTTGGATCTCTTCTAGGCGACTTTTTGGAAAGAACTCCAATTGGGCCCACTCATCCTCGTGGAATTGTGGCGCACCTTCAAAGGACTCGCGGTTTGGAGCAGCAAACTCAAGGGAGTCCGCCGCAACAGTCGGCATGGAGTAGCGAATTGATTTTGTATCCACCATCTCGACCTTGGGTTGAGGTTGAGCGGCGCTCGAAGTGCCGAAGAGAGCCAGGATAGGGGCGAGCAGTCGTTTCATCTGCGGGAATGTCTCATTGGGGCATAACGCCAGAGTTAAGGCGAGCCGCGAAGCGGCTTCGCCTTGAACGAATTGTTAGGCCTCTCCACAGGAAAGGGAGTAGAACCTCTAGCAAGTACGGCTCGGCTACGACTAGGTATAGGCCGTCCGGTGACAATGAAGCAACGAACCAATCGCCCGAGAGCGTCGTGAAGGAAATCTCTTGAAGATGTCCCCTAAGCTCTAGGCGTACTCTCTGAGATTTTGCAAAAGGGTTGAAGTTATAAGAAACGGTGGCCTCGCCGACTTGAAGCATTGGCGGCGTGTCGGATACGCCCAAATGCTCCGGATGCAGATCTGCAAACGAATAAGGATTGCCATCAAGTACGTCAACGGACGGCGGCCGCAGTGAGACCGAGTACACCTCATCGTAGTCAAATACGGTCATCACGCCGTTTTCAGGGAGCGTGAAGCCTCGAAAGCGCTCTGTGATTCTTGGTAGATCAATCTTTTGCATGAGGAGCCTAACTCTAAGTAGACCCCGAAAGTGGGGTGTAGCGCGGAGTATGGCCGCAGGTTGCGACGATGTGAACCGGGGAAATCCGGCGCCGGCTCAAGGGGTTGCGTTATTTCCCCGGACGGCCGGCCGGTGCCTGCGGCCGGTGTTATGCCGCAGGAAAGTCGCCATATCGATTAGACCCCCGATGCTCCGGTGTAACGCCGCTGCCGGTATGTGGCCTGATTGAGCCGGCCGGGTCGTTTTGCCCGGTCCGGCAGCCGGTTTTCCAGGCCAACGTGGCGCCGGCCTGCGCCGTTTGCAGTAACCCGCCGCCCTTCGGGGCGATCTTTTGGGGCCTGCTCCAAGCGGTTGTGGGGTCCGGCACGGGGAACCGGAGCCGTTCGCGCCGCTGTGGGCGGCTACGGGCAGCCCGGAAACGCCTGCTTTTGAGACAGAAGTCTCATCGATGCCGAAAAAAGCGGCATCGTTGCCACTTCAAGTGCCATCGTTGCCCCAAAAAGGGGCAACGTTGCCGGAAAAAGTGGCATCGATGCCCCAAAAAGGGGCAAGCGTGCCGAAAAAAGCGGCAGTGATGCCCCAAAAAGGGGCAACGTTGCCGGTCAAAGTGGCATCGATGGCGAAAAAAGCGGCATCGATGCCGTTTCAAGTGCCATCGATGCCCCTTTTTGGTGCAACGCCGCCGCGCGCCGGTCTACCGGAAAGCCGCGCGGGGGCGCCGCTGCCACGGCACCGGCCAGCGCCGACCGGTGCCACGCGACGGCCCCCGCTTGGGGGTGCAAACGCGGCGCGCCCCGGCACACCGGAAGGCCGCGCCGGGGCGGCGCTGCCGTAAACGACGACACCCGGCATCGGCCGGGTGTCGTGAGGGGATTGCAGGGCGTGTTACTTACCGGGCCTTGGCCTGGTTGGCCACGGCCTCGGCAGCCTTTTTGGCCGCTTCCGGATCGCCCAGGTAACGGAACGACTGCACCGCCAGGTCGTCATCCAGCTCGAACAGCAGCGGGATGCCGGTGGGAATGTTGAGCTCGAGGATTTCTTCCTTGCTCACGTTGTTGAGGTACTTGTACAGCGCGCGCAGCGAGTTGCCGTGGGCGGTGACCAGCACGGTCTTGCCATCCTTGAGCTGCGGGGCGATGGCGTCAAACCAGTACGGCAGCACGCGATCGAGCGTGGTGGCCAGCGATTCGGTGGCCGGCAGCGCGTTGCGGTCCAGGCCGGCGTAGCGGCGGTCGTGGCTGGGATGGCCCGGATCGGCCAGGTCCATCGGCGGCGGCGGGATGTCGTAGGAACGGCGCCACACCTTGACCTGGTCCTCGCCGTGCTTGGCGGCGGTCTCGGCCTTGTCCAGGCCCTGCAGGCCACCGTAATGACGCTCGTTCAGACGCCAGGATTTGGCAACCGGCAGCCAGTCCTGGCCCATCTCGGCCAGCGCGCCCTGCAGGGTGTGGATGGCACGCTTGAGCACGGAGGTGTGGGCGACATCGAACTGCAGCCCTTCTTCCTTCATCAAGCGGCCGGCGGTGGCGGCCTCCTGGCGGCCCTGCTCGGTGAGATCGACATCGACCCAGCCGGTGAAACGGTTGTCGAGGTTCCACTGGCTTTGGCCATGGCGCAACAGCACGAGTTTACGGGTCACAGCAGAGGTCTCCGGAGGTGGGGTAGGCGCTGGATTGTAGCCGCTTCACGCGGAGTGGCCGCGCACGCCACGCCGCCTTGACCGGGGCCGTGCCATGCTGCCGGCATGCTCGACACCGCCTTGCCCCCGCTGCCCGAGCGGTCGACCCCGGAAGATCTGCGTGCGCTGTGGGCCCTGCAGAGCCGCCTTGCCGCGCAGGTGTCGCTGGAGGATGCACTCACCGCCCTGCCCGCCCGGCTGGCCGGGGTGGATACCGGCTTCGAGGACGCCGGCCGCACCACCCGATCGGCGGCGGTGCTGCTGGAGGGCGACACCCTGCAGACACTGGAGTCGCGTGTGGCGCGCCTGCCCACCGCCCTGCCCTATATTCCCGGCCTGCTGAGCTTCCGCGAGCTGCCGGCGGCGTGGCAGGCGCTGCAGCAGTTGAGTACCGCTCCGGCGCTGGTACTGGTGGATGGCCATGGCATCGCCCACCCGCGTGGCCTGGGCATCGCCGCGCACCTGGGCGTGCTTAGCGGGCTGCCCTGCATCGGCGTGGCCAAAAGCCGGCTGGTCGGCGACTACGACGAACCCGGCCCGCTGCGGGGCGATCACACCCCGCTGTGGCACAAGGACCGTCAGGTCGGCTGGGTGCTGCGCAGCAAGCCGCGTTGCAACTCCCTGTTTGTCTCGCCCGGCCACCGGGTGTCGGTCCCGACGAGTCTTTCGCTGGTGCTGGCCTGCCTGGGGCGCTACCGCCTGCCCGAGCCGACCCGGCTGGCCGACCGGCTGGCCTCGCGCCGCGATGGCCGCGCCCCGGCCGGGTGAGGCCGAGGGTGACCACGGCCTGTCGCAACAATCCGTTTCCGGGCCGGTACGGACAGCGCCCCGCCCCCGTGCAATCCTGCGGCCCAACGCAACCGGGAGTTTTCCATGACCACGATCCTCAATCCGCGCGTGCACGACCTGGGCGGTTTCCAGGTGCGGCGTGCGGTGCCCACCCTGCAGGCGCGCAGCGTTGGGCCGTTCGTGTTCGTCGACCACATGGGCCCGGCGGTGTTCGCCCCCGGCCAGGGCATCGACGTGCGCCCGCATCCGCATATCGGCCTGGCCACGGTGACGTTCCTGTGGTCCGGGCAGATCGGCCACCGCGACACGCTGGGTTCGGAGCAGATCATCCGCCCGGGTGATGTGAACTGGATGACCGCCGGCCGTGGCATCGCCCATTCCGAGCGCACCCCGCCGGCCGAGCGTGGCCACGACCACCCGCTGCACGGCATGCAGACCTGGATCGCGCTGCCGAAGTCGCACGAGGAAACCGCCCCGGCGTTCCACCACTTCAGCGCCGGCCAGCTGCCGCAGCAGCGCCGGAACGGTGCGCTGCTGCGGGTGATCGCCGGCCGCGCCTATGGCGAGGAATCGCCGGTGCAGGTGTTTGCCGACACCTTGAATGTGGCCATCGATCTGGACCCGGGCGCGGAGATCGACCTGGACGCCAGCCACGTGGAGCGTGCGCTCTACATTCTGGAAGGCGAGGCGCAGCTGGACGGGGTGGATGTGCCGGCCATGCACCTGGTCCTTCCCGAGGCCGGCGCGCGCGGGCGCCTGCGCGCCAGAACCCCGGTCAAGGCGATGCTGATGGGTGGCGAGCCGCTGGATGGTCCGCGCCACCTGTGGTGGAACTTCGTCTCCAGCTCCAAGGAGCGCATCGAGCAGGCCAAGGACGACTGGCAGGCCGGCCGCTTCGGCACGATTCCGGGCGATGACAAGGAGTTCATTCCGCTGCCGGCCTAAGCCGCCGCGGCCTTAACGCTTTCAATACGCCGCCGGCACGCCGCTGGCTTATGTTTCCCCCACCCGCTCCGGGGAATCGAGGGGAAACACGCATGGATATGAGCAAGCGACTGGCGGCCGAGTTTCTCGGCACGTTCTGGCTGGTGCTGGGCGGCTGCGGCAGCGCGGTGCTGGCGGCCAATTTCGGTGGCGACGGCAATCCGCTGGGGATCGGTTTCCATGGGGTGGCGCTGGCCTTCGGCCTGACCGTGCTGACCGGCGCCTATGCCTTCGGCCACATCTCCGGGGCCCACTTCAACCCGGCGGTGAGCGTGGGCCTGTGGGCCGGCGGCCGCTTCTCCGGCAAAGACCTGCTGCCGTACATCGTGGCGCAGGTGCTGGGCGGCGTGGCGGCGGCGTTCATCCTGTTGCAGATCGCCCAGGGCAATGCCGGTTTCGCCATCGACGGCAGCCAGGCCGGCGCCTTCGCCAGCAACGGCTACGGGGCGCTGTCGCCGGGCGGCTACAGCGTCGCGGCGGCGTTCCTGTGCGAGGTGGTGATGACCGCATTCTTCCTGGTGGTGATCATGGGTGCCACCCATGGCCGCGCGCCGGCCGGCTTCGCGCCGATCGCCATCGGTCTGGCACTGACCCTGATCCACCTGATCTCCATTCCCGTCACCAATACCTCGGTCAACCCGGCCCGCTCCACCGCCGTTGCCGTGTTTGCCGGCTCCGGTGCAATCAGCCAGCTGTGGCTGTTCTGGGTCGCCCCGATCCTGGGCGCGATGATCGGCGGCATCGCCTACAAGTGGATCGGCAGCGACACCTAGGCCGTTGCCGGTAGCCCGCGACAGAAGCGGCCCCCGGCGGGGCCGCTTTTTTGTGTGATCTGAAACATGCTTTGCAAGTGACGGCGGTTGTGTAATACCGTCGGACCTCGGCTGGCGCGCATGGGGATGCGCGCAACGGGCGCGAGGGAACTGGCCACCAGCCGCGCAACCGCCTTCAACGATCCACACAACATCCATCGCGCCGGTAGCGGGCGGTGTTTCATGGGGAAAGCGAAGTGAAGACTGTCCGAACCGTTTGTGCCGCCCTGTTGCTTGCCGCCGCTGCCACCGCCTCGGCCCAGCAGACCGCCCAGTGCCCGCTGCTGCCGGCCGACAGCGGCCTGCATTGGGAACAGCAGGCCCAGAGCGACTTCATCGTCTGCAAGGCCACCACCCCCGATGGCCGTACCGTGCTCAACATGATGCTGACCGCGCGTGATCCGGGCATCGCCCTGACCCGGGCGCTGCGCGCGGAAAAAGGCACCTTCGGCGGCGAGGCGCTGCACTGGTACAAGATGGATATGGGCGGCCGCGACCTGCCGGGGCTGGAGTCGCGCCGTATCACCGTGGTCAAGCTGGACAAGAAGCGCTATGCCCAGATCTGGATCGAAGCGGCCGACGGCGGCGAGCTGGCCAGCCTGCAGACGCTGACCCAGGCCCTGAACCTCAACGCCCCGGCGCTGGCCGGCAGCGGCAACTGACGCCCCGCGCGGCCCGTCCGCGCTCCTGCGGCGCGGACGGCGCATCGGTCAGAAGCGGCCTTCCTGGTAATCCACGAAGGCCTGCATCAGTTCCTGCCGGGTGTTCATCACGAACGGGCCGTGACGCGCCACCGGTTCGCCCAGCGGGCGCCCGGCGACCAGGATCAGGCGCGCTTCCTGCGGGCCGGCCTGCAACTGCAGCTGGGGACCACCGCCGAGTACGGCCAGCTCGCTCTGCGCCAGCACGCGTGCATTTGCGCCCTCGCCCACCGTCATGCCGCCTTCGAACACATAGGCGAACGCGTTGTGGCCGGCCGGCAGCGTGTACTGCCACGAGCTGCCGGGCGCCAGGGTGATATCCAGATACAGCGGATCGGTCGCCGGCTGCACGATCGGGCCGCTGACATCGCCGACGCTGCCGGCGATGACTTTGACACTCACGCCCTGGGCCGGCTGGACCTGAGGAATGCGCTCGGCGGCGAACTCCTGGTAGCGCGGATCGGTCATCTTCTCGCGCGCCGGCAGGTTCACCCACAGCTGGAAACCGCGCATGCGCCCGGACTCCTGCTCGGGCATCTCCGAATGCACCAGCCCGCGCCCGGCGGTCATCCACTGCACGCTGCCCGGGGTCAGCAGGCCCTCGTTGCCGTGGTTGTCGCGGTGCCGCATGCGGCCGTCGAGCATGTAGGTGACGGTTTCAAAGCCGCGGTGCGGATGGTCGGGAAAACCGGCCAGATAATCCTCCGGCTTGTCGGTGCCGAATTCGTCCAGCATCAGGAACGGATCCAGCTCCGGCAGCGCCGGCGTGCCGATCACCCGGGTCAGACGCACGCCGGCACCATCGGAGGTGGGCATGCCCCGCAGGTTGCGGACCACGCGGGCCGCGGTGTCACCAGTCATGATCAGGCTCCTTGAAAGATATCCAGACAATGGAGGCTGCCCACGGCAGGACCAAGCACCGCCCTCGCAACCGATTGTTCCAGTGCTGGTGCAAGCGACACGCCACGCAACCCGCAGTCAGGTTTGTCAGGGGTTTCACCGTAAGACCAAAGTCTGGGGTCCCGCCACCGCCATATCCGTTGACCCCCGCCGTCCATGGGTAGAACCTTGAGCCAATCTCCTGCGAGGCGACTCGATGAAAGGTTTCTCCAAAGCCGGCTGGGCGCTGCTGTCCCTGATCGGCGCATTCTGTCTGGGCGTGGTGGCGCTACGCCGCGGCGAACACATCAACGCGTTGTGGATCGTGGTGGCGGCGGTTTCGCTGTACCTGGTCGCGTTCCGCTACTACGGCCTGTTCGTCGCCAAGAAGGTCATCGGCGTTGATCCCACCCGCGCCACCCCGGCGGTTCTGAACAACGATGGTCTGGACTATGTGCCGACCAACAAGCATGTGCTGTTCGGCCACCACTTCGCCGCCATTGCCGGCGCCGGCCCGCTGGTCGGCCCGGTGCTGGCCGCGCAGATGGGCTACCTGCCTGGCACGCTGTGGCTGATTGCCGGCGTGGTGCTGGCCGGCGCGGTGCAGGATTTCATGATCCTGATGATCTCCACGCGCCGCAACGGCCGTTCGCTGGGCGACCTGGTACGCGAGGAGATGGGCCCGGTGCCGGGCACCATCGCGCTGTTCGGCGTCTTCATGATCATGATCATCATCCTGGCGGTGCTGGCGATGATCGTGGTGAAAGCACTGGAAGGCAGCCCGTGGGGCATGTTCACGGTGATCGCGACGATGCCCATCGCCATCCTGATGGGCATCTACATGCGCTACATCCGCCCCGGCAAGATCGGCGAGATCTCGGTGGTCGGCCTGGCGCTGCTGCTGGCCGCGATCTGGTACGGCGGCAAGGTCGCCGCCGATCCGGTCATGGGCCCGATGTTCACTTTCACCGGCGTGCAGATCACCTGGATGCTGATCGGCTACGGCTTCGTGGCCGCGGTGCTGCCGGTGTGGCTGCTGCTGGCCCCGCGTGACTACCTGTCCACCTTCCTCAAGATCGGCACGATTGTCGGCCTGGCGATCGGCATCCTGATCGTGATGCCGGAGCTGAAGATGCCGGCGCTGACCCAGTTCACCGACGGCACCGGCCCGGTGTGGAAGGGCAGCATGTTCCCGTTCCTGTTCATCACCATCGCCTGCGGCGCGGTCTCCGGCTTCCATGCGCTGATCAGCTCGGGCACCACGCCCAAGCTGCTGGCCAATGAGGGCCACGCCGCCTATATCGGCTACGGCGGCATGCTGATGGAATCGTTCGTGGCGATCATGGCGATGGTGGCAGCCTCGATCATCGAACCGGGCATCTACTTTGCGATGAACTCCCCGGCGGCGATCATCGGCACCGATGTGGTCCATGCCGCGCAGGTGGTGAGCAACTGGGGCTTTGCGATCACCCCGGAGCAGCTGACCACCACCGCGGCCGAGATCGGGGAAAGCACCATCCTCTCGCGCGCCGGCGGCGCCCCGACGCTGGCGGTGGGTATCGCGCAGATCCTGCATGCGGTGCTGCCGGGCGACGGCATGATGGCGTTCTGGTACCACTTCGCGATCCTGTTCGAAGCGCTGTTCATCCTCACCGCGGTCGATGCCGGTACCCGTTCGGGCCGCTTCATGCTGCAGGACCTGCTGGGCAACTTCGTGCCGGCACTGCGCCGCACCGATTCGTGGGTGGCCAGCTTCATCGCCACCGGCGGCTGCGTGGCGCTGTGGGGCTACTTCCTGTATCAGGGCGTGACCGATCCGCTGGGCGGTATCAACATGTTGTGGCCGCTGTTCGGTATCGCCAACCAGATGCTGGCCGGCGTGGCGCTGCTGCTGTGCACCGTTGTGCTGTTCAAGATGAAGAAGGAGAAGTACGCGTGGGTGCCGCTGCTGCCGGCGATCTGGCTGCTGATCTGCACCACCGCGGCCGGCTTCATCAAGATCTTCTCCAGCGAACCGGCGGTGGGCTTCGTGGCCCAGGCGCACAAGTACCGTGATGCGATTGCCGCCGGCAATCTGCTGCCGCCGTCCAAGGACTTCGGACAGATGCAGCAGGTGATGGTCAACAACTACATCAACGCCGGCCTCACCGCGCTGTTCCTGTTCGTGGTGTTCGCGGTGCTGGTGTACTCGGTCAAGACCATCATGGTGGCGCGCCGCTCGCCGGTGCGCACCGACCGCGAAACCCCGTATGTGGCGCTCAAGCCGCACGAGATGGACGTGTAATGGGCACCGAACTGGTCCCGGTCGGCCAGTACCAGACGTTCCGCCGCACCTGGCGGCGTCTGGTACAGACCGCGCGACTGTGCTGCGGCGTGCCGGACTATGACAACTATGTGCGGCACATGCAGGAGAAGCATCCCGACCGTCCGGTCATGGACTACAAGACCTTCTTCCGCGAACGCCAGGACGCCCGCTTCGGCGGCAAGAGTGGCTTCCGCTGCTGCTGAGTCCGCGGTTTGAAGAACATAGAAGGCGGGGCCATTGGCCCCGCCTTTTTTTTATGACGCACATCCCTGTGCGTCACCGTTCGGCGGCTGCGGCGTGAAGAACGACTGTGCTGCCGTTCTTTCATGATGCACATCCCTGTGCGTCACTGTTCGGCAGCTGCGCCGTGAAGAACGGCTGTCCTGCCGTTCCTTCATGTCCGCGATCTGCAAAGCCGATCACAGGGGCAGGACCGGTCGCCACAGATCCCGGTGCTAGGATCGGCCATCACCAGGGAATCCCAGGTCATGCCACCCGTGCAGTGCAACCGGAAAGGAAACTGGAATGCAGAGGAAGATCCGTGTTCTCGCAACAATAGCCACCTCGTTGCTGGTGGCTTCATGCGCAAGCAAAACGACTTCATGCATAAACAATATCGCTTCATGCGTAAGCGCAATGTCTCAAGCAAAGGAGCAAGGACGAGTGGCAGCCGACATCCCGCAGAAGACCCCATTCACCGATCCTGCCGTGAAGCCGTTGGCAGATGCCATTGCTGACGGCGCTATCGCGCGGATAAAGGCACTGGCACCGACCACCGATCTGGCTGCCCGCGGTCAATACAATGTGACCCTGCTGGAATGGGCAATATGGAACCAGAAGCCCGCTTCACTCAAGGCGCTGCTGGAGGCCGGCGCCGATCCCTCCCTGATCGGCATGGATGACGAAACCGTCGTGCATATGGCCGCGATGGTCGATCCACCGGAGTACCTCGAGGTTCTGCTCAAGCACAAGGTTCCCGTCGACTACACGCGTCCGACCAATGGCTGGACGCCACTGTTCGTTGCGGTGATGTACGGACAACACCCACAACGCGACCTGCTGATCAGTGCTGGAGCGGACGTGAAACACCGCGACAACCTCGGCAATACCCTGCTTTTCCTCGCCGGCAACGACGCCGATACCGTCTTGAAACTGCTGGTAGCGGGGGTAGACCCGACCCTCCGCAACAATGCCGGGCAGACATTCCAGTCATCATTTTTCATGACACCGGAAAAACTGCTCAATGCGGAAGGGAAATCCGGAAGAGCCCAAGTCCGTCGTTGGCTGGAGACACACAACGTTCCCGTTGAACACTGACCAGCACGGGAGCGTGTCATGGAATCGACTGCATCCAGGCCCTTCTCGGCGGAGTCCGTTTCAGGAGCCAAGCCACACGCCCTGGACATGGAGTTGCCGCACGTCATTGAGGCTCTTTACGTCGACGCCCTTGGTAGACGGGACCGCCAGGCCACTGCGCCACAGCACCTGCCTTCTGGATGGTCGCGCATCGATGAAGCAGAGCTAGCGGGCAAGAGCATCGATCCTGATTTGTTGCACAACAGAAAATCCGGATTTGATGCAGGCCTCTACCTAGGCCCGGCAGGACAGGTTGTGCTTGCGTTCTGCGGAACAGATCAAGGAAAAGACTGGCCACAGAACCTGGGCCCGGGAATAGGCTTGCAAACAGAACAGTATGAAGATGCGATAGAACTGGGCCGCCAAGCGAAGAAGGCGTATGGACAAGAGCTTTTACTGACAGGGCACTCTTTGGGTGGAGGATTGGCTTCAGCAGCAGCGGTGGTAACCGACACCCCGGCTGTGACCTATAACAGCGCCGGCGTTCATAACAACACGCTCTCAAGAGAGAACATTGACCCCGCCGCCGCCAAGGAATATGCAGCCGGTGGGCTGATCCGCAGCTACAGCGTCAAAAACGAGCTGCTCACCCATCTGCAGGAAGACAGTATTCCGCTGAAATGGGCGCTGCCCGATGCCATTGGCCGTCGAATCGAACTACCCGATCCCGCTCCACTGTCCTTTGTCCGGCGCCTTGTCCCCGGAGCAATGCTCAAGCATCGGCTTGACCTGCATGGTATCGCCTCGGTGATGGACTCGCTGGATCTGCAGCAGCTGCGCGATGCCGGACAAGGCAAGGCAATCAAAGCCCCGGCATCGGCCACTAGTGCCGGGAACCGGTTGTTCGAAGATGCGGTTATCCAGCTTGGACCCCAACGGGAGAAGCTGGGCCTGAAAGACGCCGTGTCCTTCCTCAACACCGCCGCGGGTATCGCCGCGCGCTCGGCGGATGACGGGCTGGACAGAATCGACCATCTGCTCATCCACGGGGACCGCCTATTCGCTGTCCAAGGCAACCTGCATGACCCGGCACATCGGCGCAGCAACGTAGATCTGGCAGCGGCAGGGGATATGCCGATGCAGGCCAGCATCCGTCAGCTCCAGCAACACCCGCGTTTGATCCCCGCCGATTCGATCATTGAACCTGATCCTGGTCGACGGCATCTCGCGATGGGCTGATTTCAAGACGTCGGCAACACCAAAAAGAAGGACAGCAGATGCTGTCCTTCTTTTTGACCGGGTTTCCTGCCGCTGGCAGCCGACTCAGGCCGCGCCGGCCATCCACTTGAGCATCAGCCCGGTGAGGTAGGCCAGCACCGTGCCGGTGGCATAGCCGACCGTGCCCAGCAGCACGCCCACCGGCGCCAGGCTGGGATGGAAGGCCGCCGCCACCACCGGCGCCGAAGCTGCGGCGCCGACATTGCCCTGCGAACCGATGGCCAGGAAGAACATCGGCGCTTTCAGCAGGCGGCCGACCACATACAGCAGCAGCACGTGGGTACCCATCCAGATCACACCCAGCAGGAACAGCCACGGACGCTCCAGCAACGCGAGCAAGTCCATCTGCATACCGATGCAGGCGATCAGGAAGTACAGGAACAGCGTGCCGACCTTGGAGGCGCCGGCCGCTTCCAGCTCGCGTGCGCGGGTGAAGCTCAGCGCCAGACCGGCGAAGGTGGACAGCATCACCACCCAGACGAACTGGTTGTCCAGCGAGGCCTGCTTGGCAAAGCTGATGTTGGCCGCACACCACGTCGCCAGCGGCGCCGCCAGCGCATGTGCCGCCCCGACGATGCCCAGCCCGACGCCGACAATGACCATCAGATCGGTCAGGGTCGGAATGCGCGCGCTCCTGGTCTGGTAGTCGGCGATACGACGCTTCATGTCGTCGATGGCCGAGGTGTCGGCACCATTGCGTGCGTCGATGCCCTGCGCACGACCGGCCAGCCAGATCAGGGCCGGCATCAGCAGGATGCTGGCACACACCACATCGACCACGGCGAACTGGCCGAAGGTGGTGGCATCGACGTTGAAGGTCTCGCGCATCGCGGCCATGTTGGCGCCGCCGCCGATCCAGCTGCCCGCCAAGGCGGCCATGCCGGCCCAGGTGTCCCCGGCCACGGTGGGCGCGTGGATCAGCTTCATCGCCTGGAAGGACACCAGCGCGCCGAGCATGATGCCCACGGTGCCGGTGACGAACATGATCAGTAGCTTCGGGCCGAGCCGGGCGATGCCCTTCAGGTCGATGGACAGCGTCAGCAGCACCAGCGCCGCCGGCAACAGTACATCGCGCGCGATGGGGTTGTAGAGCTTGGTGGTGTGGCCGTCGATCACCCCGGCGGTGTTGTAGATGGCCGGAATGAAGTAGCACAGCAGCAGCGCCGGCACCCAGGTAAAGAACTTCCGCCAGAAGCCGTCAGGGCGGCTGGCCAGATGGAAGATCAGCCCCAGTGTGGCGGCAATCAGGCCAAGCCCGACAATATCGTTGGTGATCAAAGTGGTACTGATTTCGGTCGGCATGCAGCCATTCCTGTCGATCGAAGGGAAATAAAAACGCCACGTGGCTAACGTGGCGAGGAGGCGCCAGCCTAGCATGCAATGTATCCGCGCGGGCTACCGGCCGAAACGGGGCCCACGCGCCGCTCCACCCGGCCCGGTACCCGCAGCACCTCATCCGGCGCCCGCCATCGCCCGCAAGGTGATCCCCACCACGTAGGCCGCACCGGTGCCCACCGCGTAGCCCAGCGTGCCCAGCAGCACCCCGACCGGCGCCAGCGCCGGATGGAACGCGCTGGCCAGCACCGGCGCCGAGGCCGGCCCGCCGATATTGCTCTGCGAGGCGATGGCGAAATAGAAGAACGGCACCTTCAGCAGCTTGGCCGCCAGCCACAGCAGCACGATGTGCACGCCGATCCACAGCACGCCCAGGGCGAACAGCCACGGCTTCTGCAGCAGCGCCAGCAGATCCATCTGCATGCCGATGCAGGCGATCAGGAAATACAGGAACATCGAGCCCCACTTGGAGGCGCCCACGCCCTCCAGCTCACGGGCGCGGGTGAAGCTCAGCCCCAGCCCGATGAACGTGGCCAGCAGCACTACCCACACGAACGGCTTGTCCATGCTCACCGCGCTGGACCAGCTGACGTTGGCGGCGAACCAGGCCGACAGCGGACCGGCCAGGCCATGGGCCAGTGCTACCGCGCCGAACGCCACGCCCGCCATCACCATCAGATCGCCGAGCACGGGAATGCGCGCGTGCCGGGCCTGGTAACTGGCCACACGGTCACGCAGCTCATCCAGCGCGCGGGTATCGGCGCCGGAGCGCGCATCCAGCGCCGGCGCACGCGCGGCGAAAAAGATCAGTACCGCCATCCACACATAGCCCACGCCGACATCGACCACCGCAAACTGGCCGAAGGTGGTGGCATCGACCTCGAAGATCTCCTTCATTGCCAGCATGTTGGCGCCGCCGCCGATCCAGCTGCCGGCCAGCGCCGCCATACCGCCCCAGGTGCTGCCGGCCACCGTGTCCGGATGGATGAGGCCCATCAGCCAGAACGCCACCAGCGCCCCGCCCATGATGCTCAGCACCGCGGCCACGTACATGGCCAGCATCTTCCAGCCCAGGCCGAGGATGCCTTTCAGATCGATGGACAGGGTCAGCAGTACCAGCGCCGCGGGCAGGAACACATCGCGCGCGACCGGGTTGTAGAGCTTGGTGGTTTCACCATCGATCAGGCCGAAGGTGTTGTACAGGCCGGGAATGAAGTAACACAGCAGCAACGCGGGCACGAAGCTGTAGAACTTTTTCAGCAATGGCGCATTGCTGCTTGATGTCCAGAAAATACCGCCCAGCGTGGCGGCGATCAGGCCGAACACGATGATGTCGTTGCTGATCAATGCGCCCGTTGCCGCTGCCACCATCGCCATGCTCCCCTGTTTGCCGTGACATGCAGGCGTCCACAAAAAACCGCCGTCAGCGGTTCTGGGCATCGTCTGCCAATGATCCGAAGGATTCCCGCCAACAGGACGGAAACAAAAAAGGGCACGTCCGTATGGACGTGCCCTTGCGTGCAACGTTACTGGCCGATGTGCTGCTTCAGCCAGCCATTGACCGTGTCATGCCACTGCACGCTGTTGTGCGGCTTGAGCACCCAGTGGTTCTCGTCCGGGAAGTACAGGAACTTGGACTCGATGCCCTGGCGCTGCAGCGCGGTGAACGTGGCCAAGCCCTGCTCCACCGGGATGCGGTAATCCAGCTGGCCCTGCACCACCAGCATCGGCTTCTTCCAGTTGGCGACGTGGTTGACCGGGTTGAACTTCTCGTAGTTCTGCGGGACGTCATACGGCGTGCCGCCCTGCTCCCACTCGGTGAACCACAATTCTTCGGTGGCGTAACCCATGGCGCGCTGGTCGAACACACCGTCGTGGTTCACCAGGCACTTCCACGGCTCGTTCCAGTTGCCGGCGATCCAGTTGACCATGAAGCCGCCGTAGCTGGCGCCCAGCGCACAGGCCTTGTCGCCGTTGAGGAAGCGGTACTTCTGCTGCGCCGCGGCCCAGCCCTTCTGCAGGTCTTCCAGCGGGCGGTCGCCCCAGTGCTGGCTGATCGCATCGGTGAAGGCCTGGCCGTAGCCGGTGGAGCCGTGGAAATCGATCATCACCACCGCGTAGCCCTGGCCGGCATAGGTCTGCGGATTCCAGCGGTAGCTCCAGCCGTTGCCGAAGCTGCCCTGCGGGCCGCCGTGGATCAGGAACGCCACCGGGTACTGCTTGCCTTCCTCGTAGTTGTGCGGCTTGACCACGTAGCCGTGAACGGTCTCGTCGTTCCAGCCCTTGAACGAGAACTGCTCGAAGTCGCCGAAGTCCACGCCTTCGAGCATTTCGCCGGCGCTCTGGGTGATCGCGCGCTGCGGTGCGCCGGCAGCGGTGGAGCTGGTGAACACCTGGTCGCCGCTCTTGAGCGAGTTGCGGGTGAAGGCCAGCGCATCACCGGCGATATCGAAGGACGAGATGCTGCCCTCGCCCACCAGCCTGGTCGGCTCGCCGCTGGCGATGTTGACCGCGAACAGCGGGTGTTCGCCCATGTCCTGCGCGGTGGTGTAGAGGGTCTGCCCATCGGCCGACAGGGTGATGCCATCGGCCGAGCGGTCCCACTGCGGCGCGATCTCACGGGTCTTGCCGCTGGCCAGGTCCATCGCCATCAGGCCGAAGCGGTCCGCTTCGAAGCCCGGGCGCTTCATCGCACGGTAGAACAGGGTCTTGCCGTCGGCGCTGAACACCGGACCGGCATCCCACGCGGGGTTGGCGGCGGTCAGGTTGACCGGTGCCTTCTTGCCGGCGGCATCAAGCCGGTACAGATCGAAGTTGGTCGACCACGGCTCCTGCTTGCCCTGAACGCGGATGCTGGCCACGACGGTCTTGCCATCCGGCGACCAGACGAAATCCTCATTGCCGCCAAACGGCTTGGACGGCGCATCGCCTGCCAGCGTGGCGCTGATCGCCGAGGCCCCCTTCACCGGCGCCGCACCGGCGGCCGGCAGCGGCGCAACGAACAAGGTATTGCGGCGGCCATCATTCCAGGTGTCCCAATGACGCACGAACATGCTGTCGAACACCTGCCCGCTGGTCTTCTTCGCCTTCTCGGCGTCAAGGCGCTTGCTGGTGCAGGCAAGGTCCGAACCGCAGTCCTGGAACACGCCGGTGCTGAACAGCACGCGGTCGCCCTGCGGCGAGATGCGGTAGCTGTCCACATCCACCGGGAAGTCGGTCAGTTGGCGCGGCGCGCCACCGGCCAGCGGCATCGCGTACAGCTGCTGGCTGCCGTGCTTGCCGCTGAGGAAATACACGGTCTGGCCATCGGCGGAGACCGAGGCGGAATTGACGTTCCAGCCTTCCGGGGTGAACGGGCGCGGCGGCGCCAGATCGCGCGTGCGCAGGTCACGGATCCACAGGCTGCTGCTGGCCTTCAGGTCGGCATCGACCACGCGCTTGGTGAATACCACCTGCGCGCCGTTGCCGGTCAGCAACGGAGCGGACACCCGGTCCAGCTTGACCATGTCGCGGACTTCAAATCCGCGTGCATTGGCCAGCGAGGGCAACGCGGCAAGCAGGCACAACGGCAACAGGGCGTGACGAAGCTTCATGGGCATCTCCGAAAGAAAACGGCAAACGCCGATGGTAGGCGCCCCGGTCCGCCCGTGGCAAAGGCTTGAAGTCATGCCCGGCCAACCACCGTGAAACGCAAAGCGGGCCGGGGCCGGTTTTGCGGTAGCGCCCGGTTGCCGCAAGTCGCCCAAAACAAAGCCGCCCCGGAGGGCGGCTCTGCTATCCCTCTCCGTTCTTCCGGAGAGGCACACGGCGAAGGCGGCACGCCTTCAGCGGAAAGGCTGCTTACAGGGCGCCTTCGGCACGCTTGCCCACCCGGTAGATCAGCCAGCCGACCACGGCCAGCACCGCCAGGCCGATCCACTGCGCGGCCGGCAACTGCACCGGCACGGCCAGCACATCGGCCCGCTCGGTGATCACGATCGGGACGGCGATGGCGATACCCATCAGCGCCTCACCGGTGATCAGGCCGGCGGCAAACAGCACGCCCGGCTTGTGCACGCGGTCGCGGCCGGCTTCATCGTCGGCACGGACCTTGTGGAACCGCTCCACCAGATGGGAGATCAGGCCACCGAGGAAGATCGGCACCATCAGCTCCAGCGGCAGGTAGATGCCGATGGCCGCGGCCAGCACCGGCACGCGGAAACGCTTGCCGGTCTTCTTCAGCCATTCGTCGATGGCGATGATCACCGCCCCCACTGCCGCGCCCATCGCGATGAACGACCACGGCAGGTCGCCGCCGAACAGGCCGCGGGCCACCGAGGCCATCAGGTTGGCCTGCGGCGCCGCCAGCGCATTGGGATGCTCGGCAGTCGGCGCACCGATACCGTAGGCGGTCGCCAGCAGGTTCAGTACCGGCGCCATGATCAGCGCGCAGGAGAACGCGCCGATACCCAGCATCAGCTGCTGCTTCCACGGCGTGGCACCGACGATGTAACCGGCCTTCAGGTCCTGCAGGTTGTCACCCCCAACCGCGGCGGCGCAGCACACCACCGCGCCGATCATGATCGCGGCCACCGCGCCCAGCGGTGCGCCTCCCACGCCCACCTTCTCCAGACCGGAATCTCCCAGCAGCACCACCAGCACCGCCGAGGCGAACAGGATGGTGGAGATGGTGATGCCCGAGACCGGGTTGTTGGACGAGCCGATCAGCCCGGCCAGATAGGCCGAGACCGACACGAACAGGAAGCCGGCGACAATCATGATCAGGGTCATCGGGATCGACACCAGCCACTGGCCGACGATGGCCTGGTACAGGCCCAGCAGCGGCAGCACGAAGGCGACCAGCGCGATCAGCATCCACTTCATCGGCAGGTCGCGTTCGGTGTGGTCCAGCGCCGGGCCACTGCTCTTGCGGGCGGCCGCAAAGCCGCTCTTGACGCCGTTGAGCAGCGACTTGCGCAGCGAGAACAGCGTCCAGATTCCCCCGATCAGCATCGCGCCGACGCCCAGATAGCGGATCTTGGCGCCCCAGATGGCGAAAGCCGCCTCGGCCGAGGACGCGGTGGCGATCTGCGCGGCCAGCGCCGGATCGGTGTTCATGAAGAACGCCTGATACAGCGGAATGGCGATATGCCAGGACAGGATGGCGCCGGACAGCACCACGATGCCCACATTCAGGCCGACGATGTAGCCCACGCCCAGCAGCGCCGGCGACAGGTTGGTGCCGATGAAGGCGGTGACCTTGGAGCTGCCGAGATAGGCCGACTGCGCCCAGGTATCGGGGATCAGGCGCATGCCGCTGGCCGCGGCGACCTTGACCCCGGCGCCGATCACCGCCGACAGGGCGAGGATCTTCAGGCCCGGGCCCGGGTTCTCGCCGGCCTTGAGCACTTCGGCGGCCGCCTTGCCTTCGGGGAACGGCAGCGGGTCCTCGACGATCATCGAGCGCCGCAGCGGCACCGAGAACAGCACGCCCAGCAGGCCACCCAGACCGGCGATGCCCAGCACCCACCAGTACTTGAAGTCCGGCCAGTAGCCCATGATCACCAGCGCCGGGATGGTGAAGATCACGCCGGCGGCGATCGACGAGCCGGCCGAGGCGCCGGTCTGGACGATGTTGTTTTCCAGGATGGTGCCGCCACCGAGCAGGCGCAGCACGCCCATCGAGATCACGGCGGCGGGAATGGCGGTGGCGATGGTCAGACCTGCGAACAGCCCCAGATAGGCGTTGGCAGCGGACAGGATCACCGCCAGCACGATGGCAAGCACCACCGCGCGGAAGGTGAGCTGCCGAGGCGCAGCGTTGTTCATGTAAAGCCCTTGAATGGCAAAAAACCGCTTCACGCTAACGCTGGCTTAACGGCAAGTCCAGCGGCGTCGCGACAAGAAATGGCATCTGGCACAGCCGGCGCCCGCATTCGGCAAAAGCCGGGCCACACCTGTGGATACAGGGGCCGCAGCCGCCGCTGCCGGCCGATACGACGCCTATACTCGCCGGCTTCTTCCAGCAGACGCTGCCGATGTCCACCACCTCCCTGCCCTTGCGTGGCACGGACGACTTCCTGGGTCACCCCAAAGGCGTCTATGTCTGCTTCTTCACCGAGATGTGGGAGCGCTTCTCCTTCTACGGAATGAAAGCGCTGCTGCTGCTGTACCTGACCAAATACCACCTGTTCGGCGACAAGGCCGGCCTGGACCTGCTGGGCGCCTATGGCGGCCTGGTCTACTGCATCCCGGTGTTCGGCGGCCTGCTGGCCGACCGCTGGCTGGGCATGCGCAAGGCGGTGGTGTTCGGCGGAATCCTGCTGGTGCTGGGCCACGCCGGCATGGCCTTCGAGGGCCACGCCGCGCACCGGGTGGCCGGCGAAGTGGTCCGCGACGAAGCTGCGCTGGGCGTGACCTACCTGTCGCTGGCGCTGATCATCATGGGCGTGGGCTTCCTCAAGCCCAACATCTCCACCATCGTCGGCAAGCTGTATCCGGAAAACGATCCGCGCCGGGATTCGGGCTTCTCGCTGTTCTATGCCGGCATCAACCTCGGCGCGCTGTTCGCCTCGCTGGTCTGCGGCTTCCTCGGCGAAGCCTACGGCTGGAAGTACGGCTTCGGCGCGGCCGGCATCGGCATGCTGGTCGGCCTGGGTATGTTTCTGTGGGGGCAGAAATACCTGCACGGCCACGCCGAACCGCCGCAACCGGCGACCCTGCGCGAACGCGTGCTGGGCCTACCGCGCGAATGGCTGATCTACGCCGCGGCGATTGCCGGCATCGTGCCGGTGGCCGCGCTGATGTGGGCCGCGGCCAATGGCGCCTTCGCTCTCGGCGGCGAGCTGAGCCTGGCGCTGATGCTGATGATCGTGGTGCTCGGTGCGGTGCTGGTCTGGTTTGCCTGGTTCACCGGCAGCCAGTGCACGCCGGTACAGCGCCAGCAGATGATCGCGCTGATGGTGCTGATCTTCATGGCGCTGGTGTTCTTCACCCTGTACGAGCAGACCTACGGCTCCTGGGTGACCTTCACCGACCGCCTGCTGACCAAGGATCTGGTGCCGGCGCTGGTGATCCAGGGCGGCACGCCGATGCCGTGGTCGATCCTCTCGCTGCTGCTGGCGCCGCTGGGCTTCGTGCTGGCGGTACGGCTGTCGGACCGCAACCCCGGCTCCAATGCGCCGCGCACGCTGTTTGCGGTGATCGCCGTGGCCATGCTGGTGATGCTGGTGCGCGACTGTCTGGTGCTGCCGCAGAACGCCGGCTCGCTGACCTATCTGGGCGGCCTGTTCCTGGTGCTGCTGGCACCGCTGTTCGCCAGCCTGTGGGCGTGGCTGGACCGGCGCGGACTGGATCCGTCCAAGCCGCTGAAGTCGTCCTACGGACTGGTGCTGGGCGCGCTGTCGTTCGTGCCGCTGGCGCTGGCGGCGCAGCAGGTGGGCGCCACCGGGCAGATGGCCAGCGTGTGGTGGCTGGTGCTGGCCTACTTCGTGCTCGCCAGCGGCGAGATGTGCCTGTCACCGGTCGGCCTGTCGGCCGTCAGCCAGCTGGCCGCGCCGCGTGTGGTCAGCCTGATGATGGGCACCTGGTTCCTGGCCACCGCGTTTTCCGAGACGCTGGCCGCCCTGTTCGGCAAGCTCGCCGCCATCGACGTGCCCGAGGGCGAGGTGATGGATCTGGTCCAGGCCGCCGCCCGCTATGAACACCTGTTCTGGCTGCTGATGTGGATCGGACTGGGCTGCGCGGCGGTGGCCCTGCTGGCCTCGCCGCTGCTGAAGCGGATGATGCACGGGGTGAAGTGAGCCATTGCGTGGCCTGCCACGGCGGCAGGCCACGCGGCTTCCAGAATCAGAAATCGATATCCAGGTTCACGTAGACCGCGCGGCCCTGGATGCCGTAGATGTTCTGGTAGAACGGGTACCAGGTCATGGTCGAATCCTTCGGCCCGTACTGGTCGAACAGATTGGTCACATCCACGCCCAGGCGCACGTTGTCGGTGATCTTCTTCGACACGCTCGCGTTCCACTGCACGTACGAGGGCAGGTAGCCGGTGGCCTGGTAGTTCACCCGCGCGCCGTTGCGGTAGCCATAGATGCTCCCGGACCAGTCCTCCCGGTTCCAGCCCAGGGTCCAGTTGGTGCGGCTGCGGAACGCCAGCGGCTGGCTGCCGCAGCTGTAGGTGGAGGAGTAGGAGCAGCCCATGTAGTCCTGCCAGGGATCACCGGCGGCCACCTGCACGTCGTAGCGCAGGGTGCGACTGTAACCGGCGTTGACGCTGAAACTGCCCCAGCGCCCGCCATCCCAGGCATAGCGCAGGCTCGCATCGACACCGCTGGTGCGGATGCCGGCCTGGTTGATCGCATCGAGGAAATACTCGGTGACGTTGCCGGCCGCATCGCGCTTGACGTAATCCAGATAGATCGCGCAGGCAGCGGAGGCCGGATCGACCGGCGTGCCGTCCACGCGTTTGCCCAGCAGGCAGTTGGCGTTCTCGCTCATCAAGGTCGCCGTATCCAGATACTGGCTCTTGCCCTTGAGCCTGATGTCCCAGTAGTCGGCGCTGAGCGACAGCCCCTGGCTGATATCCCAGACGATGCCCAGCCCGTTGGAGGTGGCGGTCTCCTCGTGCAGGCGACGGTTGTTGCCGCCTTCCACGTACCACGCGCCCTGGTGGTAATCGGTGCCGCACCGGGTCAGTCCGGCCGTGGTGGTCAGATCCAGACCATCAAGACGGCATTGATAGTAGTTGGTGACATAGTCGTCGTAATTGGTGACCGGCTCGCCATACAGCCACATGATGTTCGGCGCCATGAAACTGGTCTGGCGGCTGGCGCGCAGCAGCAGACTGTCCAGCGGCCGCCACTCCAGGCTGGCCTGCCAGGTGGTGGCGTCACCGACATCGGAGATGTCGTCGTACTTGTCCCAGCGACCGGCGACGTTGGCCACCAGCCGCTGCAGCAGCGGCACGCGGAACTCGACACCGGCGCCGTAGCGGTCGCGGGGGCCACCGCCGGCGACACCGGTGAAATTGAAGGTGCGGTCGGCGCCCTCGTAGGTGCTCACGCTGCGGCGGTCCGGACCCAGCTCGTACTTGGAATGCGAGGCCTCCAGCACCGCGGCCATCTCCAGCTCGCCGGCCGGCAAGGTCAGCAGCGGCCCACTGACCACCAGCTGCGCCTGCGAGGTCTGCGACAGATTGCGGTTGTGCAGGGTGTCGGTCATTGCCGTGTACTGCTGCGGGGTGATCTTTCCGAACAGCACCGTCGGGTCGATCCGGTACAGCGGCGCGCCATCGACCTCGCCCACCCGTTCGCCGAACAGAAAGCGGTTGACCCGGTCGGTGATCAGCTGCTTCCAGCTGCTTTTCATTTCATCGCGCGACAGGCTGAGGCTGGCATCCCAGTCGAAGCGTTCGGCGAGCGTGCCGCGCACGCCGACGTTCGCACTGAGCGTGGTTTCGTTCCAGAGCCGCATCGGCGCGCCGCCGATGTCGTTGGGATCCAGCGCGCGCCAGTACTCGAACTGGCCGATGTTCACGTCATAGGCGCTGCCAGCGTTGTACAGGTACATGCTGGTGCGGTGTGCGGCCTCGCTGCGGGAGCGCTGCACCAGCAGCTGTCCGTAGCCTTCCAGCGCGTCGCCGAAGCGGTAGTGGCCCGACACATAGGCCGAGGTCTTGTTGTACTTGTTGGCCAGGGTGTCGCCGTCGTAATAGTTGGCGTTGCCGCAGCTGTAGGGAAGCATGCTGCTGGAGGAGCCGTACATCGGGAAGTAGTTCTTGCCCATGTTGCGGCAGGTGTGTTCCAGCGCCGCCGCGGCCGCGGCCGGATCCAGATCGCCGGAATAGACCAGCTGGCCGCTGCTGTCCAGCCAGTAGTAGTCGTTGTAACCGCCATCCATCAGCGCGCTGTCCAGCCCGAAGGTGGGGCGATCGGTGCCGGCGTTGCCCGGCGCGTTCATGCCGGTGCGGATGATGTTGCCGCGCTGCCAGGAGAAGACCGGCTCGCGATTGAGCTGTTCGAACGCATAGGTGACATTGCCGCGCTCCCAGGTCTTGCCACCGCTGAACTGCAACTGCCCGGTGTCTCCGCCACCGTGGCTGGTGGTGCCACCACGGATGCGCAGATGGGTGCCATCCCAGTTGTCACGGGTGACGATGTTGACCACTCCGGCCACGGCATCGGAACCATAGATGGCCGAGGCGCCACCGTTGAGCACCTCGATGCGCTCCACCACCACCGCCGGAATGCTGCCCACGCTCACCCCGGTCGAGGCCGCACCGGAGCTGGCCGCGTACTCGGTCATGCGCTTGCCGTTGAGCAGGATCAGCTGATAGCCGACCCCCAGGCCGCGCAGGTTGAGGAACGAGGCATCCGGCTGGGTGGAGCTGGCGTTGAACTCGCCACCGACCACGTCGCCATTGAACTGGGTCAGCGTCTGCAATGCCTCGGCCACCGTGCTGTAGCCCTGCTTCTTGATGTCCTCGGCGGTGATCACCACCACCGGCGACGGCCCCTCGACCTCGGCGCGTTTGATGCGCGAACCGGTGACCTCGACCTTGTCCAGGGTCCTGGCCGCCGGCGCCGTGTTGGCGTCGGCCGATGGAACAGCACCACCGGCATCCTGCGCCACGCCAGCTCCCGCCCACGCGGTTGCCGGAAGGGCCAGCGACAGAAGGATCGCCGCTCCCAGGCGACAGCGCGGCAAAGGATGGGTGCCAATGGACATCATGTATTCGTCTCCCCGGTTGCTCGACATGGATCGGTTGGATGGCGCTACAGCGGCAACGATCAACTTCCTGAAGAACTACCCGGCTCCTCGCCTTTGCAGGCCATCGGGCGACGCGCACTGCATCGCAGCGTTGGCGTTGCGGAACCGGAGAATGTCCGTGGCGCGCGGAAGCGGCCGGCGCGGCGCCTGTCGGGGAGCCGTTCCTCGGAACATGACAGCGATGCTAGGCGCGGAAACCTGTCTGGCGCATCGGAAAAAACCCCGATTCTTCGCGTCGCGCAAGCAGCCTTTGCTCGCGCCTCCAGCGTCATCGCAACCACTGCCGATGCGGCGCGAATATCACCTCGCGAAAGCCTTTTCCTGCTGCATGGATGCGGTATGGTTTCCGCTCGCCAGCTGACGGCATCGCGCTGCCGGTACCGCTCTTGAACGGCATGCCACCACGCCCATCGCGTCATTCGAACCACATTGGGGAGCAGATGAAGATCCACACCTCACGTTCGGCCGTTCTTGCACTGGCACTGTTCTCGACAGCAGCCGCGCACTCCCAGCCACAGACAGCGCAAGTACCATCCGTCCACGGATGCGACGGCGTGCCGGGTGGCACTGACACCCGGGATACGGATGCGGCGCTCGAAGAGTTTCGCCAGACAATGCGGTCGCAGGGGGTTCCCGGTGCGCAGCTGGTCTACGCGCACAACGGCGCCGCCACGCTGTACTGCCACGGCGTCATGCGCAACGACGCCCCCGCCCCGGTCACCGACCAGACCGTATTCCAGGCCGCATCGCTGTCCAAGGTGATCGGCGCCTACATCACGCTGCGGCTGGCTGATGCCGGAACGATCGATCTGGACACGCCGCTGTGGGACTACTGGCCATCGGAGCGGATCAAGGACAATCCCCAGGCCCGCACCATCACCGCACGCAGGGTGCTCGACCACACCAGCGGCCTGCCGAACTGGCAGATCTCCCCGTCCAATCCGGCTATCGACCAGACGCCCTTGCAGAACCGGTTCGCCACCGGCGCACGTTTCGGCTATTCCGGCGAAGGCTTCTACCTGCTGCAGCGCACGCTTGAGCACCTCACCGGAAAGCGTTGGGAACAGCTGGCAACGCAGGAAGTGTTCTCGCGTTTCGATATGCCCAGCAGCCACTTCATGACCGATCACGCCTTTGACGGGCGCAAGGCCCGTGGCCATGGCAAGGACGGCACGCCCGAACGCGACCGCGTATTCGGCTGGGAGAACACTGCCTGGACGCTGGTGACCACCGCGCGCGACTACCACCACTTCCTACAGCGTGCGCTGTATCGCGGCGAAGGCCTGCAACCGGCCACGCATGCGCTGATGCTCACCGCGTCCAGCAATGCCGACGACACCGACACGCCCAGTGCGGCCGATCCGTTCATCGACTGGGGACTGGGAGTGGGATTGCAGAACGCCAACAACCGGCCACTGGTCTGGCACTGGGGCGACAACCCCGGCTTCAAGGCGTTGTTCATGCTCGACCCGCGCAGCGGCGACAGCATCGCGCTGTTCACCAACAGCGACAACGGGCCGGCCACCTACAAGCAGGTACTGCGGCGCTTTTTCGGTGAAGGCGATTATCCGGCGGTGGACTGGTCCAGCGCGCAGGACTGACCGTGCCCGGGCGAAGGCCGGTTGCCGCAATCGCAACCGGCCGCCGGTAAAGGGCTACCCCCAGAGCGTCGGCAGACTCATCCGACCATGCTGATAGACGATGCCGTTGTCCCAGTCCTCGGCCTGCAACCACGGGCCATCCAGATCACAGACTTCGCACAGTTGCGCCAGTACCATGCCCGGCGCGACCGAGACCGATCCGCCCAGCATGCAGCCCACCATCAGGCGGAAGCCGGCCGCCCGCGCCGCATGGGCCAGCTCCAGTCCGGCGGTCAGGCCACCGGTCTTGTCCAGCTTGATGTTGACGAACTGGTAGCGTCCGACCAGCTGCGGCAGATCCTCCAGGGTCGAGAGCGCCTCATCGGCACAGACCGGGATCGCACCGTCATAACCGGCCAGCGCCGCGCTGTGCGCCACCGCGAC
Organism: Stenotrophomonas sp. STEN013; assembly: GCF_056760355.1. Taxonomy (NCBI): domain Bacteria; kingdom Pseudomonadati; phylum Pseudomonadota; class Gammaproteobacteria; order Lysobacterales; family Lysobacteraceae; genus Stenotrophomonas; species Stenotrophomonas sp. STEN013. The sequence goes on along the minus strand of NZ_JBRREO010000002.1, from coordinate 314,320 downwards.
CGGCTGTTCGAGCAGGTCCACGCCATAGGGCAGCAAGGCCGGCACATACTGGCGCAGCTCTTCGATGCTCCACGCCTGGTTGGCATCGACGATCAGCCGCGCGTGCGGCGCGCCACGGCGCACTGCCGCCACGGCCTCCAGCGGCGAGCCCTTGCCGACCTTGACTTTGAGCCACGGGTAGTCGGCACGTGCACGCGCCGCCGCCTCGTAACCGGCAATATCGCGGATGCCGATGGTCACCGCGCTGTCCACCGGCGTCCACTGGCGCAGGCCGGCACGCTGCCACACCGGCACGCTGCTGCGCCGCGCCTCCAGATCCCAAAGCGCCGCATCCAGCGCGTGCCGCGCGCCACCGGCCGGCAACAGCTGCAACAGCTGCTGGCGGTCGCAACCGCCCTCGACTTGCGCACGCACCTGTTCGATCTGCGCCAGCATGCTTGCCGGGGTTTCGCCGTGATAGGCGACACCGCCGGCCTCACCACGCCCGGTCACGCCATCCTCGTGCAGTTCGACGATCACCACCTGCGCCTCGCTGCGGATCCCGCGGGCGATGGCGAAAGGCTCTTTCAGTTTCCAGGCATGCGACCTGGCATGCAGCATGCGCGTCATGCCACCCTCAACCCAGGATCGCAGCGACGGCCCGCTGCAGCGGGCTGCGCATCGGATCGAATGTCGGCACCCCCAGCGCACGCTCGGCCTGCGCCAGCGCCTGCTGCGCCGAGGCCTCGTCCATCCCGAAGGTGTTCAGGCTCACCCCCACCAGCCGCGCACCGGGATTGGTCAGCCGCGCGGCCTGCAGATACAGGTCACGCGCCACCGCCAGCTCCGGCACCGCGTAGTCCGGCCAGCTCACCAGATGCGTACGTTGCGGGTCGTGGCACAGGATCAGGCGGTCAGGCTGGGAGCCGTGCAGCAGCCCCAGGGTGACGCCGGCATAGGCCGGATGGAACAGCGAGCCTTGGCCTTCGATCAGATCCCAGTGGTCGTCGGCGGCCGCCGGCGAGATGCATTCGGCCGCACCGGCGATGAAATCGGCGATCACCGCATCCACAGCGATGCCGGCACCGGCGATCATGATCCCGGTCTGGCCGGTGGCGCGGAAATCGGCATCGATGCCCTGCCCGCGCATCGCCCGGGCCAGCGCCAGTGCGGTGTACTTCTTGCCCAGCGCACAGTCGGTACCGACCATCGCCACGCGCTTGCCGCTGCGGCGCTTGCCGGTGGCCCGCGGCAGATCGTCCGGTGGCCGGCGCACATCCATCAACCGGACGCCGGCGCGCCGGGCGGCGAGCGCCAACCCCGGCACCGATTCCAGCGCGGTGTGCAGGCCACTGACAATCTCCAGCCCGGCCTCGACCGCGGCGATCAGCAGCGGCGCCCAGTGCGCGGGAATGCGTCCGCCCACCGGCGTCACCCCGATCAGCAGCGAGCGCGCGCCGGCGGTGGCCGCGGCCGCCGGGGTCATTTCCGGCAGGCCCAGGTCGATCGTGCCGCCCGGCAGGCGCGTCTGCCCGATGCAGCTTTCCGCCGCCCAGTCGCGCAGACCAAAGGCCGTCTTGGCCTTGAGCGGATTGGTTTCCTCCCCCAGGAAAAGCAGATAGGGCGTGTGCAGTTCCACCTGCGCAAAGGTCTGGCTCATGGCATCACCCCTGTGCTCCCGACCCGTGATCAACACCGCGCTCGCGCATCGCCATGGCCTCTGCTCTCCTGTTCGAACGGTCTGCAACAGCCGCCATTCGACCACAGCGCCAGCGCCCGGTAATCAGGAAAAACCCGGATATTCGGCCAGTCCGCCCCGTCCCTCCCGCACTTGTCACATTCCGGGGCCACTGCTAAACAGATCCGGGCAACATTCCGCCGCGCCACAGGCGGACACGCCCTTCCTGCAGGAGACACCATGTTGATTGTCGATGTGCCCTGTTGCTCGCATCCGCCGGACCAGATGATCCAAGCCCGCGCCGCCCTGGTCAGGGCGCTGGACATGGGCGCGCTATGGCAGGCCTGTGCGGCACTGATCGACACCGCACTGCCCTGCCACTCCTGCAGCCTGCTGTCCAATATCGACGGCTACCAGCCGCTCGAAGGCAGGCATCACCTGAACAGTGCCGCCGACGACGGCACCCGCCTGGTCAACAGCCTGGAAGTGGCCGCGCCGTATCTGGATGCCAATCCGCTGATCCGCAGCTATACGTTCTCGCAGATCGCCTCGCAGGACGCCGATGCGCCGGAGCGGCTGCGCGCACAGAACCCCACGCCCGGCTGGCGCGACTTCATCCACCTGGCGTTCTGGGACGGCACCCGTCTGGAAGCGGTGCTGAGCATCCGCCTGCACATTGCCCCCGAGGATCTGGGCGGGGCGGAGCTGGGCTTCCTTGCCGAGCTGTATCCGCTGCTCGAGGCTGGCCTGCAGCGTATCCGCGCCCTGGAATCGGAGCGCCTGCACCACCGCGCCGTCGCCGATCTGCTGCACCAACTGCCGCTGGCCGCGGTGCTGGTCAATGAAAATCTGCTGCCTGCGTTCCTGTCACGCGAGGCCAGCCGCCTGTGCCGGCGCTGGAGCGCCGACTCCGATCGCGATGGACATCTGCCACGGGCGATCGAGGCGCCGCTGCGCCGCTGGATGCAGGACCTGCCAGCCACCGCCGCGCCACCCGGCAACCGCGCCAGCTTGACCCTGGAGCACCCCGTGCTCAGCGGTGAACGCCTGCATCTGCAACTGAGCTCCGCGCCCGGCAACTCCCGCGGTCACGCCCAGCACCTGCTCATCCTCACCGCGCAGAGCGCGGCGCCGGAGCTGGAGCTGGAAGCGCCACCGGCGTCCAACGCCCTGCCGGTGCTGGAGCGCCTTTCACCCAGCGAGCGGAAAGTGGCACTGCTGGTGGCCACCGGACTGCGCAACGACGCCATCGCCGACCAACTGTGCCGCTCGCGCAAGACCATCGAGTGCCAGATCAGTTCGATCTTCCGCAAGCTCGATATCGACAACCGCACGCAGCTGGCGCGGCTGCTCAACTGAGCCGGCGGGCGGCGTCAGTCGGCGGCGGTGAACAGGAAGTAGTCGTGCGCGGCGCGCGCGATCTGCGCGATCTGCCGGTCCCGGGCCTGGTCGCCCAGTCCCGATTTCAGGAACACCGCCACCACCACCTCGCCCTTGCCACCGGGCAGCGTGACCACGCCCACATCGTTGATCACATCACCGACCGTGCCGGTCTTGTGCGCCACCGGCGTGGCCTCGGGCAGCATGCCCTTGAGCCGTCCCGGACCAGTGCGGCAATCCAGCAGGATCTGCTTGAGTACCGCGGTGGTGGCCGGCTTGAGTGCCCCGCCGTTCCATATCTTGCGCAGCAGCATCGCCATGTCCGCCGGCGTACCGGTATCGCGCGGATCGCCGTTGTACAGCGCACGGTAGCGGCGTTTTTCCGCGTCGCTGCGCTCCTGCGCATCCAGCCGGGCGTAGTCGGACGGACTGATCGGCTTGGCGGCGGATACCTCCAGCGCGCCCATGTAGTGCGAGAGCATCTCCCAGATGTAGCGGTCCACACGGATACCCTGCACGCCCAGCGCGCGCATGCGCGCATCCACCGCCGCCGGGCCGCCGCCCAGACGGATCAGGATGTCGGTGGCGTTGTTGTCGCTGACGGTGAGCATCATGTGCAGCAGATCGCGGACGGTGATGGCCGAGCCCGGCGACAGATGGATGTCCAGCGGACCGCCCATCGACGGATAGATATCGCCCTCTTCCAGCAGCACCTGCTGCTGCAGCCCCAGCGCGCCCTCATCCACCAGCGCCAGGATATGCACCGCCACCGGCACTTTGACCGTGCTGGCCATCGGAAAGCCGCTGTCGCCATTGACCTGCGCACTGCGCCCGCTGCGCAGATCAAGCACATAGGCGCCAACCGAGCCGTCGAATCCCACCACCAGGCGGTCGAGTTCCTGCTGCAGGCCGGCCGCGGCAGGGGCCGCCGCAATGGCGATCGAACTGGACAGTGACAGCACCAACCCCAGCAACAGTGCCGGGCACCAGCGCCAACCACGACGTACTACGGGACCTTGCAACTTGCGCATTCTCACTCTCTCTCAGACGGCAAATATCGCAGCACCGGTATTGCCGCTGCTACGGGTTGTCACCGGGGTTGGCTCACCAACCGCGCGGACGTGGCGGTTAGGGCGAAACAGGGGCAACCGGCACGGACTGCCGGGCGCGGCGCACCGCCTCCAGCACCGGTTGCAGCGGCAGTGCCACGGCGGTCCCGCGGTGGCCGTGCACCGTGCGGGCGCGGAACAGCGAATTGACGATGGCTTCCTCGGTCGCCTCGGCCGCGGCCTGGAACAGGGGTGACATCGCCTCGCCGGCAAGGCTGCGCGCCGGCTGCACTGCGACTTCCGGATCACGCCGGTTTTCCCTGGCGGTGGAGAAGGCGATGACGTAGTCGCCCGAGCCGTTGGACATCACCGAGCCGGTCCGCGCCAGCCCGACCAGCGCGCGATGCGCCAGCCGCTGCAGCTGCGCCGCATCCAGCGGGGCGTCGGTGGCCACCACCATCATGATGCTGCCATCGCCGGTACTCGGCGGCGGATTGGCCTGGCTGCGCGCGTACTCGGCCGGATCCGGCAACACCTTCCAGACGGGCACTCCGGCGATGGTCAGCTCGCCGCCGAAGTTGCTCTGCACCAGCACGCCCACGGTATAGCCGCCATCGCCCGCAGGCAGCTGGCGCGAACTGCTGCCGATCCCGCCCTTCCAGCCGAATGCGACCGTACCGGCACCGGCACCGACCACGCCCTCCTCGACCGCACCGGTCGACGCTCCGCTCAGTGCCTGCTCGACCAGCGCCGGCGTCAACGGCCGCGCGCGGATGTCGCTGAGATAACCGTCGTTGGTTTCGCCCACCACCGGGTTGATCGAGCGTACCTGCTCCATGCCCGGCTGGCGCAGCAGCCAGTCCGCCGTCGCATCGGCCACTTTCCAGGTGCTCAAGGTGCCGGTCAGCAGGATCGGCGTCTCCAGTTCGCCCAGTTCCTGCACCTGGGTGATGCCGGCCAACTTGCCGTAACCGTTGCCGACCACGATCGCCGCCGGTACCCGCTGTCGGTAGACGTTTCCGGCATGCGGCAGGATCGCGGTAACACCGGTGTGCAGACGGGTGCCTTCCGTCAATGTCGCATGGCCGACAGCGACCCCGGCCACGTCAGTGATCGCGTTCAACGGCCCGGTCGGCAGCGTGCCGATGACGACCCCGGCCTGGCGCGCGCGCGGCCGCGGCTCTGCGCTGTCGGCAACCGCCGCCGCGTTGCCGGCAGCCAAGGCAAGTAAAAGCAGGGACCAGCACTTCATCGTTCAACGACCTCCAGCCAGAGAGTTACCGCGTCGGCGGCCACGTTACAGCAAGCCCGCCGCCCCAGCGGCGCTGCAGGCGGTGCCGATACGTCCACAACCACCCTCGGGATACTGCCGGCCACGATGCGATGTCGCATCGGGATAAACACCGATTCTCGGCCCGCCGCAGCCGTCGCTGGCATACCCCGTGCGACTTCGACTGCCATCGTCATCAGGCGCTGTAGACACCCCGGCGCGGCCTCGTGCCGCCATTCGTGCCACGGCTTCTCCTCTCCAGCGCGCCCGCTGGAGGAGGCCTGTGCGCCCAGCTATTCGCCCTGCGACCACTTTCCCCCTGTGCGATCGGCAGGTCGTACTGCCCGGTCATGGGATCGATGGTTCGACCGGGTCAGCGCGGCGCGACCGCGCCGTACGCGGCGGCGAGTGCGGCGGCCTGAAGGTCGCCCTTGCGCTCGCTGTAGCGGTCCACCAGATAGTCCGCCCGGCCGCGCGTGAGCAGGGTGAACTTGACCAGCTCCTCGACCACGTCCACCACCCGGTCGTAAAACGGCGAGGGTTTCATCCGCCCGTCCTCGTCGAACTCCTGCCAGGCCTTGGCCACCGAGGACTGGTTGGGGATGGTCAGCATGCGCATCCAGCGGCCCAGCACGCGCAGCGTGTTGACCGTGTTGAACGACTGCGAACCGCCGCACACCTGCATCACCGCCAGGGTCTTGCCCTGGGTCGGGCGCACGCTGCCATCTTCCAGTGGCAGCCAGTCGATCTGGTTCTTGAACACGCCGGTGACGGTGCCATGCCGCTCCGGGCTCACCCAGACATGCCCTTCGGCCCACTGCGACCACTCGCGCAACCGCTGCACTTCCGGGTGGTCCTTGCCGACGCTGTCGAGCATCGGCAGCGCGTGCGGATCGAACACCCGGGTCTCGCAGCCCAGGTGACGCAGCAGACGCTCGGCCTCCAGCGCCAGTTTGCGGCTGAAGGACTGCGGGCGCAGCGAGCCATACAGCAGCAGGATGCGCGGCGGCCCGGCGCGTTCGACGCCCAGCAAAGCGTGGTCGGGCAGCGGCAACGAGGCCGGGATCAGGTTTGGCAACGGGGGACTGGTGGTCAGCTTATTCATTCGACTATTCTAGAAGTATGGAAACAAAAACCGCAATCGCCGCCCTGACCGCCCTGGGTCATGCCACCCGTCTGGCCGCGTTCCGGCTGCTGGTCGAGGCCGGCCCGGCCGGTCGCGTGGCCGGCGACATCGCCGCGGCCCTGCAGGTGCCGCCGGCCACGCTCAGCTTCCACCTGAAGGAACTGCTGCTCGCCGGCCTGCTACAGAGCGAGAACCAGGGCCGCAACGTCTGTTACCGCGCCAATTTCAGCGCGATGAACGACCTGATCGCCTACCTCACCCACAACTGTTGCGCGGGCGCCCCCAGCCCCGACTGCAGCCCCACACCCCCTGATTGCGCCTGCTGAGCGGAGATTCATTCCTTATGACCACCCAACGCGTACTGTTCCTGTGCACGGGCAATTCGGCCCGCAGCGTGCTTGCCGAAGCCACACTCCGGGCCTGGGCCGGCCAGCGGTTCGAAGCGTTCAGCGCCGGCAGCCAGCCCACCGGCCAGATCAACCCCTTCGCCCTGGCCCAGTTGCAGGCCGAAGGTATTGCGACGGCCGGACTGCGCAGCAAATCCTGGGACGAGTTCGCCGACGGCGCGCCGATGGACGTGGTGATCACCGTCTGCGATGCCGCCGCTGCCGAGACATGTCCGGTGGTGTTTGGCGATTTCGTCCGCACCCACTGGGGCCTGCCCGATCCGGCGGCGGTCCAGGGCACTGATGCCGAAAAGGCCGAGGCGTTCGCGCAGGCCCACGCCATCATCAAGGCGCGACTGCAGGCATTGCTGGCCTTGCCGGCAACGCTCTGGGCCGCGCGCGCGCCGCTGCAGCAGGCACTGGACCAGATCGGCCTGCTGCAACCCGGCGACCGCCGCGCATGAGCGCCCCCGCTGCCATGGGACGGTTCGAGCGTCACCTGACCCTCTGGGTGACCCTGTGCATCGTGGCCGGCACCGTGCTCGGCCACTATTTTCCCGGGGCATTCGCGCTGCTGGCCTCGGCCGAGGTGGCCAAGGTCAACCTGCCGGTCGCCGTGCTGATCTGGCTGATGATCATCCCGATGCTGCTGAAGGTGGATTTCGGCGCGATGCACCAGATCGGCCGGCACTGGAAAGGAATCGGCGTCACGCTGTTCATCAACTGGGCGGTCAAACCGTTCTCGATGGCGCTGCTGGGCTGGCTGTTCCTGCGGCACGCCTTCGCCGACTGGCTGCCTGCCGGACAGGTCGACAGCTACATCGCCGGCCTGATCCTGCTGGCGGCCGCGCCCTGCACGGCCATGGTCTTTGTCTGGAGCAACCTGTGCCGGGGCGATGCCAACTTCACGCTCAGCCAGGTGGCGCTGAACGACGCCATCATGGTGCTGGCCTACGCGCCGGTCGTGGCCCTGCTGCTGGGCCTGTCGGCCATCACCGTGCCGTGGAACACGCTGCTCCTGTCGGTGGGCCTGTACATCCTTGTCCCGGTGATGGTCGCCGCCCTGCTGCGGCGCTGGATCCTCGCCCGCGCCGGTGAGCCGGGCCTGCAAGCGGCCCTGCGGACACTCGGCCCGGTGTCACTGGCGGCGCTGCTGCTGACCCTGGTGCTGCTGTTCGGCTTCCAGGGCGAACAGATCGTCCGCCAGCCGCTGATCATCGCGCTGATCGCGGTGCCGATCCTGATCCAGGTCTATTTCAATGCGGGGCTGGCCTATCTGCTCAACCGTCGGCTGGGTGTCGCCCACTGCGTGGCCGGGCCGTCGGCCCTGATCGGGGCCAGCAACTTCTTCGAACTGGCCGTGGCCACCGCCGTGGGCCTGTTCGGGGTCCACTCCGGTGCGGCGCTGGCAACCGTGGTCGGGGTGCTGATCGAGGTGCCGGTAATGCTGTCGGTGGTCCGCATCGTCAACCGCTCACGCGGTTGGTACGAACGGGCCTGAGGCCAACCGCCGCCCGATCGGGCCATGAACGGAGAAGGGGCCTGTGGCGGCTGCCACAGACCCCTTCGATGTCATCGCTGCGACGCGTCGATCAGAACGGAATGTCGTCGTCGGCGAAATCGTCCATCGGCGGCGGAGCCGACTGCTGCTGGGCCGGGGCCGGACGCTGCTGGCGCTGGCCACCGCCGTAGCCGCCGCCCTGGTCCTGGTTGCCGTAGCCGCCCTGGCCGCCGCCCTGCGGGCGCGGTGCCGACTGGCGCTGCGGACGCTCGCCGCCCATGCCACCGCCGCCTTCACCACGGCCGCCGAGCATCTGCATTTCGTTGGCGACGATATCGGTGGTGTATTTCTCCACCCCGTCCTGGCCGGTGTACTTGTCATAGCGCAGCTCGCCCTCGACGTAGACCGAGCTGCCCTTGCGCAGGTATTCACCGGCGATCTCGCCGAGCTTGCCGAAGAACACCACGCGGTGCCATTCGGTGCGCTCCTGGTTGTTGCCGTCGCGGTCCTTGCGCACGCTGGTGGTGGCCAGGCTGATGCGGGTGATCGCCATGCCCGCCTGGGTGTACTTGGTGTCCGGGTCGTTGCCGAGATTGCCGACGAGGATGACTTTGTTGATGCCGCGGGCCATAGGGTTCCTACTCTTCCGTTGGGGTCCACCCGCCGGATGCGGGCAATAGCCGTCAGATTATAACGTCCCGGCGCGGGCGGGTATCAGGTGGGCGGCCAGCCCCATGTGGGACAAGCCCCACCCCCGGCACGGCCCCGGCCAGCGGTGGCGCGTGGCATGATGCCCGGCGTCTTCAGGCAAGTGTCGCCAATGATCATCAAGGGCAAGGCCACCTCACTGGATATCGCGCACCTGGCCGGGGTGTCGCAGCCGACGGTCTCGCGGGCGCTGCGTGGCAGCCCGATGGTCAATGCCGACACCCGCAAGCGCATCCTGGAAATCGCCCGGCAGCTGAACTACAAGGTCGACAAGAACGCCTCCAGCTTGCGCTGCCAGCAGTCCGGCACGCTGGCGCTGCTGTTCTTCGAGGATCCGACCCCGGACGACTCGCTGATCAATCCGTTCTTCCACTCGATGCTGGGCTCGATCACCCGCGCCTGCGCGCTGAACGGGCTGGATCTGCTGGTCTCCTTCCAGCAGCTGTCCAGCGACTGGCATGCCGATTTCGAGGACAGCAACAAGGCCGACGGCATCATCCTGCTGGGCTATGGCGATTACCACGAATCGGAGGAACGGCTGCAGCGGCTGGTCGAACAGGGCACCCATTTCGTGCGCTGGGGCGCCGCCCTGCCCGGCCAGCCCGGGGTTTCGGTGGGCAGCGACAATTTCCAGGGCGGCTTCGACATCACCGCGCATCTGCTGGACGCCGGCTGCCGGCGCATCGCCTTCCTCGGCCACGCCTCCAGCCACTACCCGGAGTTCGCCGAGCGCTACCGCGGTCATGGCCAGGCGCTGCGCGCGCGCGGGCTGGAACCGGATGCGGGCCTGCAGCACGACGCGATCACCACCGAGGACTCCGGCCACGCCGCCTGCATGGCCCTGCTGGCACGCGGCCAGCCGTTCGATGCGATCTGCGCGGCCAGCGACCTGATTGCCATCGGCGCGCTGCGGGCGCTGCGTGAACACGGCCTGCGGGTGCCCGAGGACGTGCGGGTCACCGGTTTTGACGACATCCCGCTGGCCGCCTCGGTGTCGCCGGCGTTGACCACCGTGCAGCAGGACACCAAACAGGCCGGTCAGCTGCTGGTGGAACGGCTGCTGGGGCTGATCGCACGCGAGCCGGTGGAAGGCATCAACATCCCGGTCAAGCTGGTGGTGCGCGAATCCTCGCGCGGCGGACTCAGCTGAAGTCCTTGAGGATTTCCAGCACGCCGGCCGGAGCGATCTCGAAGCCCAGCGTCGTGCCCGGGTTGATCACCACACCATAGCCGCCGGGCACGCGCCGCAGCACCTCGAGCATCAGCATGCGGAGGGTGTGCGGCGCCTGCTGCGGGAAATAGCCGACCCGCGCCATGTCGGTGAACACCGCCACATGCAGCACGCTCTGCTTGTCGAACAGCAGCGGATCGAAGCCGCTGCCATCGGGGGTGACCAGGCTGCCGGTCAGCAGCACCACCTCGGAGGCGACGAAGGCCTGCATGAACGCCTTGATCGGCAGCTTGCCGTCCATCGCGGTGCGCAACAGCGTTTCGATCGGGGTCTGCGGGGGGAGCTCGTTCATGCGGGAGGCCGGGATTGCGGGGGGCGCTGATTGTAGCGGGCGCCGCCGCTGCAGCCCCTGCCTCGCGGCAGGGGCCTCCATCGCCGCGGCTCAGCGCCCCAACCGCTGCGTGCGCGCCTGCTGGTCGGCCATCGCCGCGGCCAGTTCGGCCTGCAGTTCGGCCTGCCGCACCGCCCCGTCCAGCACGAACACCTTCACGCCATGGGCCGGCACCTCGGTCTTGAGCGCGCGCGTGAGCGTGAGCGTGCGGCCGTCCAGCGCGTCGCGCCACTGCCCGGGCTGCAGGTAGCGGCTGACCTCGAACGTCGTGGCGGTGTCGCCCTTGTTCAGCAGCACCAGCGCGGTCTGCGCGGTGTCGCCGTGCTGCAGCACGCGATAGAACACCGCCTGATCCGCCTGCAGCCGCTCGTTGACCTGCAAGCCGCGCTGCAGCGCCGGGGTGGCCTGGCGCAGCCGCGCGATCCGCTGCAGCGGGCCGAAAATCGGACTGTCCGGCGCCGCATCCACGCGTTCCTGCCCGAAGTAGGCGCGATTGCCGGCGTGCTCGGCCCGGCTGCGCATGAAGCCGGTTTCCGAGCCGTAGTACAGCACCGGGATGCCGCGGGCGGTGAACAGCCAGTTGTGGGCGTCGATGAAACCGGCATCACTGGCATCCAGCCGCGCCATGTCGTGGTTGTCGTAGAAGCTCATCAACTCGTACGGATTGGCGTAGGGGCCACCGGTCAGATGCAGCGGCTCGGCCAGCGCCTCGAAGCCTTTCCGCTCCCGGCCGAACACGGACGAAAGCGCACCGCGCAGCGGGAAATCCAGCACGCTGACATGGGCATTGGCCGGCCAGGTGTGCTCGGCGATCTTGGCCGCGTCGTAGTCGAAGGCCTCGCCGAACATGAACATGCCCGGGTGCTGTGCGCGGATGCGCGCGACGAATTCATGCCACCACGGATGCGGCAACCAGCCGATGGTGTCGATCCGCAGCGCGTCCACGCCCTGTGCGGTCCACTGCAGGTAGGCGCCGACCAGGTAGTCCATCACCGCCGGGTTGTGTTCGTTGAAGTCGCCCAGCTCGGCCAGATTGCCGTCGAAGATCGAGCCCTGGCTGCCATCGACCGGGCCGATGTTGTTGTAGAACGCATGCAGCGGGTTGTGCTGCGGGTCGAGCCTGTCCGGCGGCAGGTTCTGGTGGTCGGCGATCAGCGTGCCGTCCTTGTCGAAGAGCTGGCCGAACTGGGGCTGCCGCTTGGGCATGGTCCAGGCCGGCGAGCCGTGGTTGCCGACGATATCCAGCACCACTTTCAGCCCGGCGTCGTGCAGGCCACGGGTCAGCCCGGCAAAATCCAGATCCTGGCTGGGCAGGTGCTCGTCCAGCTTGTAGAAGTTGATGCCCCAGTAACCGTGGTAGCCGGTCTTGCCACGGTCGGTCAGCGTGCTGCTGCAGCTGATCGGCTTGCTGCCGGTGAAGGCCTGGTCGGGATTGTCGATGATGGGCGTGATCCACACCGCGCCGAAGCCGAGCTGGCGGATGTAATCGGCGTTGTCCAGCACGCCCTTGAAGTCGCCGCCGAGGTAACCGATGTTGCCGTCAACCTTGTCCGGGCATGGCACCGGAATATCGAAGGTCGGGTGCTCGCCGCCCTGGTCGCGATGGTCGTTGCTGGTATCGCCATTGACGAAACGGTCGGTGACCACGAAGTACACCGCCTCGCTGGCGAACGGCTCGGTGGTACCGATGTAGTCCGGCCGGTTGCCGGCCAACGCCGTCCCCGCCACCCAAGCCAGCCCAACCGCTGCTGCCAAACGCCTGCGCATCACACCACCTCCGGTTGCGACGGAACCCGCAATACACACAGCCCGGCCACGAACAGGCTGCAACCCCCCAGCACCAGCACGTGGATGGGGTCACCGCCCAGCCAGTTGCGCAGGGCAAAACCCAAGGCACTGGCCGCGACCAGCTGCGGGATCACGATGAAGAAATTGAAAATGCCCATGTACACGCCCATCTTGGCCGCCGGCACGCTGTCTGACAGCAGGGCATAGGGCAAGGACAGGATCGAGGCCCAGGCAAAGCCGACGCCGACCATCGACAGCAACAGCCAATGCGGGTCCTTGATCAGCATCAGCGAGATCAGGCCCAGCCCGCCCAGCCACAGATTGACCAGGTGGCTCCAGCGCAGGCCGATGGCGCGCACCATCAGCGGGATGACCAGCGCCGCCACGGCGGCGAAGCCGTTGTAAGCGCCGAACAACACGCCCACCCAGTTGGCGCCCTCGTTGTAGGCCGCTGACTGCGTATCGGTGGAGCCGAAGTGCGTGCCGGCCACCGCCGCGGTGGTATAGATCCACATGGCGAACAGCGCAAACCACGAGAAGAACTGCACCCACGCCAGGCGCCGCATCGTGCCGGGCATGCGGCGCAGATCGTCGACGATGGTGGCCAGCATATGGGTGCCGGGCAGCACCCGCGCCACTGCCAGCAACAGACCGTAGCTGGCACACAGCCCGGCCAGCACGTAGAGCATGCGATCGCCTTGCCGCCACGCGATCAACGCCGCCAGCACCACACCCAGGCCCAGCCATAGACCGATCTGGCGCCATTGCGGCAGGTCACCGACACGCTGTGCGGCATGCACCGGCGACGGCTCGGCGTCATCGAAACCGGCCAGTTCGGCCGGTGAATACTCGCGCGTGCTGAACACCGTCCAGCTCATCGCCAGCAGCAACACCACGGCGCCGAAATAGAAGGCATAGCGCACCGTATCGGGTACTTCGCCCGGACCGGCCGTATTGGCCACGCCGAAACGGGCCAGGATGAAGGGCAGGAAGCTGGCCACCACCGCGCCCACGCCGATGAAGAAGCTCTGCATCGAGAAGCCGGCCGGGCGTTGCCTGGGCGAGAGCTGGTCGCCGACAAAAGCGCGGAACGGCTCCATCGAGATGTTGATCGAGGCATCGAGCACCCACAGCGTGCCGGCGGCGATCCACAGGGTCGGCGAGTTGGGCATGACCAGCAACGCGAGCGTGGTCAGCACCGCGCCGATCATGAAGTAGGGACGGCGGCGGCCCCAGCGCGTCCAGGTGCGGTCGGACAAGTAGCCAACCACCGGCTGCACCAGCAGGCCGGTCAGTGGCGCGGCGATCCACAATCCCGGCACCGCGTCCATCGGCGCACCGAGCGTCTCGAAGATGCGACTGGCATTGGCGTTCTGCAGCGCGAAGCCGAACTGGATCCCCAGAAAGCCGAAGCACATGTTCCAGATCTGCCAGAACGACAGCTGCGGTTTGCTTTTCATCAAGCGCTTCCCCCCTCCGGGAATCACGGATGCGATTTGGGCGCGGATGCGCTGCGGCCATGGTAGAGGCCCTACCGGCGATACGCACCGCCGTTGCATACGTATTCAATGCCCGCCAGCGCCCACCACCGCAGCGGAACGGGAATAGTGGCCCAATGGCCCGCGCGCCACGCGCGGTCCGCCGACCAGACCCCGGAGCACATATCCAGATGGCCGACCGACTTTCCATTTCCTTCCGCCTGCTGTCGCCTGCCGGCCTGGCGCTGCTGCTGTCCAGCGCACTGAGCGTGCAGGCGGCCGACCTGGCGCGCGTCACCTCGCCGGACGGCGCGCTCGCGGTGATCGTCCAATCCCAGCACGAGGGACGCCTGTCCTACCGGGTGGAGCGCAACGGTGACCCGGTCATCGCTCCCTCGCGGCTGGGCATGCTGCTCGGCGATGGACGCCTGGAGCGCAACATCGCGCTGACCGCGCAGTCGCAGCGCAGCGTCGATGAGACCTGGGAGCAGCCTTGGGGCGAACGCCGCCTGACCCGCAACCACTACAACGAACTGCGCACCCGCTTCAGCGAGAAGCCCGGCGCCGGCCGCGACTACGCACGCCAGTTCGAGGTGGTGTTCCGCGTCCACAACGACGGCGTCGGCTTCCGCTACGAGTTCCCGCAACAGGCGGCGATGGAACAGGTCACGGTACAGGCCGAGCTGACCGAGTTCGCGCTGGCCCACCCGGCCACCGCCTGGTGGATTCCGGCGTTCGAATGGAACCGCGAGGAATACCTCTATCACCAGACGCCGTTGAAGGAAGTGGGCACCGCGCAGACGCCGCTGACCCTGCGCAGCGACAACGGCCTGCACATTTCCCTGCACGAGGCCGCGCTGGTGGACTATGCCGGCATGAATCTGGCGCGCGGCGACGGCGATGTCCTGCATGCCGCGCTCACGCCTTCCGGCAACGGCGCACCGGTGCAGCGCTCGCTGCCCTTCCACACGCCGTGGCGGACCATCACCATCGGCGAAACCGCCGCCGAGCTGGCCGAATCCAGCCTGATCCTCAACCTCAACGAACCCAACGCGCTGGGCGATGTGAGCTGGTTCACCCCGGCCAAATACGTGGGGGTGTGGTGGTCGCTGCATCTGGAGACCGAGACCTGGGGCACCGGCCCGCGCCACGGCGCCACCACCGCCAACACCCGCCGCTATATCGACTTCGCCGCCGCCAACGGTTTCCGCGGCGTACTGGTGGAAGGCTGGAACACCGGCTGGGACGGCGACTGGTTCGCCAACGGCCAGGCCTTCGATTTCACCCGCGCCACCGCCGACTTCGACCTGCCGGCACTGGCACGCTACGGCGCGGCCAGGGGCGTGCACCTGATCGGCCACCACGAGACCGCCTGCGCGGTAAGCCATTACGAGCGCCAGCTGCCCGCGGCGCTGGAGCTTTACGCGCGCAACGGTGTGGATGTGATCAAGACCGGTTACGTCTGCGACGCCGGCGACATCCAGCGCCAGGACCGGGCCGGGGGCCCGATCCTGCGCGAGTGGCACGAGGGCCAGTGGATGAGCAACCACCACCTGCGCGTGGTGCGGCAGGCGGCGGAAAAACATATCGCGATCAACGCGCACGAGCCGATCAAGGACACCGGCCTGCGTCGCACCTATCCGAACTGGGTGTCACGTGAAGGGGCTCGCGGCATGGAGTTCAACGCCTGGGGCAATCCGCCCAATCCGCCGGGACATGAAGCCACGCTGGTGTTCACCCGCATGCTGGCCGGGCCGATGGACTACACCCCGGGCATCGTCAGCCTCAAGGGACGCAATGGCCTGCCGCTGCGCAGCACGCTGGCCAAGCAGCTGGCGCTGTATGTGGTGCTGTACAGCCCCATCCAGATGGTGGCCGACCTGCCCGAACACTACGCCCAGCACCCGGACGCCTTCCAGTTCATCAAGGACGTGGCGGTGGACTGGGAGCAAAGCCACGTGCTCAATGGCGAAATCGGCCAGTACGTGACCTTCGCGCGCAAGGTGCGGGGCGGCGAGGAATGGTTCCTCGGCAGCGTCGGCAGCGAACAGCCGCAGACGCTGGACGTGCCACTGTCCTTCCTCGATCCGGGCCGCCGCTACCGGGCGCAGATCTACCGCGACGGCGACGGCGCGCACTGGGAAACGGCGCCATTCGCCTTCGCCACCGAAACGCGGGAGGTCCGCAGCGGCGATCCGCTGCGCATTGCGCTGGCGGCCGGTGGCGGCATGGCCGTGCGCTTTGTGCCGCTGGACTGAGCCCTGCCCGAGGCCTGAAACGCAAGGATCAAGCCGCAGGCGGTCGTTCCGTATCCGCCCTCACCGGCGAAAGCGTTTTCAGACTCGCGTGCCGGCATTGCACGGCATTGAATACGTATGCAGGCCGGTCCCGCCGCGGGGTCCGCTGATTACCATGCCAGACAGTCGCACGCTGCGAAAAAAACAAACGCGACACGCCCCCGACACCTGTCTGGGGCGACTGGCTACAACCAACCGACATCACCTGGGAGAGGGGAGCATGTTGAACACCAAACGCAATCTGCTGAGCGTGGCACTGGCTTCGGCCATCACGTTGGGCGCCACCAGTGCACACGCACAGACGGCCGAGGCGCAGAGCAAGCCCGAGACGAAGGCGGAAGCCACCGATCTGGATACCGTCACCGTCACCGGCATCCGTCGCGGCATCGAAAGCGCGATCTCGGTCAAGCGGGATTCCACCTCGATCGTGGAGGCCATTTCGGCCGAGGACATCGGCAAGCTGCCGGACGTGAGCATCGCCGAATCGATCGCCCGCCTGCCCGGTCTGGCCGCCCAGCGCGTCGCCGGCCGCGCCCAGGTCATCAGCGTGCGCGGCCTGTCGCCCGACTTCGCCACCACCTTGCTCAATGGTCGCGAGATGGTCAGCACCGGCGACAACCGCAGCGTCGAGTTCGACCAGTACCCGTCGGAACTGATCAGCGGCGTGACGGTGTACAAGACCCCCGACGCCGGCCTGGTCGGCCAGGGCCTGTCCGGCACGCTGGACATGCAGACCGTGCGTCCGCTCAGCTACGGTGACCGCGTGATCGCCGTCAGCGGCCGCTACCAGAAAAACTCGCTGGGTGAGGCCGCCGGCGAAGACCCGTACGGCAACCGGATCAATGCCAGCTTCGTGGACAAGTTCGCCGACGACACGCTCGGCCTGGCGATCGGCTACTCCCACTCGGAAATGTCCAAGCAGGAGAACCAGGTCGGCCTGTACGAGCCCTGGCAGGCCATCGGCGACAACTGGCGCCCGGGCGTCGCCGCCGGCACCTACTATTCCGATGGCATCAAGGCATTGCGCCGCACCGGCCACGCCAAGCGTGACGGCGTGATGGCCACCGTGCAGTTCCGGCCGAACAACAGCTGGACCAGCACCCTGGACGCGTTCTACACCAAGGCCAAGGAATACGACACCGCCAACCAGCTGGAAATCCATCTGGGCGATTACAACGGCGGCTACGACCGTTTGAACGTCACCGACGTGGTGGTCAACGGCAACGGCAGCTTCGTCAGCGGCACGGCGCACAACGTCTATCCGCTGGTGCGCGGCATGTACAACCGCCGCGACGACAGCATCAAGGCGCTGGGCTGGAACAACGAATTCACCTTCGGCGATGTGCGCGTGGTGGCCGACCTCAGCTGGTCCAAGGCCGAGCGCGACGAGCTGAATCTGGAAAACAACCTGCAGTTGCTGCCTGCCCCGATGCTGGATTCGGTGACATTGAATTTCGCCGGCGGCAACTTCCCGCAGTTCACGCCGGGCCGCGACTATTCGGACTTCAGCAAGCTCTACCTGACCAACACCATCTACGGCTCGGGCTACGGCAAGACCCCGCATGTCGATGATGAGCTCAAGGGCGTCAAGCTGGCGGCCACCTTCCCGGTGCCGGAAGGCTTCAGCTGGTTCTCCGACTTCGACGTCGGCGTGAACTACGCCGACCGCAGCAAGAACAAGACCCAGGCCGAAGGCAACATCAACCTCGGCGCGCAGGGCGTCACCAGCATCGCCGCCGACCTGCAGTACAGGCCGGTCAACCTGGGCTTTGCCGGCGCCGGCTACATCCCGGCCTGGAATGTGCCCGCTGCCGTGGACCGCTACATGGTGTTCAATCCGACCACCACCGAAAGCTACCTGATCCCGAAGCAGTGGACGGTGGACGAGGAGATCACCACCACCTTCCTGCGCGCCAACATCAGCACCCAGATCGGCTCGATTCCGGTGCGCGGCAACGTCGGCCTGCAGGCCCAGCACGTACGCCAGTCCTCCAGCTCGAACTACTGGGATGGCGGGCAGCCGGTCGGCAGCCAGGTCATCCCGATCAACGAAGGCAAGAGCTATCTGGACTTCCTGCCCAGCCTGAACCTGGCCTTCGAACTGCCGGCCGAGAACACGGTGCGCTTCGCCCTGGCCCGCCAGGTCGCACGACCGCGCGTGGACGAGCTGCGCGCATCGATGGAATTCGGCGTGGACACCAACATCGGCAAGCCCGGCGCCAGTGGCGGCAACCCGAACCTGGACCCGTGGGTGGCCAACGCGGTGGACCTGTCCTGGGAAAAGTACTTCGGCAACAAGGCCTACGTGGCCGCCGCGGTGTTCTACAAGGACCTGAAGACCTACATCTACACCGAAAAGCGCGATGGCTATGACTTCACCCAGCAGGTCGACGCGTGGCTGCAGGCCAACGCCATCACCCTGCCGCCGGGCATCGTGGTCGACAAGACCGGTTACTACACCGCGCCGTTCAACGGCAACGGTGGCAGCCTGCGCGGTGCCGAGCTGACCGCGTCGCTGCCGCTGGACCTGTTCTTCGACGGCCTGCGTGGCTTCGGTGTGGTCGCCAGCGCCAGCTTCAATGACAGCAACATCTCCATCCCGCCGGATCCGGGCACCACCTCCAGCGTGGGCTCCGAGCCGATCATGCTGCCGGGCCTGTCCAAGCGTGTGTACAACTTCACCGCCTACTACGAGAACAACGGCTTTGAAGTGCGCCTGAACCAGCGCAAGCGTTCAGACTTCATCGGCGAGATCGGCAACTTCAACGGCAACCGCACCCTGCGTTACGTCAAGGGCGAGGACGTGCTGGATGCGCAGGTGGGCTACAGCTTCGGCGACGGCAGCCTGTTCCAGGGCCTGAGCCTGTTCCTGCAGGCCAGCAACCTGACCAACTCCAAGTACGAGACCTACGCCGGCACCAAGGACCGTCCGCTGGAAACCGTGGAATGGGGCCGCACCTACCAGGTGGGTGTGAACTACAAGTTCTGATCCGGAACACCCCGGCTGATCGACAGAGCCCGCTGTTCACGCAGCGGGCCCTGTCGTTTGCGGGACCTGCAATGCCCCGCCCCTGCGACACCGGGGCTGCCCGGCAACGCGCCGCGCACCGGGATCACACCCGCACACTGCATCCTGGGCGTCGACGGACCAAACCGGTGTTGCCAAGGCGCGTGACTTGCCGGGCGGTGGCCCCTCATCTGTGGCCGGCGCGGCTGTGCCGCCGCGACATCGCGCGGACGGTGGGGAACCCATCGGCCACCGCACAAGCTCGGGCCGGCAGTGCCCGTCCACAGAAAGCACGCCAAGCCAGACCTCTTGCGGAACACGTCCGCCGCGGA
The DNA here is from genome assembly GCF_056760355.1 of Stenotrophomonas sp. STEN013. NCBI lineage: Bacteria > Pseudomonadati > Pseudomonadota > Gammaproteobacteria > Lysobacterales > Lysobacteraceae > Stenotrophomonas > Stenotrophomonas sp. STEN013. The sequence continues at coordinate 294,779 of NZ_JBRREO010000002.1, read as the reverse complement.
AGCGGGTTTGCCCCCGGCCCTGCCGTGATCACCGCGGCGCACAATCGCAAGATCACAACCGGCAGACAGCGGACCTTGTCCGGCCGCGCAATCGCGCCTGGAACAGACGCAAAAAAAAGGCGGAGATGTGATCTCCGCCCTCCACAGGAAAGAGCAACTTGCCTCAGCTGCGCCGCGCGCAATACACCGCGTGCGCAGGCAACACCAGTTCACCGGCCTCGAGGCCGCCTGACGCCGGCCCCGGCAGCTCCAGCGCCTGCCATGTGCCCGCCGGCAGGGGCTGGCGCTGCGACTGAGCGGAGAGATTGAACGCCAACAGCAGCACCTCGTCACCGAGCTGGCGTTCGAACATCAGCACCGGCTCGGTGCTGTCGATGAACCGGATTCCGCCCTCCACCAGCGCCGGATGCGCCTTGCGCCAGGCCAGGAACGCGCGGAACGCGTGCAGCACCGAACCGGCATCGGCTTCCTGCGCCTGCACCGACAGCGCACGGTGTTCGGCCGGAATCGGCAACCACGGCTTGCCCGTGCTGAAGCCGGCCACGTCACCATCGCTCCACGGCATCGGCGTGCGGCAGCCGTCGCGGCCCTTGAAATTCGGCCAGAAGGTGATCCCGTACGGATCCTGCAGCGCCTCGAACGGCACATCCGCCTCGCCCAGGCCCAGCTCCTCGCCCTGGTAGATGCACACCGAGCCGCGCAGCGAACACACCAGCGCAACCAGCATCTTGGCCAGCTGGGGGTTGGCCGGATGGCCGCCCCAGCGCGTCACCGCCCGCTGCACGTCATGGTTGGACACCGCCCAGCACGGCCAGCCGTCACGCATGGTGGCTTCCAGCTTCTCCACCGTGCCGCGGATGTAGGCCGCACTGTAGTCATCGACCAGCAGCTCGAAGCTGTAACCCATGTGCAGGCGGCCCGGCGCGGTGTACTCGGCGGTGGTGGCCAGCGAATCCTCCGAGGAGATCTCGCCCAGCGTCACCGCGCCCGGATACTGGTCCAGCAACGCGCGCAGACGCTCGAGGAAGCCGATGTTCTCCGGCCGGGTGTTGTTGTAGTAGTGGTACTGGAACGCGTACGGATTGTCCGGGCTGAAGCCGCGGCCCACGCGCTCGCTTTCCGGCTTGGGCGGATTGTCGCGCAACTGCGCGTCGTGGAAGCAGAAGTTGATCGAATCCAGGCGGAAGCCGTCCACGCCACGGTCCAGCCAGAACTTCACGTAATCCAGCGTGGCCTGCTGCACGGCCGGATTGTGGAAATCCAGATCCGGCTGCGAGGACAGGAAATTGTGCAGGTAGTACTGGCGGCGGCGCGGTTCCCAGCGCCAGGCCACGCCGCCGAAGATCGACAGCCAGTTGTTCGGCGGCGTACCGTCCTCGCGCGCATCGGCCCACACATACCAGTCGGCCTTGGGGTTGTCGCGGCTCTGCCGGCTTTCCTTGAACCAGGCGTGTTCCACCGAGGTGTGGCTGAACACCTGGTCGATCATCACCTTCAGCCCCAGCGCATGCGCCTTGGCCAGCAGCCGGTCGAAATCGTCCAGGCTGCCGAACAGCGGATCCACATCGCGCTGGTCGGCGATGTCATAGCCGAAATCGGCCATCGGCGACTTGAAGAACGGCGAGACCCAGATCGCGTCCACGCCCAGCGAGGCGATGTAATCCAGCCGCTCGATGATGCCCGGCAGGTCACCCACACCGTCGCCATCGCTGTCCAGGTAGCTGCGGGGATAAATCTGGTAGATGACGGCGCCGCGCCACCAGGAAATCTTCGACATCAAGCGCCCCCCTACGGGCTTCAAATGCCCCGGAAGGGGCCGCAGAACGTATGCCGGCCAGCTTAGCGTCGACGCTTTGTCGACGGTGCCGCTTGCATACGTATTCACTGCGTGCAGTGGGGGTTTCCGCCGCCGCGGGCCGCTTGCCTCCGCACCGCCTATAATCCCCGGGCACCCTCCGAAGTATTCCTATGAGCATCGCCGAACATATCCGCCCCGCGCTGGGCCTGCCTGCCATCCAGACCCTTGCGGCACCGGACATGGACGCCGTCGATGCCCTGATCCGCCACCGTCTGTCCTCGGACGTGGTGCTGATCAACCAGATCGCTGACCACATCATCTCCGCCGGCGGCAAACGCCTGCGGCCGATGCTGGTGATGCTGGCCGGTCACGCGGTCGGCGGTGCCGGTCCGGAGCACCACCAGCTGGCGGCGATCATCGAGTTCATCCACACCTCGACCCTGCTGCATGACGATGTGGTCGACGAATCGGATCTGCGCCGCGGCCGCAGCACCGCCAACGCGCTGTGGGGCAATGCCCCGAGCGTGCTGGTCGGCGACTTCCTGTACTCGCGCAGCTTCCAGCTGATGGTCGAGCTGGACCGCATGCCGGTCATGCGCATCCTGGCCGACACCACCAACCGCATCGCCGAAGGCGAGGTGTTGCAGCTGCTGCATGTGCACAACCCGGATACCGACGAGGCCGCCTACCTGCGGGTGATCGAACGCAAGACCGCGGTGCTGTTCGCCGCCGGTACCCGCCTGGGCGCACTGGCCAGTGGCGTGGACGAGGCCACCCAGCAGGCGCTGTACGACTACGGCATGCACTTGGGCTACGCCTTCCAGATCGCCGACGACGTACTGGACTACTCGGCCAACGCCGAGGAGCTGGGCAAGAACCTGGGCGACGATCTGGCCGAAGGCAAGGCCACGCTGCCGCTGATCCACGCCATGGCCCATTCCGATGAGGCCACCCGCCAGCGCCTGCGCGAGATCGTGCAGAACGGCGAGGCCAGCGCGATGCCCGAAGTTCTGGCCGCCATCCAGGCCACCGGTGGCCTGGACTACAGTCGCCAGCGCGCCCGCCAGTACGCCGAAGCGGCCGAAGCCGCACTCGAAGGCCTGGCCGAGAATCCGGCCGTGGCCGCCCTGCGTGGCCTGGCCCGCTATGCGGTCGAACGCGGCCACTGAGCCGTGAGCACCGCCGGTTTCAGCGATGAGGAACGCCAGGTGCTGTTGGCGGTATACGGCGTCGGCGCCACCGTGGTGGCCCGGCTGGAACAATTGGGATTCACCTCCCTGCCCCAGCTGGCACAGGCCCAGCCCGGCGATATCGTCAGCCAGGCCGCCGCGATGCTGGGCAGCAGCTGCTGGCGCAACAGTCCGCAGGCGCGGGCGGCGATCAGCGGCGCGATCGCGGCGGCAAAAGCCCGGTCGCGGTAGGCGCAGCGCGGCGTGGCTTGGGCCACGGGTGCCGAAACCACCACGGGCGGGCACCACCCACGGCCAACCACGGCACCGTACCCACGCGCACCACCCTGCCGCAGCGACCGGACAGAGGCCGGTCTTGCGGCTGGTGCGGTTCCGCCCTCCGCGCGCGGTCAGTCGCCCAGGCGTTCTTCCAGGAAATTGTCCATCATCTTCCAGGCCCGCTTGGCTGCGCGCGGGTCGTACAGGCAGCCCGGCGGACTGTCGGCATCGGACTCGGCAAAGCAGTGCACCGCTCCGCTGAAATTGACGAACTGCCAATCCGCACCGGCGCTGTCCATCTCCTTGCCGAACGCGGCGATGTCCTCGCCCGTTACCCCCTGATCGGCGGCCCCGTTAAGGACCAGGATCGGCACCTTGCCGCTGCCTGCCGGCGCCGGACTCGGGGTGGACAGGCCGCCATGCAGACTCACCACCCCGGTCAAGGGCAGGCCGGCACGCGCCATCTCCAGCACCGTGGTGCCACCGAAACAGAAACCGACCGCGGCGATACGGCCGGCGTCCAGCGGCGCCTTGCCGGCCTGCGCCTCCAATGCCTGCAATGCCGCACCGGCCCGGGCACGCAGCAGGGCCCGGTCATCGCGCAAGGGTTTGGAGGCCGCAGCGGCTTCGGTGTTGTCCTTGGGTCGTATGTCCTTGCCGTAGACATCGGCCACCAGCACCACATAGTCGTCGCCGGCAATCTGCCCGGCCTTGGCGACGGCGGATGCGTTCACGCCACGCCAGTTGGGCACCATCACCACACCGGGTCGGCGGGCGTCACCGTCGTCGTCATAGACCAGCACGCCGCTGTACGACGCGCCATCGTGCTGCCATTCCACCGTGCGCTGCTGCATTTTCGCCGCGGCCGGCAATGCCACCGCCAGCCACAGGCCCGCCACTGCCACCGGCCACTTCCGTTCTGCTCGCATCGGACTTCTCCGCTCAGGGGTGCGGCGAGTTTAAGTCCGACGGGCCCCAGCCCGGGTGATTGCCGGGATTCAGCCGATGCCTAGCCCGGGAATGGCGCTGATGCTGTCCGGATCAAAGCCGGCCAGCGCGGCGAAGTGGCGGCCACGCGCCACGTAGTCGCTGTAAGCGCCAAAGCTCGGCGCGCCCGGTGACAGCAGCACCACCCCGCCCTGCGCGCCCAGTGCCGCACGCGCCAGTTCCACCGCCTGCGGCAGATCGGCGGCCGCATGCAGTCCGAACCGGCCAGCCTCGGCCAGCGGTCGCAGCAGGTCGTTGATGCGCGGGCCGTTGCCGCCCATCGTCACGATCTCCACCGGCGGCACGTCATGGGCCATGTGCGCGAGGAAATCGCTCCAGTCCAGGCCGCGATCGTGGCCGCCGACCAGCAGCGCGATGCGCTGCCCGGCAAAGCAGTCCAGCGCCGCCAGCGAGGCATGCGGGGTGGTGCTGATCGAATCGTTGACCCAGCGCAGCCCATCGCGCTCGCCCAGCAGCTGCAGGCGGTTGGGCAGCGGCCGGAAGCTCCGCACTGCCGGCGCCAGGGCCACGGCATCCAGTCCCAGCGCTTCGATGGCGGCCAGTACCGCGCACAGGTTGCCGCGGTTGTGCCGGCCCGGCAGCGGCGTATCCGCCGTATCGAACACCGGCTGCGCGCCGCGATGCACCACCTCGCCGACCATGTGCCAGCCTTCGGGCTGGTTGAACCAGACGATCTTGCTGTGCGGCAATTGCAGCGCGCGCAGATGCGCGTCGGCGGCATTGAGCACGGCCACCCGCGGATGACCGCCGGTCACCAGTGCCAGCTTGTCGTCGATATAGCGCTGCTCGCTGCCGTGCCAGTCCAGGTGCTCGGGAAAGATGTTGAGCACGATCGCGACATCCGGCCGCGCGCCACTGCGCGCTACTTCCCCGGTCTGGTAGCTGGACAGTTCCACCGCCCAGTATTCCGGTGCCGGTTGCGGATCCAACGCTTCGAGCAGGGGCAGGCCGATATTGCCGGCCAGGCCGGTGCGATGCCCGGCCGCGCGCAGCAGGTGCGCCAGCAGCGAGGTGGTGGTGCTCTTGCCCTTGGTACCGGTCACGCACACCGTGTCGGGCAAGGTGCCATCAGGGCCGGCATGCTCGCTGAACCACAGCGCGGTACCGCCGATGAACTGCGTGCCCAGTGCCTGCGCCTGCAGCGCCTCGGGCTTGTACGGGCTGATCCCCGGTGACTTGATGACCACCTCGAAGCGCGCCAGCGCCGCGCCGGTGACGTCGGTTTCCACCTGCAGCGCGCCCGCGGTTTCGGCACGCGCGCCCGCGGCCTCGGCCGGCGGACAGAACAGCGTCAGTGGCAGTTGCGGCAGGCGTTCGCGCAATACGGCAAATGCCGCACGGCCCTCACGCCCCCAGCCCCACAACGCAACCCGCTTGCCTTCAAGCTGCGAAATTCGCACGCAGACGCTCCCAAAGGACTGCCGGGATGCGGTGTTCGCCGTCGATGACCAGCAACGGTTCGATCTGCAGCTCGTCCGCCGCCAGGGTCGGCTGGATCAGGCTGGCGAAACGCTTGACCAGCACGTCCTCCTTCCAGTCCGCACGCGCGGCCAGTGTGGCCATCGCCGCACGCGACTCCTTGCCCTCGCCCACGCACTCGAACGGCTTGTGGTCGCCGAATTCCAGCAGCGCGTCGTAGCCGCCGGCCTGTTCGCTGTCATCAAGCAGGTTGCGGCCGAAGATGCGCACCAGCCGGGTCTTGGGCATGAACGGGGCCAGCGCCAGGAACACGAAGTGACACTTCGGACAGACGCCGCACCAGCGGTTCACCGGGCGCTCGCCGAGGATGTGGAAGTTGCGGTTGCAGCTGGAGAAATGCGCGTCGTAGTAGTCGGTCCTGGCGAACTGGCGGGCCACCGCCAGCTCCGACAGCGGCCGCAGCAGCGAGTAATAGTGCAGGTCGGCCGCCACGTACTGCTGCACATGCTCGCCGAACGCCTGCTCGAACGCCCAGCCCTTGGACCACTGGTGGTTGACCTCGCCGGTACCGGCGATCTGGCTGCCGTAGCTGGCCGAGCGCTCGTTGGAGAACACCACCTGGTCCACGCCCTGCACCAGCGCGGCCAGCACCATGATCGCCGAGTTCACCGCGGTCACCGGGATATGGCCGTTCCAGGCCCCATGGCGGTTGAGCTCGAACAGCTCCGGGGCCAGCGTGCGGCCGATATTGAGCGTCGGCAGACCGGTGCGGTCGGCGCAGGCGCGGATCAGCTGCGAGCCGCCGATCCAGGTCACCGTCTCGGCCACGCCGGCATGGCGCAGCGCCTCGATGCTGACCAGCGAATCCTTGCCGCCGCCGATGGCCACCAGCGCGTGCTCGCGCAGGCCCAGCACCGGCGCCGGCACCGTCTGGCCTTGCACCGGCAGCGTGAAGCGCCCGCGCAGGTTCAGGCCATTGCGGTAGGCGAACTCGCCCAGACCATTGAGATACACCGTTTCCACCAGTGTGGCGGTGGCCGCATCGATCGCATAGCTGTCGATGCTCACCTGCGCCGGCACTGCCGCCTTGTAGTAGCTGACACCGGCGATCAGGTGCAGCAGCTGCAACGCGCGTTGCACCGCCGCCGCACGCTCGCCCTCCAGCTGGAACGGCGCCCCCGGCACGGTGACAGTCTCGGTCATCTCCGGGCCGTCGTCGAAGGCGTAGACCAGTCTTGCCACGCCGGTATCCGCGGCGAAATCGCAGCGGACGAAGCGGAAGCGGGAAACCTGGTTTTTGTCAAAAGCTGTCATGGCGTATCCGAATCAAACGAACCGCCGCGCACCAGCGCGCGGCGGACGACAAAGTTTTCGCGGCAGGAGGCGATTGTCACGCATCGAGGACCGCCTCGCGCGGCAGTGCGCGCAGGTTGTAGGTGCTGGCCATGCTGAAACCATAGGCGCCGGCATCGGCGATCAGCATCACATCCCCGGGCGCGGTGGTCGAGGGCAGCTTCACGCGCTGTGCGAACACGTCGCTGGATTCGCAGATCGGACCGACCACGCTGAAATCGACGTCGCGTGCCTCTTCCAGCCGCGCGAGGTTGGCGATGTCATGCCAGGCGTCGTACAGCGCCGGGCGCAGCAACGCGTTCATGCCGGCATCCAGGCCGACGCGGCGCACGCCGTCCTTCTCCACCACCTGGGTGGCGTGGGCCAGCAGCACGCCGGCCTCGGCGACGAGGAAGCGGCCCGGCTCGATCGCCAGCTGGAACTGCGGGTGCACCGCCCTGATCTCTTCCAGCCCGGTGGCCCAGGCGTCCAGATCGAACGGCTCGTCATCGGCGCTGTACGGGATCGGCAGACCGCCGCCGATATCGAGGATCTCCACGCTGCCGATACGGCGGGCGAACCCGGCCATCTCGTCGACCATCTGCTTCCAGTGGCCGCCGGTCTCGATGCCGCTGCCCAGGTGCGCGTGCAGGCCGCTGATGCGGATATCCAGGCTGCCGGCCAGCGCCATGAATTCATCCACCCGCTGCGCCGACAGGCCGAACTTGGCCTCCTTGCCGCCGGTGTTGACCTTCTGGTGATGGCCGTCGCCATGGCCCAGATCGATACGCAGCCACAGCGTGCGGCCACGGAATACCTCCGGCCAGCGCCGCAGCAGCTCGACATTGTCCACGGTGACGGTGACGCCACGCGCCAGTGCCGCCTGGTACTCGTGGATCGGTGCGAAGCTCGGCGTGAACAGCACCCGCGCCGGCGCGATGTCCGGTACCGAGGCGAACACATGCTCGACCTCGCCCAGCGACACGCATTCCAGACCGAAGCCTTCGGCGGCGAGCGTGCGCAGGATCTGCGGATGCGGATTGGCCTTGATCGCATAGAAGCGGCGATCGACCGCGGCAATGGCCTTGAGCTGGGCGGCGCGCTCGCGCACCTTGTCCAGGTCGTAGACATAGGCCGGGGTGCCCTGCGTGGCCAGCGCCAGCAGCTGCTGCCGCTTGCCCGGTGCCTGCCACCACGGCGTGGGCCGCGGCCGCAAGGTGCCGATGATCTCGCGCCAGCGCGGGCCGAACACCTGCTCCTCGTAGACCGGCATCGCGCCACTGTCGATCAGCTCGGCGTGCAGGATCGGCAGCAGGCCGTCGGCATCGGCCTCGTCGATGACGAAGGTCAGGTTCAGGTCGTTGGAGGACTGCGAGATCATGTGCACGCGCTCCTTGCCGAACGTGGCCCACACGTCCGAGAGCTTGTACAGCAGCGAACGCATGCCACGGCCGACCAGGGTGATGGCCGCGCACGGCACGATCACCTTGACCTTGCAGATCTGCGACAGGTCGGCCGACAGCGCGGCCAGCACGTCGGTATTGACCAGGTTCTCGGACGGATCCAGCGACACGGTGACGTTGGTCTCGGCCGAACCGATCAGGTCCACCGACAGCCCGTGCTTGGCAAACAGCGCGAACACTTCGGCCAGGAAACCGACCTGCTGCCACATGCCGATGCCTTCCATCGACACCAGCACGATGCCGTTGCGGCGGCTGATCGCCTTCACTCCCGGCACCGGCGCGGCGGCACCGTCAATGCTGGTACCCGGCATGTGCGGGCGCTCGGTATCGAGGATCGCCATCGGCACGCCGGCATCGCGGCACGGCTTGATCGAGCGCGGATGCAGCACCTTGGCGCCGGTGGTGGCGATTTCCTGCGCCTCGTAATAGTCCAGCCGGGTCAGCAGGCGGGCGTCGGGCACGTCCTTCGGGTTGGCGCTGAACATGCCCGGCACATCGGTCCAGATCTCCACGCGGCTGGCACCGAGCAGCGCGCCGAAATAGGCGGCGGAGGTATCCGAGCCACCGCGGCCGAGGATGGCGGTACCGCCGTCGGCATGGCGCGAGATGAAGCCCTGGGTCAGCAGCATGCGTGTGGGCTGGGCGTCGAAGCGGGCCTTGAAGCCGGCATCGCCCTGCCACTGGCAGTTCACCGACAGCCGTTGCGACCAGGCGGTCTGGTTGGGCACCGGCGGCTGCGCATGCAGCCAGTCGCGGGCGTCCATCCAGCCGAAATCCAGGCCGTTGCTGCGCAGGTAGGCCGCGCCGATGCTGGAAGAGAGCAGCTCGCCCTGGCCCAGCACGTCGGCCTGCCAGTCCAGCGGCCGGGTTGCGGCACGCGGGTCGTCCAGCAGCGCGGCCAGTGCGGCCAGCCGTCCGGCCAGCACCTCGGGGCCCAGCTCCAGCTCGGCGAGGAAGTCGTTGTGGCGGGTGACCAGCGCGGCCACGCGCTGGCGGCTGTCGGCCACGCCATCGGCGATGGCGGTCAGCTCATTGGTCACGCCGGACAGCGCCGAGACCACCACCAGCACCCGGCCGCCGGTTTCCTCGGCCCGTTTTTTCGCCAGTTCCCCGATCGTGTTCCAACGATGACGACGGGACACCGAGGTGCCACCGAACTTCAGAACGATCCAGCGATCAGCGCGAGGGGAAGCAGACATTGGCTTGGGGGGTTCACTTGGGGGAGAAAGACCCGGCAACGCGGGCAGAACTCCCGATTCTATGCCAAGGCCGGCGGAGCCGGATTGCTGATTACGGTCGATACCATCCCCCCTCCGGGGGCGCAGAAAGTAGCACCTGCAACGACCCCGGTCATCCCCGCCCGTGGCCCGGATTGTTAAGCTGCCCGGCCCCTCTGCTTCCGAGCCGCCATGACCGCACGCCGCTACCTGCAACTGGACGTCTTCGCCGCCCGCCCGGGCGCCGGCAACCCGCTGGGTGTCATCGTCGACAGCGAGGGCCTGGACGATGCCGCCATGCAGGCTGTCGCCGCCTGGCTGAACCTGTCCGAGACCATCTTCTTCCTGCCGCCGGACCAGGGCGCCAGCTACCGCATCCGCATCTTCACCCCGAAGGGCGAACTGCCGTTCGCCGGCCATCCCAGTGTCGGCGCGGCCTGGGCGGCGGTCGAGCTGGGCCTGGCCACACCGGATGACGCCGGCCAGCTGGTCCAGCAGTGCGCCGCCGGGCTGCTGCCGGTACGGGTGCAGGGCGGGCGCTGGTTCCGCCAGATCCATGTGCGCAGCCCGCAGGCCGAACGCCGCGACATCGAAGTCCCGGCACTGCCCGCAGGCCTGGCCACGCTGGCCAAGCCCGGCCATGGCCCGGAACTGTGGAACAACGGCCCGGACTGGTGGCTGCTGGAAGCCGGCAGCGAAGCCGCGCTGCGCCGCTACACGCCGGAGCTGGCCGCCATCGCCGCTCTGCCTGGACGCGGCAAGCTGGCCGCGTTCGCCGCCGCCGACCGCCCGGACGTGGGCTATCAATATGTGGTGCGCGCCTTCGCCCCCGGCGTGGGCATCAACGAAGACCCGGTCACCGGCAGCGCCAATGCGCTGGTTGCCGCCCACCTGCTGGCCCACGGCCGGATCAAACCGTTCCAGCAGTACCTGGCCAGCCAGGGCCGCGAGCTGGGCCGCGCCGGCGAGGTGCGGGTGGAGGTCGATGGGGATTCCAATATCTGGATCGGCGGCGAGGTGCAGCAGGTGATCAGCGGGCAGATCGAGTGGTGAGCCACCTTGCTCCGCGGCACCCGCGACCCCTCTGCCCCCTGATTGCCAGCCCACCCCACTGATTACGGACAACCTGCCATGACCACCCGCCGCTTCCTGCAACTGGACGTCTTCGCCCCCCGCCCCGGCACCGGCAATCCGCTGGCCGTGGTGCTCGATGCCGACGGCCTGGACGAGGCCGCCATGCAGGCCATCGCCCGCTGGACCCGCCTGCCCGAGACCACCTTCATCTTCGCCCCGACCCGGCCCGGCAGCAGCTACGGTATCCGCATGTTCGCGCCGCAGAAGGAGGTGCCGTTCGCCGGCCATCCCAGCGTCGGCAGCGCACATGCGGTGCTCGAAGCCGGCATCGCCGCGCCGGTGGATGGCCAGCTCGTCCAGGACGGCATCAACGGCCCGCTGCCGCTGCGCATCAGCGAGCACGGGGGCGTGCGCACCATCGCCATCCGCACCCCGCGTGCGGCAGTGGCCGAAGTGGTCGGCGCCGACGATCCGCGCCTGCAACCGGCGATCAGCGGCTGGCCGCTGGGCCAACTGCCGCCGGCGCTGATGGACGGCGGCCGCCGCTGGTGGCTGGTGGAGGTGGCCGATGAAGCCAGCCTGCGCGGCCTCACCCCGGACTGGGACGCGATCGCCACGCTGGCCGAAAGCACTGGCGCGATGGGTGTATTCGCCTACGCCCGCAGCCACGGCGAGGACTACCAGCTGGTGGTGCGCGCCTTCGTCGGCAACGGCCGCCGTTTCGAGGACGCCGCCTCCGGCGCGGCCAACGCGGTACTGGCCGCATGGTTGGACGAACGCAACGCACTGCCCGGCAGCGGCAAACGCTACACCGCCAGCCAGGGCCGCGAGGTCGGCCACGACGCGCGGCTGGAACTGCACATCGACGAGGACGGCGAGGTCTGGTCCGGCGGCCAGGTGCAGACCGTGATCCGTGGAACCATCGACTGGTAAGCGTCCCTGCTGCGGAGCGGGCGGGCATTCGCTCCACCGCGCCCCCCCCCACGGAACATGGGCCGGTTCAGGCGGCTCACGGCATCCACAGCCCCCTGGCGCAAGCGCTCGCGACGGCGGTGACCGCTACCGTGGCCAGTGATGACCGTTCGTTCGGCATGCGCGATTCCCACATCGTCAGCCGGGCCGGCAACGTGCCGTGCTTCCGGCAGCCCCTGCGCAGAGGTACCAGGCATGACTGAACCAGCGTCGCGGCCGCCAGCGACGGCGATACGTATCCGCGACTTCAGGTCCGGAGACGAAGCCCTGCTTCGCCAAGTGTTCGTCTCCGCGATAAACGGTTCGACTGGCGGTCACTACAGCCAGGCGCAGCGCGAGGCATGGCTGGCGGGCGCCGGGGATGTTGCGAGATGGAACCTGCGTATCCAACGCCTCCAGCCGTTCGTGGCACTGCACGATGGCGTGGTGGCCGGTTATGCCGATCTGCAGCCATCCGGGCTGATCGATCATTTTTTCGTGGCCACCGATCACGCACACCGTGGCGTCGGCAGCGCGCTGCTGCAGCATCTGCAGCAGCAGGCGCGACGGCGGGGCATCGTTGAATTGCACGCCCATGTCAGCCTCAGCGCCGAGCGTTTCTTCAAACGGCACGGCTTCCGCGTTAAACAGCGGCAGACCGTGCGCGTTGCCGGCATCGGCCTGGACAACGCGGTGATGTGCAAACACATGGAAAGCGAAGCCGGCGCGTCAGCGGACTGACCCACCGGTACCGGCAGCCGCTCCTGCCGGCGATGCCCGCGCAGACGCGCAACCTCCACCGGACCAGCCGACAACCCAACCCGGCGAAGGGTGCCTACGCCACCAGCAGGTCCAGCGCGGAAAGCCAACCCGCCCGCGCTCCGCGCAAGGGGATACGCATCGTCCTTGCCGCGCTGCTGCCAGCCGCTAGTCGGCCTGCGCCTGGCCGCTCATGTATACCGGCTCGCCATCGACCCAGGTGGAAAGCACTTTCAGCTCATCAAGCTCGCCGGCCGCCACCGTGAGCGGGTCGCGGTCGAGCACCACGAAGTCCGCACGCAGGCCACGCTTCAGCGTTCCGACCTCGGCCTCGTCATGGCCGGCCCAGGCCGCATCGCTGGTGAAACCGCGCACGGCCTCGGCCGCACTCAGGCGCTGCTCCGGCTGCCAGCCACCGGGCGGCTGGCCCTCGCGGTCCTGCCGCGTCACCGCCGCATACAGGCCCAGGCGCGGATCGACCTCTTCGACCGGGAAATCCGAGCCCAGCGCCAGCCGGGCCCCGCTATGCAGGTAACGCTGCCAGGCGTAGGCGCCCTTGATCCGCTCCGGCCCCACGCGCTGCTCGGCCCAGCCCATATCCGAGGTGGCGTGGGTGGGCTGCATCGAGGCGACAACCCCCAGCGGCGCGAAGCGGGCGATGTCCTCCAGCGCCACCACCTGCGCATGCTCGACGCGCCAGCGGTGGTCATCACCCTTGCGCGCGCCCAGCACTTTCTCATAGGTATCGAGCACGATCCGGTTGCCGCGATCACCGATGGCATGGGTGGCCACCTGCACCTTGCAGCCGTCGGCCTTGCGCACCGCCACCTCGAAATCGGCTGGCGAGGTCATCAGCAGGCCGTGGTTGTGCGGATCATCGCTGTAATCGGCCAGCAGCGCGGCGCCACGGCTGCCCAGCGCGCCATCCATGAACAATTTCACGCCACGCATCTGCAGGCGTCCGCCGGCATGCTGATACAGCCCGCTGCGGCACAGATCATCCAGCGCCGCCTGGTTGCCATCGGCGTAGGCATCGATACGCAGTGGCAATCTGCCCTGATCGGCCAGGCGCTTCATCAACGCCAGATCCTCGCGCGACACGCCCATGTCATGCACGCCGGTCAGACCATTGCGGACGGCTTCCTGCAGGGCCGCATGCAGCCGTTTCTCGCGCGCGGCCTCGTCCAGCGCCGGGATATGCGCGCTCACCAGCGCGGCGGCGCCATCCACCAGCACGCCCGTCGGCTTGCCGGCCGCATCCCGGACGATGCGCCCGCCGGCCGGCTGCCAGTCCCCGGCCAGCGATTTACCGCCCTCTTCGGCGATGCGCAGCGCGGCGCTGTTGACCCAGCCGGCGTGGCCGTCGACCCGGTCCAGATAGACCGGCCGTTGCGGGAACGCCGCATCCAGATCAGCCACGGTCGGAAAATCGGTGTTGTCCCAGCGGTTCTGGTCCCAGCCTCGGCCCAGCAGCCATTCGCCCGGTGCCAGCGTCTTCTCGAATGCCTTGAGCCGTTCGACCACTTCCGCGCGGCTCTTCGCCCCGGACAGGTCGGCCTGCGCCAGGGTGTTGCCCAGATAGACCAGGTGCGCGTGCGCGTCGATCAGACCGGGCACCACCGTGGCCTGGCCCAGATCGATGCGCGGGGCCTGCGGATACAGCTGCAGCAAGGCATCGGCGCTGCCGACATCGAGCACGCGACCGGTATCGCTTTCCCAGGCCATCGCCCCGACCACCGACTGCGCGGGGTCACCGGTGCGGATGGTTTCGGCCACCAGCAGCTTGACCTCGGCACTGGCGGAAAGAACATGCAGACACGGAAGCAGCAGGGCAACGCAGGCAAGACGACGCATCAGGCAACTCCTGGACAGGATGCGGCGACTATGCAGGCATCCCGTCACGCTGACAAACCGCCTGCGGTGTGGAAATCCCGGAGACCTCTGCCTCAGTCGGCGCTGACGTCCACGCGCACGCGGAGGCGCTCGCCCGGGTGGTAGTCGCGACGGGTGTGATATTCGCGGCCGCCATATTCATAGGTGACGTCGTAGCCATCCACGCGCTCGTTCTCGCTGCCGTAGCCCACCGGTTCGCACACGCGCACATCGCCACGCCGGTAGTCCGGACGGCTGCTGGCCTCATAAATCGCCCGTCCGGCTGCGCCGCCGGCGATGGTGCCCACCGCGGTCCCCAGGTAGCGCCCGTCGCCGCCACCGACCCGGCTGCCGAGCACCGCGCCGGCCAGACCGCCGATCACCGTGGCCAGCTGGCGGCCGGTGTCGCCGCCCTGCCGGTACTGTCCGTTGTCATAGCCGCGATCGTAGGAACCGTTGTTGCGGTAGCCGTCATCGCGATAACCCTCGTTGCGATAGCCATTGCCGCCGCCGACATAGCCACCGTCGTTGCGCTCGTAGCAGCGCTCGCCGCGCCCCTGCCCACCACCGACGATGATCGGATCCACGCGCACCACACGCGCGTAGTCATAGGCGGGTTCATTCCCATCGCGATAGCGGCCCGGACGGTACTGGCCGTCGTCATAGGCCGGATCGGGCCGGTACTGGCCATCGTCGTAGCGCTGTGCGGCAGCATCGAAAGCAGCCACGCTCCCCAGGATCAGGACACCGGCAAAAGACAGCGATCGGAACATGGCAGGACCACTCGGGTTGGGATCGGCGATGCTCGGCTGCATCGGGTGAGCCGATCCTGAACCGGCCCGGACAGCCATGCAAGCGGACCGGGCCAGTCCTCCCGTCAGGCGGAAAACTCGGTTTCCAGACTGATCGGCACCGCACTCAAGGCCTTTGAAACCGGACAGTTCTGCTTGGCGTCCTCGGCCAGGGCGCGGAACCGCGCCTCATCGATCCCGGGCACCACGGCTTTCACTTTCAGGCGGATCTGCGACAGCTGCGGTCCGCCCTCCATCGACAGATCGACATCGGCGCGGGTATCCAGCGAGGTCGGCGGAAAGCCGGCTTCACCGAGCTTGGCCGACAGCGCCATGGTGAAGCAGCCGGCATGCGCGGCGGCAATCAGTTCTTCCGGATTGGTGCCTTTTTCATCGCCAAAGCGGCTGTTGAAGGCATATCGGGTGTGGTCCATCAATCCGCTCTGCGGCGTGCTCAGCTGACCTTTGCCGCTCTTGAGATCACCCTCCCAGTGCGCGGTGGCATGACGCGAAATACCCATTGCAACACTCCTGCGTTTGATTGGGCCCCCACCATAGGGCACGGTCCGTTACGGGCTTGTGCGTCGCAACGTGCGGCTCACCACGACCGCGCTACATTGCCCTTCCCGCCATGACCGCCCTGCGAGCACACCGCTCCCGGGTCGCTGCGCACGGACAGCCATGACGCCCTTCGATCCAGTCTTTTGGAGGAACGGCCCATGTCCTACCGCACACAACAGATCCGCAATGTGGCCCTGGCAGGCCACCCCGGCGCCGGCAAAACCACCCTGTTTGAAGCCCTGCTGCATGCCGGCGGCACCGTGAAGACGGCGGGCAGCATCGAACGTGGCACCACGGTGTCCGACCATGACCCCATCGAGAAGCAGCGCGGCCACTCGATCGACAGCGCACTGGCCAGCATCGACCTGCCGGAGCTTCGCCTGAACCTGATCGACACACCCGGGTATCCCGAGTTCCGCGGCGCCACACTCTCCGCGCTGGCCGTGGTGGAGACCGCCGCGATCGTCGTGGATGCCACCCGCGGCATCGAGTTCGGTACCCGCCGGCTGATGCACCGGGCCCAGGAGCGCGACCTGTGCCGGGTCATCGTGGTCAACAAGATCGATCAGGACGGCGTGGATTGCGCGCAGCTTCTGCATGCGCTGCGCGAGGAATTCGGCCCGCAGGTATTGCCGCTGAATCTGCCCGCCGATGGCGGTCGCAGCGTGCTGGACTGTTTCCTCCAGCAGGACGGCGACAGCGATGCCGGGCCGGTCGCCGCATGGCATCAGCGCATCCTCGACCAGGTGGTGGAGATCAATGAAACGGTGATGGAGCACTATCTGGACCTGGGCGAAGCCGGGCTGTCCGGCGACGAGCTGCACAACGCCTTCGAACAGTGCCTGCGCGAGGGCCACCTGGTGCCGGTGTGCTTCGTTTCCGCGCGCGAAGGCACCGGATTGCAGGCCCTGCTGGACATCGCCGGCAGGCTGTTCCCCGATCCGGGCGAAGGCAATCCACCGCTGTTCGTCAGCGCCGACGGCGGTGAGATGCCGCAGGTGCAGGCCGACCCGACGGCTCCGGTGGTGGCCAGCGTGTTCCGCATCATCAACGATCCGTTTGTCGGCAAGCTGGGCGTGTTCCGTCTTTACCAGGGCACTATCCATCGCGAGATGAGCCTGTGGGTGGACGATGGCCGCAAACCGGTCAAGATCGCCCACCTGTTCCGTGTACTTGGCAAGGAGCATCTGCCCATAGACGCGGTGGTGGCCGGCGACATTGCGGCCGTCGCCAAGGTCGATGAGCTGCATTACGGCGCGTTGCTGCACGACCTGCATGACCAGCCGCTGCCGCAACTGCGCCCCATCAGCTTTCCCAAAGCGATGTTCGGCCTGGCGATCGCGCCTGCCAGTCGCGGCCAGGAGCAGAAGCTCACCGTGGCGCTGGAACGGCTGGCACAGGAGGATCCGGCGCTGCAGATCGAACAGGCCGGGGAAACCCATGAGACGGTGGTGCGCGGGCTCTCCGATCTGCATCTGCGGATCGTACTGGAGCGTCTGCGCGACCGGCATGGCGTGGAAGTGACCACCCGGCCGCCGCGCATCGCCTATCGCGAGACCATCGGTGCGCCTGCCGAAGGTCATCACCGTCACAAGAAGCAGACCGGTGGCGCCGGCCAGTTCGGCGAGGTGTCGCTGCGCATCGCGCCGTTGCCGCGCGGCAGCGGCTTCGAGTTCGTCGACGAGGTCAAAGGCGGCACTATTCCCGGGCAGTTCATGCCGGCGGTGGAGAAAGGCGTGCGCCAGGTGCTGGAGAGCGGTGCAGTGGCTGGCTTCCCGCTGCAGGACCTGCGCGTCACCGTGCATGACGGCCGCCACCACCCGGTCGACAGCAAGGAGATCGCCTTCGTCACCGCCGCGCGCAAGGCCTTCCTCGATGCGATCGGCAAGGCCGCACCGCAGGTGCTTGAACCGGTGGTTTCGCTGGAAGTGGTGGCGCCCGAAGCGCAGGCCGGCGATATCACCGGCAGCTTGGCGGCCAAGCGCGCACGCATCAATGGCACCGATTCCAGCGCCGGGGAGATCGTCATCCATGCGCAGGTGCCGCTGTCCGAGCTGGAAGGCTATGCGGCCGAGCTCAAGTCCGTGACTGCCGGTCGTGGCCGCTATTCGCTGGATTTCAGCCACTACGAACCGGTGCCGGCAACCGTCCAGCAGCGGCTGATGGCCAGCCACCAGCCGCATCCCGACGAGGACTGAGCCGACGCGAGGGCAGCGCAGCACCGGTGGAAATCGGCAAATCGCAACGCGGCAACTGCGGATTGCCGCGTTTTTTATGGCTTTTTGCGGGTTTGCCTATTGGCGGCACCGGATTCATGCCCTACATTTCGCTTGCCGACGGGGTCGGCATGACCAACAACCAACCGTTCACGGAACAGGAAATCATGGCAAAGACCGCTAAGAAAGCTGCCCCGAAAAAGGTAGTGAAGAAAGTCGCCACCAAGGCCGCAGCCAAGCCGGTTGCACCGAAGCCGATCAAGGAAGCCCTGACCAAGTCCGGTCTGGTTGCCCACATCGCCGAGACCACCAGCCTCGCAGCCAAGGACGTCCGTGCCGTGTTCGCTGCGCTGGAAGGCGCGGTCGCCGCATCGGTCAACAAGAAGGGCGCAGGCAGCTTCACCCTGCCGGGCCTGCTGAAGATCAGCACCGTCAGCGTGCCGGCCAAGCCCAAGCGCAAGGGCATCAACCCGTTCACCAAGGAAGAGCAGTGGTTCGCCGCCAAGCCGGCCACCACCAAGCTGAAGGTGCGTCCGCTCAAGAAGCTCAAGGACGCCGCGCTCTGATCAGGGCGCCCCTTGTGGCGAAACGGACGGGACGGCATTGCCGTCCCGTTTTTTTTGCCGTTGCCACGGGCCTGATGACATTCATGAACTTCCGGCCCGTCCAGTTGGAACACAGCGTCGTGACCCCGGCCCTCGCCCCTGTACCGCCAGCGGCCTATGGTGGGGCTCCTCCCTCTCCGCCCTGATTCCCGCCATGTCCAGTCGCATGCACCGCTACCGCATCACCGTCACGCCGATCGAATCCGATGGTCTGCAGTGCAGTGGACGATGCACCATCGAATTCGAACAGCGCAGTCCACAGAACTGGATGCATCAGCTGGAGGCGGCACAGAGCCAGCGCCAGCTGTCGTGCAATGAAGTGGCCAGCGTGGTGGTGGCCACCGGCTTGCTGGAGAATCTGGCTGGCATCGCCGGTCAGGGTGACAACGTGCTGTCGGCGCTGCATCCGGAGCTGGACGCGCTGCTGGCCAAACTGGCGCAACTGCACGCGACGCGGTAACGCCGGACCTACGTCCGGCTCGGATGTGGCCGTGTGTTGAAGGTGTTCATGGGCGGCATCACGACCGATGCCGGACCGGATCGCGCATCGTCCGCTAATTGCGAGTTCACCTGCAGCGGTTATCGTGGCCGTCCGGACATCCTGTTGCGAGCTCCCCATGCGCTATCGCGCCCTGCTTTTTCCCGCCATCGCCTGCCTCGTCATGGCGGCCACCGCCCACGCCGCGCCGCAGGTGAAGGGACACCAGCTCACCGTTGGTGCCAGTGACGTGCAGCAGTATCTGGACGGCAGCTTCCCGCGCACCCAGAAAGCGCTGGGCGGGCTGCTGGCCCTGGATGTCAGCCAGCCACAGCTGACGCTGCCGGCCGGCAACCGTCTGGACCTGCAGTTCGACCTGGGCATGGCCGCCGCCGGCAGCGCGCGCATGCCGGTAGGCAATGTCCGCATCAGCAGCCGGCTGCGCTACGACGCACAGACCCAGGGCTTCCACCTGGAGCAGCCGACGGTGGACGATTTCCGCCCGGCCATGGCCGGCGCCGAACTGGATGCCAGTACCCGCAGCCTGCTCAACACTTGGCTGGCCGACTACGCGCGCCGCGAGCCGATCTACAAGATCGACCCGGCCATCGCCAAGGTGATGGGCGCGCTGCAGGTCAAATCGGTCGGCATCCAGAACGGTCGCATCGCGGTGGACTTCAACCAGAATCTGGGCAGCCTGGTGCCATCCGGGCTGCTGGGCAACTGAGGCCGACCAGTGCTGGAACAGAAAAAGGCCGCGATGCGGCCTTTTCTTTAACGGCTGGAAACGCGGATCAGCGCTTGGGCTGCAGCATGGTCCCGGTGCACTTCTTCGAGCCGCAGCGGCATTCCCAGATCTTCTTCAGACGCGGGGTATGGCGTTCGGCCAGGGTGATGCCGTAGTTGTAGGTCAGCTCCTCACCGGGCTTGATGTTGCGGATCGCCTCGATGAACACCTTCTCGTCGGCCGGGTCATCGCTGTCGGTTTCCTGGATCACCGCCTCGCAGTTGGGCTCGCAGCTGTGGTTGATCCAGCGCGCATCGTTGCCACCGTGGTTGGCATCGATGACATAGACCTCGTTGAGCGTGAACAGGAAGGTATGGCCGCTTTCCACATCGCCGGTGTCATCGGCATCGACTTCCTCATGGGTCCGGCGCTTGCCCTTGTACTCGATCACCCGCTCGCCCTTCTTGAGTTCGGCCACGGCGAAAACGCCATTGCCGTGAATGGAGGATTTGCGCGCTTGGATCTTCTTGGGCATGTAGGCGGCCGGAATCATCGATGGGAACCGGGATTCTCGCCCATGCGGGCGCTTCTACCCAAGCACCGCCGCCGCCACAGCCTCGCGCCGTAGCTGAACGGCAAAACTTGGAGGCAGCGGCCGCAAAGCGTACAATTTTGGTCCACATTGCATTTTCCCCGCTGGATCTCCCGCCACGATGCTCCGCGTCACCAAGCTCACCGATTACGCCACCGTCGTGCTGACTGTGCTCGCCGCACAGCCGGCCGAAGTGCTGAGCGCGACCGAGCTGGCCGATGCGGCCGGGCTGGAATCGCCAACCGTCAGCAAGCTGCTCAAACCGCTGGCCCAGGCCGGGCTGGTGGAAGGCCTGCGCGGCGTACGCGGCGGCTACCGGCTGACCCGCCCTGCAGATCAGATCACGCTGATCGAGATCGTCGAGGCGATGGAAGGCCCGCTTGCCATCACCGAGTGCAGCCAGCACCAGAGCCAGTGCGGCATCGCTGAACAGTGCGGCGTGCGCTCGAACTGGCGACTGATCAACCACGTGGTCGCCGACGCGCTGCGCGGCGTCACCCTGGCGCAGATGCTGCATCCCTTACCGCTTGCCGACCGTCGCCGCATCGCCGTCGACGTCGTCTCCTGAACAACCGTAGGCAGCCCTCATGGCCACCGAAACCATTGAAACCGTCGGCACTGCCGACACTCCCAACCGTGAAATCCACGAGCAGCTCGGCCGCAAGTACGAGGCCGGCTTCGTCACCGACATCGAATCCGATTCGTTCCTGCCGGGCCTGAACGAGGACGTGATCCGTGCCCTGTCGGCCAAGAAGGAAGAGCCGGAGTGGATGACCAAGTGGCGCCTGGAAGCCTACCGCCACTTCCTGACCATGCAGCAGCCGGATTGGGCCAAGCTGCAGATCGGCCCGATCGACCTGCAGGCGCTGAGCTACTACTCCGCACCCAAGGGCCCGAAGTACAAGTCGCTGGACGAGGTGCCCAAGGAACTGCTGGACACCTACGACAAGCTTGGCGTGCCGCTGCACGAGCGCGCCAAACTGGCCGGCGTGGCGGTGGATGCCGTGTTCGACTCGGTCTCGGTCGGCACCACCTTCCGCAAGGAGCTGGCCGAGAAGGGTGTGATCTTCTGCTCGATCTCCGAAGCCATCCGTGACTACCCGGAGCTGGTGAAAAAATACCTGGGCACGGTAGTGCCGGTCGGCGACAACTACTTTGCCGCTCTCAACTCGGCGGTGTTCTCCGACGGCAGCTTCGTGTTCGTTCCGGAAGGCGTGCGCAGCCCGATGGAGCTGAGCACCTATTTCCGCATCAACGCCAGCAACACCGGCCAGTTCGAGCGCACCCTGATCATCTGCGAGGACCGCGCCTACGTGTCCTACCTGGAAGGCTGCACGGCGCCGATGCGCGATGAGAACCAGCTGCACGCCGCGGTGGTCGAGCTGGTGGCGCTGGAAGATGCCGAGATCAAGTATTCGACCGTGCAGAACTGGTACCCGGGCGACGAGAACGGCGTCGGCGGCATCTACAACTTCGTCACCAAGCGAGCCGAATGCCGTGGCGCGCGCTCCAAGGTGACCTGGACCCAGGTGGAAACCGGCTCGGCCATCACCTGGAAGTACCCGTCCTGCGTGTTGCTGGGGGACGACTCGGTGGGTGAATTCCACTCGGTGGCGCTGACCCACCACCGCCAGCAGGCCGATACCGGTACCAAGATGATCCACGTCGGCAAGCGCACCAAGAGCAAGATCATCTCCAAGGGCATCAGCGCCGGCCGTGGCCAGAACACCTACCGTGGCCTGGTCAAGGTCGCCGCCGGTGCCGAAGGCGCGCGCAACTACACCCAGTGCGACTCGCTGCTGATCGGCAAGAAGTGTGGCGCCCACACCTTCCCCTACATCGAGGTGAAGAACCCCAGCGCCACCGTCGAGCACGAGGCCACCACTTCCAAGATCTCCGACGACCAGCTGTTCTATTGCCGGGCGCGTGGCATCGACCAGGAAAACGCGGTGTCGATGATCGTGGACGGTTTCTGCAAACAGGTATTCCGGGAGTTGCCCATGGAGTTCGCCGTGGAGGCCAAGAAATTGCTGGAAGTCTCGCTGGAAGGATCGGTCGGATGAGCCGCCTGACGCTGCTTTTACTGGCCCTGCTGCCGTTCACCACTTCCGCCATGGCGCGGGACGGTGCTTGCGACGACGCCGACACCCAGCTGGATCTCAACGAGTGCGTGGCCGCCGAAGCCGACGCCGCCGATGCCGAGCTCAACGCCGTGTACCGGCAGGTGATGCAGGAACTGAAGGGTCAACCGGTCGCCATCGAAAAACTGCGCGCTGCCCAGCGCCTGTGGATTGCGCTGCGTGACGCCGATATCGAAGCGCGTTACCCGGTGGGCAAGAACGAGAACCCACGCGTCCTGTACGGCTCGATGTACCCGATGCTGCACGCCGCAAACAAGGCCGAGCTCACCCGCCAGCGCACCCGGTGGCTGCGCGCCACCTTCCTCGATCGCGCCGAAGGCGAGCTCTGATCGCCCCGCACCTACATACTGAAGAACCCCCCCTCATGCTGAAGATCGAAAACCTGCACGCCCGCATCGCCGGCAAGGAAATCCTCAAGGGTCTGTCGCTGGAAGTGAAACCCGGTGAGGTGCACGCCATCATGGGCCCCAACGGCGCCGGCAAGTCCACACTGGGCAACGTGCTGTCCGGCCGCGACGGCTATGAAGTGACCGAAGGCGAGGTGCAGTTCGAAGGCGCCGACCTGCTGGAACTGGAACCGGAAGCGCGCGCTGCCGCCGGCCTGTTCCTGGCCTTCCAGTACCCGGTGGAAATCCCCGGCGTGAACAACACCTACTTCCTGCGCGCCGCACTCAATGCCCAGCGCAAGGCCCGTGGCGAGGAAGAGCTGGATTCGATGCAGTTCCTCAAGCTGGTCCGGCAGAAGCTGGCCGTGCTGCATCTGAAGGACGAACTGCTGCACCGCGGTGTCAACGAAGGCTTCTCCGGCGGCGAGAAAAAACGCAACGAGATCTTCCAGCTGGCCGTGCTCGAGCCGAAGCTGGCGATCCTGGATGAAACCGATTCGGGCCTGGATATCGATGCCCTGAAGAGCGTGGCCGACGGCGTCAATGCGCTGCGCAGCCCGGAGCGCTCGTTCGTGGTGATCACCCACTACCAGCGCCTGCTGGACTACATCAAGCCGGACTTCGTGCACGTGCTGAGCGAGGGCCGCATCGTCAAGAGCGGCGGTCCGGAACTGGCGCTGGAGCTTGAAGCGCACGGCTATGATTTCCTGAAGGACCGCGTGGTCCGCGAGGCGGCCAAGTAATGAGCGTCCTGCTGGATTCCCTGGCCGCCGGCTTCTGTGGCAGCGACGCGCGCCGCCAGGTGCTCGACGCTGCCCTGCAGACCGGTCTGCCCGCTGCCCGCAACGAGGCCTGGAAATACACCTCGCTGCGCCAGCTCGAACGCCGCACCTTCACCCCGGCGCCGCTGCAGGCCCCGGCCATCGATGCCGCGCTGCTGGCCGATATCCCGGCGCCGCGTCTGGTGTTCGTCAACGGCCGCCACAGCGCTGCGCTGAGCGATCTGTCGGCACTGGATGCCGGCGTGCAGGTGCGTACCTTGTCCGCGGTGCAGGACGAAGAGCCCGAAGCCCTGCGCTTCCTCGGCCGCCGCTTCGAGCGCGCCGATGAAGTGTTCGCCCAGCTCAATGCCGCACTGGCCGATGAAGGCGTACTGGTACAGGTGGCCGACGGCATCACCAGCAAGACACCGCTGCACCTGGTATTCGTCAGCGCGGCAGATGGCAACGATCACGCCTGGCACCACCGCCATCTGATCGAACTGCGCCGCGGTGCCGTGTTCGGCCTGGTCGAGCACCACCTGCAGAGCGGTGACAGCGCGCACCTGGACAACACCCTGGTGCATGTCCACATCGCCCAGGATGCTGTGCTATCGCATGCCCGCGTACAGGCCGACAGCGCGCGCGCGACATCGCTGTTGCGTACCGACGCCGTGTTGGCCCGCGATGCGCAGTACCGCCGCATCGATCTGGAGCTGGGCGCCGCGCTGAGCCGGCATGAGCTCAATGTTCGGCTGGAGGGCGACAACGCCAGGTTGACCGCCAACGGCGTGCTGCTGGGCACCGGTCGTCGCCATATCGATACCCGCCTGGGTATCGAGCACATCGCCAAGGACACCCGCGCCGAGCTGGTCTGGCGTGGCGTGGCCGCCAACCGCAGCCGCGTGGTGTTCCACGGTGGCATCAACATCCGCGAGGGCGCCGATGGCACCGACGCCAACCTCTCCAACAAGAACCTGCTGCTCTCGGCCGATGCCGAAATCGATACCCAGCCGACGCTGGTGATCGATGCCGACGAGGTCAAGGCCGCACACGGTGCCACCGTTGGCCAGCTCGATGCCAACGCGCTGTTCTACCTGCGCTCGCGCGGCGTGCCGGCCGAACAGGCCCGCGCCATGCTCAGCGCCGCGTTCTGCCACGAGCCACTGGCTGCGGTGGAAGGCGCTCTCACCGAAAAGCTGGCCCGCCATCTGGACCAGGCACTGCAACAGGCTGGCATGGCATGAACCTCTCTTCCCCGCGTCCGATCCACCCACCGGCCAGCGCTCCCGACTGGGAACGCGTGCGCAGTGACTTTCCGCTGTTGATGCGCGAGGTCAATGGCAAGCCGCTGGTGTATTTCGACAACGCCAACACCGCGCAGAAGCCGCTGTCGGTGATCGGCGCGGTGGACGAGTTCTACCGCCGCTACAACGCCAACG
This sequence comes from Stenotrophomonas sp. STEN013, assembly GCF_056760355.1. Taxonomy (NCBI): domain Bacteria; kingdom Pseudomonadati; phylum Pseudomonadota; class Gammaproteobacteria; order Lysobacterales; family Lysobacteraceae; genus Stenotrophomonas; species Stenotrophomonas sp. STEN013. Next base: position 269,741 of record NZ_JBRREO010000002.1, on the reverse strand, counting down.
TCAGCCGCGCCGTGCATGCGCTGGGCAGCGAGGCGACCGAAGCCTATGAAGGAGCGCGCAGCAAACTGGCGCGCTTCCTCAATGTCCGTATCGACGAGCTGGTGCTGTGCAGTGGCACCACCTTCGCGATCAACCTGGTCGCCTATTCGTGGGCATTGCCACGATTGAAGACGGGCGACGTGATCCTGGTCTCGCGCATGGAGCACCACGCCAACATCGTGCCGTGGCAGCTGATCGCACAACGCACCGGCGCCAGCATCCGCGTGGCCGAGATCAGTCCCGACGGCAGCCTCGACCTGGATGCGTTGCATACGGCGATGACCCCGGAAGTGAAGCTGCTGGCGGTAACGCATGTCTCCAACGTGCTGGGCACAATCAACCCGGTCCGTGAGATCTGCCGCGAAGCCCGCAAGCGCGGCATCGTCACCGTGGTGGACGGCTCGCAGGCCGCACCGCACATGCCGGTGGATGTGGCGGCCATAAGTTGCGACTTCTACGCGATCACCGGCCACAAGATGTGCGGCCCGACCGGAACCGGTGCGCTGTGGGCGCGCCGCGAGCTGCTGCAGGAAATGCCGCCATTCCTGGGGGGCGGTGAGATGATCAAGGAAGTCAGCTTCGAGGGCACCGTGTTCAACGACGGCCCGCAGAAATTCGAGGCCGGCACGCCGAATATCGCCGGCTTCGTCGGCCTGGGTGTCGCCGTGGATTACCTGGAGACCCTGGGTCGCGCGCATATCGATGCGCGCGAGCAGGAGTTGCTGGCCCATTTCACCGAAGAGCTGCAACGGATCGAAGGCGTGCGCATCTTCGGTACCGCGCCACGCAAGGCCGCCGTGGTGTCCTTCCAGATCGAAGGCGCGCATGCGCACGATCTGGCCACACTGCTCGACCTGCAGGGCGTGGCAGTGCGTTCGGGCCAGCACTGCGCGCATCCGCTGCTGCAGTACTTTGGCGTCGCCGCCACGTGCCGCGCCTCGCTTGCGTTCTACAACACGCACGAGGAAATCGAGGCATTCATGGCCGCGCTGAAGAAGGTCCGCACCCTGCTGGGCTGAAACCGCCGCTGCGCAGGTAGAGCCCGCGCAATACAGCTCCGCGCAACCCGCCTGCGCAACCCGCTCGCGCACCTCGGCCGTTAGAATGAGGGCATGAACGCACTCACTTTCCGCACGGCCACTGCGGCCGATATTCCTGACCTGATCGAACTGGTCACCTCGGCCTATCGCGGCGATGCCTCGCGTGCAGGCTGGACCACCGAAGCCGATCTGCTGGACGGCCAGCGGGTGGACGCGGCCGGTATCGCCGCCGACATCCAACGCCCGCGCAGCGTGATCCTGCTGGCCGAGCGTGACGGTGTACTGCAGGCCTGCTGTCATATCGCCGACGAGGAGGGGCATGGCTACTTCGGCATGTTCGCCGTCAGCCCGCAGGCACAGGGCGGCGGCGTGGGAAAACAGCTCATGCAGCACGCCGAACACTTTGTGGCCGGACAATGGCATCTGCCGACCATGCAGATGACGGTGATCGACTGCCGTGACGAGCTGATCGCCTTCTACGAACGCCGGGGTTACGCGCGCACCGGCATCAAGAAGCCTTTCCCTTACGGCGATGAACGTTTCGGCATCCCCAAGCGGGACGACCTGCAATTCGAAATCCTGGAAAAGCCCCTGGGAGCTGCGGCATGAGCCAGACCTGGACCTTCATCTGCGCCAGCGAAGAGCTGCTGCCGGGCGAAATGAAGACCGCCTTCGACGAAGTCACCGGCGTGCCCATTGTCGTGTTCAACCTGGATGGCGAGCTGTTCGCGCTGGAAGACCAGTGCACCCATGAAGAATTCGAACTGTCTTCGGGCTGCATCGATACGACCGAGGGCAGCATCGAGTGTGTGCTGCATGGGGCCCGTTTCGACATCCGCGACGGTCGCGCGCTGTGCGCCCCGGCCTACACCCCGGTGCCGAAATTCCCGGTCAAGCGCGAACACGGCGGCATCTGGTCGCGCGACGACCGCGACTGACGCGGCGGCACGCTTTTCGCCGATCGTTGTCTTGAGTGGCGCAAGACCGGGCGCGTGATCAAACGGATTGCAAACGCAAACAATTCTCAATAAGATGCGCATCTGTCGCAGTTCGCGATGATTCCGCGCCCGCCCCCACTCCGTGCTTCGCCTGAGCCACATGGCTGTTGTTTTCGGCGCCGTCTTCATGCGGCGCCGGCTGGTATGGGCCGGAGCGCTGCTGGTAATGGCACTGGCGGCTGCGCCGCTGCCGCCTTCCGTTGTCCCCGAGGTATCCAGCCCGGCAACGGGTGATGTCATCGCCTCGCTGCAACTGCCCGGCGGGCAGTTGCCGGACAAACTTCCGGTCGCCGCCATGGCGCCGGGCGAGGCCGGACTGGAAGCTTTGCGTGCCCCGGGCCAGCGCCCGCGGCCCACCCCGCCGGCTGATACCACCGCATTCCAGCGCCGCCTCAAAGAGGTGTTCCATGCGGCCGCAACCGAAACCGGCGTCCGGCACGCGCAGCGTCGCCTCCAGGCCTATCCGCTGGATCCACCTCTGCGCCTGCTCAATCCCGGCAACGCCCCGCCGCGGGCCTGAGCCGTCTGCTGCTGCCCGCCATCCTGGCCGGGTGCGCCCCGTTGCTGTCGCGCTTTCCGATCTGAACCGCCTCGACCCTGCCGTTGCTCCGCCAGGCTGTCTGCCGTTTTTTCCTTTCCAGAGCCCTTCCATGAACTCCATGCGTACCCCGTTGACCTCCGCCCTGCTGTTTGCCATCGGCAGCCCACTGGTCGCCCACGCCGCGCCCGAGGGCGCCGCCGATGCCGACCAGCGTAAAGCCACCGATCTGGATGGGGTGCATGTCCGCGGCAGCTGGTTCAACCCGTCCTCGCCCAAGTTCACCGCCGAGCTGCTGGATACCCCCAAATCGGTGTCCATCGTTTCGGACAAGCTGATCGCCGAAACCGGCTCGACCAGCCTGCAGGATGCGCTGCGCATGGTTCCGGGCATCACCTTCGGCGCCGGTGAAGGCGGCAACCCGACCGGTGACCGGCCTTTCATCCGCGGCTTCGATTCGCAGAGCAACATCTTTGTCGACGGCCTGCGGGACGTCGGTTCGCAGACCCGAGAGATCTTCGACCTGGAGCAGGTCGAAGTGGTCAAAGGCCCGAGCTCGGCCTACGGCGGCCGTGATTCCGGTGGCGGCAGCCTCAACCTGGTCAGCAAGACCCCGAAGCTGAAGAACGAAACCAGCGCCAGCATGGGCGTGGGTACCGACCGCTACGCCCGCGGCACGGTGGATGCGAACTATGTGCTCGGCGACGGCGTGGCGGCGCGCCTGAACCTGATGAAGCACGAGTCGGACATCGCCGGCCGTGATGCGGCCAATGTCAGCCGCTGGGGCATCGCGCCGTCGATCGCGTTCGGCCTGAACGGCCCGGCGCAGGTGATCGCCAGCCACTACCACATGGAAACCGACGACCTGCCCGATGCCGGCGGCTTCCCGTACAGCAATCCATTCACCAGCGGCCCCAATGTCGCGCTCAATGGCGACGGCAGCCCGCTGGTGCCGGACCGCAACAACTACTACGGCCTGAAGGACCGCGACTTCCAGCACACCCGTGCCGACATCAGCACGCTGGATGCCAGCTACGACTTCGGTGGCCACAAGCTGCGCAACATTGCGCGCCTGGGCAACACCAGCAACGACTACCTGTGGACGCAGCCGGACGACAGCAAGGGCAACCCCAATCTGTACGGCACGCTGTGGCGCCGCACCAACAGCCGCGCGGTCGATGTGAAAAGCTTCGTCGACCAGCTGAGCCTGACCGGCCGCTTCGAGACCGGCGCGTTGCAGCACAGCTACAGCGCCGGCGTCGAGTACAGCGACGAGAAGATCAGCCGCGGCAGCTACCTGATGTCACCGGGCACCAACAACCCGCTGACCAATGGCACCCGTTGCCCGAGCACCGGCGCGGCCACCGGTTACAACTGCACGGACTTCAACAATCCCAATCCGAACGATCCGTGGTCGGCCCACCAGACCGTCTACCGCAGCGACAAGGCGGCCGACGTCCGCCAGACCACCAGGACCCGCTCCGCCTACCTGTTCGACACCATCGAATTGAACCCGCAGTGGTCGGTCAATCTGGGCCTGCGCTACGACGACTACTCCACCAAGCAGGTCACACCGGTGCCGGGTGCGGCGGCAACGGTATTCCGCAATGACAGCGACTTCATCAACTACCAGGCCGGCGTCGTGTTCAAGCCGGTGGCCAACGGCAGCCTCTACCTGTCCTACGGCACCTCCTCCACGCCGCCGGGCATGGACGGTGGCGACGGCGCCGATGGCATCTCTCTCGCCAATGAGGACCTGGATCCGCAGGAGACCCGGAACGTCGAGCTGGGCACGAAGTGGGACCTGTTCGGCAGTCGCTTGAACCTGACCGCCGCGATCTTCCATACCGAGTTGAACAATGCCCGCGTCCTCATCGACAACGGCACCACGCAGAACGCCGGCAAGAAGGTCATCGACGGTTTCGAGCTGGGCTTCACCGGACAGCTCAGCGACAACTGGAGCCTGTACGGCGGCTACACCTGGCTGGATTCGGAGTTGAAGGACGGTGGCTACGTCTGCGCCGTGGCCGGCCGCACCTGCCCCAGCGGCATCTACGTGCCCTCGCCGAACAACGGCAACGTGTTCCCGAACACCGCCAGGCACAGCGCCACCCTGTGGACCAGCTACACGCTGCCCTTCGGCCTGACCCTGGGCGCCGGCGCCAGCTACTCGGACAAGCAGTACGGTGATGTGGCCAATACCAAGTGGATCCCGAGCTACACCCGCTGGGATGCGATGGCCAGCTACGCCATCCAGGACAACATCAGCCTGCAGTTGAACGTGCAGAACCTCACCGATAAGACCTATTTCACCAAGGCGTATGCCTCGCACTACGCGGCCATCGCCCCGGGCCGCGCCGCGACGCTGGCCCTGAATGTGAAGTTCTGATTCCCCTCGCCCCCGGCCGCCTGCCGGGGGCTTCGTCCACAAGGCAATCCGATGCTGCTGCACATCCCCGACGTACTCACCCGCGACCAGGTCGCCCAGGCGCGCCAGCGCCTGCACGAAGCGGGCTGGGCCGATGGCAAGTCCACCGCCGGCTACCAGTCGGCGCAGGCCAAGCAGAACCTGCAGCTGCCCGAATCGGACCCGGCCGCACGGGCGCTGGGCTCGCTGATCCTCGATGCCCTGGGCCGCAACGACACGTTCTTTGCCGCCGCGTTGCCACGCCGCATCTATCCGCCGCTGTTCAACTGCTACCGCGAAGGCCAGACCTTCGGCTTCCACGTCGACAACGCGGTCCGCTACGACCACATCAGCCGCGCGGGGGATCCGCAGCCGGTGCGTACCGATCTGTCGGCCACCTTGTTCCTGTCCGATCCGGACGAGTACGAAGGCGGCGAGCTGGTCATCGAGGACACCTACGGCAACCAGCGGGTGAAGCTGCCGGCCGGGCATATGGTGCTGTACCCGGGCACCAGCCTGCACCAGGTCACCCCGGTGACCCGCGGCACACGCATCGCCTCGTTCTTCTGGACCCAGAGCATGGTCCGCGACGACGGCCACCGCCGCCTGCTGTGGGAGCTGGATCTGTCGATCCGGCGGCTGACCCACGACCATCCGCAGCACCCCTCGCTGGTCAGCCTGACCGGCGTGTATCACAACCTGCTGCGGCAATGGGCCGAGGCGTGAGCGCAGCCGGACAGGACCTGCAGGCACTGCTGCTGCAGCTGCCCGGCAACCCGGCGGCGGTCATGGCCGAACTGGAGCGGCGCGCGCAGGATGGCGAGGTACTGGCCCAGTTCGTACTCGGCCAGGCCTGCATGGAAGGCCGCGCCCGCCCGGTCGATACCGGCGCCGGCATGGCCTGGTTCGAACGTTCCGCCAACGGTGGCCTGCCGCTGGCGATGAACATGCTCGGGCGCTGCCACGAGTTGGGCCAGGGCACGCCGGTGAATCTCGAACTGGCCGGGGTCTGGTATCGACGGGCTGCGGACAGCGGGCTGGACTGGGGCATGTACAACCGGGCCAACCTGCTGGCCACCGGCCGTGGAATCGCCAAAGACGAAGCCGCCGCCTACACGCTGTACCGGCGTGCGGCCGAAAGCGGCCACGCCAAATCGATGAACCTGGTCGGCCGCTGCCTCGAAGAAGGCATCGGTGTGATCGCCGATCCGGTCGCCGCACCGGACTGGTACCGCCGTTCGGCCGAAGCGGGCGACTTCCGCGGTCAGGCCAGTCATGCCTCGCTGCTGCTTGCCGCCGGCCATATAGACGAGGCCGCCGATTGGCTGCGCAAGGCGCTGGCGCAGGGAAGCCCGTCGTTTCTCGCACAGATCCGGCCGCAGCTGGCGGTATCGCCGCATCCGCAGATCCGGGCCCTGTTGGCGTCCATTTAAGCCTCATCAATCGATATCAATTCTCATTTGCATAAGCAAACGAATCCCATCTACAATGCCGCACCGCAAACGCCAGCGCCCCGCGCCGGCCATGCAATCAAGGGATTCCCGTGCAGCATCCGCAAAGCCAGCCGCCCCCGCCCTCCATACACGCCGCCGTGCGCGTGTCGATGGCGGCATTCGGCCTGCTGCTTCTGTTGGCGTTTCTGGCCTTGCTGCTCCAGGACACCCCGCGCCAGCCGTTTGCCAGCGACGCTGACAGCGTTACGTCCATCACCGGCGCACCGCCGGCGGGTGACGAGGACCAGCTGCAGGAAACCCGACCGGCCAAGTTGCGCCGCGTGGTCAAACCGCATGCGATGCCGGCCGCGCTGAGCGGGTCCACCGGCCAGGTGCTGGCGTGCTTGAACGCCGCCGTTGCGGCGCGCTCGTTGATCCCCGCCTCAATCATGGACGTCGCCCGCCCGGCACCGGGGCGCCGGCAACAGCGCGGTCAGGCGCCTCCGCAGGTCTGACCGGTCCTCTACGGATCGACGCCGCCATCTCACCCTCCTTCCCCGCAGCACCCGGCGCATGCACTACCTGCCTGCGACTGCGCAGTGCGCCCCGCTTTCCGAAATCCGAGGTCCCTCCATGGCTCTGCGCCATCGCCGTTCCGTGTCCGTTTCCCGCCACCTGCTCGGCCTCGCCGTGCTCGCCGTCCTCAGTGCCACCGCACACGCCAGCGGCAGCGGCGCGCCCACCACGCTGGACAAGGTGGTCGTCACCGCTACCGGCTTCGAGCAGAAGATTCCCGATGCACCGGCCAGCATCAGCCTGATCTCGCGCGAGGAGCTCGTCCAGCGCCCCTACACCAGCCTGATCGACGCGCTGCGTGACGTCGAAGGCATCGATGTGGGCATGGAAACCACCGACAAGAACGGCCGCGCCACCATTTCCATGCGCGGCATGCCATCGGAATACACACTGGTGCTGATCGACGGCCGCCGCCAGAGCAACGTCGGCAGTCTGTACCCCAACAACTTCGGTGGCGGCCAGTTCTCCTACCTGCCGCCGCTGGATGCGATCGAGCGCATCGAAGTGGTGCGGGGCCCGATGTCGACCCTGTACGGCGCCGATGCGATGGGCGGGGTGATCAACATCATCACCCGCCGCAACCAGGGCCAGTGGCAGGGCTCGATCACCCAGGGCTTCACCGTCCAGCAGGAAAAAGAGTTCGGCGACGCACGCACCACCGATCTGTATCTGACCGGGCCGCTGCTCAAGGACACACTGGGCGTGGCCATCCGCGGCAGCTACTACGATGCCGACGAATCCATGCCCGAGTGGGACGCCCTGCCGCTACCGGATGGCTCGATGTGGGAGCGCAGTCTCGGCTTTGGCGGCGGTGGCAAGGCGGTGGCCAACACCAACTGGAACACCGGCATCCGTCTGAATCTGACCGCGTTCGAGAACAACGAGTTCTGGCTGGACTACGACGTCTCGCGGCAGAAATACGACAACAGCAAGGGCCAGACCGGTACCTTGGACAGTCTTGAAAGCCTGTGGCGCAGCGGCAACGCGACCATCCCCAATCCCAACGGCAGCGGCACCATCACCCGCCGCGTGGTGCAGCCGCGGGTGGGCTACACCGCCTGGCAGCGCTACGAGCGTGACCAGTTGGCGCTGACCCACCAGGGCCGCTACGACTTCGGCACCTGGCAGACCAGTCTGACCCGCCACACCACCAGCAACCTAGGCCGCTCGCTGCCGCTGACGCTGGACGAGCGCGCGCAGTTGCAGACGCTGTGGAACGATGTCTGCGCCCGTCGCGGCCAGGCCGCGCACTGCAACATGACCTCCGGCAATCTGAGTGTGCTCAATGCCGACGAGCTGGCCCGGTTGTCAGATTTCCTGCCGCGGCCGCTGCGCACGATGGAGCTGGACGGCTATGTGCTGGACACCAAGCTGGACATGTCACTGGGCAACCACCAGCTCGCCATCGGTGGCCAGTACAACGACACCGATATGACCGATGGTGTGTTCGGCATGGATGGCGGCGGCTACCGCGACAACGTCAAGCAGAAGCACCGGATGTGGTCGGTGTTCGCCGAGGATAACTGGGCGCTGACCGACACCCTGACCGCCACACTGGGCGTGCGCCATGACGACCACAACATCTTCGGCAGCCACCTCAGCCCGCGCGCCTATCTGGTGTGGGAAGCCGGCGACGCCTGGACGCTCAAAGGGGGCATCAGCACCGGCTACAAGACCCCGCGCCCGGACCAGCTGTTTCCCGGCGTGGTCGGCTTCGGCGGCCAGGGCGTGATCCCGCAGGTCGGCTCGCCGCACCTCAAGCCCGAAACCAGCACCAACTACGAAGTGGCCGCCTATTACGAAGGACGGCGCTGGAACTTCAACGCCACCGCGTTCTTCAACAAGTTCGACGACAAGATCGCCAGTGGCGGCACCTTCGCCAACTGCGAGGTGGCAGCGGCCGACGGCAGCTACTGCGTGGATGTCGGCCCGGGTTGGGCGGCGCTGGGCTACAGCGCTTTCACCCAGAGCGTGAACATCGACAAGGCCGAGACCCGCGGCGTCGAACTGGCCGGTCAGATCGACCTGCTGGACACGCTGCAGCTGCGCGGCAACTACACCTTCACCCAAAGCGAGCAGACCAGCGGCAGCGCCAAGGGCCAGCCGATCTCGGGCAACCCGGCCAAGCACATGGCCAACGCCAACCTCACCTGGCAGGCCAGTGATCGCATCAGCCTGAGCCTGATCGGCGAAGGCCGCTACGACCGCTACCGCGACACCCTGGTCTCCAGCGTCGGCGGTGTCAGCCGCTCGACCGTGCGCTACTACGCCGACTACACCACGTTCCATCTCGGTGCCAGCTGGAAGGCGACCGGCTGGCTGACCGTCAACGGCCGCATCAACAACCTGTTCGACAAGGACTTCGTCTCCCAGTCCTGCGTGCTGGCCTCCGATACCGAGTACAGCTGCGTGGACGACTACGCGGTGAAGGAACAGCGTCGCAGCTTCTGGATCTCGCTCAACGCGCGCTTCTGACACTGCCGGTGCAGCCCAGCAAACGCCCGCCCCTGAGGCGGGCTTTTGCTTTTTGCGCCCGCTTCCCCGCACCATGCGCGGCCGCAATTCCACAACCACCAACCGCCCACTGCAGATCCCGCGCATGACCAGACCGGCCACGTTCTTCTCCATCCAGGCGCTGCGCGGTATCGCCGCACTGATGGTGGTGCTGTTCCACCTGCGCATCGTCGAGGGCAAGTATGGCCAGGACGGCAACCTGCTCGGCGCGATGTTCGCCTACGCCGACAGCGGCGTGGATCTGTTCTTCATGCTGTCCGGCTTCGTGATGACCAGCATCGCCGCCGGCAGCTATGGCTCGCCCCGCAATGCCGGCGACTTCCTCGCCCGCCGTGGCTGGCGCGTGCTGCCGCTGTACTGGTTCTACACCACGCTGGTCGTGGCCCTGATGCTGCTGATGCCGGGCATGGCCAACAGTGCCTACCAGGACCAGAGCATCCTCGCCTCCTATCTGCTGTGGCCGCAGGCGCAGCTGCCGCTGCTGACCGTGGGCTGGACACTGATCCACGAGGCGTTCTTCTACCTGCTGATGGCGGTGGCGATCGCGTTCGCGCGAGAACGGCAATTGCCGTGGCTGTTGCTGGGCTGGGCGGCGGCGACCCTGCTGGCCCACGGCATGTTGGGCGCCGGCATCGCACCCTGGGCCGCCGTCGCGTCCAGCCCGTTGAGTCTGGAGTTCATCGCCGGTGGATTGATCGGGCTGTACTGGCGCCGTCTGCCGGCCGGCTTCGCCCTGCCGCTGCTGTTGGGCGGTGCTGTCCTGCTGGTCGCGGCGATGCTGCACCTGGCCGCGGCCTATCCCGAACATCCGCCGGTACTGCGCCGGGCACTGTTGTTCGGCGTTCCGGCCGCGTTGCTGGTGCTCGGTGCGGTGCGCTGGGAGCATGCACGCCAGCCACGGCTGCCGGCCTTGCTGCTGGCAGTTGGCGACAGCTCCTATTCGCTGTACCTGGGCCACGTGTTCGTGATCTCGGCAACCGGCCGCCTGTGGCAGGCCAGCGGTTTGAACCATGCGCCGTGGCAGCATGCGCTGTTCATCGCGCTGACGGTGGCGGTCTGCGTCATCGCCGGCTGGCTGTCGTGGAGATGGCTGGAGCTGCCGCTGCACCGCTGGACCCGCACACGCAAGCCTTCGGCACGCACGCTGCAGGCCGCGCGGGAATAAGCGGTACGCACCGGGACAGCGAAAATACAAATTGCGAATCATTCTCATTCATGGTGTAATCCGGGCTTCCTGATCCCCACCCGCCACGCCCCTTGTCTTCCGAACGCGCTTCCGCCACCGCCGTGCAGCAACAGGCCAACCGCGGCTTCTGGTTGCGCACCTTGCACCAGTGGCACTGGATCAGTTCGGCGGTGTGCCTGATCGGCATGCTGCTGTTCTCCCTCACCGGTATCACCTTGAACCACGCCTCGAAGATCGAGGCTGCCCCGCAGGTGCACAACCACAAGCTCGAACTGTCCGCGCCGCTGCTCGAAGCGCTGGGCCCGCGCGAGGAAGGCAATGCGCCGTTGCCGGGCAAGGTCGCCGACTGGCTGTCGCGCGAGCTGGATGTCTCCCTGGGCAAGCGCGAGGCCGAGTGGTCGGCCGAAGAGATCTACCTGTCCATGCCCGGCCCCGGCAGCGATGCCTGGCTGAGCATCGACCGCGAAACCGGTGCGGTGGAGTTCGAGAGAACCCGCCGCGGCTGGATTTCCTATTTCAATGACCTGCACAAGGGCCGCAACGCCGGCCCGGGCTGGGGCTGGTTCCTGGACCTGTTCGCGGTGGCCTGCCTGGTGTTCTGCATCACCGGTCTGTTCCTGCTGCACCTGCATGCGCGGCAGCGACGCATGACCTGGCCGCTGGTCGGGCTGGGCCTGCTGATCCCGCTGCTGATCGCCCTGCTCCTGATCCATTGATCCCGCTCTCCCCTTGAACGCATCCCTCCCCGGAGTCGCACCATGCGCGTCACCCTGACCATCGCCCTGAGTGGCCTGATCGCCACCGCTCCGGCCGCCTACGCCGCCAGCCTCGACGTCAACGTCGAAGTGCCCAAGCTCAACGTGGCCGAATACCACCGCCCGTATGTGGCGGTGTGGATCGAAGGCGCGGACCAGAAGGTCGCCGCCAACCTGTCGGTCTGGTACCAGCTCAAGGACACCGCCGAGGGCCACGGCACCAAGTGGCTGCCGGACCTGCGCCAGTGGTGGCGCAAGAGCGGCCGCACCCTGCAGGTGCCGGTGGATGGTGTGACCGGCCCGACCCGCCCGGTCGGCAAACACCAGCTCAGCTTCAGCGACCGCCAGCCGCAGCTGCGCGACCTGCCCGCCGGCCAGTACACGCTGGTGGTGGAAGCCGCACGCGAGGTGGGTGGCCGCGAGCTGGTCAAGATTCCCTTCAGCTGGCCAGCCCGCAGTGTGCAGAACGGCCGTGCCCAGGGCACTTCCGAGCTGGGCACGGTCACCCTCGCCGTCAAACCCTGATTCGCCCTACTACCGGAGCCAACCGATGAAGCGTTCCCTCCTGCTTGCCGCCACCATCGCCGCAGCGCTGCCCTTCTCCGCCGCCGCCCACAAGGCCTGGCTGCAGCCGTCGCAGACCGTGATCGCCGGTGCCAACCCGTGGATCACGGTGGACGCGGCCGTGTCCAACGACCTGTTCTATTTCAACCACGTGCCGCTGCGCATCGACAATCTGCTGATCACCGCGCCCGACGGCAGCAGCGTGCAGCCGCAGAACGTGGCCACCGGCAAATACCGCAGCGTGTTCGATGTCGAGCTGACGCAGCCCGGCACCTACCGTCTGGCCAACGTCAACGCCGGGCTGATGGCCAACTGGCAGGAAGACGGCAAGCCCAAGCGCTGGCGCGGAACGGCTGAAAAGTTCGCCGCCGAAGTGCCGAAGGATGCCAAGGACCTGAAGGTTTCCGAGACCGCCGGCCGTGTGGAGACCTTCGTCACCAACGGCGCACCGAACGCCACCGCGCTCACGCCGACCGGCAAGGGCATGGAGATGGTCGCCCTCGGCCACCCGAACGATCTGTTCAGCGGAGAGGAAGCCACCTTCCGCCTGCTGGTGGATGGCAAGCCGGCCGCCGGCCTGGAAGTGGAGATCACCCGCGGCGGCACCCGTTACCGCAACGCGCAGGAAGAGATCAAGGTCACCACCGATGCCAGCGGCGAGTTCGCCGTCACCTGGCCGGAAGCGGGCATGTACTGGCTGGAAACCGGCAGCGAAGACAACAAGACCTCGGTGCCGCAGGCCAACGTGCGCCGCCTGAGCTACGTGGCCACGCTGGAAGTGCTGCCGCAGTAAGGACTCCAGGCCCGGTCGCCACGGCGCGCCGGGCCGCTCTCTCCATGTCTAGCCAATCCGACATCGCCGCCCTCGGCGGCCACACCATGGGTACCCGCTGGAGCGTGAAGCTGGTCGCCCCGCGCCGCCGCGACCTGCATCCGCTGCATGCCGGCATCCAGGCAGAGCTGGACCGGGTCGTGGCGCAGATGAGCACCTGGGAAACCGAGTCGGACATCAGCCGCTACAACCGCGCCGCCGCCGGCAGCTGGCAGCGGCTGCCGGAAGACTTCTGGCAGGTGCTGGTCGCCGCGCATGATATCGCCGAACGCAGCGATGGCGCGTTCGATCCGAGCATCGGCCCGCTGGTCGCACTGTGGGGCTTCGGTGCCCAGGCCGGCGCGCAGCGTGTTCCCGATGCCGCGCAACGGGCCGAGGTCGCCGGCCGCTGCGGCTGGCACAAGCTGCAACTGGATGCACCGGCGCAGGCCGCGCTGCAGCCCGGCGCGCTGCAACTGGACCTGTCGGCCATCGCCAAGGGCTATGGCGTGGATCTGGTCAGCCGCTGGCTGCGCCGCAACGGCGTCGAAGCGGCGCTGGTCGAAGTGGGCGGCGAGCTGCACGGCTACGGTCGCAAGCCCGACGGCCAGCCGTGGCGAGTGCTGGTCGAATCGGCTCCGGAAGAAGACGCCGGCGCCGACTATCCACCGCGGGTGCTGGCCTTGGATGATCTGGCCATCGCCACCTCCGGTGATCGCTGGCATCACTATGAACAGGACGGCATTTCCTACAGCCACACCCTTGATCCACGCACGCACGCGCCGGTAACCCGCGCCGCCGCGGCGGTGACGGTGATCGAGCGCGAAGCGATGCGCGCCGATGCCTGGGCCACTGCACTGACGGTGATGGGCGCAACACAGGGGCTGGCATTCGCCACCGATCATGGCCTGGCCGCACGCTTCCTCACACGCGGCCCGCACGGTCTGGAAGAAACCATGACGGCGGCGTTCCAGCAGCACCTGGACGCAGACACGCAATGAGTGCTCCACGCGTGAACCGCCCACTGATTGGCAACCTCGCCGTTGGCCTGGTGCTGGTGCTGATCGCCGTGTTGCTGCTGCGTCTGCATCTGGGCGAGAGCTGGTGGCTAGCCGCGCCCCTGCCCGCACAGTGGTTCACCGCGCTGGCTGCCGCCGCCATCTATGCCATCGCCTGCGCGGCGCTGTGGTGGCGCGTGCGCTCGCGCAAGGACGTTGCCAGCGGTGACGGCGAGCCGCCGCTGCTGGTGGTCTGGGCCAGCCAGACCGGTTTTGCGCGGCAGCTGGCCGAACGCAGTGCAGACAGCCTGCGCGCCGCCGGCCACACCGTCCGCGTGCGCGCGCTCGACCAGGTCGATGCCGCCCTGCTCGCCCGCATCCGCACCGCGCTGTTCGTCGCCAGCACCACCGGCGAAGGCGATCCGCCCGACCATGCCCTGGCCTTTCTCAGCCGGGTGATGCAGAACGCCACGCCACTACCGCAGCTGCAGTACGCGGTGCTGGCGCTGGGCGACCGCACCTATGACCATTACTGCGCCTTCGGCCACCAGCTCGACAAGTGGCTGTGCGAACAGGGCGCGCGGGCGCTGTTCGATACCGTGGAAGTGGACAACGCCGATGCGGACGCGCTGCGCCACTGGCAGCAGCTGCTCGGCCAGCTCGGCGGCGATGTCGCCCACCTGCCGGACTGGGCTCCGCCGCAGTACCAGCAATGGCGTTTGCAGCAGCGGCAGGCGCTCAATCCGGGCAGTGTCGGCGGCACCGTCTTCCACCTGAAGCTGCAACCCGTCGCCGGGGAACTGCCGGCATGGCAGGCCGGTGATATCGCCGAAATCGGTCCGCGCCACAGTGCCGGCACCGTCGCGCAATGGATGCATGCGCACGGCCTGCCGGTCACCGCCACGCTGGCCGATGGCCGCCCGCTGCAGGAGGTCCTCGCCGCGTGCCACTTGCCCGAACAGATCGACACCGGCGACCTCGCGGCGCTGGCCGCGGCGCTCAAACCGTTGCCGCATCGCGAATACTCCATCGCCTCGATGCCCTCGGAGGGCTCGTTGCAGCTGCTGCTGCGGCGCCAGCGGCGACCGGACGGCCAACCGGGACTGGCCAGCGGCTGGCTGTGCGACTACACCACGCCCGGTGATGTCATCGACCTGCGTCTGCGCGGCAACGCCAACTTCCATCCGCCGGCAGCGGAGGCGCCGCTGATCCTGGTCGGCAACGGCACCGGTATCGCCGGCCTGCGCGCGCACCTGCGCGCCCGCGTCGAGGCCGGCGCGCGCCGCAACTGGCTGCTGTTTGGCGAGCGCAATGCCGCCCACGATTTCCACTTCGGCGACGAGCTGCGGCAATGGCAGCGCGAGGACTGGATCGAACGGCTCGATACGGTTTTCAGTCGCGATGGCGGCCGCTTCCATTACGTGCAGGATGCGCTGGCCGCCCATGCCGGTACGCTGCGCGACTGGGTCGACCAGGGCGCGACGATCCTGGTCTGCGGCAGCCTGCAGGGCATGGCGCCGGCGGTGGATGCGGTGATCGCCGATGCCCTCGGCAGCGACGCACATGAAGCCCTGCGCATCGCCGGCCGCTATCGCCGCGACGTGTACTGAGCCAACCCGGCCAGCGCGCTCAGATGTGGTGCAGCCGTTGCCGGAGGATCCGCGCCAGCGCCTGCGGCTGGTTGCGCCACGTCAGGGTTTCACCCTTCAGCGGATGATCCAGTGCCGCGAGGAAAGCCTCCCGCATTGGGAAGGCGCCGCCTTCATGCCGCCGGTGACACCCGGATCGCCAACAGCTCGCCGCCGCCATTCAAGGCGAACCGTGTGCGTGCACCGGCGGCGAGCCAGGCGGTGTCGCCGGCGGCCAAGGGCGGCAGGGTGTTGCCTTCGAACTCGGCTTGTCCGGCCAGCAGATGGACCGCCCAGGCCACCTGCGGCTCGGTGAAGAACAGCATGCTGCCGACCAGCGGCCGGTGCAGCAGCTCGGCCTGCAGCGCGTCGCGGCGCCACATCAGGTTGAAGTCGCTGGTGGTGCCGTCGACCAGCTCGCCACTGATTTCAGCTTCGCCGGCAAACCGCACACGTTGATACGGCGGCAACAGCGTTTCACAGCGGCCATCGACAAAGCGTAGCCGCAGCCCTTCGCCCTGCAGCAGCACCAGCTCGCGCTCGACACCGGGGAAGGCGGAAAAGGCCGCATCCTGCTCGATCTCGGCGATCGACAGCCGCAGCTGCCAGTCGCCCTGTCCGGGCAGACGCAGGATCTCGCGGGTCCAGCCCAGGCCGTTGCGCCAGCGTTCGCGCCGGTAGTCGACGGTGGGGATGACGCGGGAGGGAGCAGTCAGAATTTCCATCGCGGCATGATGCCAGCATCCGGCACTGCTGTAGGAGCGACACAAGTCGCGACAGCTTTTGTCGATAAAGCCCGGTCGCGACTTGCATTGCTCCTACAACGACGGCGGTTACTTCGGCATCGCGAGATTCTCGGCAGCCAACGGCTTGCCTGCGCGGGGCGTGGTGACGATCACCGCATCGGCCGGCAGCGCGCTACCGTGCTCCAGCCGCGCCTGCACGCGATCCAGCGCCGCATAGACGTACGGCAGCAGCGGCAGGTAGCGCGAACCGTAGTCGGGCAGGCCGAGGAAGCCGTCAAAGTGCTGCACGTGCTTGACCTGCCAGTAGTTGACCTCACGCCCGGCGGCCTGGGCCGCGGCCACATACGGCGCGCTGCTGAAAGCCGGCGGGATCAGGCCATCGTCGGTGCCATGCACCACCATCACCGGCAGGCCCTGACGCGGCAGCCCGGCGCGGGTGGCCTGGATGCCGGCCTGCACGCGCTTGGCATCCTCGCCCTGCCCGGCCCACAAGCCACGCAGGCACTTCAGCCCGGCGTAGGTCAGGTCGGGCAGCTGCACCTTGCTGTCGAGCAGCCCGACCCCGGCACCGGGCGGAATGCCGCTGCCATCGGCGATCCACGCCGCACGCTCGGCGGCGCTGGCCACGCGCGGGGAGAAATCCGGATTCTGCGCGGCAAAGCTGAAACCGCACGGGTGTTCGCCCACGCCGTAGCGGCCGTAGGCCGAGGCATAGGTCGCGGCGACCGCGCGCCACAGGTCAAACCCGGTGGACAGCGCGCCAGCGCGCAATGCCTCGTCGGTCCAGCCCTTGCTGCGCATCAGTTCATAGGCCGCTCTGGCCTGCGCCGCCGGCGTGGCCCCGCCGATGACACCTTCGGCCGCCAGCGTGGCGCAGCGCAACGCGGCCCCGGCTTGCAAGGCGGCAGTCAGCGGCGGCTGCGGCAGATTGTCCATATGCAGCTGCGCGCACGGCATCAGCAGCGCCGCCTCGGTGGTGTAGTCGTACAGCGCGCGCGAACCCGGGCCATCGGAATAGACACTCGGCTCGCCGGCGACCACCGCGTCCAGCCAGTCGCCCTCCATTTCCGCCGCGCGCAGCACCGCGCCACCGCCGTTGGAAATCCCCACGGCGATGATGCGGGTGTTGTCGAAGGTGAACGGCGCGGCCTGCGGATACGCCTGTTCCAGCGCCAGCAGCGCGTACTCGGCCGCCTGCTTCACATGGCGCCCCCAGTCGGCTTCCGGGTTGTCCTTGGAGTGCGCGTGTTTGAACGCCACGCCCGAGGCGTTGACCGGGGCATCCGGCACGAACGCCAGATCGGCCGCCTCGCCCAGCGCGCCGACCGTGCCATTGGCGCGGACACCGATCTGCGCGTCCAGGTCGTAGTAATCGCTGCCGGCGCCCTTGTCGGTGTAGACCACCGCACAGCCCTTGGGCAGGCCCCACGCCGCCGCCACCGACACCGCGCCATAGATGCCGCGCGAACCGGAGGCCGGAGCGACCAGCACACAGCGCTTGCTCAGATCGAAATTGTACGGCACCTGCGCCAGCACGCGGTGCGGCTGGCGCGCATCGGGCAGCCGCGCATAGGCCGAGTACTCGCGACCGGGCACGCTTTCAAGACTGCCGAACAGCTCGCCATAGCCACCGCCCGGCGCCAGGTCGGCGATACCGCGCCAGCTGCCCCACAGCGCGCGCCGACGCAGCTCGTCCGGCGTCGGTGCAGTGGCATCGGCGAAGGCCGGCGGCACCATGCTGCGCAGGCCGGTCAGGCCCAAGCCGGCGGTGAGCAGGTCGTCACTGCCGCGATGCTCGCTGCGCAGTTCGTTGCTGAACATGGAGGACTCCACGGGCTGGAAGACCGGGCCGCTGGCGCAGGAGGCCAGGCTCAGTCCGACGAATAGGCCGCAGGCGGCACGCAACAGGGATTGGCTCATGGATGCACCCTAGCAGAGCGGCCGCACCAGTCTCATCGTACTTAAGTACCACGCGCGAGCCACGTCGCGGCTGCTACGTTTCCTGCCATTCCCCTTATCCCCGGAGTTTCCCCATGGACCGTTTCCTGCAAGGCCGCACCGCACTGGTGACCGGCAGCACCTCCGGCATCGGCCTGGCCATCGCCCAGGCGCTGGCGGCCGCCGGCGCGCGCGTGGCGGTCAACGGTCTGGGCACGCCCGAGCAGATCGCCAGCGCGCTGGCCAGCGTCGCTGCCACCGGCAGCGAGGCGCGGCATTTTGCCGCCGACCTGCGTCGTGCCGATGAGATCGGCACCCTGCTCGACGCGGTGCAGGCCTGGGGCGCGATCGATGTGCTGGTGAACTGTGCCGGCATCCAGCACGCCGCGCCGCTGGCCGAGCAGCCCGCGCAGAAGTGGGACGACATCATCGCGCTCAACCTCAGCGCGGCCTTCCACACCATGCAGCAGACGCTGCCGGGCATGGCCGAACGCGGCTACGGCCGGGTGGTCAACATCGCCTCGGTGCACGGGCTGGTGGCCTCGAAGAACAAGGCGCCGTATGTGGCCAGCAAATTCGGCATCGTCGGCCTGAGCAAGGTTGCCGCACTGGAATACGCCAGTGCCGGCAGCCGCGACAGCGGTGGCGTCACCGTCAACTGCGTGTGCCCGGGCTGGGTGGAGACGCCGCTGATCGAGCCGCAGATCCAGGCCCACCGCAACGGAGGCAGCCGCGAGGACGGCGTGCGCGCGTTGCTGGAAGAGAAGCAGCCGAGCCTGCGCATGTCCCTGCCCGAGGACATCGCGTCGATGGTGGTTTGGCTTTGCCGCCGCGAGGCCCACAATGTCACCGCCGCCGCCCTGCCCATGGACGGAGGCTGGACCGCCCAGTAACCCAGACCGTGACCATGCCGACCCTGCTGATTGCCGACGACCACCCGCTGTTCCGCGCCGCACTGCGTCAGGCCGCCAGCGAAGCCATGAGTGATTTGCAGGTGCGCGAGGCCGAATCGCTGGACGGGGTGCTGGCCGCGCTCGATACCGCGCCGGAAACCGACCTGATCCTGCTGGACCTGCACATGCCCGGCAACCACGGGCTGGCCGGGCTGGCGGCGATCCGCGCGCAGCATCCGGGAGTGGCGGTGATCGTGGTTTCGGCCAATGACGATCCGCGCGTGGTGCGCCGCGCGCTCGATCATGGCGCGGCCGGCTACCTGCCCAAGAGCTCGGGCCTGAACGAACTGCGCGAGGCCATCCGCTGCGTGATGGCCTGCGAGCAGTGGCTGCCGGCCTCGCTGCGCGCGGCGGTGTCGCGCGCGCAATCCTCCAGCCACGACAACGAACTGGCCGCGCGCCTGGCCAGCCTGTCGCCGCAGCAGTTCCGGGTGCTGGTGCTGGTTGCGCAGGGCCTGCTCAACAAGCAGATCGCCGACCGCCTGGAGGTGCAGGAACGTACGGTCAAGGCGCATCTGTCGGCGATCTTCGAGCGCCTGGGCGTGCGCAACCGCACCCAGGCCAGCGTGGTGCTGCGCGAGCTGGAACTGAGCGATCCGGCGCGCCAGATCGAGGCCTGAGCGGCCTCCTCCCTCAGCTGCCGCGCAGCAGCCGGTGCAGCAACATGCCGACCAGCATCGCCGGCACGAACCACAACGCCTCCGGTGAGGACACGCCCAGGCCGACCAGCGCCGGGCCCGGGCAATAGCCGGCCAAGCCCCAGCCGATGCCGAACAGGGCCGCGCCCAGCAGCAGCGGACGGTCCAGCGTGCGCAGCGAAGACAACTGGAAGCTGCCGGCAAACACCGGCGCCGGCCGCTTGAGCACGAAGCGGAACAGCACCAGCGTGGTGGTCACCGCCCCGCCGAGCACGAACAACAGCGCCGGATCGAAATCCCCGGCGATATCGAGAAAGCCCAGGATGCGCAGCGGATCGGTCATGCCCGATACCGCCAGGCCCAGACCGAACAGTGCGCCGGACAGCAACGCGGCGAACAGGGTGCGGGAGGAATTCATGCCAGATGCCTCACAACAAAAGTGGTGACGATCGCGGTGGCCATGAAGGTCAGCACCGCCGCGAAGGAACGCGGTGACAGCCGCCCCAGTCCGCACACGCCGTGGCCGCTGGTGCAGCCGTTGCCCATGCGGGTGCCAAAACCGACCAGCAGGCCGGCAACGACCAGCATCCACACCGGAAAGCCCTGCCGTGGCGTATAGGCCCCGGGTACCAGCAGCAGCCACGCCGCACCGGCACCGATCAGCCCCAGCAGGAACAGCACCCGCCAGGCGGTCTCGCCGGCGCGCGGCAGCAGCACGCCACCGACGATGCCACTGATGCCGGCGATACGGCCGTTGAGCCACAGCAAGAGGGTCGCCGCCAGGCCGATCAGGATGCCGCCGGCCAGCGGCGTCAGCCAGGCGCTCATGCTTGTGCTCCCAGCTGGTTCAGCGGCAGGCGGAAATAGCGGATGCCGTTGGCGTCGGGCTCGGGCAGGCGCCCCCCGCGGATGTTCACCTGCAGCGCCGGCAGGATCAGCCGCGGCGGCGCCAGCGTGGCGTCACGTTGCTGGCGCATGCGCACGAAATCGGCCTCCTGCACGCCATCTTTCAGATGCACGTTGTGCTCAAGCTGGTGCGCGGCGCTGGTCTGCGGTTCGGGCGCCCGGCGGTCACCCGGATAGTCGTGGCACAGGAAGATGCGCGTGTTCGCCGGCAGCGCCAGGATCGTCTGGATCGAGGCGTACAGCCGGTGCGCGTCACCGCCGGGGAAGTCGGTGCGTGCCGTGCCGGTTTCCGGCGCGAACACGGTGTCACCGATGAACGCGGCATCGCCGATCACATAGGTCAGGCTGTCATCGGTGTGCCCGGGGGTGGCGATCACCCGCGCCTGCAGGTCACCGATACTGAAACGGTCACCGTCGGCGAACAGCCGGTCGAACTGGCGGCCGTCGGCGACGAACTCCTCGCCCAGCCCGAACAGTTCCTTGAAGCGCTGCTGCACCTGGATGATGCCCCGCCCGATCGCCACCGGCGCCTGCAGTTCGTCGGCGAGGAAGCCCGCGGCGCTGAGATGATCGGCATGGGCGTGGGTTTCCAGGATCCACTCGACGCGCAGGCGCTGGGCGCGGACGAAGGCCAGCACCGCCTCGGCCGAGCGGGTGGCGATACGTGCACCGGCCGGATCGTAGTCCAGCACCGGATCGATGATCGCCGCCGCACCGCCCGCGCCCTCGTGCACCACGTAGGTGAAGGTGCCGCTGTCCTTGTCGAAGAACGGTTCGACCTGGGGGGAAGCCATGACTGTCTGGGACATCGAAGCCACCATTTGCCTTTTTGTTTAGTAAATACTAAATTAGATCATCCTAAAAATAAGAGCAAGCCCCGGTGTCGATCCCTGCCGCAGCACCACCGAGCAACCAGGACTACGAACAGATGGGCGTGCATACCGAACAGGCGGCACGCCTGCTCAAATCGCTGGCCCATCCGGCCCGGCTCAGGGTGCTGTGCCGGCTGGTGGAAGGCGAAGCCTCGGTGGGCGAACTGCAGGCGCTGGGGAATCTGTCGATGTCGGCGCTGTCCCAGCACCTGGCGGTGCTGCGCGAACAGGCGCTGGTGCTGACCCGTCGCGACGCACAGACCATCTTCTATTCGCTGGCCCAGAGCCCGGCACTGGGCGTGATGCAGGCGCTCCACGCGGCCTACTGCGGCGCACACGCCAGCGCGGACAGGCCGCACCGCTGAGCCATGCCCTACCCCTCCCCCGCCCAACCCAAGGAAACCACCATGTCCGCCACCCCGTCCTACACCGAGCTGACCCGTGACATCTCGCGCAATCTCACCGCGCTGCGCACCCACAACAGCGAAGTGATGCAAGGCTTCAACGCCATGGGCAAGGCTGCGATGGCGCCCGGTGCGCTGGATGAGAAGACCAAGGAGCTGATCGCCATGGCCATCGGCGTGGCCAACCGCTGCGACGGCTGCCTGGGCTTCCATGCCAAGGCGCTGGTACGCCTGGGCGCGACACCGGAAGAGTTCCGCGAGATGCTGGGCGTAGCGGTCTACATGGGCGGCGGCCCGTCGCTGATGTATGCGGCCAACGCCTTGGCCGCCTATGAAGAGTTCAGTAACGCGACCGGCGCCGCCTGAACCCGCCGCAAGCGGCCCGGCCTGGCGGTCGGGCTGCTGCGATGCCACCTGTCAGGTGACCACCGCCAGCCGGTGCGAGGCCAGCAGGCGGTCCATGATCGACTTCAATGCCAGGGGCCGCACCGGCTTGTGCAGCAGGGTCAGACCCAGCTCCATCACCTCGCGGCGCGTGGCCAGACTGTCATCGGCGCTGAGGATCAGCGTTGGCCGCGGCCCGAAGCGCTCGCCCAGCCGCGCCTGCAGCGCGGTGCCGGTATCGCCGTCATCCAGGTTGTAGTCGAACAGCCACAAGCTCGCCGCCTCGCGCTCCATCGCCGCCACCGCCTGCGCCTCACCGGCCGCCTCGGCCACCGTGTAGCCCCAGCCGCGCAGCAGTGTCGCCAGCGCCTGCAACGCCATCGGATCGTTGTCCACCACCAGCACCGGCAGTCCGCTGCCGGGCGCCGGGCGCGGCAACGGCGGCGATGGCATCGGCACCGGCCGTGACACGGCCGGCAGCGTCACTCCGAACACGGTGCCATGGCCGACCCGGCTGCGCAGCGACAGCGGCGCATCAAGCAGGCCGGCAATGCGGTCGGCGATCGCCAGTCCCAGTCCCAGCCCCTGTCCGGCGGCATCCTCGCCACGGCGGAATTCCTCGAAGATCGCCGCGCGTTCGGAATCGGCAATGCCCGGCCCGGTGTCATGCACCTCCACCCGCAGCGTCTGCCCGTGGCGACGTACGCCCAGCAGCACGCCCCCACGGGCGGTATACCGCACCGCGTTGGCCAGGAAATTCTGCAGCACCCGCCGCAGCAGCTGCGGATCGCTGTGCACCCAGGCGCCGGTGGAGACGTAACCGAAGCGCAGCCCGCGCGCGTTGGCCAGCGCGCGGAATTCCGAGGCCAGCGGATCGAGCACTTCGGCCAGCGGCAGCGCGCGCGGCTGGGGTACCAGCCCCCCGGCCTCCAGGCGCGACATGTCGAACAGGCCGGTCAGCAGATCGGTGGTGGAATCCAGCGCGCCGCGGATCTGCACCACCGCCTGCTTCTGCTGCGGCGCTTCCACCTGTTGCGCCAGCGTGTCGGTGAACAGGTGCGCAGCATGCAGCGGCTGCAGAAGATCGTGGCCGACCGCGGCCAGGAAGCGGCTTTTGGCATCGTTGGCGCGCTCGGCCTCGCGCTTGGCCGATTCCAGCAGCGCGGTGCGCTCACCAACGCGCTGCTCCAGCGTCTCGTTGCTGCGTTTGAGTTCGCGCTCGTTGCGGCGGAATGCGGTGACATCGGTGAAGGTGGCCACGAAGCCGCCCCCCGGCATCGGGTTGCCGCGGATTTCGACGATGCTGCCATCGGGAAATACCCGCTCGGTCAGGTGTGCGGTACCGGCACGCATGAAGGCCAGACGCCGCTCGGCGGCTTTTTCGCCCTGCCCGCGCGCCGGCATCCGCTCCAGTGCCCACGCAGTGAGATCGCCGATCGGCCGCCCGACCTGCAGCAGCTCCTCCGGAAAGCCGAACATGCGCGCATAGCGCCGGTTCCATGCCACCAGCCGCTGCTCGCGGTCGATCACGCTGATGCCCTGGCTCATGTTCTGCAGCGCCGCCTGCAACACCTGCTGGTTGAAACGCAGATCCAGTGACGCCTCGCTGACGATCGCCGCTACCGTGGCCAGCTGTCCGCTTTCCTTGCGCGCTGCATCCAGCAGCAGCCGCGCCGACGCCGCACCCAGCACCGCCGACAGCTCGCGCTCGATCTGCGCCTCGATCGACGCCGGTACCGCGCCGTTGCGCGGCGCCTCGGCCAGCAACAGTTCCACCCGCTCGTGTGGCAGGAACCGGCGACCGGCATCACGCAGGGTATCGGCATCCAGATTGCGGCTGGCGCGATGCGGGGTGTCGCGCCGCCACACCATCGCCAGCAGCGTCACCGCCGTACCCACAAAGAAACTGGCCCCCACCGCGCGGCCCAGCGGGCTCCAGCCGGTGAGGCCGAACAGCGCTTCCGGCGCCAGCCAGTGCCAGCCGAAGGGCCCGTGCGCCAGCCACGACGGCGCATGTCCGCCGCCTTCCAGCAGCGACGGCACCAGCAGCACCCACGCCCAGGTGACGAAACCGGCCAGCACCCCGGCAATAGCCGCGCGCGGCGGCGTCTGCGGCCGCCAGATCGCAAACCCCAGCACCGGCAGCAGGGTGGCCAGCGCCGAGAACGACACCGCACCGATATCGGCCAGCACGTTGCCACCGCCGATCAACCGGCTGTAAGCCCAGGCCAGCAGCATGATCACGCAGATGCCGGTGCGCCGCAGCCACAGCAGCTCGCCGCGGTGGTCGCCGCCGCCGGCGCGCGCCCACACCCCGCGCAGCAGCCCCGGCGCGAACCAGTGGTTGCCGATCATCAGGCTCAGCGTCAGCGTGCTCACCACCACCATGCCGGTGGCTGCGCTCAGGCCACCGAGGAATGCGAACAGCGCGATACCCTCATGGCCGGCGGCGAATGGCAGCGCCAGGGTGTACATGTCGCTGGGCACCGTATCGCCCAGCAGCGCGGTGCCGGCGCGGGCCAGCGGCAGGATCGGCAGCGCGATCAGCAGCAGGTACAGCGGAAACAGCCAGCGCGCGGTGCGCACATCGGCCGGATCCCGGCACTCCACCACCCCGACATGGAACTGGTGCGGCAGCAGGAACATCGCCAGTCCGCCCAGCAGCACCAGCGGGACGAAACCGCCGGCCGGGGCCGGGGCCGGGGCCGGCGAAGGGGATGGCGCCACGGCGACCGCCGGCAGATCCCCCAGCCCGAACCAGACAAACGCGCCCAGCGCCAGCATCGCGGTGAGCTTGAACAGCGACTCCACCGCCATCGCCAGCACCAGCCCGCGGTTGTGTTCGGAAACACTGGCCCGGCGCGCACCAAACAGCATCGCGAACAGCGCCATCGCCAGCGCCACATACAGCGCGCTGTCGTGCCACAGCGCCCCGCCTTGGCCGGCATCGGCGGAGCGGAAGGTGATCATGCTGAAGCTCATCGCCACCGCTTTGAGCTGCAGCGCGATATAGGGAATCAGGCCCAGCACCGTCACCAGCGTGACCGTGGCCGCCAGCCACGCATCGCGTCCCAGCCGTGCGGCGATCAGGTCGGCCAGCGAGGTGGCGTTGGTCTCGCGCGCCAGCCGCACCAGCCGCACCATCACCCCCATGGCCAGCGCATAGAACAGGATCGCGCCGACGAAGGTCGGCGGCAGCGGCCAGCCATAGCGCTTGGCCTGGGTCACCGTGCCGTAGAAGGTCCACGAGGTGCAGTGCACCGCCAGCGACAGCGCATACACATGCCGCCAATGCCGTGCGAACGCGGCCGGACGCCGCTCGCCGTAGAGCGCCGTGCCGAACATCAGCGCCAGCCAGGCCAGCCCCGCCAGCGCCACCGTGACCAGACTCAACATGCCTGCCGCATCCCCTTGCCGTTGATCGCCCCCATCGGCGGAGGCGGACACAGAATACGAGAGCGGCGGCATGCCGTCAGACATGCCGCCGCCCGAGGTTGCTTCCGATCAGCCGATCAGAAGTTGTAACGCACCGACATGTACCAGTTGCGCGGCAGACCGTAGTAGGCGGTCTGGATGTTGCCGACGCTGGCGAACTCCTGGCCTTCGGTCTTGTACTGCTTGTCGGTCAGGTTGCGCACACCGGCGCGGATCTGCCATGCCATCTGCGGCGAATCCCACACGCCGTAGGCACCGACCAGCGTATAGGCGTCCTGGCTGAGCACTGCACGGTTGTCCACCGACAGCCAGGTGTCACCCCGGTAGGAGACATCCCCGCCAAAGGTCAGGTTGCCGTTGTCACCCAGCGAGAACACATGCTGCAGGGCGACGCGGGCGGTCCAGTCCGGCGAGAACGGCACGTGGTCGTGGCTCACGTTCGGATCGAAACCCGGGTAGGACGGATCCAGGCGGAAGTCCTCGAACTTGTCGTACTTGGCGTCCATCCAGCCCAGCTGCGCGCTCAGCGTGGTGGCCTCGCCCAACAGCGCACTGCCTTCCAGCTCGATGCCCTTGATGTTGAGCTTGGCCGCGTTGAGCACCGGGAAGGTGCCCACGTCCTGCGACACACGGGCCTGGAAGTCGCTGTAGTTGCTGTAGAACGCCGCCGCGCTGCCGCGGAAACGGCGGTCGGCCGAGCTGCCCTTCAGGCCCAGCTCGTAGGTCCACACGTATTCCGGATCGAACTTGGCGTTCTGGGTGTCATAGACGGTATTGGCGCGGCCGTTGAAGCCGCCCGACTTGAAGCCGCGGTTGGCCGACACATAGCCCATCAGGTCGTCGCTGAATTCCTTCTGCAGGCTGATCGACGGCGTTACCGCCGTCCACGAGGCCCTGGCATCGAACGCCACCGTTCCATTGAGGCTGGCGAACGGGGCACCCCAGAAGGTGCTGGTGGATCGGTCGTAGTCCTTTTTGTCCTTGGTCCAGCGCACGCCGGCGGCCACGGTCCAGGTCGGTACGAACTCCCAGTTCAGATGGGCGAACGCGGCGGTCGAGGTGGTGCTCAGATCGTCCCGGATCGTGCGCAGGAACGGCACCTTGGCGCCCAGGAACGAGAACAGGTCATCGGCGTAGGCTTCCTGGTACGACGGCACGTTCTCCTTCATGTAGTACGCACCGAAGGTGGCATGCACGTTGGAACCGTTGTCGTAATGCAGCTGGAACTCCTGACTGCGCTGGTCCTGGTCCAGCGCCACCAGCACGTCGCCCAGTTCGTATTCGGAGGCGTCGATGTCGATGTACGACTGGGTCTTGAGCTTGCGGTAGGAACTGATGCTCTTGAGCATCCACTGTTCATTGATGTCCCAGTCCATCGCCAGCGAGGCACCGGAGTGCTTCAGGTACTGCCCCTGGCCATCGGTGAACGAGGTCTGCGCACGACGGTTCCATTCACCGGTTTCGCCCGGCTGCAGCACGATCACGCCGGCCGGGGCCAGACTGGTCTGCAGCAGCGGCGCCATCGGCCGGCCCAGCGTCAAGGCCGCATCCTGCCGGGTGGTATCCAGCGACAGCACCGCACTGAAATTGTCGGTCGGCTTGAATGCCAGCTTCAGGCGCAGCGCCTCGGTGTCGTCATCGTTGTAGTGCTTGCCGGTAACGGCATCCTTCACGTAGCCGTCGTTGGTGATCTTGGCCCCGGCGATGCTGGCAGCCACGGTGTCACTCAACTTGCCCGACACATAGAAGCGGCCTTCCAGGCGGCCGTAGTCGCCGGCGGTGACTTCCACCGCGCCGCCTTCGTTGTCGAACGGATTCTTGGTGGTCAGCTTGATCGCGCCACCGGTGGAGTTCTTGCCGTACAGGGTGCCCTGCGGGCCGCGCAGCACTTCCAGCTGCTGGATGTCGAACAGCGAGAACAGTGCACCGTTGATGCGCGAGTAGTAGACGTCATCGACGTACATGCCCACGCCCGGATCGAAGGTCTGCAGCGCGTCGGGCTGGCCGATGCCGCGGATGAAGACGTTGACACTGTTGGCCGAACCACGGCCCTGGGCGATGTTCATGTTCGGAACGGCGCCCTGCAGCCCTTCCACGGTCGAGGCCTGCAGATCCTTGATCTGCTCCTCGCCGAAGGCGCTCACCGCCACTGGCACGTCCTGGATGGACTCGCTGCGGCGGCGTGCGGTGACGGTCACCTCGTCCAGTTGCGTGGCCTGGGTGCCGGCTGGTACGGCCTTCTGTTCCTGTGCCTGCACGAATGCGGCCGGCGCCAGCAGGATGCCACCGATGGCCATGCTCAGATACTTACGCTTCATTGTCTCCCTCCTCCCGGGTATGACGTAGCGGCATGCGGATGCCGCCATGCTGCGCACGTTAACGGGACGTTAGGCGGCCGCGTATCGTCCCTTCGTACAGTGGGCCGCCCGGTCCGGGCTGCGGATACTCGCCGGCAACGTGATTGGCCGGGAGCCGTGGATGTCGTTTCTGATCGTATTGGCGGCCCTGTGCTTCCTGATGTTCGTGGCCTACCGTGGCTACAGCGTGATCCTGTTCGCGCCGGTGGCGGCGCTGGGCGCGGTGCTGCTGACCGATCCGTCGCTGGTCCAGCCGATGTTCACCGGGCTGTTCATGGACAAGATGGTCGGGTTCCTGAAGCTGTACTTCCCGGTGTTCCTGCTCGGCGCGGTGTTCGGCAAGCTGATCGAGATCTCGGGTTTTTCCAAATCCATCGTCAGTGCGACCATCAAGCTGGTCGGCGCACAGCGGGCGATGCTCTCCATCGTGCTGGTCTGCGGTCTGCTCACCTACGGCGGCGTGTCGCTGTTCGTGGTGGTGTTTGCGGTCTACCCGTTCGCCGCCGAGCTGTTCCGCCAGAGCAATATCCCCAAGCGGCTGATTCCCGGCACCATCGCGCTGGGCGCCTTCACCTTCACCATGGACGCGCTGCCGGGCACGCCGCAGATCCAGAACATCATTCCCAGCAGCTTCTTCGGCACCACCAGCTGGGCCGCACCGACGCTGGGCGTGATTGGGACGGTGATCATCCTGGCGCTGGGCATGGGCTATCTGGAATGGCGCCGCCGCGCCGCAATGGCCGCCGGCGAAGGCTATGCCGGCAGCGCGCCGCTGCTCAACGAACCGGAGCCCTTCCGCGGCGAAGCGCTGGCCCATCCGGCGGTGGCGCTGCTGCCGCTGTTGCTGGTCGGCGTTTCCAACTACCTGTTCACCCGCTGGATTCCCGGTTTCTACGGTGAAAGCCAGTCCTTCATCCCGGCGGTGATCGGCAATCCGGCACCGGTGGTCCAGGAAGTGTCGAAGATGGCCGCCATCTGGGCGGTACAGGGCGCGCTGCTGGTGGGCATCCTCAGCGTGATCGCCTTCGCCTGGAAGCCGGTGGTCAGCGCGTTTGCCGAGGGCACCAAGTCGGCCATCGGCGGCGCCATGCTGGCCTCGATGAACACTGCCTCGGAATATGGTTTTGGCGCGGTGATTGCCGCCCTGCCCGGCTTTCTGGTCGTGGCCAACGCGCTGGGCTCGATCCCCAATCCGCTGGTCAACGAAGCGGTGTCGGTGACGGCGATGGCCGGTATCACCGGCTCGGCCTCCGGCGGCATGTCCATCGCGCTGGCGGCGATGGCCGACAGCTTCATCGCCAACGCACAGGCCGCCGGCATTCCGATGGAGGTGCTGCACCGCGTGGCGGCGATGGCCTCCGGCGGCATGGATACCCTGCCGCACAATGGCGCGGTGATCACCGTGCTGGCGGTGACCGGCCTGACCCATCGCCAGTCCTACAAGGACATCTTCGCCATCACCATCATCAAGACCCTGGCGGTGTTTGCGATCATCGGCGTCTACTACGCCACCGGGCTGGTCTGATCCGGCGCTGAGCCCGCCCTGGCTCCCAGGGCGCGCACCATCCGGGTCAGCCACAGACCGGCGCCATGGCCACGGCTCTGCCATCGCGCGTCGGGAATCGTGCAGACACGCCGGCCACGTGCCGGCCTTCGCATTGGTATCACCCGGGCAATCGCTGCGCCAGCGCGCTCCCTCCCGGCGCTGGCCAGATGCACCGGTCCGGACGCAGGGGCTCCCATCCCCGGGCACCGCTGCCCCCTATCGGCCGCCTGGCAGGTCCGTGCTCCGCCTCCTGCGTAAGCCCCCCAAAAAAAATCGCCCGGCTGCACGTCACTGTGCATCACCAGGCGATCTCTACATCCATGTTGGCATCCTGCCTTCCCCCGGCATCCTGCCTGTGAGCATCCGGCTCGATCGGGCTCCCTGGACCACCTGTCCCTCTGTGGTCTCATGCGATTCCGTTCCGCTCAGCGCCGCTCTATCGGTCTGGCAGCCGCCGTCGTGGCAGCCTTCTTGGCGGGGGCAGCTCCGGCCCCCACTTCGATCTGGTCCCGATTCCGTTCGACCGTCTTCAATCCGATCCCCTTGACCAGCGCCAGTTCCTCGACGCTTTTGAAGGGTCCGTTTGCCTGTCGGTGATCGACGATTGCCTGCGCCTTCGCTGGGCCGACATTCACCAATACCCGGTCCAGCTCCGCCGCAGAGGCGGTATTGATGTCGACCTTGTCCGTGGCATACGCCGATGCGGTCAACAACAACGCCAGAACCAATGACTTGAGCGTCACGGTAAAAAGCTTCATCGCTGCATTCCTTGTGGTTTGGATTGGAGTTGCCGGCATCCCCGCCGGCCAAACCAGTGTCCCGCGCCACTTGAACACAGCGTATCCGTCACACCGCTGTGACACAGCCAGCGAACTACCCGATCGCGTGTAGGAAAAACCCTACAAGCCGTCGGCGTAGAATGGTTGCACCTGACATTGCTACCGGAGTTCCACATGGACAGCGCCAAGATCGGCCAATTTCTCAGCGACAAGTGGGACACCGATATCGTCCCGCAACTGGTCGATTACATCCGCATCCCCAACAAGTCGCCGATGTTCGACGCCAATTGGGTCGCCAATGGCTACATGGATCAGGCCGTCAACCTGATGGAGCGCTGGGCCAAGGCGCAGAACATCCCCGGCCTGCTGGTCGAAGTGGTCCGCCTGGAAGGCCGCACCCCGTTGATCTTCCTGGAAATCCCGGCCACCGGCCCGGAAACCGGCGACGACACCGTGCTGCTCTACGGTCACCTGGACAAGCAGCCGGAAATGACCGGCTGGGACGATGACCTCGGTCCGTGGAAGCCGGTGCTGCGCGGTGACAAGCTGTACGGCCGCGGCGGTGCCGACGACGGCTACGCAATCTTCGGCTCGCTGGCCGCCATTCTCGCGCTGCAGGAACAGGGTCTGCCGCACGCCCGCTGCGTGATCCTGATCGAGGCCTGCGAGGAATCCGGTTCCTACGATCTGCCGGCTTACGTCGACCACCTGGCCGAGCGTATCGGCCAGCCGTCGCTGGTGGTGTGCCTGGATTCGGGCTGCGCCAACTACGACCAGCTGTGGTGCACCACCTCGCTGCGCGGCCTGACTGGCGGCAACTTCACGGTCAAGGTGCTCAACGAGGGCGTGCACTCCGGCGATGCCTCCGGTGTGGTGCCGTCCAGCTTCCGCCTGCTGCGCCAGCTGCTGTCGCGCATCGAGGACGAGAACACCGGCCGCATCCTGCTCGACGGCCTGCACACCGAGATCCCGGCCGAGCGCCTGGAACAGGCCAAGCGCGCCGCCGACGTGGTCGATACCGCCATCTTCGACAAGTTCCCGCTGGTCGACGGCCTCAAGCCGATGAGCGATGAGCTGACCGAACTGGTGCTCAACCGCACCTGGCGCCCGGCGCTGTCGGTCACCGGCATCGGTGGCATGCCGCCGCTGGAATCGGCCGGCAACGTGCTGCGTCCGGAAACCTCGGTGAAACTGTCGCTGCGCCTGCCGCCGACCGCCAATGGCAAGACCTGCGGCGAACTGCTGAAGGAAGCCCTGCTGCGTGACCCGCCGAACGGTGCCCACGTCAGCCTGGAGCTGGAAAAGGCCTCCACAGGCTGGAACGCGCCGGCGATGGCGCCGTGGCTGGAGAAGTCGATCGACGATGCCAGCCAGGCGTTCTTCGGCAAGCCGGCCATGTACATGGGCGAAGGTGGCTCGATCCCGTTCATGGGCATGCTGGGCGAAAAGTTCCCGGGTGCGCAGTTCATGATCACCGGCGTGCTGGGCCCGCATTCCAATGCCCACGGTCCGAACGAGTTCCTGCACATCCCGATGGGCAAGCGCGTCACCTCCTGCGTGTCCAAGGTGCTGTTCGACCACCACGCCGCCAGCCTGCGTGGCGAGACCAGCGGTTCGCCGGTGGCTGCCGACAGCGGCACCCGCCACGGCGGCCACGGCTGCTGCTGAGCGACTGAGCGCTTGATGACGGACGCAGCCTGGCCTTGCTAGGCTGCGTCTTTCTTTATGGCAGGCGGGCACATGAGCGGACTGTTTGGCAGCGACAGCTGGCTGTACATCATCCTGATCGGCTTCGTTGTCGGCCTGCTCGGGCGCTTTTTCATGCCCGGCAACAACCGCATGGGCTGCCTGCTGACCCTCGTGCTCGGCATCGCCGGGGCGGTGTTCGCCGGCTGGTTCGGTCGCGAGATGGGCTGGTACACCGCCGGGCAACCGGCCGGTTTCCTCGGCGCCATCCTCGGCGCCGTCGCCATCCTTGCGCTGTTGCGCCTGGTCAGCGGCAAGCGCTGAGTCCTGACTCCTTTTGCGCCTGTCCCACCGGGCAGGCAACCCTCTGCCTGATGACCCCTGATATCTCCTCCGAAGATCTCCGCGCGCAGCAACGTCTGGACTGGGCGCGTCATGCGCTGGGCGATGCCACCGCCACCGTGCATCGCGCCTCCGTCGATGCCGGCTTCCGCAGCTACTGGCGCAGCCAGGGCGCCGGCGCCAGCCGCATCGTGATGGACTCGCCGCCGGACAAGGAGGATGTGCGCCCGTGGCTGCGCATCCATGACCTGTTCCAACACCATGGTGTGCGTGTGCCGCAGGTGCTGCAGCGTGACGTGGACAACGGCTTCCTGCTGCTGGAAGACCTCGGCGGTCCGACCCTGGCGCTGATCCTGGACGCGGACAACGCCGATGCGCATTTCGATGCGGCGATCAGCCAGCTGCTGGCGATCCAGCGGATCCCCGCACCGGCGGGGATGGGCGAGTTCGGCGAGGCTCTGCTGCAACGCGATGCGGGGCTGTTCGAGGAATGGTTCCTCGGCCGCCACCTCGGCATCACCCTGGACTGCGACCAGTCCGAACAGCTGGAGCTGGTGCAGCGCCGGCTGATGGACAACGCCCACGCACAGGCCCGCGTGCTGGTGCACCGCGACTTCATGCCGCGCAACCTGATGCCGGTGGCAGACGGCCCGGCGGTGCTGGATTTCCAGGACACGGTACGCGGACCGGTGGCCTATGACGCGATCAGCCTGTTCAAGGACGCCTTCCTCAGCTGGCCCCTGCAGCGCGTGGACGGCTGGCTGACGCACTACCACCAGCGCGCGCAGGCCGCCGGTATCCCGGTGCCACCGCTGCCGGTGTTCCTGCGCGATGCCGACTGGATGGGCGTGCAGCGCCATCTGAAGATCCTGGGCATCTTCGCGCGGCTGCATTACCGCGACGGCAAATCCAAGTACCTCGCCGACGTGCCACGCTTCATCGCCTATCTGGAAGAAGTGCTGCCGCGTCATCCGCAGCTGGCGCCACTGGCCACGCTGCTGGAGTCGCTGATCAAACCTGCATTGGCGGCCCGGGAAATCCCATGAAAGCCCTGATTTTTGCGGCAGGGCTGGGCGAGCGCATGCGCCCGCTCACCGACCACACGCCCAAACCGCTGCTGGCCGTAGCCGGCAAGCGGCTGATCGAATGGCATCTGCAACGCCTGGCCGCGCTCGGAATCCAGGAGGTGGTGATCAACACCAGTTGGCTGGCCGCGCAGTTTCCGCAGCAACTCGGCGATGGCAGCCGTTGGAATCTGCGGCTGCATTTCATCCAGGAAGGCCCGGTTCCGCTGGAAACCGGTGGCGGCATGCTCAACGCCCTGCCGCTGCTGGGGGACGCGCCATTCATCGCGGTCAACGGCGATATCTGGACGGATTTCGACTTCGCCCGGCTTCCCGCCCGGCCGGAAGGCCTGGCCCACCTGGTGCTGGTCGAGAACCCCGAGCATCACCCGCATGGCGATTTCATTCTGGACGGCAACGGCCTGATGCACGACCAGGGCACACTAGCGCGCCTGACCTTCTCCGGCGTCGGGCTATATGCGCCGGCACTGCTGCGCGACTGGCAGCAGGTGATCGGGGAGGACGACGGCAGCACACAGCGACCGCCGCGCTTCAAGCTGGCGCCGCTGCTGCGTGCGGCGATGGCCCGCGGCCTGGTGACGGGCCAGCACCATCGCGGCCACTGGACCGATGTGGGAACACCGCAACGCCTGCACCAGCTGGAGCTCCAGCTGCGCGGGGAAAACGCCTGATCAGGCTTCCGGCGGCAGGCTTTCCAGCACACGCTTGAGGAACGGCACGGTGATGCGGCGCTTGGCCGCCAGCGATTCGCGGTCCAGTCGTTCCAGCAGCGCCACCAATCCGCTCAGGTCGCGATCGGTGCGGGTGAGCAACCAGTCGATGGCGGCCTCATCCAGTGCCAGTCCCCGGCGGATGGCGCGCTCGCGCAATACCGCACCGCGCCCTTCATCATCCAGCGGCGACAGCAGGATGCGTCCGCATTGCGACAGCCGCGAGCGCAGGTCCGGCAGCACCAGTCCGAGCGCCTCGGGCGTGGCCCGCGCGGTATAGAGCAAGGTCACGCCAGCGGCGCGTGCGCGGTTGTGGAAATCGAACAATGCGACCTCCGCCTCGCGCTGCCCGGCAATGGCCTCCAGGCCATCGAGCGCAATGACCTCGCGCCCTTCCAGCGCCTCCAGCGCATCACGCAGACGGCCTTGCGCCGCGGCCAGCGGGAAGTACGCCGGAGCCCTTCCCGACTGTTCGGTCGCCGCGCACAGCGCCAAGGCCAGATGGGTCTTGCCGGTCCCGGCGGCGCCGGCCAGATAGGTCCAATCGCGACTGCTGCCAGCCGCAATCGCACGCAACTGGGCCAGCACGCCATCCGGCGCACCGATGAAATTCTCGAATCGCTGGTCTGGCGGATAGCGCAAGACCAGGGGCAACTGCGGCACGCTCACTTCGGTTCAACGTCCTTCAACACGATCTTTCCGTCCGCGAGCGTGTCACCACGCGGATCCACCACGATCACCGACGCCTGTTGCTGGCCGGCATACAACTCACTATGGCGATAGCGCTCATGCGCATACCGCAGCAATACATTGATGATCGCCGCCGCCGGCAGCGCCAGCAGCATGCCCAGAAAGCCGAACAGCTGCCCACCGGCCATCACCGCGAAGATCACCGCCACCGGATGCAGACCGATCTTGTCGCCGACGATACGCGGCGTCAGCACGTAGCTTTCCAGCAGCTGGCCTACCGTGAACACCACCCCCACCAGCACCAGCAGCTGCAGGTCGATGCCCTGTGCCTGCACCAGCGCCGCCAGGATCGCCAGTACCACGCCGGTGGTCGCCCCCAGATACGGGATGAAGCTGATCAGCCCGGCCACCAGGCCGATCAACAGCCCCAGGTTCAATCCGACCAGCGACAGGCCCGCGGCGTACACCACACCCAGCGCGATCATCACCGCGATCTGGCCGCGGATGAACGCGCCCAGCACGTCGTTGGATTCCCTGGCAAGACGCGACACGGTCTCGATATGGTTGCGCGGGATCAGCGAGGCCACCCGTTCGATCAGCTTGTCCCAGTCGCGCAGGAAGTAGTAGGTCAGGATCGGCAGCAGCGCCAGGTTGACCACCAGTGCCACCATCGCAAAGCCCGAACGCGAGACATAGCCGAACAGTGCGGTCGCTGCACCGCCGGCCTGCTGCCAGTGGCTGCGCACCCAGTCGAACAGCTTTTCCGGGGCCAGCCACGCCATGATCTGGAGGCCGCTCTTCTGCTCGATCCACGGAATCGCCTTGGTGACCAGCCAGTCCTGCGCCTGCGGCAGTGCCGCCGCCAGCGTGGAAATCTGGCGCTGGATCATCGGCACCAGGATCAGCAGCGCGAGTATGACCAGCAGGGTCATCAGCACGAACACCAGAATCACCGCGGTGTTGCGCGAGCGCCCGCGCGCTTCCAGCCGATCCACCAGCGGATCACCCAGCCAGCCCAGCATCAGGGCGATCACGAACGGCGTCAGGATCGGCGCCAGCAACCAGGTCACCCACAGACCGAAAGCGCTGAGCACCACCCACTTGAGGCGGCGCAGGAACAGCGCGATTTCCTCTTCGGCGGAATGGCTCATCGGATGCGGTACTCGGCCTGCTGGTATGCGGGAGCCGTGGACGCCGGCTCATCGCTTCCACTGGCGACCACCGGTGCCAGCGGCTGCAAGGCCGCATCCTGGCCCAGCATCCGGTTGAAGCCCGGCAGACCCGTCATCAACTCCAGATCCAGCACCAGCCGGTCGGCGCTGGCCTGCACCGGGATGATCGATTTGACCACCGGCACGCCCTGCAGGGAGGCGGCCAGCCGCAGGTAATCGTCGGCACTGTGGATACCGCTTACCGCAATCCGGTAGACGCCGGCCTTGCCCGACTCCGACGCCTTGGCATAGCGCTTGACCAGCGCATCGGCCGCACCATCGGCACCACCGGCCATCGCCCGGCGGGCATCGCCATCACGGGTGGTCCAGCGCGACAACTCGCGGCCGCCATCCACGAACACCCAGTCGGCCACCCAGCCGCCAGCTCCCCGGTAAAGCTTGCCGATCAGCTGCATCGGCGGTGAATAGCGCGCCGAGGCCCGTGCCACCGCCGCCGTGTCGCCGCGCCAGATCGCTCCGACCAGCGCCTGCTCGGCCGCGCCGCCAGCCGGCAACCCCAGCTTGTAACCGCGCTCGACCGCGCGATCCAGCAACACCCGCGCCGCATTGGACTGCTGCACGCCGACCAGACGCGGACCGCTGC
Source organism: Stenotrophomonas sp. STEN013 (assembly GCF_056760355.1). Classification (NCBI taxonomy): domain Bacteria; kingdom Pseudomonadati; phylum Pseudomonadota; class Gammaproteobacteria; order Lysobacterales; family Lysobacteraceae; genus Stenotrophomonas; species Stenotrophomonas sp. STEN013. The sequence goes on along the minus strand of NZ_JBRREO010000002.1, from coordinate 232,968 downwards.
CATCGTCAATGGCCAGCCACACCACCGGCTTGGGCCGCGGCTGTGGCCACACCGGCAGTCCCAGCGCGGCCACCAGTCCGTCCACATCGTCCTGGCGGAAGCGCGCCACCAGCATCGTGCGGAAGCTCGGCGCGCCGGTGGAGGAGGTGCCCTGGTCCTGCCGGTAGTCGTAGCTTTCGACATAGTCCTTGGCATTGCGCAGCGCCTGCGCCACACCCGGGCGGGTCATCGCACTGCGGTCACCCGACAGCTTGGCCAGCACCGACCCCAACGCCCGGGCCAGCGCTCCGTTGCGGTCCGCATCGGCCTGGCTGTTGACCGGCACCTCGGCCTCGTAGGCGCCGCGGGCACTGGCAACGTCACCTTCGGTACGCGTGCTGGACTGCGCCCACGCCAGCGGCACCGGCAGGCAAAGCGCCAGAAACAGGATTGTGACCAGGCTGCGACGCATTGAAATTTCCATTGCTCGACGGTTTCCGGAGGGAATTGTTGCCCGAATGCGGCCTTCGCGCCAACGTGGCCTGTTAAAATCGACCGTTCACTCCGCCAGTGCAGCCGCCCGTGACCAGTTCCCCGACCTCTGCCAACTCTCCCCTCACCTACCGTGACGCCGGTGTCGACATCGACGCGGGCAACGAGCTGGTCGAGCGCATCAAGCCGCTGGTAAAGCGCAGCTTCCGTCCTGAAGTGATGGGCGGACTGGGTGGCTTCGGCGCCCTGTTCGACCTGTCCAACAAGTACCGCGAGCCGGTACTGGTGTCGGGTACCGACGGCGTCGGCACCAAGCTGAAGCTGGCCCAGCAGCTGGGCCGCCACGACACCATCGGCATCGATCTGGTCGCCATGTGCGTCAACGACGTGCTGGTGCAAGGTGCCGAGCCGCTGTTCTTCCTGGACTACTTCGCCACCGGCAAGCTCGATATCGACACCGCCGCGGCCGTCGTGGGCGGTATCGCCAACGGCTGCACCGAGGCCGGTTGCGCGCTGATCGGCGGCGAAACCGCAGAGATGCCGGACATGTACGCGCCGGGCGAGTACGACCTAGCCGGTTTCACCGTCGCCGGCGTGGAAAAGAGCGAGCTCAAGGACGGCTCGGCCGTGGCCCAGGGCGATGTGCTGATCGGCATCGCCTCCTCCGGCCCGCATTCCAACGGCTATTCGCTGGTGCGCCGCATCTACGAGCGTGCCGGCAGCCCGACCGACGTGGTGCTGGAAGATGGCACACCGCTGCTGGACGCGCTGATGGCGCCGACCCGCCTGTACGTCAAGCCGATCCTGTCGCTGCTCAAATCGCACGGCGCTTCGGTTCACGGCATGGCCCACATCACCGGTGGCGGCCTGACCGAGAACATCATCCGGGTCGTGCCTGAGGGCCTGGGCATCACCATCGATGCCCGCAGCTGGACCCTGCCGCGGGTGTTCCAGTGGCTGCAGCGCGAAGGCAATGTCGCCAACAGCGAGATGTGGCGCACCTTCAACTGCGGCATCGGCTTCGTGCTGGCCGTACCGGCCGCCGAAGTGGCTGCCATCAACGCCGCGCTCGATGCGCTGGCGCTGGCGCACTGGCAGATCGGTGAAGTGGTGCCCGCCACCGGCGGCGAGCGCGTGCGGATCGGCTGAAACCGCCGATCAGCAAGGAGCCACTCATGGATGCAGTGAATCCCCCTGTCCCGCCGCCAGCGCTGGCCGAGGACAACGCCAGCCAGCTGCGGCTGCTGGCGATCTTCCACTATGTGGTGGCGGCGATCACCGGGCTGTTTTCGCTGTTCCCGGTGCTGCACCTGGTGATGGGGCTGGCCATGGTCAATGGCACGCTGCCGATGCAGCCGACCCACCCGGGCAACCCGCCCATCGCCCCGGAGATGTTCGGCTGGATCTTCGTGATCTTCGCCGGGGTGATGATCGTCTGCGGACTGACCCTGGCCGGCTTCATGGCCTACGCCGGACGCTGCCTGACGCAACGCCGGCGTTACACGCTGTGTCTGGTGGTGGCCGCCCTCTCCTGCATGCTGATGCCCTTCGGCACGGTCCTGGGGATATTCACCCTGATCGTGCTGATGCGACCGCCGGTCAAGGCGGCGTTCGCTTGAAACCCGCACCGTCTCCACTTGCCTTGCTGCCGCGCCACCCTGCATGAGCGCCACCAAGAAAGCCGCTTTCTTCGCCGTGCTGGCGGTGTTCATCGCCACATGGATCAAACCGATGTGGCCGCTGGAGCAGGCCCTGCACAGCTCGCTGACCATCATCGGCCTGGCAGCGCTGGGGTGGGTGGACCGCCGCTGGCCCTTGAGCAATGGCGCGTTCGTGGCGATCTGCGGCTTCATCGCCCTGCACAGCATCGGCGCCCGCTGGCTGTATTCGAACATTCCCTATGATCTGTGGGCGCAGGCGCTGACCGGCTGGTCACCGGATGCGGCCTTCGGCTGGCAACGCAACCATTTCGACCGGCTGATCCACGTGCTCTACGGCCTGTGCTTCACCCCGGCGCTGGCCCAGCTGGCGCGCCATGGCTGGCCGGCGCTGCGTGGCGGCCAGGCCTTCAGCCTGGCGGTGATGGTGATCATGTGCTCCAGCCTGGTCTACGAATGGTTCGAGTGGGGCATCGCACTGCTGTTGTCACCGGATGCGGCCGAGGCCTACAACGGCCAGCAAGGTGACATCTGGGACGCACACGCCGACATGCTGCTGGCTACGCTCGGCAGCCTGCTGACATGGCCATTGACCAGGAAATCCACACGATGACCGTCCCTCCCCGTATCGCGGTGCTCGCCTCCGGGCGCGGCAGCAACCTGCAATGCCTGATCGATGGCATCGCCGCCGGCCAGCTGGAGGCGCGGATCGTCGGCGTATTTTCCGACCGACCCGGCGCCCGTGCATTGGACAAGGTGCCCGCCCCATCGCGCTGGGCGCGCTCGCCCAAGGACTTCGCCAGCCGCGAGGCGTTCGATGAAGCGCTTGGCGATGCGGTGGCCGCCTGCAATCCGGACTGGATCGTCTGCGCCGGCTACATGCGCATCCTGGGCGCCGGCTTCGTCGAGCGTTTCAGCGGCCGTCTGGTCAACATCCACCCCTCGCTGCTGCCGCGGCACAAGGGGCTGCACACCCACGCCCGCGCCATCGAGGCCGGCGACACCGAACATGGCGCCAGCGTGCACTTCGTCGTACCTGAACTGGACGCCGGGGCGGTGATCGCCCAGGCCCGGGTACCGGTATTGGCCGATGACACACCCGAATCGCTGGCGGCACGGGTACTGGCGGTGGAGCACCCGTTGCTGCTGGCCAGTGTGCGCCTGCTCGCGACCGGCCGCGTAACTGAACAGGATGGCCGCATCCGCCTGTATGGTCAGTCCCTGTTTAGGCCGCTGCGCCTAGATTCCGCCGGAACCCTTTGCGCCTGATCCCCACATAGCGCCAACCGGTCGGCTGGCATGATCCTCCTTCCCTTACGGACCTGGTCCCGCATGACATTCGCGCCATTCAAATCGCTGGTGCCGATCACCTTGCTGGTAGCGGCAGGCGCCTCCGCACAGCAGCCCTCGGCACCGGCAGTGCCCTTGCCGGCCACCGAATGGACCGCGCCGGCGCTGGAACCGTTCGTGGCCACCTACCAGGCCTTCTACAAGGGCAAGGAAGCCGGTGACGCGACGCTGCGCGTGGTGCACAGCGAAGGCGCGCAATGGCGGGTGGATATGGCCGTCCGCGGCAAACGCGGATTCGCCAGCGTGCTGGGGCTGAATCTGGAACAGAGCACCGTCTTCAACAACGAGGGCAGCGTCTACACCCCGCTCAGCCAGAGCACGGTGAAGAAGGCCTTGTTCCTGGGCAAGAAAGTCACCGGCGTCTACAACTGGCAGACCGGCACCGCGCAATGGCAGGGCGACCTGAAAAAGGAACGGCAGCAGCCCATCCCGCTGCAGCGCGGCGACCAGAGCGCATTGCTGCTGAATCTGTCACTGATGCGCGACGCCCGCCCCGGGCAGACGCTGCAGTACCGTTATGTCGATGTCGGCCGCGTCCGCCAGTACGAATACCGGGCCGCCGACGCCACCGAGAACGTCCAGATCGGCGACCTGAGCTATGACGCCCTGCGGGTCTACCGCACCAACGGCGGCAATGACGAAACCGTCCTGTGGATCGCCAATGGCGTACCCACCCCGGTGCGCATCCTGCAACGCAAAGACGGCAAGGACGAGATCGACCTGCGCCTGATCGAATACCAAGGAGCCTGAGCATGAACCGTATTCCGAGCCTGCTTCGTATCGCCACCACCGCCGTCCTGGCCCTGGCCAGCCTGCCGGTACTGGCGCTGGAGCCCTTCACCGCGAACTACCAGGCCAGCTACATGGGCATGCAGGCCAATGGCGTGATGACGCTGGCCGCCGAGGGCGCCAATCGCTGGCGCTACAGCCTGCAGATCAAGAACCCGATGGCCGATCTGAGCCAGAGCACGGTATTCGATGAGCTGGCCGGCAAACTGCGCCCGCTCAGCAGCCACGACCGCTCGGTGCTGCTGGTCAAGCGCAAGCAGGTCGATGCCAGCTATGACTGGAACAGCAAGCAGGCCACCTGGAGTGGCGATGTGAAACCCGAACGCCGCGGCCCGATCCGCCTGCGCGATGGCGACATGGATGCATTGCTGATCAACCTCGCCATCGCGCGCGACCTGGCCGCCGGCAAACCGTTGAGCTACCGCATGGTCGACGACGGCCGCATCAAGCCGATGACCTACCGGGTGATCGGCAAGGAAAACGTCACGATCGACGGCAAGCCGCGCGAGGCCACCAAAGTCTCGCGCGTGGACGGCAACAAGGAGCAGATCGCCTGGATCGTGGCCGGCATGCCGGTGCCGGCGCGCCTGCTGCAACGGGAAAACGGCCAGGACGCACTGGACCTGACCATCAAGTCGATCCACTGACCCACGCTGCCATAAAAAAGCCCGGCAACTGCCGGGCTTTTTTGTGGCTGCGACCTCACTTGGCCGGAGCATCGCGCTTGAACACCGTCTTGCAGTCACGGCGGAACTCTTCGCCGCTGCTGCGCCACAGGAAACTGCGGCACTGGCGATTGCCCTCCTCCGCATCCTGCACAGTCACCGCGTAGAAGGCCTGCAGGAACTCGTCACGGCTGACCTGGCCATCGCCATTCCAGTCCATCTGCTCCTTCTCCACGCCGCGGGTGATCGCCACGCCGGAATACCAGGCCCAGCCCAGCCAGGCCAGTGCGATCAGCACCAGCACCAGCAGGGCCCGCCGACGCGGCGTAAACCGGCCCTTGATGATCATGCGATGCGCCGGATGCCGGCACCGAGCGCACCGAGCTTCTCCTCGATGTTCTCGTAGCCACGGTCCAGGTGGTAGATGCGGTCGATGGTGGTGTCGCCGTCGGCCATCAGACCAGCCAGGATCAACGACGCCGAAGCGCGCAGATCGGTCGCCATCACCGGGGCGCCGCTCAGGCGCTCGACCCCGCGACAGATCGCGGTGCGTCCCTCGATCTGGATGTCCGCCCCCAGCCGCTGCAGCTCCTGCACGTGCATGAAGCGGTTCTCGAAGATGGTTTCGTTGATCACGCCCACGCCATCGGCCACACAGTTCAGCGCCATGAACTGCGCCTGCATGTCGGTCGGAAACGCCGGATACGGCGCGGTGGTCAGATTGACCGCCTTGGGCCGCTTGCCGTGCATGTCCAGGGTGATGGTGTCTTCGGTGGTTTCGATCTCCGCACCGGCCTCGACCAGCTTGGCCAGCACCGCATCCATCGTGTCCGGACGCGCATTGCGCACCACGATGCGCCCGCCGGTCATCGCCGCGGCCACCAGGAAGGTGCCGGTTTCGATGCGGTCGGCCAGTACCGCATGGCGGCCGCCGGCCAGACGCTCGACGCCTTCGATCACCAGCCGCGCGGTGCCGATGCCCTCGATCTTCGCGCCCAGTGCGATCAGGCAATGCGCCAGATCCGACACCTCCGGCTCCATCGCCGCGTTGTCCAGCACCGTGGTGCCTTCGGCCAGCACCGCGGCCATCAGCACGTTCTCGGTACCGGTCACGCTGACCATATCGAAAGTGAAGTGCCCGCCCTTCAGACGGCCATCGACGTGGGCCTTGATGAAGCCATTCTCCACGGTGATGTGCGCACCCAGTGCCTGCAGGCCCTTGATGTGCTGATCCACCGGACGCGAGCCGATCGCGCAACCGCCCGGCAGCGACACTTCGGCCTGACCGAACTTGGCCAGCAACGGCCCCAGCACCAGGATCGAGGCGCGCATGGTCTTGACCAGCTCATACGGGGCGACATGCTGATCCACGGTGCGCGGATCGACCACGATCGCGCTGCCGCGCGAGAGCGTGCCCTGGTCGATGGTGACCTTGGCGCCCAGCTCGCCGAGCAGCTTCACGGTGGTGATCACGTCGTGCAGGTGCGGCACGTTGGTGATCTCCACCGGCGCATCGGCAAGCAAGGTGGCGCACAGGATCGGCAGAACGGCGTTCTTGGCGCCGGAAACATTGACCTCACCGTTCAGCGCGCTGCCGCCGGTGACTACGATTTTTGCCATGGAGTAAGGGCCGATAAGTAGAAAGGAGAGAGTTGCCGGCTCAGCCGGCTTCTGCCGGCGTAACGGTTTTCAGTGCCAGCGCGTGGATCGCGCCGCTGTCCAGCTGCGCCTTGACCGTGGCATTGACCATGCGGTGCCGCGCCAGCAGCGGCTTGCCGGCAAACGCCTCGCACACCACCGTGGCCTCGAAATGCACGCCGTCGTCACCCTGCACGTCCGCACGGGCGCCTGGCAGGCCGGTTTCGATCAGGTTTCGGATGGTTTCGGCGTCCAAAGCGCTTTCCTAATAAAATGGGCGCCCATTCTACTATTCCGAGTGGCGCCCGTATGGCTGCTTCCCCCCTTTCGCTGAACGCGGTCCGTGATGCCGACCTGATCGCCAGCGGCCACCGTGTCTTTGAGATCGAACAGGCCGAGCTGGACCGCGTCGGCAACCGTCTGGGCGCCGAGTTCGCTGCCGCCTGCCGCCTGATCCTGGGCGCGCGCGGCCGGGTGGTCGCCACCGGCATGGGCAAATCCGGGCACATCGCGCGCAAGATCGCCGCCACCCTGGCTTCCACCGGCACCCCGGCGTTCTACGTGCATCCGGGTGAAGCCGGCCATGGCGACCTGGGCATGATCACCGAGGACGACGTGGTGCTGGCACTGTCCTATTCCGGTGAGTCGGACGAAGTGCTGATGCTGCTGCCGGTGCTCAAGCGCCAGGGCAACCCGCTGATCTCGATGACCGGAAAGCCACAGTCCAGCCTGGCCAGGGCTGCCGACGTGCATCTGGATGTGAACGTCGCCAACGAAGCCTGCCCGCTGGCGCTGGCGCCGACCTCCAGCACCACCGCTTCGCTGGCGATGGGCGATGCGCTTGCGGTGGCCCTGCTCGATGCGCGCGGCTTCACCGCCGATGATTTCGCCCGCTCGCACCCGGCCGGCAGCCTCGGCCGGCGCCTGCTGCTGCACATCACCGATGTGATGCACAGCGGCGAGGACCTGCCCAGCGTGCGCGAGGATGCCAGCCTGAGCGAGGCACTGCTGGAGATGAGCCGCAAGCGTCTGGGCATGACCGCCATCGTCGATGCCCAGGGCCGCCTGGCGGGACTGTTCACCGATGGCGACCTGCGCCGGGCACTGGATACCGACCTGGACGTGCGCACCGCGGGCATCGCCCAGGTGATGACCCGCAACCCGCGCACCATCGGCGCCGACCAGCTGGCCGTGGAAGCCGCGCGTCTGCTGGAGACGCACCAGATCAACGGCCTGATCGTGGTCGATGCCGGCAACCGTCCGGTCGGCGCCCTGAATATTCATGACCTGTTGCGGGCAAAAGTGGTTTAAAGCCCGCACAATGACGCGTTCCGGGCCCCGGCCCGGTCAAGCCGCAACGGACCGCACCGCACATGCCCTATTCCCCGCTCGAGCACTTTCCCTCCGCCCTGCATGCCACCGCCAGCGCCATCCGGCTGGCGTGCTTTGACGTGGACGGCACGCTGACCGACGGCCGCCTGTTCTACGACCATGCCGGCAACGAGAGCAAGGCGTACTACGTGCAGGACGGACTGGGCCTGAAACTGCTGCAGCAGCATGGCATCCATCCGGTATTGATCACCGCGCGCAACAGCCTGTCCGCGCAGAAGCGCGGCGCCGACCTGGGCATCGACACCCAGATCGCGGTCGGCGACAAGCTCGCCAGCGTGCGCGCCTTGTGCCAACAGCACGGCATCGGCCTGGAGCAGGTGGCCTTCATGGGCGACGACCTGCCCGATCTGGCGCCGCTGTGCGCGGTCGGCCTGGCGGTGGCACCGGCGGACGCGCACCCCTGGATCACCGAGCGCGTGCACTGGCAGACCCGTGCCGCCGGCGGCCGTGGCGCCGCACGCGAACTGTGCGACGTGCTGCTGGCCGCGCAAGGAAAGCTGGACGCGGTGCTGGCGAGGTATGCACGATGAACTGGCGCACCTTGCTCGGCATTGGCCTGGCCGTGGCCGCTCTGGCCAGCGGCTGGTCGGCCTGGCACCACCGCAAAGCGGCCGTTCCGGTCGCTGCCGACAGCCTGCGCTCGGACTACGTGCTGAGCGATTTCGAGATCGTGGCGCTCGACAAGCAAGGCAAGGAATCCACCACCTTGCGGGCGCCCAGCATGGAGCGCAGCCGGGCCGATGAATCGATGACCATCACCCGTCCGCTGTTCCTGCTGCCCGATGCGGCCGGCCACCACTGGCAGCTGCAATCGGACACCGGCTGGGTCAGCGCCAAGGGCGAGGAGATGCGCCTGCGCGGCAATGTCGCCGGCGACAGCCCCAGCGACGGCAAAACCCCGCCCACCACCTTCCGCACCGATGCACTGGATGTGTTCCCCGAGCAGAATCTGGCCCGTACCGACGGGCAGGTCACCATGACCCGCCCCGGTCTGCACCAGAGCGGTGTCGGCTTCCGGGCCAATCTGAAATCCGGCCAATATTCCCTCCTTTCCCAGGTCAAGACCCGCTATGAACCCACTGCTGCCCGCTAAGCTCGCGTCACTCGCTCTGCTCGCCGGCCTCCTTGCGCCGGGTCTGGCCTGGTCCAAGGCCGCCGATCGCAACCAGCCGATGACCATCGACTCGACCAGCAGCGACTGCAACATGACCGGTGACAACGGCAAGTGCCGTTTCAGCGGCAACGTGGTCATCACCCAGGGCACGCTGGAGATCCATGCCGATACCGCCGACGTAATCCAGAAAAACGGTGAAACCGAACGTGTCGTGCTGACAGGCAAACAGGCCACGCTGAAACAGCAGATGGACGACAACACCTGGATGAACGCCCGCGCCGACAGCATGGATTACAACGTCGGCAGCGAAATCATCATCCTGACCGGCAACTACAAGGTCGACTCCGAGCGCGGCTCCAACTCCGGCCAGCGCATGGTCTACAACACCCGTTCCGGCGCCATGCAGAGCGGCGGTGACGGCACCCGTGTGCGCACCGTGATCCAGCCCAAGAACAAGGCCGCAACCCCGGGAGAGAAGAAGTAATGCTCATCGCCGAAGGCCTGCGCAAGCGCTACAAGAACCGCGAAGTCGTCAAGAACTTCGGCCTGACCCTGGCGGCCGGCGAAGTAGTGGGCCTGCTCGGCCCCAACGGCGCCGGCAAGACCACCTGTTTCTACATGATCGTGGGCCTGGTGGAGAGCGACGCCGGCCGTATCGAGCTGGACGGACGCGACATCACCTCCGATCCGATGTACTCGCGCGCCAAGCTGGGGGTGGGTTATCTGCCGCAGGAACCGTCGGTGTTCCGCAAGCTCACCGTGGCCGACAACATCCGCCTGGTGCTGGAACTGCGCGAGGACCTGGATGCCGCAGGCCGCGAGCGCGAGCTGTCTTCGCTGCTGGACGAGCTGCAGATCGGTCACGTTGCCGAGCAGGCCGGTGCCAGCCTCTCCGGCGGCGAACGCCGTCGCTGCGAGATCGCCCGCGCGCTGGCCGCCAAGCCACGCCTGATCCTGCTCGATGAACCTTTCGCCGGTGTCGATCCGATCTCGGTCGGCGAGATCCAGCGCATCGTCACCCACCTCAAGCAGCGTGGCATCGGGGTGCTGATCACCGACCACAACGTGCGCGAGACCTTGGGAATCTGCGACCGCGCGTATATCCTCAATGAAGGCAGCGTACTGGCGCAGGGGGCACCGGACGAACTGCTGGCCAATACCGACGTTCGCCGCGTGTATCTCGGAGACACCTTCACCCTCTGAGCGGCGACCGCCCGGCCCTCCGCCCTTCCTGGACAGGCACCGGCATGAAAGCACGGCTGCAGACATCGCTGGGACAGCATCTGGTCATGACGCCGCAATTGCGTCAGGCCATCAAGCTGTTGCAGATGTCCAGCACGGAGCTGGAAGTGGAGCTGGCCGAAGCGGTGGAAACCAATCCACTGCTGGAATGGGCCGAAAACGCCGAACAGACCGCGGCCAGCGACACCGGCGAACGCAGCGGATCAACGGCCGACAGCGGCAAAGACGAGGATCGGCCGGACTGGTCCACCGATGATCCGGACTGGGGCGGCGGGAAAAGCGGATCGTTCGACGGCGATGACGACGATGCCAGCGACCGCGTGGCCGAGCCGGAAACGCTCGCCGACCACCTGCTCTGGCAGCTGCACCTGTCCCCCCTTAACAGCCGCGACCGCACGATAGGTGCAGCGCTGATCGATGCCTTCGATGACGACGGCTATCTGCGCGAACCGCTGGCGGCCATCGCGCAGACGCTGCTGCCGGATATCCGCGCGGACGAAGACGAAATCCTGACCGTACTGCACCAGATCCAGCGTTTCGACCCGGTCGGCATTGGCGCACGCACGCTGGGCGAATGCCTGAAACTGCAGCTGCACGTCCTGCCGGCCGATACCGCCGGACTGGCGCTGGCGCGCGTGATCGCCGACGGTCCACTCGAGCGCCTGCCACGCGCGGGCATCGCCGGAATCGCCCAGGAGCTGAAACAGCCGGTGGCCGCCGTCGATGAAGCGGTGCAACTGCTGCGTTCGCTGGATCCGCGCCCGGGCAAGCAGATCGGCGAGCTTTCCACAGACAGCTATGTCGTCCCGGATTGCGTGGTGTGGCGCCAGCGCGGCGTCTGGCGCGCGGCCCTGGCCGGCCATGCCGGTCCACGCGTGGTCATCCACCGTGGCTACGAGCAGCTGATCCGCCGCTGTGGCGATGCCGATGCCAGCTATCTGCGCGCCCAGCTGCAGGAGGCCCGGTGGCTGCTCAAGAGCCTGGAAGCCCGCGGCGAGACCCTGCTGCGGGTGGTCAACCGCCTGTTGCATCACCAGGCCGCGTTCCTGGAGTTCGGCGCGCAGGCGTTGCGCCCGCTGACCCTGCGCGAGATCGCCGGCGAGCTGGAACTGCATGAATCCACCATTTCGCGTGCCATCGCCCGCAAATATGTCCGCACCCCGCGCGGCACCTTGCCGCTGCGCGCGTTTTTCGCCTCGGGCATCGACACCGACAGCGGCGGTGAAGCCTCCAGCACCGCCATCCAGTCGATGCTCCGCAAGCTGATCGAGGCGGAAAACCCGCGCAAGCCGCTTTCTGACGCCAAGCTGGCTGAAATGCTCAAAACCTCCGGCATACCGGTAGCGCGGCGCACCGTTGCGAAGTATCGTGAAGCCATGAACATCTCCGCCTCCCACGAACGCGTCCGCATCGTCTGAAGCATTCGCAGGTCCGGCGCAGGGTTCATCAAGGCAAACCCGAACCACAGGAGGAATCCGATGCGTATCGAGACGTTTGGCAAAGACGTGGAAGTCACGCCCGCCCTGAAGGAGTATGTGGAAACCAAGCTGCAGCGATTGGCCAAACACTTCGACCAGCACTGCGAAGTCCGGGTGACACTGTCACTGCAGAAGAACGAACACCACGTCGACGCCAGCGCCAACCTCCCCGGCCAGACCCTGCACGCCGAAGCCGGCGCACAGACCATGTATGCGGCCATCGACATCCTGGCCGACAAGCTCGACCGGCTGGTCATCAGGTACAAGGAAAAGAATCTTCCCCACGCACCGCATGCACTGCGCGACAATGGCTGACAGACGCCCTCGCCCGTTGCAGACATGCCCCTGAATGACCTGATGGCGGCCGTGAGTACCCAGGTGCTCGCGGCCGCTGATCGCAACAGCACCCTTCGTGCCGCCGCCCGTTTGTTGGCCTGCCGTGAAGCCGCTGAAGACCGTATTTTCCAGAGCCTGTGCGAGCGCGAAGACGTCGGCAGCACCGCCATCGGCCATGGCATCGCCATTCCACACGGCCGCTCGGCCACGCTTAAACGCCCCCGTGGCGCCTTGTTGCGACTGGTGCAACCCGTGGACTTCGGTGGCGACGAGCCGGTGGATCTGGTCTTCGCGATGGCGGTGCCGGCGCATTACACCCATCAACACCTGATGCTGCTGTCCGAGCTGGCGGAGATGTTCTCCGACAGCGGCATACGCGCGGCCCTGCGCGAGGCCGCGGATGAAACAGCTCTCAAACAGATTCTTGACGATCCACAGCGGGTGCATTCGGCATGAATACCAGCATCACCGCGCGTGAACTCTTCGACCAGCAGCGCGAACGCCTGGACCTGCGCTGGGTCGCCGGGCAGGCCGGCGGCAAGCGCGAGCTGGAGGCCGGAAATACCGTCGCCCGGCGCCCGTCACTGGCCGGCTATCTGAACACCATCTACCCGAACAAGGTGCAGATCCTCGGTACCGAGGAGCTGGCGTGGCTGGATTCGCTTGATGCGCGCCAGCGCTGGGAGGTCATCGAGCGCATCATCCAGGCCCACCCGCTGGCACTGGTCATCACCAAGAATCACGGCTGCCCGGAAGACCTGCGCGCCGCGGCCGATGAGTCGCAGACGCCGCTGTGGATCTCGCCCAAGCGCGGTCACGAGCTGCTCAACCACCTCTCTTATCATCTGGCCCGCACCCTGGCGCCGCGCATCACCCTGCACGGCGTATTCATGGAGATCTACTCGATCGGCGTGCTGATCACCGGTGAAGCCGGTTCGGGCAAGAGCGAGCTGGCACTGGAGCTGCTTTCCCGCGGACACCGGCTGGTAGCCGACGATGCACCTGAATTCACCCAGATCGCCCCGGACGTCCTGGACGGCACCTGCCCCGAACTGCTACAGGATCTGCTGGAAGTGCGTGGCCTGGGCGTGCTCAACGTGCGCCAGATGTTCGGTGACACGGCTGTAAAGAAGAACAAGTATCTTCGCCTGATCGTCCACCTGACCAAGCCGATGACCGAACCGGGCAGCTATGGCTACGAGCGCCTGACCGGCGATTCGGGCAAGCGTCACGTACTGGATCTGGATGTGCCGCTGATCACCTTGCCGGTGATGCCCGGCCGCAACCTCGCGGTGCTGACCGAAGCGGCCACCCGGCTGCATATCCTGCGCACCAAAGGCATCGATCCGGCCGCCATGTTCATCGCCCGCCACAGCAACCTGTTGGAGCAACGCACCCCATGAACGCGTCGTCCTCCCCGACTCTCGTCATCGTCAGCGGCTTGTCCGGTTCGGGCAAATCCGTCGCGCTGAAGACCTTCGAGGATCTGGATTACTACTGTTCTGACAATATCCCGGTAAACCTGCTGCCGGACTTCGTGCGCAGCGTGCTCGGTGAAGGGACGGAAAACAGCCCGCAGCGCATGGCCGTGGGTATCGATGTGCGCGGACGCAGTGACCTTAGCCAGCTGGCACGCTGGCGCCAGAAGGCACGGGAATACGGCATCGATGCGCGGCTGCTGTTTTTCGAAGCCAACGACGACACCCTGCTGGCGCGCTATGCCGATACCCGGCGCCGCCATCCGCTGAGCCACCTGGGCCTGTCGCTGCCCGAGGCGATCGCCCGCGAGCGCGAGCTGACAGCACCGCTGCGGCGCGAAGCCGACGCGGTGATCGACACCAGCAAACTCAACGTGCACCAGCTGCGCCGCCGGGTCATCACCGACTTCACGCTGAGCAAGGAAAGCACGCTGTCGCTGCTGTTTGAATCCTTTGCCTACAAGCGCGGCGTGCCGGCCGAAGCGGATTTCGTGTTCGACGCGCGGGTCCTGCCGAATCCGCACTGGGACCCGGAACTGCGGTCGCTGACCGGGCGCGACCGCGAGGTCCGCGAGCACCTGGACGCCCAACCCGAGGTCGTACGTTATGTCAGCCAGATCGAGGACCTGCTGGACACCTGGCTGCCCAAACTCGGGAGCGAAACCCGCAGTTATGTGACCGTCGCCTTCGGCTGCACCGGTGGCAAACACCGCTCGGTGTATCTGGCCGAACGGCTGGCACGCCACACCCGGGATCGCGGCTGGCAGGACGTCGCCACCTTCCATCGCGAACAGGATTGAATCGCCCGGAAAAGGCTGTCTTTGCCGCTATCGCGGACTCGGTCTGACCTGTTAACGTTCCAGCATGAACTGTGGCGTTCTCCTAATTACCCATCCCGGTGTCGGCAGTGCCCTGCTGGACGTTGCCAGACACCTGCTGCGACAACTTCCGCTGAAAACCGAAGTCTTCGAAGTACCGTTCGATGCGGATCTCGACGCCCTGCTGCCCCAGGCCTCGGCCGCGCTGCGCAGGGTGGAGAGTGAGGCCGGCGTGCTGGTGCTGACGGATCTGTACGGTGCCAGCCCCAGCAATCTGGCTGCCCAGCTCGCACGCCTCGGCACGCCGGTGCGGCGCGTGTCCGCGTTGAGTCTGCCGATGCTGCTGCGGGTCATGAACTATCCGGAACAGGGATTGGACCAACTGCCCGCCACTGCGGCGGCGGGCGCACGCAATGGAGCCATCATCGACGATGCTTGAACAAGTACTCACTGTATCCAACCGCCTGGGCCTGCATGCCCGCGCGACCGCCAAACTGGTGCAGCTGCTGTCCGGCTACCGCGCCAACGCCACGCTGCTGGCCAAAGGCCGCGAGGTCAACGCCAAGAGCATCATGGGCGTGATGTTGCTGGCCGCCGGCCAGGGCACTCCGGTCACCGTGCGCGTGGATGGCGAAGACGAAGCGGCGGCACTGGCGGCCGTGGTGGATCTGTTCGAACGGCGTTTCGACGAGGACAACTGATGGCCCGCTGCGCCCCCCAGCAGCGCACTGCCGTCACACGGCGCGGGAGCGCGCGGTGGTGATCCGGCTGCACGGCCATGGCGCATCCCGCGGTACCGCGCTGGGCCGTGCCCGGGTGAGACTGCCCTACACCCAGGAGACCGGCAAAAAGCACGTGCCCGCCGCGGCGGTGCCGGCCGAGCTGGAACGCCTGCACTTGGCCCTGGACGCCGCCCGCGCGGAAATGCGCGACCTGCGCCATCGCCTGCAAGGTGCACTGCCCGCCGAAGTCGGCGAGTTCCTCGATCTGCACGCGATGCTGCTGGATGATCCCGAACTGCTGGTGGCATTGGATGACCTGATCCGCAACAACCGCTACAGCGCCACCTATGCGCTGCGCACCCAGCGCGACCGGCTCGCCCAGGTCTTCGAAGGGATGGAAGACGCCTACCTGAAGAGCCGTCTGGATGACCTGGATCACGTCATCGGGCGCATCCACGCGTTTTTGCACAAACGTCCGGCCGGAGTGAAGGGACTGGCCGGCGAGATCCTGGTCTGCGAGAACGTCGCCCCGTCTGAACTGGCGCAGCTGCAATCGCAGGGCGTCGTCGGTATTGTCAGCAGCGCCGGCAGCACGTTGTCGCACAGCGCCATCCTGGCGCGCAGTCTGCACCTGCCGCTGGTCGTCGCCGCCAGCGGGGTGCTCAGCCGCATCAATGACGGTGACGTGCTGATTCTGGATGGCGGCACGGGCGAGGTCACCCTCGATCCCGGTGCCGAGGACCTGCGCCAGTACCGGGTGCGCCTGCGCGAGTTGGCCCGCGAGCAACGCGAACTGGGACGGCTGCGCTCCAAACCCACCCGCACCCGCGACGGTGTCGACGTCACCCTGCTGGCCAACGCCGAATCGCACGAGGATGTCGCCAGCGCCCACGCGATGGGCGCGCACGGCCTGGGCCTGTACCGCACCGAGTTCCTGTTCCTGCAGCGCAACGAATTGCCCACGGAAGAGGAACAGTTCCAGATCTACCGCGACACGGTACTGGGCATGAGTGGCCGCCCGGTCACCATCCGCACGCTGGACCTGGGGGCGGACAAGGCCGACCGCACCGGGCTGGCGCTGACCAGCGAGGAGAATCCGGCACTGGGGCTGCGCGGCGTGCGCCTGTCGCTGGCCCACCCCAAGGTTGCCGATGCCCAGCTGCGGGCGATCCTGCGCGCCTCCGGCTATGGACCGGTACGCGTGCTGGTGCCGATGGTCAGCGCGCGTGAGGAGATTCTGGCGGTCAAACGGCGCATGAGCCGCCTGGCGGTGGCGCTGCGGGCCGAGGGTCATGCCGTGGCGGAGCAGACGCCACTGGGCGCGATGATCGAAGTGCCGGCAGCGGCGATCGCACTGGAGACGCTCATTGACCAGGTGGATTTCCTGTCCATCGGCACCAATGATCTGGTGCAGTACCTGCTTGCGGCCGACCGCAACAACGAGGCTGTGGGCGCGCTGTATTCGCCACTGCATCCGGCTGTGCTGCGGCTGCTGGCGCAGGTGATCCAGACCGCGCAGGCACACGCCACACCGGTGGCGGTATGCGGGGAGATCGCGGGCGATCCGCAGATGGTGCCGCTGCTGCTGGCACTGGGCCTGACCGAGTTCAGCCTGCATCCGGCCACGCTGCTGGAGGTCCGCCGCACCATTCGCGACAGCGATCTGCGCATGCTGCGCCAGCGCGGCAAGAAGCTGCTGCAGGCACGTGATCGGCGCGGCATTGAGCGCTGGATCCGCGAATCGGCTCCGGCCTGAGCTGCCACCGGCGTAGAAACACGGTGCATCCCTGATGCGCGCACGCAATAATGACGCGCTGGACACCGCTGATGCCGCATCCTGTCTCCGGATAACGGCCTTTTCTTCTCTCTGGAGCTCCGATGGCCGAAGCCGTACGCCACGACAAGACCGCGCGACAGCTGCGCCTGCTTTCCGATGCGCTCGACAGTGGGCGCCTGGGGCCGGTGCGTCGTCTGGTCAACACGTTGGCGCCGGCCGAGATCGGCAACCTGCTCGAATCGCTGCCGCCAGGCAAACGCGAAGTCGTATGGGGACTGGTCGATCCGGAAGACGACGGCGAGGTGCTGGTCCACGTCGGTGATGAAGTCCGCGAAAGCCTGCTGGCGGACATGGACCCGGACGAGATCATCGCCGCGGTCGAAGACCTGGACATCGACGATCTGGCCGATCTGGTCGAGGATCTGCCCGATACCGTCATCGACGAAGTCCTCAAGTCGATGGATCGCGAGAACCGCGAGCGGCTGGAGCAGGTGCTGTCGTATCCGGAGGATACCGCCGGCCGCCTGATGAATCCGGATGTGGTCACCGTGCGCGCCGACGTCAACGTCGATGTGGTGCTGCGCTACCTGCGCCTGCGCGGTGAGCTGCCCGATCACACCGATCACCTGTTCGTGGTCAGCCGTCGCCACCAGTATCTGGGCCGGCTGTCATTGGCGGCGCTGGTCACGCATGAGGACAGCACGCCGATCAACCGCCTGATCGACGACGAGCAGCCGGCCATCGATGTCGGCGAAAGCGCCGAGGAAGTCGCGCGCCAGTTCTCCGACCACGACTGGGTCTCGGCGCCGGTGGTGGACGACAACAACATCCTGCTCGGCCGCATCACCATCGACGACGTGGTCGACATCATCCGTTCGCAGGCCGAGCACCAGGCGCTCGGCGCCGCCGGTCTGGACGAGGAAGAGGATCTGTTCTCGCCGATCAAGCGCGCAGTGCGCGGCCGCGTGGTGTGGCTGGGCATCAACCTGTGCACGGCCTTCCTCGCAGCCTCGGTGATCGGCCAGTTCGAAGTCACGCTGGAGAAAATCGTCGCCCTCGCGGTACTGATGCCGATCGTCGCCGGCGTCGGCGGCAACGCTGCGGTGCAAGTGCTGACGCTGATGGTGCGCGGTCTGGCGCTGGGTCAGGTCGGCCCCAGCAACGCCCGCATCCTGCTGTGGAAGGAAATGCGCGTGGCACTGATCAACGGCACCCTGATCGGCGTGGTGGTGGGCATCATCGCTTTCCTGTGGTTCCACAGCATGCTGTTGTCGGTGGTGATCACTCTGGCGCTGATCATCAACTTCTGCGCCGCCGCGCTGGCCGGTGTATTGCTGCCGCTGATGCTCAAGCGCATGAACGTGGATCCGGCCGTCGCCGGTACCGTGGTGGTGACCGCAGTGACCGACGTGATGGGCTTTTTCAGCTTCCTCGGCCTTGCCACTTTGATCCTGCTGCACTGAGTACCCCATGACCGTTACCGTCCACGACTACTACCAGCCCGGCTGGCGCGAGCACCCCCACACCTGCCCTTCCTGTGACTGGCAAGGTGCCTCGAGGCAGATGGAAATGGAGCTGCACGATGAGCAGACGGAATACAGCTGCCCGCAATGCGAATTCCCGCTGCTGATTATCCAGCACCCGGATCTGGCCGCCGTACACGCCGCCGCCGCGGCAGGCACCGTTGAAGCTCAGCAGCAACTGGAGATTCTGGCAATGGCCCCGCGCGCCTGAGCAGGGCGTTGTGCCACTGACAGCCCCCTGTCCAATGCGCTAGGCTCGCCCCAACGCCCTTGCCAAGGAACGTTGTATGCGCCTGCTGTTGCTGGTTGTAGCCGGCCTTTGCAACGTCGCACTGGCCCAGAGTGAGACCAGTCCTTCGGTGCTGAGCACTACACCGCTGCGCTCCCCTGTGGCAGAGCCGGCTTTGGGAAGCCAGCTGCGCCTACCCGTGGAGCAGGCCATCGCACAGAGCCTGAAAGGCGATCACGCTAGGGCCAGGCCTGCCCTGCTGGATGCGGCGAAGCAGTGTGACGCCTACCTCGCCGTACCCGGACGCCAGGTACGGGCGTTCCGCAGCCAGCGCCAGTATCTGCACTATCTGGATACCCACGGCGATGGCCAGCCCACCGACTGGCTGGATATGGCCTGCGCCAATGCCTACAAGCATCTGGGCTATATCGCCGTGGAGCAGGACCAGATCGAGCAGGCCTTGCGCTGGCTGGACAAGGCCCATGCCAGCGCGCCCTACGAACCCGAGCCCCTGACCGAACGCGGCGCGGCCCTAACCCGCCGCCGCGACTGGGCCGGGTCACTGGAAAACTATCGGCAGGCACTGGCGCTCACCCGCAGCCACCCCGAAGCGGCCTATCTGGAAGCTTTGGCACTGCGCGGCACCGGGTTTGCGCTGATCGAACTGGGCGACCTTCCGGCCGCCCGACAGGCTTACGAGGCATCGTTGCAGCTGGACCCGGAAAGCAGAATCGCCGCCAACGAGCTGATCTACATCCAGCAGCTGCAGCGCAAGGCCGATGCCGACAGCACCGCGACCTCCCGCCCCTGAACCGAATGATCAGGCCAGCAGCATTTCCAGCACGGCCATGCGCACCGCCACGCCGTTGGCGACCTGACGCAGCACCCAGGACTGCGGACCATCGGCGACCTCGTCGGTGACCTCCACGCCGCGGTTGATCGGCCCCGGGTGCAACACCGCCGCATCCTTGCCCGCACGTTTCAGGCGCTCGGCGGTTAGGCCGTATTCGGCGTGGTATTGCTCCAGCGATGGCACCAGCCCTTCTTCCATGCGCTCGCGCTGCAAGCGCAGCATCATCAGCGCATCGACGCCTTCCAGCATCGCGTCGAAGTCCTGGCCGACGATGCAGCCCTTGAGCGTTTCCTCGTCCGGCAGCAGCGCCTGCGGGCCACACACACGGATTTCGCCCACGCCCAGCGTACGCATCGCATGCAGGTCGGTACGGGCCACCCGCGAGTGCTTCACATCGCCGGTGATCAGCACTTTCAGTTTCGAAAAATCCGGTCCCTTGGCCTGACGCAAGGTCAGCATGTCCAGCAGGCCCTGGGTCGGGTGCGCGCTGCGACCATCGCCGGCATTGACCAGTGCGGTGCCCTCGCCCGCAGCCGCGGCCAGCTCAGCCACCGCGCCATCATCGGGATGGCGCACGATGAAGCCGCGCACGCCCATCGCCTCCAGATTGCGCAACGTGTCGCAGGCGGTTTCGCCCTTGCGTGCCGATGAGGTGGACGCATCGAAGTTCAGCACATCGGCGCCCAACCGCTGCGCGGCCAGCTGGAACGAACTGCGGGTGCGCGTGGAGGGTTCGAAGAACAGCGTGCACACGGCGGTACCGGCAAGCACCGAGCGCTTGTTGCCGACCCGGCCCATGGCCGCATCTCGGATCTGACCGGCACGATCGAGCAATTGCAGCAGGTTCTCGCGGGGCAGCCCTTCCAGGGTCAGCAGGTGGCGCAAACGTCCTTGTGCATCGAGTTGCGAAGCGGTCATGACAGAGTTCTTGGCAGGAGTCAGGAAACAGGAATGGCATCGTGCGGAGCCGACAACCAGCGCTCGATGATGACCGCCGCGGCGACCGCGTCCAGGTTGGCGGCGTCACGACGACGCTTGCGACCTTCCGAGCGCTCGACAGCGAAGCGGCGCGCCGCCTCCACCGAGCTGGAGCGCTCGTCGATCATCAACACCGGCACCTTGTAGCGTTGCTGCAGCTGCCGCGCGAAAGCACGCGCGCGCTTGCGATTGGGCTGGTCCTCGCCATCAAGTGTCAACGGATCACCGACGATCAGACCGTGCGGACGCCAGTCCTTGAACAGGCGATCCAGCGCAGTCCAGTCAGGACCAGCTGCGTGCACATCGATCACCGCGATCGCACGGGCATTCATACCGAAGGAACTGCCAATCGCCACGCCGATCCGGCGCGAACCGACATCGAACCCGAGGACCGTGCTGTCGGTGGAAAGGGCCGGATCAGGCATGTCCGCTGTATCCCGCCAGACGGAAAAGATCCACCCCGATGCGCGCGGCCGACAGCTGCCAGCGCTGGTCCATCGGTGTATCGAACAGCAGCCCGGCATCGGCCGGCACGGTCAACCAGCTGTTTTGAGCCAGCTCCTGCTCCAGCTGGCCGGCGCCCCAGCCCGCGCATCCCAGCGTGACCAGCGCATGCCGCGGCCCATCTCCGCGCGCCATCGCCTCGAGGATGTCGCGCGAGGTGGTCAGGTACAGACCTTCGGCCACCGTCAGGCTGGAATCCCAGCTGCGGGCATCGTCATGGATCACAAAGCCGCGTTCGGTATGCACCGGACCGCCGCTGAGGACTGGCTGTGCGCACAGGGCCTCGTCATCGGAGACGATATCCATCTGCATCAACACTTCGCCCAGGGTGTACTCGGAGGGCTGGTTCACCATCACGCCCATCGCACCATTCTCATCGTGCTGGCAGATCAGCGAAACGCTGCGGGCGAAATGGGGATCGAGCAGCGACGGCAGCGCCACCAGCAGGTGATTGGCAAGTGGGGAAGACAGCGCGGACATGCGCCTATTCTAGCGTTTACCGCCGTTGAAGGCGTGCTGGCGGATAATCACGCCGCCCTTACCTGCGCCTGCGCCCATGTCCAGCTATTGCGATATCGCTCCCGGCCACCCTGTTCACGCCCACTACCACGCCCACGAGTACGGATTTCCGAAGCGTGAGGAAAGCGAGCTGTTCGAGCGGCTGGTGCTGGAGATCAACCAGGCCGGGCTGAGCTGGGAAACCATTCTGAGAAAACGCGAGGGCTTCCGCGCCGCCTATGACGGTTTTTCGGTGGACAAGGTGGCCGCCTATGGCCAGGGCGATGTCGCGCGCCTGCTCAACGATGCCAGCATCATCCGTAACCGCCTGAAGGTGCATGCGGCCATCCACAACGCGCAGGTGATCCAGCAGCTGCGTGCCAGCCACGGCGGCTTCGTCCAGTGGCTGGATGCCCACCACCCCTTGCCCAAGGCGGACTGGGTGAAGCTGTTCAAGAAGACCTTCCGTTTCACCGGTGGCGAGATCACCGGCGAGTTCCTGATGAGCCTGGGCTACCTGCCAGGCGCGCACCGCCAGGACTGCCCGGTGCAAGCGCGCATCGCCGCGATTGGCCCGGCGTGGATGCAGGCTTGAGCACGGCGCCGTGGCCCGGACATTGGCCGACTCAACCGCGCAGGAAAATGCCCGCCAGCCCCAGCAGCCACAGCAAGCCGCCGAACAGGATGATCAGGATGTGCCAGACCAGCAGGCGATCCTGGCGGCGCATGTCCATCCGCAGGGATTGCTGGTAGCTGCGCATCAGCCAGTTCATCGGCAGCAGCGGAACAAAGGTGAAAAGGCCGATCACCCACAGGTTCTTGCCGATATTGCGCGGAAAGAACATCGACAGGTTGGCGATGAAGTTGAGCAGGAAGAACACCAGTGCCAGCACTAGCGGCGGAAACGCCAGCTGCCGCCGCCTGCTGGAAACGTAACTGTTGAGCCGGGGGAAACAGCTGAATCCCCACAGCGGTGCGAACACCGCGCGCCAGAACGGCCAGATATCCCCACCCTCCTGGTCGGAAATGGCCTGCCAGTTGCGGTAGAACCAGTACGGCACGTACAGACCGAACGTGCACAAGCTCATCATGACCAGCTTGCCGGTGGACGGAGCAAACACCTCCGGGTGCACCTGCGCTGTTCCGGATTCAACCGGAACAGAAGCCGGCCGCGCAACAACGGCCGGCGCCGTGACCGGGACCACCGGAGCCGCTGGAGGGAGATAGGGGTTCTGCACTTCCATCTGCACTTACTCCTTCCAGCGATGTCGATGGGAAAACTGCGGTCAGCGGACCTCGGCGATCTCCACGCCATCAAGCCCCTGCGCCAGCGTCTTGGCGTCGCCACCCTGGGCAAGCTTGATGCGCAGACGCACCTCGTTCTGAGAGTCGGCGTAGCGCAGCGCATCGTCGTAGCTGATCTCGCCGGCCTGGTACAGCTCGAACAGGCTCTGGTCGAAGGTCTTCATGCCCAGCTGCACGGAGTCCTTCATCACTTCCTTGAGCTTGTGGATCTCACCCTCGCGGATGTAATCCTGCACCAGCGGCGTGCCAAGCATGATCTCCATCGCCACGCGGCGGGCCTTGCCATCGGGCGTGGGCACCAGCTGCTGCGCCACCACACCCTTCAGGTTCAACGACAGGTCCATCAGCAACTGGTTGCGGCGGTCTTCCGGGAAGAAGTTGATCACGCGGTCCATCGCCTGGTTGGCGTTGTTGGCGTGCAACGTGGCCAGCACCAGATGGCCGGTTTCGGCAAACGCGATGGCGTGGTCCATGCCTTCACGGGTCCGGATTTCGCCGATCATGATCACGTCCGGCGCCTGCCGCAGCGTGTTCTTCAGGGCGGCCTCCCAGCTGTCGGTGTCGATACCCACTTCGCGCTGGGTGATGATGCAGCCCTCGTGCTTGTGCACGAACTCGATCGGATCCTCGATGGTGATGATGTGCCCGGTCGAATTCTGGTTGCGGTAGCCGATCATCGCCGCCAGCGAGGTCGACTTGCCGGTACCGGTGGCGCCGACGAACAGGATGATGCCGCGCTTGGTCATCGCCAGGGTCTTGATGACCGGCGGAAGATTCAGCTCTTCCACGGTCGGGATGCGCGTCTCGATACGACGCAGCACCATGCCCACCTGGTTGCGCTGGTAGAAACAGCTCACGCGGAAGCGGCCGACACCGGACAGGCCGATGGCGAAGTTGCACTCGTGGGTCTTCTCGAACTCCTCGCGCTGCGCCGGCGTCATCACGTTGAGCACCATGTCACGGCTTTGCTGCGGCGTCAGGGGCGTCTGGGTGATCGGCGACAGCTTGCCGTTCACCTTCATCGACGGCGGCATGCCGGCGGTGATGAACAGATCCGACGCCTTCTGGTGCGCCATCAGCTTGAGGAACGAGGTGAAGTCGATGGTACTCATGAAAATGCTCCGACAGAGGCGCTACGTTTACGGATCAACACCATGCCGATCATTCGAACAGTCGCTTGTCTTTGGCGTATTCCTTGGCCTGGTTGCGCGTGATGAGGCTGCGTTTGACCAGATCCTGCAGATTCTGGTCCAGCGTCATCATGCCCACCTGCTGACCGGTCTGGATCGCCGAATACATCTGCGCCACCTTGTCTTCACGGATCAGGTTGCGGATGGCCGGAGTCGCCACCATGATCTCGTGCGAGGCGATGCGGCCGCCACCGACACGCTTGAGCAGCGCCTGCGAGATCACCGCGCGCAGGGATTCGGACAGCATCGAGCGCACCATCGGCTTCTCGCCGGCGGGGAACACGTCGATGATACGGTCGATGGTCTTGGCCGCCGAGCTGGTGTGCAGGGTGCCGAACACCAGATGGCCGGTTTCGGCGGCGGTCAGTGCCAGACGGATGGTTTCCAGGTCACGCAATTCGCCGACCAGGATGATGTCCGGATCTTCACGCAGCGCCGAGCGCAGCGCCTCGTTGAAGCCATGCGTGTCGCGGTGCACTTCGCGCTGGTTGATCAGGCACTTCTGCGAGGTGTGCACGAATTCGATCGGGTCCTCGACGGTGAGGATGTGGCCGTATTCGTTCTTGTTGATGTGGTCGATCATCGCCGCCAGCGTGGTCGACTTGCCCGAACCGGTCGGGCCGGTGACCAGGATCAGGCCCTGCGGCTGTTCGATCAGCTCGCGGAAGATCGGCGGGCAGGCCAGATCTTCCAGCGTCAGCACTTCCGAGGGAATGGTACGGAACACCGCACCGGCACCACGGTTCTGGTTGAACGCGTTGACACGGAAACGCGCCAGCGAGGGAATCTCGAACGAGAAGTCGACCTCGAGGAACTCTTCGTAGTCGCGACGCTGCTTGTCCGACATGATGTCGTAGACCAGCGCGTGCACCTGTTTGTGGTCCAGCGCCGGGATGTTGATGCGGCGGACGTCACCGTCCACGCGGATCATCGGCGGCAAGCCGGCGGAAAGGTGGAGGTCCGAGGCCTTGTTCTTGACCGAGAACGCCAAAAGTTCAGCGATATCCATACGCCGCTATATCCCCTGCGTTGCGTGTATCTGGAAGGTGTTTCCCCTGGCAGGCAGTATAGCGTTCCCACGTAAGAGGTAGACCCGTGTGTCCACTGTGCCACTAGCCGCGCTTGTGCGGGAAATTACCGCTATTTCACCGGCCGCGCACCTGGTGCGCCTGCTGGCGGTTTCCAAACTGCAGCCGGCCGGGGCGATTGCCGAGCTGGCCGGGCAGGGCCAGCGGGCGTTTGGCGAGAACTATGTGCAGGAAGCGGCCGCCAAGGTGCAGGCATTGGCGCCGCTGGGGCTGGAATGGCACCTGATCGGCCACCTGCAGTCCAACAAGGCCGAGCTTGCCGCCCGGACCTTTGACTGGGTACAGACCGTGGACCGGCCCAAGCTGGTCACCGCGCTTGCCCGTCACCGTCCAGCAGGGCGGCCGCCGCTCAATGTTCTGATCCAGGTCAACATCGACGATGAGGACAGCAAGCACGGCTGCAGCCCGGACGCGGTCCAGGCGCTGGCCGCCGCCATCGCCCGCGAGCCCATGCTGTGCCTGCGCGGGCTGATGGCCATTCCCGCGCCCCACCCCGAGGCGGAACGCCGGCGCGCCGCATTCGCGCGCATGCGGGAGCTGTTCGATGCCCTGGCGGGGCGGTACCCGCAGGTGGATACACTGTCGATGGGTATGAGCGGCGACTTCGCGCTGGCCATCGCCGAGGGCGCAACGATGGTCCGCGTTGGCACCGCCCTGTTCGGCCCACGCCCTTCTCCCTGATTGCTGTCGAGGCTTGCATGACCGGTTCACCGACGTCACCTTCCCTTTCTTCCGACGGCATCGCCTTCATCGGTGGCGGCAACATGGCCCGCAGCCTGATCGCCGGGCTGATCCGCCGCGGCGTGGCCCCGGCCAGCATCCGCGTCGCTGAGCCGGTCGCGGCATTGCGCACGGCGCTGGCGCGGGACTTTGGCGTGACCGCCGTCGCCCATGCCGCGGCGGCCGTTCCCGGCGCTGCCCTGTGGGTGATGGCGGTCAAGCCGCAGGTGATGCGTGAGGTCTGCGCCGACCTGGCCGGACTCGCACAGCAGGCCGCACCGGTGATCGTCTCCATCGCCGCCGGCATCACCGGCGGCCAGCTGGACCGCTGGCTGGGCGGTGATCGTGCCATCGTCCGCGCCATGCCCAACACCCCGGCCCTGCTCGGTGCCGGCGTTACCGGCCTGTTCGCCAACGCCCGGGTCACCGTGGCGCAACGTGCGCAGGCCGAACAGGTGCTGGCCAGTGCCGGGCGCACCGTCTGGATCGAGAGTGAGGCACTGATGGATGCGGTGACAGCCGTCTCCGGCAGCGGCCCGGCCTATGTGTTCCTGCTGGCCGAGGCGATGGAAGCGGCCGCACTGGAACAGGGCTTGCCCGCCGACGCCGCCCGCACGCTGGTGCTGGATACGGTGCTGGGCGCGGCCCGCATGTTGACCGAGGCCGGAGAGCCGCCGGCCGAGCTGCGCCGCCGGGTCACTTCCCCGGGCGGCACCACCCAGGCCGCCATCGAAACCTTGCAGGCCGGAGGCTTTGAGACTCTGACCGCCAGGGCCATCGAAGCCGCCGCGCGCCGCGGGCGGGACCTGTCGGCCGCCAACGATTGAGCCTGCGTACCTGCGCGTGCAGCCCACCGGCAACTCGCCCGAGGAAACCTGCCATGTCCAGATGCATTCCACTGCTGCTGTCCGGGCTGCTCATCGGCCTGCCCGCCTGCTCCGGGCAACCCCCACCGCAGGCGGCAACGCGCGCGCAAGCCGCACCTGCCCATGCCGATCTGGGTCCGCTGCGCGTGCACTACAACCTGTTCCCAACGCTGGCAATGAACGAAGCGGTGGCACGCAGCTATGAGATCAGACGCGAAGCCAACCGCGCCTTGCTGGTGGTGGCGCTGCGCGAGCGCAGCGACAACCAGGAGCTGCCCGCCGAAGGCGATGTGATCGCGACGGCCACCGACCTGTCGGGCAGGCGCCAGCACGTGGCATTGCGCGCGGTACGCACCGGACCGTACACCGATCTGATCGGTTTGCTGGAGGCGCGGCCCCACGACCAGCTGCGGGTGGAACTGCAGGTACGTGCCACCGCCGGCCAGGGGAAAGTGGGTTTCGAACGAAGTTTCTGAATACTGCCGAAACCGCCGATCACGCCCGGCCGCGCGTTGCGACCTCCGCCTGCGCGCCTGTAATCGGCGCTACAGCTTCCACAATTTCCCTTTCAAATCAGTCCCGTAATCCAGTGCATACGGGGCGGTGGCGGCTCCACCCCCATTCATAGAATTTGACGCAGCTCACGCAAGGCTCAAATTGACATGGGAGTGAGGCCCACCATACTGGCCCCCTTTCCCTCTTCCGCTCGTGCCCATGGATGCGGCCGCGCCGGATAAATGACGTCTTTTCCCATGCAAAAATCCCCTCCTCCACTGCTGCAGCTGCAAGGCTGGGGCATGAGCCGTGGCCGCCGGACGGTGCTGGCATCGATCGATATGGTGATCGATGGCCCGGGCATCGTGGTGCTGATGGGCCCGGGTGGTACCGGCAAGTCGTCGCTGCTGCAGGCGCTGTCCGGTCAGCACAACGCCCACGGCGAGCGCTGGGGCCAAATGCTGTTCCAGGGCCAGCCACTGCCGGCGGCCGCCCGCCCGCCGGCGCTGGTGCACCAGCAGCCACGCGAACTGGGCTTCAGCGTCCTGGAGAACCTCAGTGCCGCGCTGCGCCAGCAGCACGGAGGCAGCAGTCAGCACGCGCTGCGCGAGGAAGTCGTCACCCGGCTGCACGCCCTGGGCGCCGATAGCCTGGTCGCGCAGTTGTCGCAGCGGGTGATCGATCTGCCGCGTGGACTGGCGCGACAGCTGGCGATCCTGCGCGCGGCCCTCAGCGGCAGCCCCTTGCTGCTGATCGACGAGCCCACCAGCGAGCTGGATGCGGCCGATACCGAGGCGGTACTGGCACTGATCCAGCGACTGGCCACCACCCATACCTGCCTGATCACGCTGCACCATCAAGCACAGGCGCGGCGTATCGCAGCGCGCGCGATCCTGCTGGCCGGCGGCCAGGTACAGGTGGATGCGCCTGCCGCCGCATTCTTCGCCAATGACATGCGGCACCCGGTGCTGGCGCAGTTCCTGCGCACCGGCAGTTGCCATGTGCCGGCGCCGGATGCGCGGGCCGAAGAGCTGGCGGACGATGTCGCTGCGCCCGTTCCGGCTGCCGGCGCAAACCAGGCGCCGGCCGACACCCTCGGCGTACGTCCGCCGCCTGTACCCGTCGCGCTGCCGGCCACCCCCATGCGGCGGGGCCCGACCGGCTTCCACTGGCTGGTGCCAGGCAAGCTGGCGGGCTGTCCGATGCCCGGCGTGGTGTTCGCCATGGATCACGATCTGGCACTGCTGCGCGGCATGGGCATCAGCGTGCTGGTCAATCTGACCGAGCGCGAGATGCCGGCCGAACTGCTGGCCCCGCACGGCTTGCGCAGTTACCACCTGGGCATTCGCGATCGCGGTGCACCGCCATTGCTATGGGCCAAGCTGCTGCTGGCCAAGATCGAAGTGATGTTGCGCGAAGGCGAGGTCGTCGCCGTGCATTGCCTGGCGGGACTGGGCCGCACCGGGCTGGTGCTCGCGGCGTGGCTGATCCGCGAAGGACTGACCGCCGAAGAGGCACTGCGCCGGCTGCGCACCATCGAACCGGGCTTCGTGCAATCACAGGAGCAGGAAGACCTGCTTCACGCACTGGAAGAAAACCTGCTGATCCGCGCCTGCTGATCGGTATCTGTTGTCCTCGACTCCCCCGGCAACCGGACCGCACCGCGGTCTGGCGCCCTCCTCTTTCCCTCCCCCAGGAATCACCCCGATGTCTCTCGACAGCACCCTGCAACATTCCGTCGCCTCCATCCCCGAATGCGTGGCCGCCGGCTACGTCGATATCAGCTCCGGCATGCTGCTGTCGGTCAAGACCGTGGATTCGCATCCGCGCGAAGTGCTGGACCTGGTCGCCGCGGCCACCGCCGACCTGTACCAGGGCCCGAACATCCGCAGCATCGAGCAGATGTTCCGCCGCGCCCGTGGCCTGCAGGAGCAGGAAGGCGCGCACTACTTCCAGGAAATCATCGTCAACAGCGAAAACCTGATCCACATCTTCATGCGTGGCAAGCGCTACCCGGACTACGTGATGGTGTTCGTCTGCCGCCGCACCGCCAACATCGGTATGGCCCTGACCCGCTCGCGTCTGGCGATGCCGGGGATCGAAGCGGAAATCTGAAACACCAAGGCCACCTGTCGGTGGCCTTTTCGATTGCGCGGCACGGGCCTGTGATTACACCGCTCAGTGCAGCGGCACACCATCGACCTGGTGCAGGTCCTCGCGCAGGATGCGGCGCACTTCCAGCACCGCCTCGGGCGTTTCCTGCACGCTGTGCCCGGACACGATCACCTTCTCCGACAACGCGCCATCCAGATGCGCGCTCCAGTACGGCACCAGACCATCGTCCGAGTCGGCCGTGGCCACCTCGGCTTTACGCTTGGCGATGATGGAGTGGTACTTCAGGCCAGGCACCATCGGCAACGCCGAAGAGACTTCGATAAACGGATCACTGGCCTTGAGGTTGTCGATGCTGTTGCTGATGCGCGGCTCCCTGGGCTTCCCGCCATCCTCCTCCGGGTTCTGCAAGGCCATGAACGCATCACCGAATGCACCGAGGAGGGTCAGCGGCAGCCGCACCAGTTTGCCGATCATGCGTCCCAGACGATTGCCGGCCGCATCGGTTCCCCTGTGCGGGGCCGCCAGGAAAATCGCGCGCTGCACGTTGGGCTGCGGGGTGAAGTGCATCACCGGCCCCAGCTTGGCCTCCACCCGCTTCAGGCGCTCACCGCGCAGGTTGTAGCGTTCCACCGTGTCCTTCCACAGCACCTCGCCCGAATCACTGAGCATCAGCCGTGCGAGCACACCGCCCATGCTGTGGCCGATGAACACCATGTCATGCGACGCGGCGGCCGTGGCCTTCGGATCGAAATTACGCAGCGTGCGGTTGAAGGCGTTGCTGATGGTGTAGCGGTTCAAGGCGATCGGCGCGTTGGTCGGGTAGTACACCGACCACACCTGGTAGTGCTTGCGCATCTGCGGATCACCCATGATCTCGTTGGCCAGGTTCACCCAGGCCTCCGGACTGCTGGCCAGGCCGTGCAGCATGAAGATGATGCGCCGGTCGGGGTCGTAGGGCTGCATCAGGTAGATATGCGGCTCGCGGATGCCCTCGCCGCGGCCGAACAGGGTGCGCAGCGACTCGGTGGCAAACCCCGAGTGGGCAAGCCACAGTCCATAGGCAGCGGTGAAATTGGCCGCCAGCGGCACCTCCTGCCCGTGCAGGGTGATGCTGGTGGTGACGTCGGGGGAATATGCTTCCAGCCGGATGTTGCGCGTCGCCAATACCTGCTCGAGCGTATCGCCTTCGAAGTTCAGCACGACGGTGGCATTGAGCGCCGGCATTTCGCTGTAGACCGGCAACTCCACTTTCTCGCCTTCCAGCGGGACCGCCAGCGGCGGCGACTCCATCACCACCACCAGCTCCGCACCAAAACCGTCGCGGCGATAGGAACTGCGCAGGCCGGCAAAGCTCACCGACGAGGCCGCCACCAGCTGTTTAGGAACGCTGCGCAGGTTGAGCTGGTCAAGCGTGGTGCGGATGGTCCAGCGATCCACCTGCACCGGGCGCAGGAAATCCTCCCCCTCCAGCGCGCGCGTGCGGACACGCTGGAACACCACCGACGCGGTCTGCTCGGCCGCATGGTTGTAGTAGTCACGCACCTGCGTGAGCCGGTCCTCCAGCGCCCTCTGCGCGGGCGTACGGCCACTGAAGAACAGGTAGGCGTAGGAATAACGCGCGGTCTCCAGCCATGCATCCAGCGCATTGGCCGGCAACTGCATCGGCTCGCCGCCCTTGGCCTGGGGTGTGAGCGCCAGCGCCTCCTGCATCCACAACTCGGCCAGGGTCGACAGCCGCTGTTCGGTCTGCAGCCCTTCGTTGTCGGCCACCCGTTGCCGGCACAACGGCAGATCCTTGCCGCATTCGCCGGCGGTCTGCCCGATTACCGCCAGCGCTTCCTGCGACAACGCACTCAACCGGCCACTGTTGAGGATGTCGTCGCGTTTGAGCATCACATAGTCGGTGCTGCTCACCGACTTCATCTTCACCATCGCACAGCCGCTGGACAGCAGCAGTGCCATCCCCGCCATGAGCGGCAACAGCCGACGCATTCCAGTCAGCCGCGGTGGGTTCATTGCAGGGTTCCAGCAATTCCGATGCCGGGCACGCCGGCGCGTATGCGGCTTGAGAAATCGGCAGCATCACCGCTGTCGCGGGCGCGCTGCGTGATCCGCCCCAGTTGCTGCAGCCGTTCCAGGGAGACGCCCGGTGTCAGCCCGCCGACATCGGCGACATACCCGGCCAGATAGCCGGACAACAGCAGCCGGTAATCCATCGGCAGACCCGGCACGATCCGGCGCATCAACTCGTACACCACCGTGGTGCAGTTGCTGGTCAGCGAGTTGTAGAAGCGCGGCGCCTGCTGCAGCTGCTGCGCGGTGGCGACATAGGCCCCCAGCAGATCGCGCAACTTGTCCGGACCCAGGCCATGCAGGCGGTACAGATAGACATCTTCGCCACGCACGTTGCTGCGCACCTGCACGATATCGCGCTCATCCGCGGCTACCAGCACGGCTTCGAACTGGCGGAAAAAGCCCCCCAGCGCCGAGAACTGCTCACCTTTTTCCTTGCGGATCTCCAGCGAGAACACCAGCTGGCGGCCATCGGCGAAACCGAAGGACACCAGGGTGTGGGCGATGGCCGGCCCCATCCAGTAGGACAGCAGCAGATCGGCTGATTGCACCTGCGAAAGATCGTACTGCCGGGGCTCCCAGCGCACGTCATAGTCGTCTGCGGTGCGCCAGTGGAAATTGCGCACGTTGTCGATCACCAGACGATCACCCTGGATGCGCGCGCGCAGCGGTTGCGCCACATCCTCGGCCCATTGACGGTCCTGCTGCGGGACGATGGTCGCCCACCACACCAGCATCAGCACGAACAACGCCCCGAACACCGCCAGCGAATGCCAGCGACGCTTGGGCCCGAAGCCGGCGCGTATCGCCCAGATCGTCGGCACGCACCACACCAGCACCGCCGCGACGCGTGCCGCGACATTGCCCGGGAAGTGGAACCACAAGGCAAAGCCCCCCCAGATGCCGATCGCCAGACACACCAGCGCCAACACCGTGCAACCAACGCTGCGCAACACACTCCTCAAGCGCAGCCTTTTGCCATTTGCCACTTCAAACCTCCGCACGCCATTTTTTATTGGCCGGCAAGACAGGGAAATGACCGCTGGATGCGGACGATGTCCTCTTGTCGACCTCCCTACCCTTTCACGGGTCATCCGACCCGGGCGCAAAGATAGCTTGAGCGACCCGGAAAGCCGAGGGACACTGCAACAAAAAAGCCGGCACTAGGCCGGCTTTTTCTTGTTTCGCGTGGTGGGCGGTGCAGGGATCGAACCTGCGACCCTTGCCGTGTGAAGGGGAAATTTTGCGCAGCCACCGCAAGCTTTTCCACCGTTTTGGCACCTTTTTGAGCCAAATTGGCGACATTTGCCAGATTTTTGGAAAGCAGGCTTTCGATCAGGAGACTCAAACCTTCCTCAACATACATAGCAACATGGCAACGATCACCTTTCGACCTTCCACCAAAGAAAGCAATGCCACCGGCCGCAAGTCAGGCCGCTGGCAGGCACGAGTACGCCGTCATGGTCTCCCCCCGCTCACCAAGAGCTTCAGCACCAAAGCAGCAGCAGAAGTCTGGGCCAGGGCGCAGGAGAGCAACTTCGAAGCTGGGACCTGGAGAGATGACTCCCAAGCACGCTCTACCACTCTTCGATCGCTCTTCGAGCTCTATGCAGTCAAAGTCGTTCCGTCCAAGAAGGGCCGTCTCGCCGATGAGGCACGCATCCGAACGCTGTTGGATGACCCGCTCTCCCGCTACACCCTTGCATCGCTCAACACAGCAGCCCTTGCACGCTGGCGTGATGCACGTCTGGCCGGCGGCGCTATGGGCTCCACCGTCAACCGGGAACTCAATCTGATCTCCTCGGTCATTAACTGGGCACGCAAAGACCTGATGATCCAAGCAGACAACCCCGTTGCCAACATGAGACGTCCCAAGAATCCTCCAGGTAGGGATCGCCGACTGGAACCGGGCGAAGAGCAGCGCCTTCTTGCTGTACTGACTCCTTGCAAAGTGTCACGCATAGGTCCTTCACGCTCGGGAGCTTACTCCTGTGGCTCCAGGAATCCCTTCTTGAAACCTGCAGTGTTGTTAGCTCTGGAAACCGCAATGCGCCAAGGAGAACTGCTGGAACTGCGGTGGGAGTACATAGACCTCGGCAAGCGCGTGGCATACCTTCCCTCCACCAAAAACGGGGACTCACGATCTGTGCCACTGAGCACAAAGGCACTGGCTATCCTGGAATCCATGGATGTTCAACCTGAAGGCAGGGTTTTCCAGATGACTGCCGATTCACTCAAAAAAGCATGGAAGCGAGCCTCGATCAGTGCAGGCCTTGAAGATCTGCGCTTCCATGATCTGCGTCATGAAGCCACCTCGCGTCTTGCAGAGAAGCTACCCAACGTGATCGAACTCTCAGCGGTCACTGGTCACAAGGACCTGAAAATGCTCAAGCGCTACTACCATCCTCGTGCCGAGCACCTCGCATTGAAGCTGGGCTAGATCTTGTCATAGATGGAGTCAACAGAATTTCCTGAACAGGGCTAGACATAACCCCGGGGCTTGGCCAGCTTCAACCATGTGGCGGTGGCAACAGGTCAGCCAAGACTTGGGCAATAGATTGGAAACCCGCTTCGTGTCTGTTGATTAGGTAATCAAAAATTTCTTCTTGTGTGGCAATCCCTTTTTCTTTCAGGTGGTTCTCAAAATCTTTGTCGCCGGTGAAGTTATCTCGCTGGGTGACGAATGGAAATTCTGGATCTTCTTGCCTAGCCGCCCAGAGCGCCTTCTCAACGCTTTTCAGTGGGATCATATGGACACGAGCGTTCTGGGCGTATTTTTCCTTGTATTGATCGCCATCAAGGATCGCGATCACCCTTTCCGGATCAGCCAAGAAGCGATCTGTCTCATTACTCTCAATGAGCCCTGCAACCTGAGACGCCCCTCCGATGTAGATCACTTTGTAGCTGAGTAAAGTAGTGGGGCAATACTTCTTCACTAGATGGTGGATTAGGGCGATGAGCTTCTTATCTTCCGTTGCGATATACCTATCATAGCCAATGAAGCCAAACAGCTTTAGCATCGCTTGGCTGAAAGAAGTGGGCGCAATGGAAACACCGCCATTTTCCTCCTCCATGTAAAACAACTCATCAACCTCCAGCTGCTGCATGAGCGCGAGGGAGTGAGTGGTGAAGATAATCTTACAGCCGTATTTCCCGCAAAACCCACGCAGCCAATTGGGTAGGTTTGCTTGCGCAGCCGCGTCCAAGGACAAATCAATCTCATCTATGACCAAAAGCTTTGATGGACCTTTGATGGTGCGGAAGAGATTTATGAGGAAGTGCTCACCGGAGCTTAAATAATCCTCTCTAACGTATGTCCCATCGTCCCTGACAAGCGCGTAGTAGCTCTTACCCTTGAGTCGAACCTCGACCATTGCTGAGTAACGGCCCGTTTCGTAAATCGCGTTCAAGAAGGAGATGAGCTCTTCTGGGCGGCCATAGGTTTCAAAGGCAATGGCGGTTCGTATGTCTTGGTCTGCTTCGCTGGCACTTCTGAAGTAGTTGAACCGAGCTCCATATGGCATCGGAAGCTCGGCAGCAATAAGCTCGCGGAGTTGTTTAGGTATCTTCTCATGGCAGTCAAGGGAGCGAACAACGTCGTTGTAGGCAAAGGTTACCTGTTCGCCATCCAGATCATAGACAATACGGCTCTCCTTTGAGAACGCATAAGGAGTTGCTGTTTTCACAAACGTGTCTGAGTTCGAAAGATTTCGAAGCGCTCTCACCAAAGTCGTCTTTCCTGCACCGTTTCGGCCAACTAGACACAGCAAGCCACTCTTGGAGAGATCCACATCAAAGTGCAGATGAGCAACATGCTGGATGGCGTCCAGGGTCACTTGTAGCCGGCTCATTGAGCAGACCTGTGCAGGAGACTATCAATCACAGTAGTACCGAACTTGCTTCTTAGCTTTTCGAGATAGGCAGGATCTGCGGAGTGAACATAGCTGACGAGGCCACTGAGACGCTCCAATCCCTCCTCCATCCCTTGCCTGGGAGTCTCCTCAAATATCCTTAGCAACTTAGCCCTATCTCGCAGGTAGAAGTGAATCCAAGACTCTATCCGATTGCGAACTTCACGATCGATAGAGACAACTCCACTTGGAAGAATGAGCAGTCCCAAGTGTTTCACCTTACGGCCGATAGTTGTCAGCTTGCTCTTCGCGGGATTGAGACAGAAGTCGTCACCGATCTCAGCGGAAAGGCAGTCCTCGATGACGGCGCCAGCGTCTGACAGGTCGGCTCGGTCCTTTGAAGACAGCATGATGTCGTCTGCATAGCGGGTATAGATCCATCCCCGGGCATCGCTGATCTCTGCCAAACGCTGATCGAAAGACAGGAGGCAGGCGTTGCTCAGAACTGGGGAAGTAGAGAAGCCAATAGGCAGCTTGCCACCGACCGTTAATAGCGTGAGGATATGTTCTAAGTGAGCATGTAAATCGCTCACTGGAGTCTGGTTTTCCGTCAAGACTTTACGAATCAGCGGGGTAGTAATGCTGTCGAAAAACCGTTCCAGATCCGTCTGGAAAAATGCCCGACTCTTCGCGTGCGGTTCGACCGCCTGAATGATGGTCGCCCCTCTACGGTAGGCAAAGGAAACCGTCGCATCGACAGGTAGGTGATCAAGAAGAACCCGACTCAGGAAGACGTGGAAGTCCTTAAGAGTGCTTGAAGGCTTATAGATGGTGCGGCCCTTCCAAGGCACCGGGCTGTAGTTACTCTGGGGATGAAGGGTCAAGAACTCTTCAAACCGGTATTTGCCGTGAAACATGGCGTCGAACAGCTTAAGGAGCGGCTGTGGGGTCACGGGTCGCGGCCTATCACTTCATGGGATGAAGGTTAGCGTAGCCCATTACACACCAAGGCAGCACATACGAAATGCCCGGTCGGGCGTAAGCCTGCGACCGGGCATGCGTAAATTGATGAAACGCCCTAGGGACCAGACATTAGACCGGAGCTACTCCTGGTCGCTGGTATGGAGAAATCCTAGCACGGCCGAGACACCATACGCAAGCGCCCACTTCTGGAACAGAACTTGCCCGGACCTGCCAGCTACTCTCCTCACCTTCTGGACCCGGCTTCCAGGACACAGCCGACTACATCGACGGGTTCCACAATCCCATTTGCCATCATGCTCACTTCAGGGGTGTCAGTTCTGACGGGTTCGAGGTAGTGCCACTCCCCGCCCCTCTCCTCCCTGCAGCCACGTGTCCACTAAAAACTAGGAACTCCAGCATCGCGACTCAACCAAGAAAGCAGTGGCATCTGCATAGAGTTACGTAACTTCGGTATGAAAGTTACGTAACTTCTGCATGAAAGTTACGGGACTTTACATGCAGCAGGTGGGATACAGAACGCTCATGGCAGTGTTGCGCAGGTCATGGCGTGCCCTCCTGCCACAGCGCCGCGTCGTCGTCTTGCCGCTTGGCATCGCGCTCGTAGAATCTGGCGATCTCATCCAAGGTTTCGGCCGTGCGCGGGAACGTGACGCACATACCTACGGCGTCCTTTCGGAAGTGTTCCGCCAGACCCCGCTCGGGCGCCCCACCGGTATCCATCCCGCGCGAGTGTACGCCGCGGTTATTCATGACACCAATGCGCAGCCCCTCGTGGATCACATCACTACCAGGATATTCCAGCAGTTCGCGCACCACCTCACAGGGCCACGCGCCGCCCTGTTCCGCCGGACACTTGGACAACCATGTGCCGATCGAACTGTCGGTCGCGTCGGTGCGATCGCGCTCCAAGGCGAGCTGACGCACGCCCTGGATCCATTCGAAGAATGCCCGGCGATCCACCACACCGTCGGTCCCAACACCGGGGGTGCCGCGGCCTTCGTGCAGGATGCTCCACGCATGCGCCCGCGTCGCGGACGACACCTCGGGGTCATCGTTTGACGTCGCCAGGCTGACAAGATCCATGAAGAACGCCGGGTCACTGCAGAGCTCGTCGAACAACACCTGCGCGCGATGCTTGCCATGGCGCAATGCATCAAACCAGTGGAACTGCAGCAGCGCCAGCTCCCGACGCGGGAACTCGCTGTCTGCTTCCAGCACCGCCAGCGCTTCACCGATCCACCACCCATTCAGCTGCCCGCCCTCCGGGTCCGCCCCGCTGCTGATCGCGTTGAGGATCTCGACCAAGCGCGGGGTGCCTACGCGCTGGGGACGGTACTGCAGCACATGGAAAGCGGCGCGATGCCTGCCGGCATCGACCAGCCTGTCGACGACAAAGTGCAAATCCCCCTCCTCGTCCGACAGGATGCTCGGGTTGACCCCCGCCCAGTACGCAGTACGCAACTCGACCGGCTGTGCGTCCACGAACGCCCAGGTGTGACGATCAAATGGCGCGGCGAGTAGGAAGCGCAACAACAGGCTGGCCCGGTCCATGCTCTGCGCCGCCTCGAGCATCGCCGTGCGCCGCTCCAACGGCAGGCCGTGCAGGAGCCCGGCGAGCAAGTTGTCGTGGGCGGCATCGGCCGTGGGCAAGAAAGCGATCGCCCAGTCCGTCAGCGTCGATTCCAAGGCCTCCGCGATCGCGATGTGCCAGCCTACGATCCATGGCGTTCCAACCTGCGTGGCCAGCCGTTCGATTCCGGCCCAACCACCGGCGGCGAAGACGTCCGCCACGGCCTGTGTGCGCAGCTGCGCACGCAGCACGTTGGTCGCCTCGTAGTCGTCTTCCTTGCCGTCGGGCAGTTCCACCCAGCCGTTGAGGAACAGCCACGCGTGCCGCTGGACGAGGTCTTCTGGGCCGAGCGCATCAAACAACGCGCGCAGCGCCCGCGCCTCCGCGACCGCTTCGGCGTCGTTCGCGTTGTAGCTCAGCTGCCAACTCACGCGCGCGCGCACAGCTTCGCGCACCTTCTGACGCTCAGCGTCCGTGAATGCCACCGCGGCGAAGATCATCTCCATCAGCCGCTCCCGGTAACCATCCTCGAAGGCATCGAGGCGACCCACCAGCTGCGCTATGCGTTCGGCATGAGCTTCGGCAGCATCTAGCACGCGCCTACCCACTGCCGGGAGGATGATGTCGGCCTCAACCCACTCGTTCGAGCGCGGCGCCCCGGCATCGTAATGGCGCCAGCGCGGCTTGGCGTTAGCGCTGGCCCAACTGGCTCCGTTCGGGAGCATGTTGAACATCAGCTCCCAAGCCAAGTCTTCGTGATGCTCGATCAGCCGGTCGAGGACATCCAGGCGGAGCTTCGCGCTCGCCGTTGTTTGCGGCCACCACGGCCGCAACAACGACAGCAGCGAATTGTTCGGCCGGTTACTCATGTTGCTCTTGACCGGCGCATCGGTCAGTTGCGCGAGTGCATCGCATACCCTGGCCAGGTGACGCGGCGCCCACGCCAGGATTTCCAGCGCCCAAAGCAGATTCACGTGGTAGCTGCGGCCGGTGAAATCGTCGTTGGACTGCTCGGAGAACAGGCGCATAACTGGTGCGTCCGCGCGTCGCAGGCTGGCGTCCAGCAACCGCAAGAACAGGTCCGGCGAGGCCTCGGCCAGCTGACGCAGCCACCCTTGCAGCGACAGCCAGCGCTCGCCATCGGCGCCTTCGAGCAGGTCGCGGATCAACTGATCGACCCGTGCCATCCAGTCGTGACGTTCTGTTGCCTCGGCGAATACGCGCAACTTGATCAACGAGTCAACCATCGCGCCCAGCACGATGCCCGACT
The DNA here is from genome assembly GCF_056760355.1 of Stenotrophomonas sp. STEN013. Taxonomy (NCBI): domain Bacteria; kingdom Pseudomonadati; phylum Pseudomonadota; class Gammaproteobacteria; order Lysobacterales; family Lysobacteraceae; genus Stenotrophomonas; species Stenotrophomonas sp. STEN013. The sequence continues at coordinate 193,928 of NZ_JBRREO010000002.1, read as the reverse complement.
GCTCGCGCACGTGGCCGTACACCGCGGCCATCCAGCGTTTGTCTGGGGCGAGCTGAAGTGCTGGGTCGGGCTCGACCAGCGCGGCGTGCGCGGTGGCGAAAAAGCGCGTGAGCTGATCATTGGTCAGCGCGCCGGCGAACAGGTGCAACAGCTCCAACGGTGCCTTTGCCTTCCAGATGTTGCCAATGCGCAACACTGGGGCGTCATCGACCTGGGCGAGTTTGTGCAGATCACGCTCGATCGCTTCATAGGGCCGCCCGGTGATGGCCTCGACACAGGCACGGTCACCTGCTTTGCTTTCGTTCCAAGCCCCCACCAAGACGATGGCAGACAGGCAATCGGCGGCCGCGTCCTGCATCCAAGCCGGCCGCACGATCGCTGGATTACTGGCGCGACGGCGACGATACACCGACCACGAGCGCCCACAGCTGGAGGTCAACCGACTGGCTTCAGCAGGCTCCACCCCCAGGGCCTTGAGTGCGCCTTCAAAGCTCTGCGCGTCCGGGCGCGCAAGCACGACATCCTGGTCGCCACGAGTGTCCCTGCCGGCAGCCCCGGACGCAGCCCAGTCGCCCAGATGCGCCGGCACGATCAGGCACTGCCCCGCGCGGGCGGCGCGCGCCGCCGCTACCGGCGCATTGGTCGCCACCACGATCTGCACCTCCGGATGGGCATCGACGAAGGTCAAGCCTTCGAGCGCGGTCACGCACGCGGACTGCGAGGCGAGCCCGAGCGCCTCCAGCTGCGCACAGGCGAAGGCGACCGCTTCTTCGCTGCTGTCCGCGCACACGACCAGTTGCTCGGGACGCGAGGCGATCACGGCAGCGAACTGCTCAGCTTGTGCCGCCCGACCGGCCGCGAAGGCTTCGTAGGTGATCGGTGGCTGTGTCTGTTGCCGCCAGGTGTCCCACGTCGCCGTCACCGTGGTTACACCATGGCCGCGCACGTCTAGCTGTTCGCCTAACCACAGCGCGACGCTGCCGGCGCTCTCCAGCCAAGTGGCCAGATCATCAGCGTCATAGGCGCGCACCATGCGCCAGTGGCCGATAGCTTCGGCGTCGGCGCGCCAATCATCCTTGCCAGCCCAGATGCGCGGGGTAACGAACACGAACGCGAGTTCACTGGCCTCCTCGCTCGGTGTGGTGTCCGTGCGCGTCTTGAAGTCACCTTTGGCCTTCTTCAGCGGGTCATCGGCGGTGCCGATTTCCCAGCGAGAGCGCGCGACGGGTACCCAAGCATTCGCGGCTAGCGCGGTGACCACGCCATCCCAGCCGCGGAAGTTGCTTGTGTCGGCGCCGCGCACCGCCAGCTCGGTCAATTCGGTAGTGGCCGCGATCAGGCGGCGTACCAGTTCGGGCAACAAGCCCTTCGCTTCAGCCTGGTCAGCCCAGCCCGCGATCATCGCCGCACTTATCCGCACCCGCGACCTCCCTTATTGGCCTCGCCCTGACGACGGGAATAGTCCATCACGCGAAGATCTTCAACGAAGTTACCTGCGGATGCAGGGTAGGATTTCTCCCACAGTACCGGAGACACCCGCCTTTTGGCGCACCTTTACCTCTCGCTACGGCTCGCCAAAACCAGATCTGTGAACGTACCTCCTACCACTTCGGGTCGACTGCTACCCGGAGTCCGTGCAAATAGACCGCTAGCTTCAACCGAGAAAATGGAGCAGAAGACCATATTCAAAAACCCACTCTCTCTTGGACCTTTGTGACTGGCCGCTCCGCCTCATCCGCCCCGCCTCTTCGCACTGATAGCTGGCAATTGCCGTTCTATCCATGCAGTAAGCTGACCATCATGGTTCTCACCAGCAAACACCCCATCTGGCGTGACAACAACTTGGCATAAAATAGTGGTCAAGACTAGTTTTCCGTCTTGAATGGCAACGAGCTGAGTCTTAATCAAAGATTCAATAAACCCGTCAACGCCACCGTCTTCTTCCCCAAAGAAACTCCTGAAGTCAGCATCATCCATCGCGATATGCCCATCCCTACACAGCCTTATGAAGACTGCATGTTGGGCGTCAGTAATCCCGATGGGCGTCCACTCATAGCTTGACCCACGCCCCTTTAACTCCTTTTCTTTAATTGCGTGAAACACATATTCCCACCCAGCTTTGCCGTCCTTCTGCACCGCTCTCGCAGAAAGGCAGGCAGACATGGATTCTCTTTCTAGCGAGTCATCTTCAGCAAGGTTTGTGCCAAACTTGATGTCTAATTTGGTGAAAACAAGTTCGAGCAGGATTCGCACCGGATTGTGACTAGAGGACAAGAGAAATGGCCACATGCCCTCCTGGAGGCCTGGCGCATAGGGGAAGCCATTCGCCTTAACAATTGAATAATCACCACCAATAATAAGCTGAGGGAAGCTGCCAGCCCCCATGCCCTGCGGATTGTCCTTCCTGCTCTCAAGCAACTTGTAAATATGCGCCCGCAGAGTCTCTTCCTTCTTCCAGCCATGATACCCGACAACGATTCGGGCCGGCTCCAAAAACTCATTGACCAACGTATGGAAGATCAACTCAAGATCGAATGGCAGATTTTCAACTTCGGAATAGTCAGAGACTCCCCTCCCTGTAATTTGGCCAAATACTCGATACACCCAGTTTATGTTCACCTCTCCACCCTTACCATGAAAGCCTTGGATATAGTCCCCGTACATTCTTGACACTTGGCGTAAGTGGTCATAGCTGCCCGAAAGCTCGTCTGCGGAGATGGTTTTCTTGATCTCTAGGACAGCGATTACGTCTTGTATCTGCCACTTGAACTTGCTTGTGTAGGGGACCTGCTCGCCAGCCCCGCTTACGAGCATGCAGTCAATCTCACCACTTATTACCTCGCCGTGATGAATGAACCCAGATACGACTTGCAACCCCATTGACTCCGGAATGGCTTTTTGTAGAAGCTCTTTCGTAAGCCCTTCATACATTGCGCCGATAGTCGGCCCATGCGTCAGGGCGTAGGCGTCTAATTTCTTTCGCTCCTCATCCACAAAAGGTTTGAGCAGCTCGGCCACACTACGAATCATCGTCCATCCCTCAAAGTCACAATTGGCACCATAGCTACCGGTAAACCGCTCACCGGATTTCATAGATCCCCACACCATAACGGCGGTTCGCAGTTCGCGGTAGGCCATCCCATCTCGGGCCAACACCCGCTGGTTGAGGTTGTTCTAGGGCCGGACCGCCACTTGGTGTCCACTTAGGTTCGATTGCTGCCGGTGGGCCGTGCAAGTAGACCGCTCACTCCAAACAAGCAAATGGAACAGGAACCTGGATTCGAACGAACAGCTGCCTCCTTTGGACCTTCTGTGGGATTGGATTCTCGCAAGTCATTGAAAGGGCATCCCAAAACCAATCCAAACTTTTCACCCCAAACACAGACTCTTGAGGGGAGCCGCGAAAGCGGGGGCGTAGCCCGCCCGAAGGGCCACAGGGGCGCCCACGCAGTGGGGGGCGCAGCCCGTCCGGAGGACCGAGGGAGCCGCCAGCCACGCGAGCACATAGCGAGCGCCCCGCGTGCGGGGGAATGGCTGGTGGGGGTCGGCAGACCCGTCCCCCGAGCCTGCGGAGGGCAATCACACCCGACCCCGAAGGGCGCTCAGGGTGCGATGGCTGAGGTACGAGGTCCATCGACGCCGGAGGGGGTGATTGCCCGCCGAAGGTGGGGACCCCCAAGCCCGTACCTACGGGCGCTGGAGCCGCGCAGCGGCGTGAGGCCCAAGACCGGAACGGTCGCTGGCAGCCGCGGAAGCGGCGGGAAGGGGGGGAGCCAACGGCGGGGGGCGTAGCCCGCCCTATGGGGGTGCCCGCCTGGCGGGGGGCGTAGCCCGTCCGAAGGACCTGGGGGGCCCGCTTGCGGGGGGAGCATCCCCGCTTTTTCGCCGTTGGCTTGGTACGGGGTCTAAGGTACTGGGTGTGGTACTGTGTGATGGCGGCAGCTTTTACCGCAAAACTACGTAACTTTGCATGTCTGAGAACACCCGAGCGATCTTCGCTCAACGAGCGATGGACTCGCTCACAGTCGCCCACCACCAGGGCGGCTGGATCACGACCACAATCATGGCCAACCTGTTCTGGCCGAAATCACCGACCAGGAAGAAGTACGCGGAAAGGCTCATGGCCGAAATGATTCGGCAGGGCCTGTTGCTCAAGCGGCAGCTCCCGAATCGAATGACAGCAGGCGTTATCACCGCCAACGGCTGCCGCTACCTCAACGAAACGTTCTACTCCCCAGGGATCAATGTGCTGCCCGTCGATATCAGGCCGGGCACCGATTGGGGTGAAACCAAAGGGGGACAATGGCAGCCCCCTGCAAGCTGGCAGCATCAGCTCCGGGCCGGGAACTTTGTCTCCTGGGCGGCCAGCAGTTTCGGCTCTCCGTTGTCCATGCTTTTCGACACGCAGATCCAAAGGGCTAATCCGACAGCCCTGAAACGTCCCGATGGCATCGCCTATAAGGAAACCCCGAAAGGGAACATCGGTGTCTGGATCGAGGTCGAGAACGCCAGAAAGACCGGCGAGGAGATGACCAAGTTGGTTACTGCCCTGGTTGACGCTCATACCGGCTACGCGCCGCAGATGTTTGCCTATCAGGAGTACATGGAGCGGATCGTCGTCCTTTGCCGCCAAGCGGCCCTGGTGGTTCCAGCCAGCTATGACGTAGGGAAGTTCCGAGCTGCTGTGGCAAAACGACTCGATCCGGGCGTCACCCTTACGCTCGGTGTGGCCAAGGAACAGGGTGATGGCACCTTCTCATTTTCACATGAGACTATCGCGGCACTATGATCGGGCCAGTTATGTGACCGGCCCAATAGCCGGCTAGGAGACCAGTTGTGACACAGCTGAGCCAGCGGGAAGCGGCCACACGATGGGGTATCGCCAGGACACAAATCGGGCGGGACATAAAGGCCGGAAAGCTAAGCCTGACAATGGATAAGCGGATCGACGTGGCCGAGATGATCCGGGTCTACGGGGAGCCGCGCGTGACCACCCAGCCGGTCACAAAACCGGCCCAGAACCGGCTATCAGAACCAGATGTGACCACCCCAAACCGGGCCGAGCCGGTCACAGATTCCGTCCGGGTCATGCTCCTGGAGGCCGAGCTGGAGGCAGCCAGGACGATCATCGAGCGGCAAGACCAGGTGATCGATCGGCTGGGGCGGCAGGTCGATCAGCTTCTGCTGCCGCACGAAAAGCCAGGCAGCAAGAGGCGGCGCTGGTGGCCCTTCGGCGGGCGGTGAACGGATATGCTGAGAGCATGAACATCGTTGAGATCACCGCCCTAGCCTTGGTATCCATCGGCCTGATCGTGCTCGGTGTCCTGGCCGTGGAGGCCTGGCAGGCAGAGCGAGACAGCCGACCTGATCGTCAGCAAGCTGACCGTTGCCCGACCTGCGACCACTGATGGCCGTCATCGTCCGCATGGACGTCCTGAGCATGCTGTATGTAGCCGGGATCGCCCTATAAGCCCTCCACGTCGCACGACGAGGCTAACGACTACACCCGCCTAGGTGACACATTTCACCCACCTAGGTGACACGTTTCACCCACCTAGGTGACACATTTCACCCACCCAGGTGACACGTTTCACCCACCTAGGTGACACATTTCACCCACCCAGGTGACACGTTTCACCCACCTAGGTGACACGTTTCACCCACCCAAAGGGGACAAATTGCCCCCCCAGCGCCCAGGTGCGCGATTTCACCCACCTGGATGACACGTCGCCCCCCCGGAGGGGACAAATTGCACACACCTCAGCGCCCAGCGGCCGGCCGATCTCTGGGCCGGTAACATCGACTCAGAGACCGACCTCAACGATAGCTGGAAAATTAGGAGCCCTTGGTTAGAGAAACTGGGATTTGGGAGAGTGCATCTTCCACGAGATGTAGACCCAAGAATTGCCGCAAGAAAGATCGGCCTGCGGTAGCGCTCACGCCCCGTATAGACCGTTGCACATTGCCAGGACTGCCATAGTCGGCGTGCATCCTTATTGTTCCAGCCTGTCAGAGCAAATAGCCTCAGGGCGCACCGTATGCTCATCTAAGGCCATGCCGCAGCAACTGTGCGGGGTAAGTCATACAGAGACATAAGATGACTCTGACAAGCTCCTCAGCCCCCTCTAGGCCCATAGAGCCAGAGAACATGAACTGCCCGGGCTTTCTTGGAGGCCATTTGGTTTGAGTCAAGCCGCTTTGGCCTGACCGGCTTGCTGCCGATAGTAAACCGCTTCGGCTTCCGCTGGCGGGATGTACCCGATCGGCCCCAGCAATCGTTGGTGGCTGTACCAGTGCACCCAGGCTAGTTCCACTTGCTGGCCGTTGCACCACGACCGCCGATGGATCATCTCGGGCTTGTACAGCCCGTTGATCATCTCGGCCAGCGCGTTGTCATAGCTTTCGTCCAAGCTGCCCACCGACGGTTCGACCCCAGCTTCGGCCAGTCGCTCGCTCGGCGGATCGACACGTGTTGCGACCCGCGGTCGGAGTGATGGATGAACTCGCCCTCCCGTTGCCGGGCCTGTAGTGCTTGCTCCAGTGCGTCCAGAACGAAGTCGGTCGTCATCGAACTGGACACCTTCCAGCCCACGATGCGACGCGCGTACACGTCGATCACGAACGTCACGTACACCATGCCCTGCCAGGTCGAGACGTAGGTGAAGTCGCTCACCATAGCGCGTTGGGCCGATCGGCATGGAACTGCCGGTCCAGCGGGCACAGTTGCGCCTTGTCGCTGACCGTGGTCTTCACCAACTTACCCCGGATCACACCACGCAGACCCAGCCGACGCATCAGCCGCTCCACCTTGCACCGGGCCACCTGCAAGCCTTCCCGCAGCAACTGCCTCCACACCTCGCGCCCCCCGTAGACCTGACGGTTCTCGTCCTAGACCCAGCGGACCTCCACCTCCAGTCCCTGATCCCACCACCAGCGGTACGGATTTCACTCCGGATCGGCCTCATGGACCGCATGGTTGTAGTACGTCGACGGGGCGATCTGAAGCACACGGCAGATTGGCTCGACTCCGTAGGCGTCACGGTGTTCGGCCACGGACCCGGTCATGGGTTGAAGCGGCGGTCGAGCTCCGCCTGGACAAAATATGCCGACGCATTGCACAGGATCTCGTTGGCCTGCTGCAGCTCGCGGCTCTCCCGCTCCAGCGCCTTCATCCGCGCCCGCTCATCTATCGCCAGGCCCGGCCGCTTGCCCTGATCACGCTCGGCACACAGCCCCCATAACCGCAGCGTCTCGGCTGTGCACCCGACCTTCCTAGCAATCGACTCGATAGCCGCCCACTGTGAACCGTGACCGTTCTGGTGCTCCTGCACCATCCACACCGCCCGATCCCGAACTTCCGCGGAATATTTCACTGGCGTGTTCATGACTCCATCCTTTCAAGAGTTGGAGCCTCCAGGAATCCCGGGGCAGTTCAACATGGCTCTGGACAAGCACTCTCGACTGCGCTTGGCCAGAGCATCCTGCTCGTGGTTGGTATGCCCCTCCCTTGAGGTTCACAGTTGCAGGTGACGTTGCTGATCCACAGGGAGGGACTCAGGATCTATCAGGGAAGAAGTATCTGGAAAAGCAATAGGGAAAATGCTGGAAACCCTTGCAGCACAAGGATTTCCAGTACTCGGATGTGACCTCGTATTCGCGATGTTGTGACCTCGTATTCGCAGCCCCCTACACAGAATGGGGGTTGAGATGTGACCACGTATTCGTGGACAACAGCCAGCTACTAACAACTTCTACACAACCTTATCCACAGCCCTAGCAGGCACATGAGGTGGGCATGGATAAAGAACGAGCTTCTCCGTAGTCACTGAGTACCCGAGCTCGGGCCAAAGGACCTTGATCCGCTGGAGCATTTCAGTGAAGTAATTTCGGAAATCCATGAGCTTCCGGCTTGAGAGCTCCCCGCAGCACGAGTCAACCCCAAACTGCTCAGCCAAGTAGATCCATTTGATGTGGCTCGACGACCTCGCCCTAAACATTCGCGCCGTAAGCCAACAATAGATATCAAGGGCTAGAGGCGAAGCTCTAAGAGCATGAATTGCCCTCATATCGATTGGGGAGGCATGGGTCTTCAGATAGGTATAGACCTCATCTGAAAGAACTATTTCTCCTCGCTTAAAAAAACCCTTGCGGGAAGACCAAAGATGACTCTCAGAGGCAAGGATACGAACGGAACTTTTCCAGCCCTTTTGGTCAGAAATTTCACCACTCGTCATCGTGACGGTAGTCAAAACCAAACGCTGCACCTGCTCCATAACAGCTTTCCATGGGCCATGATGCCCACCACCCGATCTAATATTAAGCACCTTTTGGAACTTTGCGAAGCTCTCCCCCAGATCAATACGCGGCCCCTCACCCAATCGAACTTGGGTCGCCAGCCAATAAGAAATTAGTCGCGGATAAGTGCCATAGGGAAGTCCTACCTTATGATAGGAACGAATTTCATAAGAGCGTTGGCCATTGACCCTGAGTACAGACTGCTCCTTGGTCATTCTCCTAGGCAAACATGCCTCCGAGAAGAAAGGCATCTGATAGCCGACTGTGTGCGCCGCCCATGCATCCATGGCATCAACCTGAGCAAAGGCAGCTAGCAATTTGGCTTCGGGATCTCTTGAGCGCTTGCTGAAAGACGCCATCAGAACGCTCCCGCAGAAATTTTCCTGCGTCGCCCACTCTTAATTTTGAAGATAGGATCGGACGAACTCAGCTTTTCCGGATAGATCCGCCCCTTACTAGTTACTCCAAACAGGCCTGGAACATCGCCGTGAGCAAGCTGTTCCAAAGTCGAATTGATATCTTGAATCCGCACGACCCATCGGCGCTTGAAGCCGAGGCCAGCAAGATCAATGAGGGGGAAGGGGTAGGTATTTCTTGAAATACGAGCCAATGCAGCCTTCTCAGCTGCATGATCGTCTCCGCTCTGAAGCATGCCAGCAATCAGCATGGCTCGCCCAGGACTAACGCCCAGAGGAGCGATAACAGAAGAAATAGAGGACGAGGAGGAATTTACTTCGGGCACAGTCAGTCCTTAAGGCCTGACCACCCCGAGAAAGTGGGTCAGGTAAGAACTGAAAGAAAGCCGGCTCCCAGGCTGCCCCTGGGCATAACGAGGAATTCATCGCAAAAAAATGCGATTTCCACTTCCCTTCTGGCGGCGCAAAACTTTCGTTCAAGCGATTCCTTACGGAAATCGTGGGTCGGCGCGAATCTCGGACTAAGTGCGCCCAAACCACTCGAAGAACTACTAACTTTGCGTGAACGACTCTATCCGCGGAATGAGGGAGCTGCCGGCAAAAACAGCTATCTCCGCATGACGTCCTACACAGGTATCCACCAGCCACTTTCCTGCGCAGTGTCGTATCCATGCAAGCCGATACGACGTGAGCCGAGTGGAGTGTAGCAGTATCAGTCAGGCCCGAGATAGCTCGTAGTGGCGCGCACGATGCAACAAAGCATGAACGGTGGTGAAGGACGACCGTCCACTGCCATCATGGACGCAGATCGCACGACGCATTCGTACCAGCACCCAGTCGAACCTAGTGGAACGCAGTAGAGCGTGGGACAAATTTGGGACAAAATGCGCAAGGCTTGTCCTCACCCGAAGACAAATCCTGGTCTTGGGCTACTTCAAACAGGCAACAAAAAAGCCACTGAAATCAGTGGCTTAGTTCGTTTCGCGTGGTGGGCGGTACAAGGTTCGAACTTGTGACCCTTGCCGTGTGAAGGCAATGCTCTACCGCTGAGCTAACCGCCCGTGTTGCGAGCCGCTCATTATAGGGAGCTGAGCGGCGACGTCAACGGGTTTCCTGCAGAAATTTTCACATCGTCTGTGTCGGCTTGTCGGAGCTGGAAGTTCCGGCCAGCAGCGTCTCGATCTTGTTGCGGATCGCCTCGCCGTCGGCACCATCGGCCAGCTGCACGCCGATACCGGCTTGGCGGTTGCCCTGCGCGCCCAGCGGCGTGACCCAGACTACTTTGCCCGCCACCGGCAGGCGCTCGCTGGAATCGGGCAGCGTCAGCAGCAGGAACACCTCGTCACCGAGGAAATAACGCTTGGACGTGGGCACAAACACGCCGCCGTTCTTCACGAACGGCATGTACGCGCTGTACAGCGCCGCCTTGTCCTTGACCGCCAGCGAAAGAATGCCCTGGCGGGCGTTGATCGCACTCATCGAATAGTCCCCTTGGATTGCACCTGGTTGGCCGCGCCCCACGCCAGCAGCAGTTCCACCACCGCCAGATCGGCTCGCACGGTGGTACGCAACAGGTCGCGGGTACGGTTGGCGGCATCGAACCAGGCAGCCAGCTTGTTCAATCGGGCCGGATCGGTCAAGCCGTCGGCGGCCTTTTTCAGGGCCAGATCGGCGGCATGGCGCAAGCGCAGATCCGCATGTCCGTCCGCTGTCCAGCGCTGGGCCAGCTCGACGCTGCCCAGCTTGCCGGCCAGCAGCTGCTCCAGTTCGGAGGCCACCTGCCGGCGCAGCGCCATGCCCTCGCCCTGCAGCCATTGGTCGGCAAGCGCGGGGTGGCCGCGCGCGGCCTCCAGCGCCTCACGTGCCACAGTTTCGGTATAGCCCTTGCCCTGCAGCCAGGCCAACGCCTCCTCGCGCGGCGGCAGGCGAAACTCCAGGCGCTGGCAGCGGCTGCGGATGGTCTGCGGCAGCCGCGCCGGATCGGCACTGACCAGCCACAGATAGCGGCCAGGCGAGGGCTCCTCCAGCGTCTTGAGCAGGGCATTGCAGGCCGAACGGTTGATCGCATCGGCGGGATCGACGATCACCACCTGGGCCACGCCGTACTGCGGGGTGAGCGCCAGCTTCTGAGAAATCTCGCGGATCTGCTCGATCACGATCTCGGTGCGCAACTTGTCACCGGATTTGTTCGGAATGAACGAGGTGAGTTGTAGATCCGGATGCGTACCGGCGGCGATCAACTGTGCATTGCGCTGCCGCCCAGCCGTCTCGACTCCGTAATTGAGCACGTGTTCGGCAAGCTTCAGCGCCACCGCGCGTTTGCCCATTCCGGCCGGCCCGCATAGCAGCAAGCCATGCCCGAGACGGCCTGCATCAAGTGCGGCCACGGTCTGGTCATAGGCCCGTTGCTGCCACGGGGCGAAGGCATCGCTCATGCCAGGGTGCTCTGTGCACGCACGCGGGTTACCGCATCGCGCCGCGGCGCGGCGGCGCCAGCCTTCCTGCCTGCCCCGGTCAGGCAGGAAGGCTGCAGGTCGTTCCGCTCACGCAGCAGATCGACCAAGGCGTTGACCGCCCTGGCCCTGTCGCCCCCCTCGCCCTCTTCCAGGCGGATGCACGGCGAATGCCACAGCAACGCGTGATTCATTGTTGTACTGCCTGGCTGTTCCTGGCGCGCAACCGCTGCAGGTAGCGCGCCACGGCGGCGTTGTGCTCGCCGAGCGTGGCGGAGAATTCATGGGCGCCGCTGCCGTCACCCAGCGCGACGAAGTACAGCGCATCACCGGGTGCCGGATGCGCGGTGGCCTGAAGCGCGTCGCGTCCGGGCATGGCGATCGGTGTCGGCGTCAGGCCAGCGCGGGTGTAGGTGTTGTAGGGCGTATCAGTGGTCAGATGGCTGCGGCGGATGTTGCCATCGTAGGCGCTGCCAATGCCATAGATCACCGTCGGGTCGGTCTGCAGGCGCATGCCCATCTTCAACCGCCGCATGAAGACCCCGGCGATCTGCGGGCGCTCGCTGGCCAGACCGGTCTCTTTCTCGATGATCGAGGCCAGCGTCAGCAGCTCGTATGGCGAGTTCAACGGCAGGCCCTCGGCGCGGCCGGCCCAGGCTGCAGCCAGCTCCTTCTCCATCGCCGCATGCGCCCGCCCCAGCACATCCAGGTCGCTGTCACCGCGCTGGTAGATATAGGTTTCCGGCAGGAAGCGGCCTTCCGGATGCTCACCGGCAAAGCCCAGCGCCGCCATCAACTCGGCATCACTCATATCAGCGGTCGCCTGCTGCAACGGCTGCGCGCGCTTGAGCGCGGCGCGCAGCTGGCGGATGTTCCAGCCTTCGACAATGGTGACGCGGTACTGCAGCACCTTGCCCTGGCGCATGCGCAGCAGCAGCTCACGCGGAGTCAACGCGGGATCCAGCGAATACTCGCCCACCTTCAGCTTGCCGGCCGCGTCCAGTTCACGCGCCAAAAGCTGCCACTGTAGATCCGCACCTTCATCGACACCGGCCGCCCGCAACTTGGCCAGCACCGTGCCAAAGGAATCACCGGACGCGACGGTCACGCTCTGCGCGGTTGGCGTGAGCGGCAGGGAGGCGAAGCTGCTCTGACGCTGCCACAGCCACGCCGCCACGGCACCTGCCAGCACCACCAGCAGCAGCAACGCTGCCAGCACCACCAGACAACCGCGCTTAGCACCCGCCATGGCCACTCCGTTTCAACAAGACCGGCGCGCAGGATACCGCGCGCGTGCCAGCCCCGGCCAAAACGCTGTTCATTGCAGCGGCTCCAGCGCCCGCAATAGGCCGCGCGCCTTGGCCTGGGTCTCCTCCAGCTCTTTGTCCGGCTCCGAATCCACCACGATGCCGGCCCCGGTGCGGAACGTTGCCAGGTTGCCGGCGACCTCGGCGGTACGGATCAGGATGTTCAGATCCATGTCGCCATCGCGATTCAGCCAGCCGAAGGCGCCGGTATAGGCGCCGCGCGCGGTCTGTTCCAGCTCGGCGATGATTTCCATGCAGCGCACCTTCGGGCAGCCGGTGATGGTGCCGCCGGGGAACGTGGCGGCGATCACCTGGCCCGGCGTCACTTCCGGGCGCAGCCGGGCACGCACATTGCTCACGATGTGGTGCACGTGCGCGTAGCTTTCCACAACCATCAGCTCATCGACCTCGACGCTGCCCGGCGCGGCGATGCGGCCCAGATCGTTGCGTTCCAGATCGATCAGCATCACGTGCTCGGCACGCTCCTTGGGGTGGCCGACCAGCTCCTGGATGCGCGCGGCATCGTCGTCGCCGGCAAAGCGCGCGCGGGTCCCGGCGATCGGCCGTGTCTGCACCAGATCGCCGGTGACCGACACCAGCCGTTCCGGCGAGGAACTGACCACCGCCCGCCCGGCCGCGGTGAACAGGCCGGCGAACGGCGCCGGATTGGCGGTGCGCAGCCGCGCGTACAGCGCTTCGGGCGCGAGCGGCGCGTCGAACTGTGCCTGCCAGCGGCGGGACAGGTTCACCTGGAACACGTCGCCGGCATGCAGGTAGTCGATGACCTTGTGCACGCCCCCGGTAAAACGCTCGCCGGGGTCTTCCTTGAGCGCGACTGGCCCCTTCCAATACGGCAAGGGCGGCAGCTGGGCGGCTTCGGCCTGATCATGCTGGAGCTGGCCGAGCAGGTCTGCGGCGTCATCCTCGGCGATCGCGATGCAGCGGCCGCTGTCGCGCTGGCGCAGTACCGCTGCCGGGCAGCGCAGTGCGATCGCAGTTGGCAGGCCGTCGCTGCGCTGTGGCAGCTGCAGGATCGGTTCAACCTGTTGCGCCAGCTCATAATCGAGCAGCAAGGCCCAGCCGCCACGGAACGGGAGGTCCGCTTCCATCGGGTTGCGGGCTTGGCGCAGGGCCTGCCAGTCGCGATCGAGAGCAGAGAGAAAGTCGCCTTCGACCACACTGCCGTCTTCGCGTTGCAGGCGGCCGTCGGGATTGAGCAGCAGCTGGCCACCGGTGGCGATCAGCAGCATGTCCCACTGGCCAAGCTTGCCGGCGGCGGTGGATTCGAGCAGGACCGGATAGCGATGCGGTGCGAGCCGATGCAGCGCCAGCAGATCGATATCGGCGTGCAGGGGAAGGATATGCATCGTGAACCCAGAAGAAGTCAGGGAGGCCGGTTTCACCGTCGCCCTCGGGGCGAAGATGCCCGGAAGGCGCAGAGGAGGGGCGCCTCAATACACCCCCAGGCGCCATGCTGACGAACGCCTCGCCACGCGCCGGTCTGGGTGAACAATCGTTGTCACCAACCGGGTGGTTCAGCGAGGCCGCTTCGCACCGCCCTCGTTCCAACCCCTCCCCCGCACGCGGGAGAGAGGCTTAAAGGCCGTACATCAGATCCGCTTGAACACCAGCGTGCCGTTGGTGCCGCCGAAGCCGAAGCCGTTGGACATCACCACGTCCACCTGCGCCTTGCGGGCAACATTCGGTACGTAGTCCAGGTCGCAGCCTTCGCCGGGCTCTTCCAGGTTGATCGTCGGCGGGATGATGCCTGTTTCCAGCGCTTTGACCGAGAAGATCGCTTCCACGCCGCCAGCCGCGCCGAGCAGGTGGCCGGTCATCGACTTGGTCGAGCTCACCAGCAGCTTGTAGGCGTGCTCGCCGAAGGCGGTCTTCATCGCCATGGTCTCGCCCAGGTCGCCCAGCGGCGTGGAAGTGCCGTGCGCGTTGAGGTAGCCCACCTGCTCCGGGGTGACGCCGGCGTCCTTCATCGCCGCGACCATGCAGCGGGCGGCGCCTTCGCCGTTCTCGCTCGGTGCGGTCATGTGGTAGGCGTCGGAGCTGGCGCCAAAGCCGGCCAGCTCGCAGTAGATGCGGGCGCCGCGCGCCTTGGCGTGCTCGTATTCCTCCAGGATCAGGATCCCGGCACCGTCGCCCAGCACGAAGCCGTCACGGTCCTTGTCCCACGGACGCGAAGCCTTTTCCGGCGCGTCATTGCGGGTGGACATCGCCTTCATCGCGCAGAAGCCGCCCAGTGCGGTCGGCGAGGAGCCACGCTCGGCGCCACCGGCGACCATCACGTCGGCATCGCCGTACTGGATCATGCGCATCGCCGTGCCGATGGAATGGTTGGACGTGGCGCAGGCGGAAACGGCCGAGAACGACGGACCCTTGAGCCCGGCAATGATGCTCAGCTGGCCCGGCAGCATGTTGATGATGGTCTTGGGCACGTAGAAGGGCGAGATCTTCTTGCCCTCGTGGAACTCGATGGTCTGTTCCTCGATGCCCAGCAGGCCGCCGATACCCGCGCCGACAATGGCGCCGATGCGCTCGGCGTTGGCCTCGGTGATTTCCAGACCCGAGTCGTGCAGCGCCATGAAGGCGGCACCCAGGCCGTAATGGATGAACGGGTCCATCTTCTTGGCATCCTTGCCACTGACCCGGTACTTGCCGAACAGGGGATTGTCGGCGGTGATGTCGAAATCCTTGACCTCACCTGCGATCTTGGTGGTGAAACGTTCCAGATAATTCTCTGCAACGTTCGTCAGCGGGCCAATGCCCGACCGGCCATTGATGATGCCTTCCCAGCTGCTGGCCAGATCATTGCCCAGCGGCGAAACCATGCCCATGCCGGTAACGACGACGCGACGACTCATTGCGGATTCTCCTGGCCCCGCTCGCGGGGAGATTGAAGCTGAAAAGCACAGGGCCGCATCAGCGGCCCCATGGATTTACAACGCGGCCCGACACACATGCCAACCGCGTTTTGTCAGGCACCAATTACGCCTTGACGTGCGCCTTGACGTAGTCGATGGCAGCCTGGACGGTACCGATCTTCTCGGCTTCCTCGTCCGGGATTTCGCACTCGAACTCTTCTTCCAGCGCCATCACCAGCTCGACGGTGTCCAGCGAGTCTGCGCCCAGGTCATCGACGAACGATGCGCTGGTGGTGACTTCCTCTTCCTTGACGCCAAGCTGCTCGACAACAATCTTCTTGACGCGTTCTTCGATGGTGCTCATTGGATATCGCTCCAGATGGAGTAGTGGTTCAAAAGACGCCATCCCCTAGGGATGGCCGTGGGATAGTGTAGTGGAAACCGCCGCAGCCATGCATTCCGGCAAAAAAGCATCGGCGATCAATCACTTGGGCGCAGTCCGTGCGCCACACGCTTACGGCATGTACAAGCCGCCATTCACGTGAAGGGTTTCGCCGGTGATGTAGCTGGCTGCCGGGCCTGCCAGGAAGCTGACCGCATGGGCGATATCGGCCGGCTGACCGAGGCGGCCCAGTGCAACCTGGCCGAGCATCGCCGCCTTGGCGTCCTCGGGCAGGTCCTTGGTCATGTCGGTATCGATGAAGCCCGGCGCGACCACGTTGACGGTTACGCCGCGGCTGCCGATTTCCTTGGCCAGCGACTTGGAGAAGGCGATGATGCCGGCCTTGGCGGCGGCATAGTTGGCCTGGCCGGCATTGCCGGTCACGCCGATGACCGAAGCGATGTTGATGATGCGGCCCTTGCGCGCCTTCATCATGCCGCGCATCACCGCCTTGGAGGTGCGGTAGACGCTGGTCAGGTTGGTATCGAGGATGGCCTGCCAGTCCTCGTCCTTCATGCGCATCAGCAGGTTGTCGCGGGTGATGCCGGCATTGTTCACCAGGATGGTGATGGCGCCGAACTCCTTGCCCACCGCCTCGATCAGCGCATCCACCGCGCCCGGCTCGGTCACGTTCAGCGCCCGGCCGTGGCCGCCCTGCGCGGCCAGACGTTCACCGATGGCGGCGGCGCCGGACTCGGTGGTCGCCGTACCGATGACGGTGGCGCCCTGCGCGGCCAGTTCGTCGGCAATAGCGGCACCGATACCCCGGCTGGCGCCGGTGACGAGCGCGATTTCACCCTGCAATGGCTTGCTCATGCTGTTTCCTCTTTCCTGCGAGGCCGCCGTCGGCGGTCCCCGGTCATGGCCGGGGCAGAGCGCGCCCCGAACCGGTTGGATCACTGTGCCCACTCTTCCAGCGCGCCGGCGAAATCGGCCGGCGTGGCGAGCGAACGGCCGTCTATGCTTTTGTCGATGCGCTTGATCAAGCCGGTCAGCACCTTGCCCGGGCCGCATTCGGCGACGCGATTGACACCCTGTGCTGCCAGCGCCTGCACGCAACCGGTCCACTGCACCGGCTTGTACAGCTGCTGCACCAGCGCCTGGCGGATCGCGTCCACGCCGTCATGAACCCGGGCATCGACGTTCTGCACCACCGGCAACTGCGGTGCGCGCCAATCCAGCCCGGCCATCACTTCAGCCAGACGGTTGGCGGCCTCACGCATCAGCGGCGTATGCGACGGCACACTGACCGCCAGCTTCACCGCCTTGCGCACGCCCTTCTCGGCCAGCAACGCCAGCGCGCGATCCACTGCAGCGGCATCGCCGCCGATGACGATCTGGCCGGGCGAGTTGAAATTGGCCGGCACCACCACCTGACTGCCGGCGGCTTCGGCGCAGACCTCCAGCACCAGCGCATCCTCAGCGCCCAGTACCGCCGCCATCGCACCAACGCCTGCCGGAGCCGCGTCCTGCATGAGCTGGCCACGCAGGCGCACCAGATGCGCGCCATCGCGCAGCGTCAACGCGCCAGCCGCAACCAGAGCGGTGTATTCCCCCAGACTGTGGCCGGCCAGCACGGTCGGCTTGGCGCCGCCCTGCGCATTCCACAGGCGCCACACCGCGATGCTTGCCGCCAGCAGTGCCGGCTGGGTGAACTCGGTGCGGTTGAGCTGCTCGTCCGGCCCGCCCTGCGACAGCGCCCACAGGTCGACCCCTGCGCCTTCGGAAGCCTCGGCAAAGGTTTCACGGATCTGCGGGTTCAGCTCGGCCAGTTCGGCCAGCATCCCCAGCGACTGGGAGCCCTGGCCCGGGAACACGAAAGCAAGTCGGGAATCAGTCACGCGGTCATCCGCCAGATAAATCGAAGCCGGGCATCATAAGCGCGAACATCGCCACCCGTCTGTACTGGCGCGTATGCAAGCACCAATTCAGCAAGTCCGGCACAACACCGGAATGGTCTGCCGGTATATCCGCCGCGCATTTGCCCCAAAACGCAAACAGCCCGTCGCAGGCGACAGGCTGTTCGATGCGCACAGGCAAGATGCCTGTGCTGCGACCGGGCGTGAAATCAGTAGCGCAGCAGCGCCGAGCCCCAAGTGAAGCCGCCACCGAAGGCCTCCACCAGCACCAGCTGGCCGCGCTGGACCCGCCCGGAACGGACCGCCACGTCCAGCGCCAATGGCACCGAACCGGCGGACGTGTTGCCGTGCTTGTCCACAGTCACCACCACCTGGTCCATCGACATCTCCAGGCGCTTGGCCGTGGCCTCGATGATGCGCAGATTGGCCTGATGGGGCACCAGCCAATCCAGTGCGGACTTGTCAAGACCATTGGC
Source organism: Stenotrophomonas sp. STEN013 (assembly GCF_056760355.1). Classification (NCBI taxonomy): domain Bacteria; kingdom Pseudomonadati; phylum Pseudomonadota; class Gammaproteobacteria; order Lysobacterales; family Lysobacteraceae; genus Stenotrophomonas; species Stenotrophomonas sp. STEN013. The sequence goes on along the minus strand of NZ_JBRREO010000002.1, from coordinate 175,807 downwards.
CTGCAGAGCTTCGTCCACCACCGAGTCCAACGCCTTGACGGCGTACTTGAACACGTCGTTGCCCTTCATCAGGATCTTGCCGGGCTTGTCCAGACCCGTGGACACCCCCACCGGATCCCATAGCAACTCCTTCTTGCTGCCATCGGCATGCAGATGGGTGCTGAGAATGCCCGTTTCTTCGTCGGCCTTGAGCACGACGGCACCGGCCCCATCGCCGAACAGGACGCAGGTCGTGCGATCCTCCCAGTCGACGATACGGGTCAGGGTTTCCGCACCGATCACCAGCACATGCCTGGCATCGCCGCTGCGGATGAATTTGTCAGCCACGCTCAGGGCGAAGATGAAGCCCGAACACGCCGCATTGACGTCGAACGCCGCCGAACCGGTCGCGCCAAGACGCGCCTGGATCAGGCAGGCGGTAGACGGGAAAATCAGATCAGGCGTGGTCGTACCCACGATGATCATGTCCAGCTGCGAAGCCTCGATGCCGGCCGCTTCCAACGCGCGAACCGCCGCGTTGTAGCCCAGATCACCGGTGGTTTCGCCTTCGGCAGCGATATGCCGCTCACGGATACCCGTACGCGACTGAATCCACTCGTCGGTCGTGTCGACAATCTTGGTCAGATCGTCATTGGTCAACACTTTCTCGGGCAGATAACTACCTGTGCCCGCGATCCGCGAATAAATCCGCTTGCTCATGCTGTTTCCTGTTGCGCGAAGCCGCCCGAAGGCGGCCCCGGAAGAATCGGTGCGACAACCGCCACGTTTCCGCAGCGGCCGCCACGAATCAATCTTCTTCGACGACCGAGGAGGACTTGGTCGCGATCACTTTCTTGCCACGGTAGAAACCGTCAGCAGTGATGTGGTGGCGCAGATGCACTTCACCGGTGGTCGGATCGGTGGACAGCTGCTTGGCGCTCAGGGCGTCATGGGCACGACGCATGCCGCGGCGGGACGGGGTAACACGGGATTTCTGCACAGCCATGGGATTGCTCCAAACTCGATTCGTTTGCTTCGTCGTTTAATTGCACGGGACGCCAGCGTCCTGCACTACTTTCGCTTTTGCCGCGACCGCCGACGACAACCGGCCGCTATTGTTTCTTCAACGCCGCCAGCGCCGCGAACGGGTTGGCCTTGCTCAATTCTGCATCGGTCGCGAACCAGTCTTTTTCGACTGCCTCACTCCCGGGTGACAACGGCACCACCGGCACCGCCAGCACCAATTCGTCTTCCACCAGATCCAGCGGCCGCAGATTGCCATCTTCCGGCACCAGCAAGGCCTCGTAATCCGGAGGCAGCGCAGATTCCTCATCCTCGTCGCGGATCAGGCCCAGCCGCTGCTTCACCGATACCGGCAGCAGGAAACGCTGCATGGTGCGCTGGCAGACCAGCGGCAACTCGACATCAATGGACAGCTCGACATAAGCCACCTGCAGCGTATCGTCGCGGCCAAATTCCAATGCATAGCGGCACTGGCCTTCGGCATCGGCAATCAGACCCTGCAGTCGGGTCAATTCGGACAAAGGCACCTGGCCGTCAAAGCACCTGCGTGCTGCGACCATCCGCCAAGCATCCAGCAATTCGGGTACGTTCGCGGACATAAGCTGCAGAATGTTAAGGATGACCCAAGCCGCTGTCAAACCCGGCCTGTTGTCCGGTTGCCATGCGGACCTTCACAGCCGCAGACTGCCTGTGCTTTCCGACGGTATTTTCGCATGCAAACACTGGTTCTGGCTTCCACTTCCCGCTATCGCGCAGAATTGCTTGCTCGACTGCGGATTCCGTTCAGCTGCGCACGCCCTGGCGTGGATGAATCGGCACTGACCGGGGAGTCGCCTCGCGCCCTGGCGCAGCGCCTGGCGGAAGCCAAAGCCCGCGCGGTCGCGGCGCAGTACCCGCACAGCCGGGTCATTGGCTCGGACCAGGTCGCGGAGCTTGAGGGCAAACCGCTGGGCAAGCCCGGCACCGCGGAGGCCGCACTGGCGCAACTGGCAGCCATGTCCGGCAAATCCGTCAGATTCCATACCGCTGTCTGTGTCATCAGTGGCGCCGAGCTGCTGCATGCTCTGGATCTCACCACCGTGCGGTTCCGCACCCTGGGCCAGACCGAAATCGAGCGTTACGTGGCCGCCGAACAGCCGCTGGATTGTGCCGGCAGCTTCAAATGCGAAGGCTTGGGCATCAGCCTGTTCGAGGCGATCGACAATCAGGACCCCACGGCCCTGATCGGCCTGCCTCTGATCCGCCTTGCGCAGCTGCTGCGCAAGGCGGGCTATCAGCTGCCCTGAGCCCCCTCCCCGCCATCACCGCGCAGGAGTCAGACGACACCATTGATAGGGGAACTGCCCCTGCCCGATACGCGATGTCAAGGTGATGCAGGACCCGGGCACAAGCATCAAGCCGTAGGCGGCCAATCGCGATTGCGCCAAGGCGCGCTGCTCCGCCTCGGCTTCCATGACACTCTGCAATGCGCCATTGCGCGGGATCAGTACGCACCGCCCATCAGTGACCTGTACATCGGAGCGCAACCCCTTCAACCTGCGCGTCAGCCAGCGCAATTTCGCGCAATCGGATTCGCGATCCAGCCCGGCCATCGCCACTTTGGCATTCAGACTCTCGAACCGGGCCGCCAACTTGTCCGAGGAACCGGGGAATATCGCAAACTGCTGTGGGCGGTCTAAAAGCATCTGCCGCAAGTGCGCGCGGTAGCCCTCGGACTCCGGAAAATTCGACGCGACCGCGGCGTATCGCACAGAACGTGGCAGAAACGCGACCCGCCACGCCTGCGGATCGCCACCGACCAGCAGCACAACGCTCTCCCCGGGGGAGTCGATACGCGGTTGCTGCACTTCGAACGCATTGGACGCCCAGCGCTCATGGCCCCAGTTGCCCCAGCCGGCCAGCGAAATCAACACACACACGCCTATCGCCCATCCCCCCATCCGCATGCCCCGGGGTGAAGGCCGCAGCGCCACACAGGCACACCACAGCAGCAGCGGCGCGATCAGTTCCAGTGCCACCAGGTAGCGATGGATACTGAACAGGGTTTGCCACAACAGGTAGGAAACGACGAAGAACACCACCAGGCTGCGCAGTACGGGCGCAAACATCCCCCCACCGCCCTCACGCCTACCCAGCAGGCGCCGGGCCAACAGCAGGAACATGGCGACCGCCAACATCGCCCAGATGCCCGACGTCAGGGAAACCTCACTGATCCGCTTGGGATCGAAGGTGAACAGCAGCGGCCACGCCAGATGTTCGGCGAAACCCTCCGGCAACCAACGTGTGTCGCCAATGGAACCCTGCGCTGCCAGCGGCGACTGGAACAACGCGTTGAACTGCGGAAACAGCGGATTCCCGAACTGCTGCCAGACTTGCCAGTACCACCAGCCCACCGACAGCACGGCAACCACCATTGCCGCCAGAGTCACCAGCAGCAACGCGCGAAAACGGGATATCCAATGCCCGGGCCCGGCCAGCACTGCGGCCGCCAGCCCTACCGCATAGATGGCATTGGTCAACTTCAACGCGACCGCAAATCCGATCAACGCGCCGGCCAGCAGCCAGCCGTGGCCAGGGCGAGGCAAGGCCGCCCCGGCCTGCATACGCAGCACCCACCATACGCTGCACAGCACAAACAGCGCGGTGGTGTTATCGGCCATGGTGTTGCCGAATTCCGACAGGACCGCGCCCATGCACAAGCCGGACAAAGCCAGTAACGGCGCCAGCCACGCGCGCTCTTTCCGCCCGTCCAGCACGCACCATGCGATACCTGCAGCCGGCAGGAACAACAGGCCATGCAGCACGCCCATCAAGAATCCCGACAGCGCACCTGGCGCGCCGGTCAGCAACAGGTACTGGGCAATATCAAGCAGCGGACTGAAGTAGCTCTGCATCTGCGCCGGCGCCAGATCCAGCGCGAGCCGGCCATGCAAAGCGGCATATCCGTTGTAGAGGTGGTAGTTGCGCAGATCCCAATTGGCATCCTGCCCCAGCCACAGCGACACGCAGCCCCCCAGCAACGACACAAACAGCGTCGCGGCCACAATGTTTGCACGGGAGTTGAACGCGAACCGCCGCTCAACGGCGGCCAGAAAGCGGTGTCTGGAACCTGCGGCATGCACCGCCCGCTGCGCGCTCACCGGCGATCACCGGAACCAACCGCGGTTCCTCTCGACACCGACAGATACGCCAGATGCTTTGCCTCGACACGCCCACGCGTCACGGTATCGAGGATCAGGCCGCACGCAAGCAGCAAGAACCCCAGCAACGCCAAGGCCACACACAGTATTGCGGTGGGAAAACGCGGCACCATCCCGGTTTCGAGATAGGTCTGGAACAGTGGAATCGCCAGTCCGAGTGACAGCAGTTCAGCCAGCGCAAAACCAATCGAGAAGAACAGCAGCGGCCGCTCGGCCTTGAACAGCTTGGCGATCGTACAGAGGATGCGCCAGCCGTCGCGCCAGGTATTGAGCTTGCTGTGCGAGCCTTCCGGACGCACGCCATATACGGTATCCACCTCGGCCACCGGCATGCGCAGCTGAAGCGCATGCACAGCCAGTTCGGTTTCAATCTCGAACCCATGTGCATGGGCGGCAAAGGAATGCACATAGCGCTTGGAGAAAACGCGGTAACCGGACAGCATGTCATCGAAGCTGCGGCCAAACAGGAAGCCGGCGCAACGCGTCAACAGCATGTTCCCCAGCCGATGTCCGGGCCGATACGCAGCCGCCTGCTGATCACGCCGTGCACCGACCAGCATATCCAGACGCTCCTCGATCAACTTGCGGATCAGACCGGGCGCCGCAGCGGCCTCGTAGGTGTCGTCGCCATCGACCAGCACATACACATCCGCATCGATATCGGCAAAGCCGCGCCGGACCGCGTTACCCTTGCCCTGCAATGACACCCGCACAATCTCGGCCCCCGCCTGAAGTGCGATCTCGGCAGTACGGTCGCTGGAGTTGTTGTCCAGCACCACGATCCTTGCCGCAGGCAGGCTCAGGCGGAAGTCGGCCACCACCTTGGCAATCGCCGCCTGCTCGTTGTAGCAGGGAATCAATACCGCAACGTCGAAATTTTCCATTGTCCCACCAGCTGTTGAAACTACCCTGTCAAGCGCTCTCGCAATCCATATCCGGGACCGCACCGCGTTCTATTTTTCCACGATGAAAGGCTGCTCCATCCATTGTTCGGCACTGCCGTCCCGGCCATACAGACGAAGCCCCAGCCAGTGTCGCCCCGGCTTCAACCCGGCGATATCCACCTGCGCATCAAACCCCACGTCGGGATGGCGGGGATCGCTGGTGCCCGGCCACGCAGGCCGCACATCGAAGGTGCGGCCGTACTTCGCATCACCTGCACTGCGCCCATCCACCAGCAGCTCCACCCGCGCCAGCCCTACACCGTCCTTGAAGGCCCAGCCCTGCACATCCAGTTGCCCGGCGACCTTGGCACCTGCCACAGGGGTGTCCAGCCAGGCCATCGCCGGCGTCACACACGGTCCCTGCACCTTGGCCGCAGGCAGGCGGAACAGCAGAAATCGCTGGAAGCCGTGATCGGTGGACACCACGCGCGGTGGCGGCAGTGGCCCGACCAGCGCGCAGATGCGGTGATAGCGTGCCAGCAGATCGCGATAACGCTGGTCGCCCGGGGCGATCACCAGCAGCTGGGGAGCGGTGCGGCTGCCATCGCTGATCAGACCCCACAGGGCCAGCTGCGCGGTGCGACCATGCCGGTCATTGAGTTCATGCGGCAGCACCTTGATGGCCGCATCGTCCAGGCGGAATCCCAGCTCGGACCCGACCTTGAAACTGCCGGCCACTATCTCGGTCTCGGCCGGCATCTGCGCCAGCTCGTCGCGCACCGCATCGGCCAGCGGCTGCCATCCGGCGAAATTGCGCGGGTAGTACTTGCTGCCGGCCATCTGCTCGCGCAACGACGGCGCCGATGCCATCACGTAGTAGCCCAGTGCCATCACCAGTCCCAACGCAGCCACCGCCCAGACGCTGCGCCGCCAGAAGCGGGGCCAGCGGTTGAGCATCAGGGGCACACAGGCCAGCAACGCCAGGTATCCGGGCAACGGCCAATGGAAACTGACACGTTCCACATCGGTGAAGAATCCGAGCAGGAAGATCAGCAGGGTCGAGGTGGTGCCCACCAGCGCGAAATAGCGCCACTGCAGATGACGAAAGCCGCCCCGGCCGCGGCGCAGACCCTCGATGGCCACCCAGGCCAGGGCGGCAAACAACACGGGCGTGACCATCAACGGCTGGATCAGCAGGAACCACAAGCCGTCACCATGGAAGCTCCATGGATGACGTTCCAGTATCTGGAATTTCAGTCCGGCATCCTGGTTGTCCAGGTTCCACGCCAGCAGCGGCAGCCACGCCACGATCCCCACGGCTATCGCCACCCAGACACGGGCATCGCGCAGCATCCGCCGACCCTCCGGCAACAGCAGCAGGGCAATGAAGCCGACCACGATCACACCGATGAAGCGGTAGTGGCTCAGCGCGCCGACCAGCAACCCCAGCGCCAGCAGCAGCACCGCTCCCGCATCGACATTGCGCAGCAGCCGCGCGCCGGCATCCAGACAGAGCACCGCCGCGATGGCCATGGGCACATCGGGCACCGCCAGGATGCCCAGGGTCGCCGACAGCGGCATCAGCAGCGTGAATGCACCCGCCTGCCAGCCGGCACGCGCACCGAACCAGCGCGTGGTGATGTTGACCACCATCCACGGCAATAGCGCCCCCAGCAACAGGAACGGCAGGCGCACGCCGAGACGATGGTTGCCGACCAGCTCCACGCCCAGGCGCGTCAGCCAGGCGGTCAATCCCGGCAGATCGGAATAGGCCGGTGCCAGATGTTGACCTTCCTGCCAGTAGAACGCCTCATCCACGAACAGGGGAAGATAGGCCGCGATGAGAACTTTGACGCCGCTGATCAACGCCCACAGCACAAGAAACGTCGTGCAGGCACGTTGTTCGCTCGCAGTTGCCACGTAAACTCCCCTTGAAACCAGATATACGAGACGACCATGCCAGTCGCACCGCCCGGAATGCTAACCCAAGTCACACTGCAGTCCCTGCGCCAGGCGCAGGAGCAGGTCAACGCGCTGCTGCTGGGCAAGGCCCTTGAAGTGCGTTTGGCCTTTGTCGCCCTGCTGTCCGGAGGGCACCTGTTGATCGAGGATCTGCCGGGCCTGGGCAAGACCACACTGGCGCATGCCATGGCCTCCAGCGTCGGCCTGCAGTTCCAGCGTGTGCAGTTCACCTCGGACCTGCTGCCGGCCGATGTACTGGGCATCTCGATCTATGAGGCCCACAGCCGCAGCTTCCAGTTCCATCCCGGGCCGGTGTTCTGCAATGTGCTGCTGGCCGACGAAATCAACCGGGCACCGCCGCGCACCCAGAGTGCGCTGCTGGAGGCCATGGCCGAACAGCAGGTCACGCTCGATGGCGTGACCCATGCCCTGCCCGATCCGTTTTTCGTGATCGCCACCCAGAACCCGGCCGACATGTCCGGCACCTTCCCGCTGCCCGATTCGCAGCTGGACCGCTTTTTGCTGCGGCTGACCCTGGGCTATCCCAATACCGAATCCGAACGTGCCCTGCTGGCAGGCAGCAGCCGCCGGGAACTCATCGCACAGACAATGCCGTGCCTGTCCGAAGACGATATCCGCCAGCTCCGTGCGGCCGTTGAACACATCCATGCCAGCGATGCGCTGATCGACTACGTACAGCGCTTGCTGACGCGCAGCCGCCAGCAACCGGGGATACGGGTGGGACTGTCACCGCGCGCGGGCATCGCCCTGCTGTGTGCGGCCAAGGCCCATGCGCTGCTGCTGGGACGGCAGCACGTGCTGCCGGAAGATGTGCAGGCGCTGTTCCTGGGTGTGGCCGGCCATCGGCTGGTTCCCGAAGCCGAGTCGACCACCGGGCCGGCGCTGGCCCGCGCGATCCTGCACGGTGTGCAGGTTGATTGAAGTACGCCAGCTCATGCGCGGCGACTGGCAGGTGTTGCAGCTGCTGGCCCGTCCACGCCATCCCGAGACCCTTCCGGTCACCCTCGACCGGAAGCGGATCTACGTGCTGCCCACGGGTTTTGGCCTGTTTCTGGCCGTTCTGCTGACGGTGATGCTGCTGGGCGCGCTCAACTACAACAACAACCCCGCACTGCTGCTTGCGCTGCTGCTGGCAACCACCGCACTGGCCAGCGCGCTGCAGGCCCACCTGCAGCTGTCCGGGCTGCAACTGGAAGCGCTCTCAGCCGAGCCGGTCGCCGCCGGCCAACCACTGCGGTTGCGGCTGGTGATCGCCCGCCAGGATCGGCGCCCGCGCCGCGGCCTGCGGATCGAACACCCGCAGGCCCACGCCCGCGCGGACCTTGAGGGTGATGAGCGCAGCGAAGTGGACCTGTGGCTGACGACCTCCCGCCGGGGCTGGCTGGATCTGCAGCGCATCCGGTTCTCCACCACCCAGCCGCTGGGGTTGCTGCGGGCCTGGAGCTGGGTGTGGCCCGAAAGCCCCGTGCTGGTCTACCCCGCGCCGGAAACGCCCGCACATCCGCTGCCCGACAGCAGCGACGGCGCCACCCGCACCCGTATCCATCCGCTCGGCGAGGAACTGCAACAGCTGCGCCCGTACCGGCAGGGCGACGCCATGCGCACCATCGCCTGGAAACACTCCGCACGCCGCGATGGCCTGCTGGTACGCGAGTACGAGCGCCCCGCCGGTGCGGAACTGGTGCTGGACTGGGCCACCCTGGGCGCGTTGCCGTATGAGTGGCGCATCGCCCGTTTGGCACGCTGGGTGGACGACGCCGAGCGTGAAGGCCGCCGCTATCGCCTGCTGCTGCCCGACGCCGCACCGATCGGCCCGGGCAGCGGTGATGCACATCGCCACCAGTGCCTGAGGGCGTTGGCCCTGATGCCGCCGGCATGAAGACCAGCCCACCACTGGACGCCCCCACCCGGGGCTGGGCACTGCTGACCACCGCCCTGGCCCTGCTGCCCCTGCTGCTGCAGCTGCCGGCAGTGCTGGCCGTCGGCTATGCGATCGCCGCCATCGCCGTGGCGGCACTGGCGTGGCGCCACACGGTTCCCATGTCGCTGCGGCTGCTGCTTATCGCCGTCATGCTGGTGGCCATCTACTGGCAGATGGGTCCGCGCCCGGGCCGCGACAGCGGCTGCGCCCTGCTGGCGGCGATGCTGGCGATCAAATCCAGTGAACTGCGCACGCTGCGCGATGCCCGCAGCCTGCTGGGCTTCGCCCTGTTCGCGCCATTTTCGGCATTTCTGCTGGACCAGGGCCCGGGCACCCTGCTGCTGGCACTGGCTGCCGTGATCAGCACCCTGCTTAGCCTGCAGCGTATCGCGGATGGTGAAGCCGGGCGCGCCTCTGCGGCGATCAACCAGCAACTGCGCGTGGTAGGCCGCTTGATGGTCGTCGCCCTACCGCTGGCGCTGGCCGCGTTCTGGCTGGTACCGCGCCTGCCCACACCACTATGGGGTATTCCCGAACGCGCGGCCGGACGCCCCGGTCTTTCGGACACGATGCAGCCGGGCGAGTGGATCGACCTGATGGCCGATGACAGTCCGGCCTTGCGGGCGCAGTTCTTCGGTCCGGTGCCGGCGGCGAGTCAGCGTTACTGGCGCGGCCCGGTGCTGACCCGTTTTGACGGGCGCGCCTGGACGCGGCTGGACAGCCAGCGCCACACCGCCGCCCCCCGCCTTGTGGCCGCCGATGTCCGCTGGGACTACCAGATCGAATACGAGCCTACCGAACGCCGCCAGTTGGTTGCACTGGACCTGCCGACCACCGCGCCGGCGGACACCCAACTGGATGCCGATTACAGCCTGACCAGCCGACGCCCGCTGACCGCGCTCACGCGCTGGCGCCTGCAGTCCACCAGCTACCGCCAGTTCCAGCCGGACCTGCCGCCGCTGTTGCGCCAGCAGGCGCTGCAGCTGCCACCCGGCTTCAACCCGCGCACGCAGGCATTGGGACAGCAATGGCGCAGCGAGGCCGGCGGCGACGAGGCCGCCATCGTGCAGCGCGCCTTGCAATGGATCACCCGCGAGTTCGCCTACACCCTGGAAACGCCGCTGGCCGGCCGGCACAGCGCCGATGAATTCCTGTTCGAACAGAAGGCCGGCTTCTGCGAGCACTTCAGCTCGGCCTTCGTGGTGCTGATGCGCAGCGCCGGCATACCCGCGCGGGTGGTCACCGGCTATGCCGGCGGGGTGCGCAACCGTTTTGGCGACTACTGGGTCGTGCGCAAGATGGACGCGCATGCCTGGAGCGAAGTGTGGCTGTCCGGACGTGGCTGGGTCCGCGTGGACCCCACCGCCGCCGTCGCCCCGGAACGGATCTATGACACCCTCGAAGACCGTCTCGGCCAAGCCAATGCCGGCGGCTTCGACGTCGCCGGGCAATGGAACCAGCTGGCCCAGCTCGGCGACTGGATGCGCCGTGGCTGGAATGACATGGTGCTGTCCTTCGATGCCAGACGGCAGCAGCAGCTGCTGCGTCCACTGGGCATCGAGCGTCTGCAGCCGGCGCAGCTGATCGCGCTGTTCGCGGTGCTGGCGCTGCTGACGGTCGGTGCGATGATCCGGCTGCTGGCCCGCGGCGAACGCGAGCGCGATCCACTGCTGCGTGCCTGGCACCGCCTGGGCGCCCGCTATACCCGGCTCGGCCTTGCCCGTGGGCCCCACGAATCCGCTACCGCCTGGGCACGAAGGGTCGAGGAAAAACATCCCGGCAGCGACCTGCCATTACTCAGCCAACGTTTCAGCGATGCGCGTTACGCTGGCGCCCAGTCCGACCTCGCTTCACTATTGGCAGACCTGCGCAGGCATCGCCCGAAACCCGGAGCACGAACATGAAGACCCGCATTTTCCTCACCCTTGCCGCCAGCCTGGTACTGGCCGGCTGCGCGACCGCTCCCAAGCCGCTGCAAGGGCAGTTCAGCACCGTCTCGCCGCGTGATTCGGTGGCCCAGAAGCAGACCGGTACGCCGGTGCGCTGGGGCGGTCGCATCATCGAAACGCTGCCGGGACAAGGCGAGACCTGCTTCCAGATGATCGCCCGCCCGCTCAATGGCAGCGGCCGCCCGAGCAGCACCTCGGCCGACGCCAGCGACGGTCGTTTTATCGCCTGCCGTGCCGGCTTCTATGATCCGGCGGTGTTCGAGCCGGGCCGCGACGTGACCTTCATCGGCCGCATCGATGGCTACCAGACCACCAAGATCGGCGAGTACGACTATCCGCTGCCCAAGATCGCCGCCGACGTGGTCTATCTGTGGCCGGTGCAGCGCGAGGTGGAAGTGGTACCGGCCTACCCGTACGGCCCGTGGGGCCCGGGTTGGGGTCCTGGCTGGGGCTGGGGCTGGCGCGGCGGCTGGTGGTGATCCAGCCGCGTGTGACCGAAAAACGCCGCCCGATAGGCGGCGTTTTCATTTTCGTAGTGCGTGCACCCCAGCGATCGGCACGGCCGGGGGCACCTGCAACTGCGGGAGTTCCATACGTGCGCAGCGCGCGCCGGACCACTCCGCGCCCTGCTGCTCAGCCAGCGCCGAAACGCCCCAGTGGTGCGCCGGCCAGCAGATGCAGGTGGATATGGAACACGGTCTGCCCGGCATCCTCGCGGCAGTTCATCACGATGCGGTAGCCCTTCTCGGCAACCCCCTGCTGCCGTGCGTACGCGGCGGCGGCCAGGGCCAGTTTGCCGATCAGATGCGCCTGCGACGGCTGCAGGTCATCCAGGGTCGGGATGACCTCGTTTTTCGGGATGAAAAGCACATGCACCGGCGCCTGTGGCGCGATGTCCTGGAAACCCAGCACATCCTCATCTTCATAGACGATGGTGGCGGGAATCTCGCGGCGGATGATCTTGCCGAAAATCGTGTCGGTCATGCGACTTCTCTCTGCAGGAAACGGCCTACAGCTTAGCGCCTCACCCGGCGCTTATTCGCCGATTTCGCTGCGGCTGCCAAACGCATGCGACAGCGTGCCGCGGTCCACGTACTCCAACTCGCCGCCCAGCGGCAGGCCCTGCGCCAGCCGGCTCGGCCGCACCTTGTGGCGGCGGGCCAGCTGCGCCAGGTAGTGCGCGGTGGCCTCGCCTTCGACCGTGGAATTGGTAGCGATGATCAGCTCGGTGACCTCCCCCTGTGCCAGCCGCGCTTCAAGCCGGTCCAGCCCCAGCTCACGCGGGCCGATGCCGTCCAGCGGCGACAGGCGCCCCTGCAGCACGTAGTACACGCCGCGGTAACTGGTGGCATGTTCGATCGCCAGCCTATCGGCAGGTGATTCGATCACGCACAGCATCTGCCGCTCGCGACTGGCGCTGGCGCACACCGGGCATACCTCGGACTCACTGAAATCGCGGCACTGCGTGCAATGGCCGATCTTCTCGATCGCCTCGGCCAGCACTTCCGACAGCCGCTGACCGCCCTCGCGGGCGCGTTCCAGCACGTGATAGGCCATGCGTTGCGCGGTCTTCTGGCCGACGCCGGGCAGCACCCGGAAGGCTTCGATCAGTTGTTCCAGCAGCGGCAGGCTCATCGCGACAAGCTCTCTTCAAAACGAACGCGCGAAGCCTTCGAGGCTTCGCGACGTGGGCGACACATGTGCCGGGCAGCGCCGGCACGCGTCTGGTCAGAACGGCAGTTTCATGCCCGGCGGCAGCTTCATGCCGGCCGTGGCCGAGCCCATGCGGCTCTGCGATTCGACATCGATCTTGTTGGACGCATCGTTGAAGGCGGCCGCGATCAGGTCTTCCACCATTTCCTGGTCGGACAGCAGCGACGGATCGATGCGTACCTTGCGGCACTCCTTGGCGCCGGTCAGGGTGACGCTGACCATGCCGCCGCCGGCACTGCCGGTGACTTCCAGCTTGGCGATCTCTTCCTGGGCCTTCTGCAGGTTTTCCTGCATTTTCTGGGCCTGCTGCATCATTTGGGCGATATTGCCGCGCATAGTTGCTTACTCTTCAATGGGACGGATGGAATCGGCCACGACCCGGGCGCCCTGCTGGAGCAGCTGACGCACCTGGGGGTCGGCCATGAACACGGCTTCAGCCGCATTCTGGCGCTCACCGCGCTGACGGTCAGCGCGTTCGTGCAACGTCTCGGCCTGAACGTTGCCGGTTTCAATCACGATTTTCGGTGTGGTGCCCAGCGCCTGCGCCAAGGCCTGGGCCAAGGCCGTCAACGCACGCTCGGTCTGCAGGTATTCAAACCCCGGCAGCAGGCCCAACCGCAACACGCCGTGCTGAAAACTCACGAAGGCGCAGTTGGCCGCCAGCTCACGCGACGGCCCCGAAAGACCACTGTCCGCCACCAGGTCCAGCCACTGCTCGGCATTTTCCAGCGCGCGCACAGGGACATCCGGGCCACGCTCAACGGCATCAGCGACCGGCGGCACCACAGCGGGCGCGGCTACCGGCGCCTGGCCTACCGGTTCGGGTTCGGCCTGCGCCATCTCCATGGCCATGGCTTCATCACGCGCACGGGCATCGGCGGCCTCTATCGCCCAAGGCGGCAGATCGTCGGTGGATACGGGTTTCCCGGCGGATACCTCCGGTGCCGACGGCCGCACGGGGTCAGGCACGGGCGCGGTCGTCGCCATCGCGACAGGGGGCGCCGGTGGGGGTGGCGCAACCGCCGGTGCCGGTTCGACAGGCCTGGCCACCGGCGGCGCTGGCGGCAATACGGGAGGCGCAGTGGCCACGGCCGAGGCTGCCGGTGCTGCCGCGCCCGGAGCCATCGGCATCACGCTCTCGGGAACGGCCGGCACCACGCCGGCCGGACGGAACGCCAGCATCCGCAGCACCGCCATCTCAAAGCCGGCACGCGGACTCGGCGCCAGATGCAGGTCGCGACGGCCACTCAGTGCCATCTGGTACCAGAGCTGCACCACTTCCGGGCGCAGCCGCTGTGCGAAGGCGCCCGAATCGATCCCTTCACCAGGCACCACGGTCCCGGGCACTAGCTGCTGCACCTGGATGCGGTGCAGCCCCTCGGCCAGCGCATCGAGCACGCCGTTCCAGTCCGGCGAGAACTCTGCCAGCGTGGCCACCACCTGCAACAGGCGCGCACCATCTCCTGCGGCCAGCGCATCGAGCATGGCCGCCACCTGGGTGCGATCGACTGTGCCGAGCATGGCGCGCACCACGTCATCGCGCAGCGCGCCACCGGCATAGGCGATGGCCTGGTCCAGCAGCGACAGCCCGTCACGCAGCGAGCCATCGGCGGCGTGGGCCAGCTGCACAAGGGCGCTGTCGTCGAATTCGATGCCCTCGGCGGTCATGATCCGCATCATCTGCCCGCGGATCTGCTCCTGGTCCAAGCGCTTGAGGTTGAACTGCAGGCAGCGGCTGAGCACGGTCACCGGCAGCTTCTGCGGATCGGTGGTGGCCAGCAGGAATTTCACATGCTCTGGCGGCTCCTCCAGCGTCTTGAGCAGCGCGTTGAATGCCGCCTTGGACAGCATGTGCACTTCGTCGATCAGGTAGACCTTGTACTTGCCGCGCGAGGGCATGTACTGCGCGTTCTCGATCACTTCGCGTACGTCATCCACGCCGGTGTTGGACGCGGCGTCGATCTCCAGCAGGTCGATGTAGCGGCCCGAATCGATGTCCAGGCAGGCCGGGCACTGGCCGCACGGATCGGCGCTGGTGCCCTGCTCGCAGTTCAGCGACTTGGCGAAGATGCGGGCGATCGTGGTCTTGCCGACACCGCGGGTGCCGGTGAACAGGAAGGCGTGGTGGACGCGACCACTGTCCAGCGCATTGCTGAGCGCGCGGACCACGTGTTCCTGGCCCACCAGCTCGGCAAAACGCTTCGGACGCCACTTGCGGGCAAGGACGAGATAGGACATCAGGCAACCGTCTTCATCTGAGGCCCCATTGTGCCATGCCGGGCCCCGCCGGCCGTATCCGGCGCCTGTCCCGGGCCAGTGCGCGCATGGCTCAGGTTCGCGTGCGCGCGGCCGCTACCTCCGGAGTAACCCCCGGACAGCGACCCACGAGGGAATTCCTGCTGGCCGGCCCCCGATTCCACAAGGGAGAGGCCCGATGCGGATACGCAAGACAGGATTGACATCGATTGTGGCGCGCACCGCGCTGGTACTGGGCCTGGTGGCTGCCACCTGCTTCGCCGGGGCGGCTTGGCTGATCCAGCAGAAAGCGGCCGCCGTTCAGGAAGCCAGCGCACTCAATGAACTGGAGCAGCTGGCCCGCGCGGAGGCCGCCAAGGTGCGGGGCTCGGTCAACGAGCCGCTGTCGCGGGTGCGCGGGTTGGCCGACGCCACATTGGCGCTCATGGACCGCGGCAACGGCTCGCGCGCCGAAGTTTCCGCCCTGGTGCGCCGCTATGCCGACACCGACCCTGCTGTGCTGGGCTACTGGCTGGAATTCGAACCCGATGGCTTCGATGGCGCCGATGCCCGCTTCGCACGCAGCTGGCCGGACGGCGAACCGACGGACGACACGCTGAAGACGTTCGTCGCCGGTCTCTCCGAAGATCAGCGCATCAGCACCGATTCGGGGCGGCTGTCGCTGTACTGGACACGCGAGCCCTCCGGGCAGACCTCCCTGCAGGACGCGGTCGGGCCGGAAAACGACCTCAAGGTCGATGGCCCGGACGCGGAAAAGTACTACGTGGCCGTGCGCGAACGCGGCGACGAGCTGATGTTCGAACCCTACGCCGATGAGGTCTCCGGCCAGCAGGTGCTGATGACCAGCCTGATGGTGCCGATCAAGGTCGACGGCCAGTTCCGCGGCGTGGCCGGCGCGGATATCGCGCTGTCCACCATCCAGGCCGAATTGGCCAAGATCCGCCCCTACCAGCGCGGCGTGGTACGCCTGCTCTCGCCCACCGGGCGGGTGCTGGCTGCGCCGGAGCAGCAGAATCTGGGCAAGCCGTTCGCCGCGGATATGGCGCCGCTGCTGGCGCAGCTGGCCAAGGGCCAGATCGTCCGCCAGCGCACCTTCGACCCGACCGTGGGCGGTGAGGTGCTGCGCATCTATGTCCCCGTCACCGCCGGCCGTTCGCCCGATGCCTTCGCACTGATGGTGTCCGCACCGGTCGACGCGGTCATGGCCGGCGTGGTGGAGATCCGCAACCGGGTGATCCTGGTCGGTGTGGCCAGCGTGCTGCTGCTGGTGGTGGTCGTGGTGGTGTTGCTGCGCACGCTGGTGGGCACGCCGCTGCGCGGCATCGTGCAGGGCGTGGACGCGGTGGCGGCCGGGCAACTGGACTATCCGATCAGCGCCGGGGGTGAGGATGAAGTCGGCCAAGTCTCCCGTGCCCTGCGCAAGATGCAGACCGATCTGAAGGCCCGATTGGACAGCGAACGCGCGATCGCCGCCGAGAACCTGCGCGTGCGCATCGCCTTGGACAATGCCGGCACAGCCATGCTGATCGCCGACGCCCACGGCCAGGTCGCCTACGCCAACCCGGCGATGCAGCGGCTGCTGCAGCAGCATCGCGGTGAACTGGCGCAGCACCTGCCGCACGCGAACCTGGACCATCTCCAAGGCCAGACGCTGGCGCAACTGCAACCGGCAGGCGGCAACGATCCAGCCAAGGTCCAATCCACGCAGCAGAGCGAGCTGCGGTTTGGCACCGCGGTGTTCGCCCAGACCGTGGCTCCGGTGATCTCGGCCGAGGGCCAGCGGCTGGGCGTGGTGGTGGAATGGCGCGACCGCAGCCAGGAAGTGGCGGTGGAAGCGGAAGTGGCCGGCGTCATCGATGCCGCCGCTGCGGGCGACCTGTCGCAGCGGATCGACACTCTCGACAAGAGCGGCTTCTTCCGGCGCCTGGCCGAAGGTGTGAACAGCATGTTCGATACCAACGCCGCGACCATCGGCGATGTGCAGCGCGTGCTCGGCGCCCTGGCGCAGGGCGACCTGACCCAGCGCATCACGGCCGACTACCGTGGCGTGTTCGGGCGGATGCGCGATGACACCAACACCACCGTCGAGCACCTGACCGGCATCCTGCAACGTGTGCATGGCGCGGTCGATGCCATCAGCAGCGCCGCCCGCGACATCAACGCCGGCAACAACGACCTGGCTGCGCGCACTGAACAGCAGGCCGCCAACCTGGAGGAAACCGCCGCCTCGATGGAAGAGCTGACGTCCACGGTGAAAAACAACGCCGGCACCTCGCAGCAGGCCCGCCAGCTGGCAACCGGCGCGGCCGACATCGCCGCACGCGGCGGCACGGTGGTCGCGCAGGTAGTCGAGCAGATGGACGGCATCACCCATGCCTCGCGGCAGATCGAGAGCATCATCGGCGTGATCGACGGCATCGCCTTCCAGACCAATATCCTGGCGCTGAACGCGGCGGTGGAAGCCGCCCGCGCCGGCGAACAGGGGCGCGGTTTTGCGGTGGTCGCCAGCGAAGTGCGCTCGCTGGCGCAGCGCTCGACCGAAGCGGCACGGCAGATCAAGCAATTGATCGGCGATTCGGCGCAGCGGGTGGACCAGGGCGCGGTGCTGGTCAACGACGCCGGCCGTACCATGCAGGAGGTGGTCACCGCGGTGCGCCAGGTCAACGAGCTGATGGCCGAGATCTCGGCCGCCTCGCAGGAACAGAGCGCCGGCATCGAGCAGGTCAACCAGACCATCATCCACATGGACAATGCCACCCAGCAGAACGCGGCGATGGTGGAGGAAGCCACCGCCGCGGCCCATGCCCTGCAGGAGCAGGCCGACGAGCTGGCACAGATGGTGGCCGTGTTCCGTCTACAGTGAGCCCCGGCATATGGCCCCGGTGCAGATTCGACTTGTGGCCGCCGCCGCGACCCTATAGAATTTGCGCCCCTGCAGCGCCTTTACGGTTGCGGCAGGTCCGGAGAGGTGTCCGAGTGGTTGAAGGAGCACGCCTGGAAAGTGTGTAAGCGTCTAAACCGCGCTTCGGGGGTTCGAATCCCCCTCTCTCCGCCAGTTTTGAAGAAAAAGGCCGCCCACCGGGCGGCCTTTTTCATATCCCTCTCCCAGTTGAGCCGCAGCGGCTTGATAGCTGTATCAGCTCAAGAGCACCGACAATCAGCAGCGCAGCGCCCATGCGCCCGGCATGGATCTGCTGGCCCAGCAAAACGATGCCGACCGCAAATGCACCGACCGCACCGATGCCGGTCCAGATCGTGCAAGCGGTACCCAGCCCGGCACATGGCCAAGGCCAGCCACCAGCAGCAGCTGGCGATCCTGCCGACCAGGGTGACAGTGCCGGGAACCCGCCGGGTGAATCCCTGCAACTGCCTCATCGTCAGCGCCCACACACTCTCCAGCCAAGCTGGCAATCAGCACATAGATCCAAGCGATCCGACCTGCGGGAAGGGGCCTGGCCGTTCGGGGGAGATTCCGAAGTTGGGAACAGGTCGTCTTCCCTGCGTGCGGCGTTCCAGCCAATCACGGGGCTGCCGCAGCAGCCCGCCTTGTGCGGGTTGCAGACGATTCAATGCATCTGCGGCTGGCTGTTGTGTCCCCGCATACGTTACAATCGCCGCGCGCTGCAGGGTTCGTGATCCGCAGCGCCCCTTCTGGAATACCCGCCGGCTGATATCCATCGCCCCGTTTTCCAGAAAGAGCTCAGGCCGCCGCAAGGCGGCCAACGTCTCTATGGTGGCCCCGTCGGCCCCTCGCGACGCTAGGTCGAAAATCCCGCCAGGGCCGGAAGGCAGCAACGGTATCGATCGACGCGGGCGCCGAGGTCAGCCGGCGGGGCCACCGCCTTTTTGGGCCACGTCGCCGCGTGGCCTGTTCAGACCGGCGCAGCAGTGGCGGCGGTCGGCCCAGCCAGGACCACACATTCGCCCGGCATCGCCACGCGATGTCCGCGTGCGCGCAGCGCATCGCCATCGGCCGCACTGGCGTAGTGGTAGAGGATCATCCGCGCCTGCGTCGCCGCGTCGTATTCGCGTTCGAGATCATCCACCCCGGTATGCGAGGGATTGCCATGCAGGCCGCAATCATGGGCGATCAGCTCGCCGTCGGCAGCATAGCGCAGCAGCATCTCCGGAATCGGACGGGTATCCCCGCTCCACACCAGCGCCCCTTTCAGGCGCAGACCGTAGGCGGTTTCCGGCCAGTGATGGCGCACGGGGAACACCTCCAGCCGCACGCCGTCATGCCAGAACGCCTCACCGACGGCGATCAGCTGGAAGGCATCCCAGAAATTGGCACCGCCCTCGGCCAGCACATTCGGATAGTCGCCGATGCGCCTGTGCAGCAGTGGCAGCACCGTGGCCGGCACATACACGCGCACCGTGCCGCGCCGGCGCGGATTGAAATACGCATCGACGAACAAGCGCTCGAAGCCGGCCACGTGATCCAGGTGCACATGGGTGACAAACAGCGCATCGGGCATCGCCGCGTAGTGCGCGCGATAGGCCGTGAGCCCCTCACCGCCACAGTCGATGGTCAACCACGGCTTGCCGTCGCGCTCGATCACCGCCATCGGCGAACCCAGATCGACCGCCGAGGCGTTGCCGACGCCCAGAAAACGTAATGCCCAGCTCATTTCAGACGCCCCGGTTCCAGGCCAGATCATAGGCACGGCGCAGCCGCGCGAAGTCATGCGCCACCTCCTCGCAACTGCGCTCACCGCGCAGTTTGAGCAGGGAGCGCAGCAGACGCTTGAGGTTGCGCTCGCGCCAGCGGGTGGCGGGAATACGCAGCACGCCACGATCGAAGTCGATCAACCAGCCGTGCCCGTTGGCATCGAACAGGATGTTGTGGGCGTTCAGATCGGCGTGATCCAGACCGGCGCGGTGGAAGCGGGCGATCAGCCGGCCGGTTTCCTCCCATGGCGCGCCACGCCCGGTCACCAGCGCACGATCGGCCAGCGAACGCACACCCTCCAGCCGTTCCATCAGGATCGCCGCGCGGTAGCCCAGCCCGTCGCGCATATAGAACGCGGCCAGCGGCCGCGGCACCGGAAGCTTGTGCGCGATCAGCTCACGCATCAGCCGGAACTCGGCGAAGCTGCGGGTGCGATGTGCGCCCTGCCACAGATACAGATCGCGGCTGAACTTGGCCGCGACACCGCCACGCAGGTAGCCGCGCAGCACGCAGTGCCCGAACGGCGCGTCGACAAACCACGCACCTCCGCGCCCCCCCTCGCCGACCGGCCGGGCCTTCTCGCCCCAGTGCGCAGGCGAAAACAGAGCAGGCTCGGCTTGCCGCAGGCGTTCGCGGTCGAACAGAATGGCGCCATAACCGCGACCATCGCGGCAGGGCGTCAGCGCTTCAGTGGCGTCGAATGCGACCATTCTTTGCGAGTCTAACAACACCATGCCTGCATCGTCCCCCTCATTGTGCCTCTTGCGCCTTTCGGCATTGGGAGATGTGACCCATGTAGTCCCCTTGGTGCGCACGCTGCAACAGGCACGACCGGGCACGACGCTGCACTGGGTGATCGACAAGGCAGGCCACAAATTGCTCGAAGGCCTGCCTGGCGTGACCTTCCATGTCTACGACAAGAAGACCGGCGTGGCCGGAATGCGCGCACTGCGCGAGCAGTTGCCTGCGGCGCGATTCGATGCGCTGCTGCAGATGCAGGTCGCCTTCCGCGCCAACCTGCTCTCGGCCTTCATCCCGGCCCGGCGCCGCATCGGCTATGACAGGTCGCGCTCGAAGGATCTGCACGGCCTTTTCATCAATGAACGTATTGCCGACCGTCCCGGCATCCATGTACTGGATGCGATCGGCAGCTTCTGCGAACCGCTGGGATTGAAGCAGACCGAGGTCAGCTGGGACCTGGCCACGCCACCAGAAGCTTCTGAGTGGGCGCACGCGCAGTGGGACGAGGATGGTCGTCCGGTGCTGATGATCTCGCCCTGCTCCAGCCACCAGCGCCGCAACTGGTATGCCGAGCGCTACGCGGCGCTGGCCGATCACGCCGCAACGCAGGGTTGGCGCGTGGTGTTGTGCGGCGGTCGCAGCGAACTGGAGCGCAGCACCAGCGATGCCATCCTTGCCGCGATGAAGCACCCGGCACTGGATCTGGTCGGCAAGGACACGCTCAAGCAGCTGCCGGCGCTGCTGGCCCGCGCCCATCTGCTGGTCACGCCGGACTCGGGCCCGATGCACATCGCCAACGCCGTGGGCACCAAGGTGCTGGGCCTGCATGCGGCCAGCAACCCGGCGCGCAGCGGTCCGTATTCGGATAGGCGCTATTGCGTGGACCGTTATGACGACGCCGCCCGCCGCTACCTGCACAAGCCGGCCAGCGCGCTGAAATGGGGTACCAAGATCGAGTTCGACGAGGTGATGTCGCTGATCAGCGTGGACGACGCCATTGCCGCCTTCGAGCGCTACCGCAGCGACCATCCACAGTGAACCGGCCGCGATGATGCCAAAGGCCGCCTCGATGGGCGGCCTTTGGCCTCCGGCAACCGCGCCTCTCAGCTGGCGCGGTAGTCCTGGTAGGACTTCTCTTCCACGTAACTGGAACCCAGCGCCAGGTTAATCGCCTTCTTGATCCGCGCGCGTTCGTCGTTCTGGAAATAGACGCTGCGCGCCAGCTGCACAAAGCCGTCATCGAACAGCTGCGCCTTTTCCTTCAGGCGGATGTCATCTTCGATATCCCACAGCCGCTCGTTGACCGCCTTCAGGTCCGCACGCAGGGCGGCGATGTCCTGGGCCGCGGCCGGGTGCGCCCTCCAGGTGGCGTCCAGCGCCGCCAGCTCCTTGCGCACATTGGCCAGCTTGGCCGCATCGCTCATCCGTTCGGACTTGATCTGCAGGATCGAGATCTTGTCCAGCAGCTCGCCGAAGGACACCGGCACCAGGATTTCAGACATGAAAGTCACCATTTGGATCAGGCGCACAGTGTAGCGGGCCAGACGCGCCATGGCCGGGCAACGCTGAGTAAGGTCCCCGACGCGACCGCGACCGGTGTCGGGTTCTTGCGAGAGCGGACACCGCGCCCTGATCCGCGCCCAAGAAAAAAGCCACCCGCAGGTGGCTTTTTCCGGTATCTGGCGGAGAGGGGGGGATTCGAACCCCCGAGGCGCTATAAACGCCTGCCTGATTTCGAGTCAGGTACATTCAACCGCTCTGCCACCTCTCCAGATGGTCCCCGGCGAACCGGGCTGCGAATGATAAGGGGCATTGGCATTGCCGACAAGCGGTTTTTCACAATTGACGCGCCATCGCTTGCCCGGAGCGGGCGTTGCGGCAACCGGCAGGCCATATTGCGACGCTTGCTGTACTCCTCCATGAACGCGATGATGCGTTGCCCTTCCTGACGCAATACAGCCCACGCCGGCACTCATGATCGAATTCGGACACCTCAGCCATGTCGGCCTGCGCCGCCAGCTCAATGAAGACACCTACTACGGTGACAGCGAGCTCGGCCTGTGGCTGGTGGCTGATGGCATGGGCGGACACGCCTGTGGCGAAGTGGCCAGCGCCCTGGCGCGGGAAACCATCGTCCGCGAGATCCGCAAGGGGATCCCGCTGGTCCAGGCGATCCGTATCGCCGATGAGGAGATCATCCGCACCTCGCGACGGCGCAATGACAGCCTGCCGATGGGCACCACCGTGGTGGCCGCACAGATCCTGGGGCACCAGTTCGAAGTGGCCTGGATCGGCGACAGCCGCGCCTACCTGTGGCGGGACGGCAAACTGAGCCAACTGAGCCAGGACCACAGCTACGTGCAGGAGCTGGTCGCAAAAGGCTCACTGACCGCCGAACAGGCCCGCGCCCACCCGCACCGCAACGTGGTCACCCAGGCATTGGGAGTCACCGACCCGGCGCACCTGAACGTGGCCACGATGACCGGGGAATTGCGCCCGGGCATGCAGCTGCTGCTGTGCAGCGACGGGCTGAGCGAGGAAGTGGACGATGCCAGCATCGCCAGCATGCTGGCCCATGCCGATTGCAGTGCGCAGGAATGCGTGGACACCCTGGTCGGCGCGGCACTGGATGGCGGCGGCTCGGACAACGTGACCGTCATCCTCGTCCGCTGCCACTAGCCCCCTTCGATTGCCTCAGGCGGTTTCCGGCGCCACCGGCGCACGCTCACCATCCCACCAGGCGTGACCGGCCTTCTTGCGCAGCCGCGCCAGCCGGGCTTCGTGCGCCTCCAGCTCGGAACTGGTCGCCAGCACCCGCGGGCGCGGCAGCAAGACCGCAGGGTCAAATGCCTGTACCGCGCCGACAGCGCCACTGCGCTCGGCCTCTGGCTGACCGAAGCCGATCTCCTCCTGGCCCGAGGTCAGGGCGATATACACATCGGCCAGAATCTGCGCATCGAGCAGTGCGCCGTGCAGCTGGCGATGCGAGTTGTCCACGCCCAGCCGCCGGCACAGCGCGTCCAGCGAGTTGCGCTGGCCAGGGTAGCGCTCGCGCGCCATCAGCAGGGTATCGGTGACGGTGACCCGCTCGGCCAGCCGGGTTTTTCCGGCCAGCGCCAGCTCGTTCTCCAGGAAGCCCATGTCGAACGAGGCGTTGTGGATGATCAGTTCGGCGCCATCGACATAGGCCAGGAACTCGTCGACTACTTCTTCAAAGCGCGGCTTGTCGGCGAGGAACTCCAGGGTCAGCCCGGTGACTTCCTGCGCCCCACTCTCGAACTCGCAATCGGGCTTGAGGTAACGATGGAAATTGTTGCCGCTGGGGCGGCGTTCAAGCAGCTCCACGCAGCCGATCTCGACCACGCGGTTGCCTTTCTTCCAGTCCAGGCCGGTGGTTTCGGTATCAAGGATGATCTGGCGCACGGCCTACCTCAGTTGCTTGCGGCGCTGGCGCGCACGCGGATGGCTTCATCGCGGGCCAGCTGGTCCACGCGTTCGTTGTCCGGGTCGCCCGAATGGCCCTTGACCCAGCGCCAGTCGATCCGATGCCGCTGGGTGGCCGCGTGCAGACGCTCCCACAGATCGCGGTTCTTGACCGGATCGCCACCGGCGGTTTTCCAGTTGCGTCGCACCCAGCCGCCCATCCATTCGGTGATGCCCTGGCGCACGTACTGCGAATCGGTATGCAGCACGATCTCACACGGCTCGGTGAGGGTCTCCAGGCCCGAGATGGCGGCCATCAACTCCATGCGATTGTTGGTGGTGTGACCTTCCCCGCCGGTGACCTCGCGCTCATGTCCCTTGTAGCGCAGCAGGGCGGCCCAGCCGCCCGGCCCGGGATTACCGAGGCACGCGCCGTCGGTGTGTATTTCAATGGATTTCATGTAGTTCCGTAAAAAGTCAGGTCGCCAGCGGCCGGCGCCAATCGGCCGTCCTGAGCTGGCCAATAGCGGTCAACGTGGTGGTGCGTTTTTCCCCGCTCAATACACAGATCGCGCGCAGTGCCGCCAACGAAGTACCTGCGCCTGCACCGGAGGAATCCAGCAAAGGCCCCAGATGGCGCAGCGAGGTGCAGCGCAGGCCCTGGCGTTGGATCAGCATCCGGCAATGCCCCGCCGAGGGTGGCCGTGCGCCCTGCCATTGCCAGTGCGTGCGGTAGGGACTGCAGCGGTTGAGCAGTGTCATCCACAGCCGCCCCCCGGGCATCAAGATCCGCGCGCACTCGGCCAGCAGATCCGCCGCCTGCTCCGCCGCCACATGCTGCAGCACGATCGCATTGACGGACTCGGCCGGCAGCGGCAGGGGCAGCGAGCAACGCAGATCGCCGTCGTACCCCGGTCCGGTCACATGCGGATGCAGCCGGATGCCCCGACCCTGGGGTGGAGACACGGGCAACCAGCTGGCCGCCGGCCCCATCCACAGCCAAGGCTGCGCCGGTACCGCACGCAACTGTTCAAGCAGGGTCCGATGCTCGAGTTCACGCATCGCAAGCGCGCCAGTTTTCTCAAACCAGGCCGAGACTGCAGCTTGACGGGGGAACGGGGCGGCAGGCATGGTCCAATTCTATGCGACTGACCGCCCTGCCTGCATTTCAGGACAACTACATCTGGGCGCTGCAAACGCCTGACGACCGCACGGTTTTTGTCGATCCGGGCCAAGCCGGCCCCGTATTCGACGCCGCGGACCAAGGCATGCAGCCCGCTGCCGTCCTGCTCACCCACCACCACGACGACCACATCGGCGGCGTCGCGGCGCTGCGCCAGCGCTGGCCCTGGCTGCCGGTGTTCGCCCCAGCCGATGAACGCATCACTTTGGATTGTGAACGGGTGGGTGAAAACGACCGGGTACAATTGCCCGGCTTCGATTTCACCGTGCTGGAAGTTCCCGGCCACACCGGGAGCCATATCGCCTACCTCGGCCACAACCACCTGTTTTGTGGCGACATGCTGTTCAGCCTGGGCTGTGGACGCATGTTCGAAGGTACGCCCGCCCAGATGCTGGCCTCGCTGCAACGCCTGGCCGCGCTGCCCCCGCAGACATGGGTCTGCTGCGGGCACGAGTACACACTGGCCAATGCCGTGTTCGCTCGGCATATCGATCCCACCAACGCGGCATTGCAACGCCGCCAACAGGAAGCTCAGGACATGCGCAGCCGCTCACGCCCCTCCGTTCCCGCCTTACTGGCCAGCGAACTGCAGTGCAACCCATTCCTGCGCACCAACGACTCCGCCATTCGCGCCGCCGTCGCCACCCGCCTAGGCCGGGCGCCAGCCGATGAAGTGGAGACCTTTGCCGAATTACGGCGCTGGAAAGACGGTTTCCGCGCATGAAGCGGCACGCTCTGGCGCTCGCGCTCGGGATGTTTCTGGGCGTGGGCGCGGCTGCCGCCAGTACCCCGGCGCTGCCCGTCAGCGCCGGGGTGAGCCAGAACCTCGCGGCACTGGGCGCCTTGCCCATTGACCCGGCCTCGCTGCCGCCGCCGACCAGCCGCAATGGTCGCGAGATTTTTGCCAACTTCCGCGAAGGCCTGGCCGACGCCCAGTGCGATGCCGCCGCGACCAGTCCCCGCTGGCGCAAGCACTTCGCACACGCCCCTTCGCGCCTGGGCAATATCGAAGACGACGCACTGCCGCTGTTCGGTTACGTGGTTGATGAACTGCGTGAGGCCGGCCTGCCGACCGAATATGCGTTGATCCCGTTTGTGGAAAGCGGCTACAGACCCGGCGCGCGCAATGCCGGGGGCCCGGCCGGCCTGTGGCAGTTCATCGCCACCACCGCACGCAACCACCGTGTACCGATGGAAGCCGGCTACGACGGCCGCCTTTCTGCGGTGGATTCCACCCGCGCGGCCGTTCGCTACCTGAAAACGCTGCACGGCATATTCGGCGGCGACTGGCGGCTGGCGGTGATGGCCTACAACGCCGGCGAGTACCGCATCCTGCAATCGCTACGGCGGGCCGGCATGAACGCCCAGAACGCGCGTCCTGCAGAGTTGCCCGGGCTCTCGCCCATCACCTATTCGTATGTCGAGAAACTGCACGCGCTGGCCTGTGTGCTGGAACAGGCCGAGAAGCAACCGGATCTGATGGCCGCCCTCGACCGTCCAGTACCGATTCTCAAGGGCCATTCGCTGCCAGCCAACACCACGCTGGCCGCCTGGTCGGCGCAGAACGCACTGGATCCGGCCCGAATCGCCCGTCTCAACCCGGCCGTGACCGGTGCACGCCCGGGCGTGCGGGTGCTGGCACCTGCGATGATCGGCCATGCAGAAGGCGCCATGGCGCCGACCGACAGCGTCGCAGTGGCCTCCTCCTCCCCACCACCTCCGGCCACGGCTGTAGGCGCGCGTGTGGCCAGCAGCAGCGCGGCAACCACCACTGGCCGGACCTCACGCCGCCATACCGTGCGCAGCGGCGAATCGGTCTGGTCGATCGCACGTCGCTACGGGGTTACCGTCAAAGCGCTGCTGGCCCGCAACAACCTGGACGCCAAGGCGACGCTCAAACCGGGCATGGTGCTCAACTTCGAAGAGGCGCGCTGAGGCCGCAACTCCCCTGCCCACCCGGCACTGCAGGACAGACAAATGAAAAAGCCCGGCGAAAGCCGGGCTTTTTACTTGACCCCAGACCTAGAGCTGGGATTCCTGCACCTGCACCTTGAAGCGCTTGCGCATGCCATCCACATAGGCCTTCGCCGCCGCAGCGCCATCGATCTGGCTGAGCTGCTGCTTCAACATGGACTGCTGCTGCTCACTCACTTCAGCGATATCGCCAGGCGTCACCTTGGTCACCGCGAACACCGCATAGCGACCATCGCCCATGTCGACTTTGCCATAGCTCGGCTTGTCGGCACTCGGCGGTGCTGCGGCGAATACGGCTCGATTGGCCTCAACGGTAGGCATCGGCGCGGTACGCGGCAGACCCGGCATCGGCAACAGCTGCAGTTTGTCGGATTCGGCCAGCAGCTGCAGGGTTTGTCCGCTGCCCAGCTTGGCCAGCAGTGCATCAGCGGCCTTGCTCGATGCTTCTTCCGTACGGTGTGCGCGAATGGCCGCAATCACCTGCTCACGTGCCTGCGCAAGCGGGATCGGCTGCTCCGGCGTGTGCTCGGTGACACGCAGCATCACGTTGTGGTTTGGCGCGATCTCGATCGGGTCACTGACCGTACCGTCTTCCACCCGCGCGTCGGAGAACGCTGCACGCAGCACTGCCGGATTGGCAGCGACGCCGCTGGCGGTGGTACGCGTGAACGGTCCCAGCACCTGCACCGGCACGCCCACTTCCTTGGCTGCCGGCTCCAGCGCGGTCGGGTTCTTGTAGACCAGATCCACCAGTCGGCCGCTCAGCTCGCTGAACGCCTTTTCGTTGTCGGCCTGCAACTGTTCGGCAGCCAGCTGGTCACGGACTTCCTCGAACGGACGCCCCTCACCACCCTTGATCTCGCGCAGCTTCAGCACGTGATAACCGAAGTCGGTCTTGACCGGCCCGGTGATCTCGCCAACCTTCATCGCATACAACGCGTCTTCGAACGGCTTGACCATCACGTCACGCTCGACCCAACCCAGATCACCGCCCTCGTTCTTCGAACCCGGGTCATCGGAGTTGGCTTTTGCCAATGCTTCAAAATCAGCGCCCTGCTTGGCTTCTTCGGCCAGCTTTGCCGCCTTGGCCTCAGCAGCCTTCTGCGATGCCGCATCGGAACCGGCGCTGATCAGGATGTGCGAGGCCAGACGCTGTTCCGGCGCGACGAAACGCGCCTTCTCCTCGTCATAGCGACGACGCAGCGTGGCTTCATCGGCCGGCGTTACCGCCGGCAGCGTCGCTGCATTGAGTTCCACGTACTCGATGGAGACGCTTTCCGGCTGCAGGAAATCCTTGGGATGAGCGTCGTACCACTGCTTGATCTCGTCATCGCTGACGGCTGCGGTGTCGGCTTCCGGCGCCGGCAACAGCGCGAACTCGACGTCACGGGTTTCACCCAGCAGCTTCAGCAGCCGCTCGCTTTCACCCTTGGTGGCAAAACCCGACTGGGCAAGCGCACTGGGAATGATCGACTGCTGCAAACTGGTGCGCACCAGCTGTTCGAACATCGCCGGCGTCCGCGGCGGTGCACTCTGCGCCAGCACCAGCCGGTACTGGTCGGCATCGAACTTGCCATCGCGCTGGAACGCCGGAATGCTGGCGATGTAGTCGCGCACCGCGGCGTCGCCGATCACGATATGCGCGTCTTCAGCCGCCAGACGCACGACTTGCTCGTCGATCAGCTGATCCAGAACCAGCAGTTTGTTTTCCGCCGTTTCGAATTCACGCGGATCAAAATCCTCACCCTGCTGCTCACGCGCCTGCATGCGCGCCTGCTCGAAACGGGTACGGAATTCTTCGGCACTGATTTCGTGATGGTTCCACAGGAACGACATCGGCCACCAGGACGGCGCCGACTGCCACCAGGTCGGCGGCGCCGACACCTTGGCCACGTTCTGCGCACCGACACCGCCGAGATAGCTGTTGTCGATCACGAACAGGAACGGAATCATCAACAGGCCCATGATCACGGTAACGATCCAGCCCGAGGTCTTGTCGCGGAGTTTCTGCAGCATGGGAAAAATCACGGCCCGATTGGCGAGCCGGGCAGTGTAACCCGCTTCCCGCCTGACTCCCAGCGCAGCCGTGCCGCACGGGCGGCCAAAGAAAAAGCCCCCGGCTTGCGCCGAGGGCTTTTGAGACAACTGGCGGAGCGGACGGGACTCGAACCCGCGACCTCCGGCGTGACAGGCCAGCATTCTAACCAACTGAACTACCGCTCCACGTTTTGACTCGTCCGTTTTGCCAGGTTTCCCCTGCAAAACGCGCATTCCGAAGAATGACTGGATAAATGGCGGAGCGGACGGGACTCGAACCCGCGACCTCCGGCGTGACAGGCCAGCATTCTAACCAGCTGAACTACCGCTCCACATTTAACCTTTTTGTTTTCTCTCATTCCGAAGAACTTGAGAAAACGAGGCCCCCGATTTCTCAGGGGCCCGTATGAAGTGGCGGAGCGGACGGGACTCGAACCCGCGACCTCCGGCGTGACAGGCCAGCATTCTAACCAGCTGAACTACCGCTCCACTTTCAAACTTTTACCAGTGATGCTTGGTGGGTGCTGAGGGTTTCGAACCCCCGACCCTCTCCGTGTAAGGGAGACGCTCTACCGCTGAGCTAAGCACCCTAGGTGAGCCGCTTAGTTTACAGCGTCTTTCAGAGCTTTACCAGCCTTGAACGCAGGATTTTTCGAAGCGGCGATCTTGATGGTGTCACCGGTCTTCGGATTGCGGCCGGTGCGCTCGGCGCGCTCGCGAACCTGGAACGTACCAAAGCCGACGAGAGTCACGGCATCACCCTTCTTCAGGGCTTTGGTGATCTCGGCGATGACGGCGTCAACTGCACGGCCGGCTTCAGCCTTGGACAGATCAGCAGCAGCGGCAACGCCATCAATCAATTCGGTCTTGTTCATTCGGTAAAACTCCCTTTGCGGTAATGCCGCGGAATAGATGGGTGGGTCGTCGCCCGCATTTGCAGCAGCGGCAACCGGAAAATCCTTCAAACACGCTGCCTGTGATTTCACAGGTACGTGAGTCGCACTTTTATACCAGCCGCCCCCTACCCGCGCAAGCTGAAAAGCCAATAACGACGCGGGTTTCAGGGGTTTTCAGCAATACGTTCAATGCTTGACGCGCGTAGCCGGAGATGTCTTGGCCTTGCCACGCACTGCCACACGCGGCGCTTTCTTGCCCACCTTCTTCGGTGCCAGTGGCGACTCCAGTGCGATATCCAGCACTTCATCGATCCACTTCACCGGGACGATGTGCAGATCGCGGGTGACGTTGGCCGGAATATCGGCCAGATCCTTGCGATTCTCATCGGGGATCAGCACCGTGCGGATACCGCCACGCAGCGCCGCCAGCAGCTTCTCCTTCAACCCGCCGATGGCGGTAACGCGGCCGCGCAGCGTGATCTCACCGGTCATCGCCACACCCGCCTTGACCGGAACCTTGGTCAGCGTGGAGACCAGCGAGGTGACCATCGCGATACCCGCGCTGGGGCCATCCTTCGGCGTGGCGCCATCGGGCACATGCAGATGCACATCGTGTTTCTGCAGGAAATCGACATCGATCCCCAGCGTTTCGGCACGCGCACGCACCACCGACAATGCCGCCGTCGCCGACTCCTTCATCACATTGCCCAGCTGGCCGGTCAGGGTGACAGCGCCTTTGCCCGGAATCAGTGTCGACTCGATCTGCAACAGGTCACCGCCGACCTCGGTCCACGCCAGACCGGTGACCAGGCCGATCTCGTTCGCCTCCTCGGCACGACCGAAGTCGAAGCGCTGCACGCCCAGGTATTTCTCCAGGTTCTTCGCGTCCACCACCACGGCTTTCGGCTTCTTGGCAGATTTCTTTGCAGCCACTTTCTTCACCGGCTGCGGACCGGCCAGGGCAATTTCCTTCACCACCTTGCGGCAGATCTTGGCGATCTCACGTTCGAGGTTGCGCACGCCCGATTCGCGCGTGTAGTAGCGCACGATGTCACGGATCGCCCCCTCCTCGATCGCCAGCTCCTCCACCTTCAGGCCATTGGCCTTGAGCTGCTTGGGCACCAGGTAACGGGTGGCGATGTTGAGCTTTTCATCCTCGGTATAGCCCGGGATGCGGATCACTTCCATGCGGTCCAGCAGCGGACCGGGGATGTTCAACGAGTTGGAGGTGGCCACGAACATCACTTCGCTCAGGTCCAGGTCGACCTCGAGGTAGTGGTCGTTGAAGGCGTTGTTCTGCTCCGGGTCCAGTACTTCGAGCAGCGCCGAGGACGGATCGCCACGGAAATCCATCGACATCTTGTCGATCTCATCCAGCACGAACAGCGGATTCTTGCTGCCGACCTTGTTGAGGTTCTGCACGATGCGGCCCGGCATCGAGCCGACGTAGGTACGGCGATGGCCACGGATCTCGGCCTCGTCGCGGACGCCACCCAGGCTCATGCGCACGAACTTGCGGTTGGTGGCCTTGGCGATGGACTGGCCGAGCGAAGTCTTGCCCACGCCCGGCGGTCCGACCAGGCACAGGATCGGGCCCTTCATCTGCTTCACGCGCGACTGCACGGCCAGATACTCGAGAATGCGATCCTTGACCTTCTCCAAGCCGTAGTGGTCGGCATCCAGCGTGTCCTGCGCGGCCTTCAGATCCTTGCGGACCTTGGTGCGCTTGTTCCACGGCACACCCAGCAGCCATTCCAGATAGTTGCGCACCACCGCCGCTTCTGCCGACATTGGCGACATCTGCTTGAGCTTGTTGAGTTCGTTCTTGGCCTTGGCCTCGACCGCCTTGGGCATGCCGGCGTCGGCGATCTTGCGCGCCAGCTCTTCCAGCTCGCCCGGCGCGTCATCCAGATCACCCAGTTCCTTCTGGATGGCCTTCATCTGCTCGTTGAGGTAGTACTCGCGCTGGCTCTTTTCCATCTGCGACTTCACGCGCCCGCGGATGCGTTTCTCCAGCTGCTGCACGTCGATCTCGCCGTCGACCAGGCCGACCAGCATTTCCAGACGATCACCGATCTGCAGGGTTTCCAGCAGCTTCTGCTTGTCGGCCAGGCGCACGCCGATGTGCGCGGCGATGGTGTCGGCCAGGCGCGCCGGCTCATCGATACCGGCCAGCGTCTGCAGCAGCTCCGGCGGCAGCTTGCGGTTGGTCTTGACGTACTGCTCGAACAGCGACATCAGCGAACGGGCGATCGCCTCGATCTCTCGCGGCTCGCGCGTTTCATCCGATTCGATTTCCACGCCGTGCCCCTGCAGCGCGCCATCCCGCTCATGGACCTTGTCCACGGCCACGCGCGAGAGCCCCTCGACCAGCACCTTGATGGTGCCATCGGGCAGCTTCAGCAATTGCAGCACCTGCGCCAGGGTGCCGACGGTGTACAGGTCCGCCGCGGCCGGATCATCGGTTTCGGCCGACTTCTGCGCCAGCAGCAGGATGCGCTTGTCCGCCTCCATCGCGCGCTCCAGCGCCTGCATGGACTTGTCGCGGCCCACGAACAGGGGAATGACCATGTGCGGGAACACCACCACGTCGCGCAGTGGCAGGACCGGCAGGTCGAGGACTTCGAGTTGGGACTGGGCCATGGGGGCTCCGCAGGAATTCGGGGGAACAACCAGCCGGGAGCTGGTGGGTGGACAAGGCTGAAATAAAAAAGCCGATGGCCCCGTTATGGGGCCATCGGCGAGGTGTTGCAAGAGGTGTACGAGCGAGATTCTGAACGGGCAACCCAGCCCCGCAGCAGTGCGTCCCGTCGCCCCTGTTCAGTCGCCGGAAGCAGCCTTGGGCGGTGCCGGCGGCGTCTGGTAGATCACGTACGGCTCGGACTTGTTCTCGATGACCGATTCATCGACCACCACCTTGCTGACATTTTCCTGC
The DNA here is from genome assembly GCF_056760355.1 of Stenotrophomonas sp. STEN013. Lineage (NCBI taxonomy): Bacteria > Pseudomonadati > Pseudomonadota > Gammaproteobacteria > Lysobacterales > Lysobacteraceae > Stenotrophomonas > Stenotrophomonas sp. STEN013. The sequence continues at coordinate 143,038 of NZ_JBRREO010000002.1, read as the reverse complement.
GACGGCAGGTCATACATGGTGTCCAGCAGCACCGACTCGACGATCGTGCGCAGGCCGCGGGCACCGGTCTTGCGCTTGATCGCCTTTTTGGCGATGGCTGCAAGTGCATCAGGCCGGAACTCCAGCTCGACGTTCTCCATCTCGAACAGTTTCTTGAACTGCTTGGTGATGGCGTTCTTCGGCTCGGTCAGGATCTTGATCAGTGCCGGCTCATCGAGCTCTTCCAGCGTGGCGACCACCGGCAGGCGGCCGACAAACTCGGGGATCAGACCGAACTTGATCAGATCTTCCGGCTCGACCTCGGCCAGCACCTTGCCGATCTCCTGCTTGCGCTCGGTGCTCTTGACCTTGGCGCCAAAGCCAATACTGCTGGTTTCCGAGGAACGCTGCTGGATCACCTTATCCAGGCCGGCGAACGCGCCGCCACAGATGAACAGGATGTTCTTGGTATCGACCTGCAGGAACTCCTGCTGCGGATGCTTGCGTCCGCCCTGCGGCGGCACGCTGGCCACGGTGCCTTCGATCAGCTTCAGCAGGGCCTGCTGCACACCTTCGCCGGACACGTCGCGGGTGATCGACGGGTTCTCGCTCTTGCGCGAGATCTTGTCGATCTCATCGATGTAGACGATGCCCTGCTGCGCCTTCTCGACGTCGTAGTCGCACTTCTGCAGCAGCTTCTGGATGATGTTCTCCACGTCCTCGCCCACGTAACCGGCTTCGGTCAGCGTGGTCGCATCGGCCATGGTGAAGGGCACATTGAGCAGCCGCGCCAGCGTTTCGGCCAGCAGCGTCTTGCCCGAACCGGTCGGGCCGACCAGCAGGATGTTGGACTTGGACAGCTCGACGTCGTCGTTCTTCTGACGGCTTTCGATGCGCTTGTAATGGTTGTACACCGCCACCGCGAGCGTGCGCTTGGCGCGGGTCTGACCGATCACATACTGGTCCAGGACCTCGAGGATCTCCTTCGGCTTGGGCAGCGAACTGCGTGCCGACTGGGCCTTCTCCTCAAGCTCCTCACGGATGATGTCGTTGCACAGCTCCACGCATTCATCACAGATGAACACGCTCGGGCCCGCGATCAGCTTGCGTACTTCATGCTGACTCTTGCCGCAGAACGAGCAGTAAAGAATCTTGCTGCTGTCCCCGGAACGACCTTGCCGGTCTTCGCTCATGCTTCGCTTACCCAGTTGCTTCCCCCTATGAACAGGGGGTTCAAATTCGAGAATAACACAGGGCCGGAGGGACACCAGTCCCGTTCCGACCCTGCAGAATTGCCGTGTTTTCCGGCAGTTTTTACCATCAGGCCGCTTGGATCGACTCGTCCGGACGACGCTCAAGCACCTGGTCCACCAGACCATAGGCCTGGGCCTCGGCCGCGCTCTTGAAATTGTCGCGCTCGGTGTCGCGCGCGATGGTTTCCAGCGATTGCCCGGTGTGCTTGGACAGCACCTCGTTCAGGCGAGCGCGCAGGGTCAGGATTTCACGCGCGTGGATGTCGATGTCGGTGGCCTGGCCCTGGAAGCCACCCAGCGGCTGATGGATCATCACCCGCGAATTGGGCAGCGCATAACGCTTGCCGGCCGCACCGGACGCCAGCAGCAGCGCGCCCATGGAGGCCGCCTGACCGATGCAGATCGTGCTCACATCCGGCTTGATGTACTGCATGGTGTCGTAGATCGCCATACCGGCGGTGACCACGCCACCGGGCGAATTGATATAGATGCTGATGTCCTTTTCCGGATTTTCCGCTTCCAGGAACAACAGCTGCGCCACCACCACGTTCGCCATGTGATCGTCGATGGGACCGACCAGGAAAATCAGGCGTTCTTTGAGCAGGCGCGAGTAGATGTCATAGGCGCGCTCGCCGCGGGCGGTCTGTTCGACCACCATTGGAACCATGTTCAGGGCTTTGGCTCGGTTGTCCATTACGTGGGGCACCTATTTTGAGAGGAACACCCCGCGCCAGCGGCGCGGGGATCAAACGCCCGCCAGTTACTGGCGGATGGCTTCCTGGAACGACAGCGACTGCTCGGTGTGCTGGGCACGCTCGGCGATCCAATCGATCACCTGCTCTTCCATCACACGGTTCTGCAGGCCAGCCATAAGCTGGGGGTCGTTGCGGTACATCTCAATGACCTGCTCGGGCTCTTCGTAGGTCGAAGCGATCAGGCGCATGGTTTCGTTCAGGCGCTTCGGATCCAGGCGCAGCTCGTTCTTGCGGGCCACTTCACCGACCAGCAGGCCGACCAGCACGCGCTTGGCAGCGGCGTCCTTGAAGCCCTCATGGGCATCGGCCGGCACTTCGCCCGGGTTGCCGCCCTGGCGACGGATGGCCTCGATCTGCTGGGCCAGCATCGCACGGGCCTCGTTCTCGACCAGACGCGGCGGCAGCTCCACCGAGGAATAGGCGGCAATCAGCTGCTCGCCCACTTCACGGCGCAGACGGTTCATCAGCGCACCCTTGAGCTCGCGCTCCAGGTTGGAACGGATGTCGGCGCGGAACTGCTCCGGATCACCGTTCTTCACACCGAAGCTCTTGATAAACGCGGCGTCGACTTCCGGAACTTCCTGTTCGGAGACTTCAACGGCCTTGACGGTGACCTTGGCCGTCTTGCCGGCCAGCGCCGGCACGCGCCAGTCGGCCGGGAAATCGACGTCCAGCGTCTTTTCCTCGCCCTTGGCCAGCCCGACCAGGCCCTTTTCAATCGACTCGAACATCATGCCCTGGCCGAGAATGATGGTGCCCTTCTCGGCACCTTCCGCCGGCAGGCGCTCGTCGCCGACCTGCGACCAGGTTTCCAGACCGACCAGATCACCTTCCTGCGCACCACGGGCGACCGGCTTCCAGGTACGGCGCTGGGCACGCAGGTTCTCGATCATCTGATCGATGTCCGCATCGCTGATTTCAGCGGTGTGGCGCACCACGGTCAGCTTGGTCACGTCGACATCGCCGAAGTCCGGCACCAGCTCCACGGTAGCGACGAAATCGAACTCGCCGTCGCCCGCCTTGTCGATGCGCGGATTGCCGGCAATGCGCAGTTCGTGCTGGCGCAGCGCGGCGTCGAACGTCTCGCGCAGCAGGCCATCCACCGCCTCGGCGCGCACCTGCTGACCGAAGCGCTGCTCGATCACCTTGGCCGGCACCTTGCCCGGGCGGAAACCCTTGATGCGCGCAGTGCGAGCGATCTCACCCAGACGTCCATTGATGTGGGTCTGCAGGCGCTCCTCCGGAAGGGAGAAGGTCAGGCGGCGTTCCAGGTTGCCGGTGGATTCGATCGAAGCTTGCATGTGGACTCCTGCCACCGGTGGCGCATGGGCCCCGGCTCGATTGGTAGAGAAACGGATTTGAACGGCGCACGTATCCACGCCAGCCCGGTAGTTTCGCTGATTCTGGCGGGCGCTTCCAGCCCGCTGCAAGACCGCAGCACCGAAACCGGCGCCAGGAAGATGGGACCGGCAATATCCAAAGATGGTGCGAAAGGGGGGACTCGAACCCCCACGCCTTGCGGCACTGGAACCTAAATCCAGGGCGTCTACCAATTCCGCCACTTTCGCGATGCCGATTCAGACCGCCATTGTTGCAGGAGCGCCAGAAAAGCGGAAGACAAGCACCCGCCCTCCACCCAACGCCCCAGACCGGCACCGTGCCTGGCAAGAAAAAAGCCGCCAGATCACTCTGACGGCTTTTCAATCTGGTGGGCTGTCAAGGATTCGAACCTTGGACCTATTGATTAAGAGTCAACTGCTCTACCAACTGAGCTAACAGCCCTGAAACTTCGGCGCCAAGTCTACACCAGAGGGTGTTTTCCACGCCACCCCAAAATGCGGGGCTTACACATAAAGAAAAAGCCGCCAGATCGCTCTGACGGCTTTTCAATCTGGTGGGCTGTCAAGGATTCGAACCTTGGACCTATTGATTAAGAGTCAACTGCTCTACCAACTGAGCTAACAGCCCTGAAAATCAGGAGGCGAATAATGCCGCAACCTGGCTTTTATTGCAAGCCCGGATTTCACTCCGAAGCTTTGAAACAGTGGGGTGGCTGAGGGGATTCGAACCCCCGACCACCGGAATCACAATCCGGTACTCTAACCAACTGAGCTACAGCCACCACTGAAAACTTGCCACCTACCGCTTGCACCTGATGGTGCGCCCGACAGGAATCGAACCTGTAACCGCCGGCTTAGAAGGCCGGTGCTCTATCCAGTTGAGCTACGGGCGCTCTGACCGGATTGTCGCATTCCAACACGCGCTTGGTGCATTGGATGGTCGGGGTAGAGGGATTCGAACCCCCGACATCCTGCTCCCAAAGCAGGCGCGCTACCAGACTGCGCTATACCCCGGCGGTGAATCTCTCCGATGCCCCGGAAAGGTCGGCTATTGTCGTAACTGTGGCGCAGTCTGTCAACGGTAAATTTCACTTCGATTGATACGGGTATGCTTGATGCAGCACCCGCCCCTCATTCCTCGCAACGGAGACTTGCATGCGCAGCGGCAACCCCGCCCTTTCCGAATCCACCTTCCTCGATCTTGGCAGTGGCAGCGTGGTCTCACGCGGCGCGCAGGTGATGACGATCAACGGTACCGTCAACAAGACCGGCCTGCTGTTGCTGCTTGCCGTGCTCACCGCCGCGTTTGCATGGAGCGGCACGATCAGCGACAGCGGCGAGCTGCTGCCGGCCGCCAAACTCTACCTGTGGGGCGGCATGATCACCGGCCTCATCCTGTCGCTGGTGACGATCTTCAAGAAGAGCTGGGCACCGGTCAGCGCACCGCTGTACGCATTGGCCGAAGGCTTCTTCCTTGGCTCGATCTCGGCCATCTACGAAGCCCGCTTCAACGGCATTGTCTTCCAGGCGGTGATCCTGACCTTCGGCACACTGTTCGCGCTGCTGTTCGCCTATCGCAGCGGACTGATCAAGGCCACCGAGAACTTCAAGCTGGGCGTGGTCGCCGCCACCGGCGGCATCGCACTGGTGTACCTGGCCACGATCGTATTGGGCTTTTTCAATATCAACATCCCCTTCATCCATGAGTCCGGCCTGATCGGCATCGGTTTCAGCCTGTTCGTGGTGGTGATCGCGGCGCTGAACCTGGTGCTGGATTTCGACTTCATCGAAAGCGGCGTGGAAGCCGGAGCACCCAAGTACATGGAGTGGTACGGCGCGTTCGGGCTGATGGTCACCCTGGTGTGGCTGTATATCGAATTCCTGCGCCTGCTGTCCAAGCTGCAATCCCGCAACTGAGGGCCTGCAGCAGAAGGTGATGCAAAGGGCGCCCTCAGGCGCCCTTTGTTTTTTTGGGACGTTGCGCCGCTGACCTGCAACGCGGAGAGTGCACAGGGCCCGGCCCCCGCCCTTTCACATAGCGAAGGCGCGGCGATGACGTTGCGACCGTCCGCAGCACACCGCCCACGCGATCAATCCAAACAGAAACGGAGCGCTTGCGCGCCCCGTTTCGTCAACCACCAGAACGTGCCTCCGCCGCAATCAGATGCGGCTGGCGATCGCCTTGGCGAAGCCCATGGTGGTGCCGGTGCCGCCCAGATCGCCGGTCAGCGAGTCCTTGGCTTCCATCGTGGCGACGATGGCCTTGCGCAGGCGCTCGGCGTTTTCCGGCTGGCCCACGTGGTCCAGCATCTGCGCCGCACCCAGCATCAGCGCCACTGGGTTGGCCTTGCCCTGACCGGCGATGTCCGGCGCGGTGCCATGCACGGCTTCGAAGATCGCCACGTCAGCACCGATGTTGGCACCCGGAGCCAGACCCAGGCCGCCGACCAGGCCGGCACACAGGTCGGAGATGATGTCGCCGAACAGGTTGGTGGTGACGATGATGTCGAACTGCTCCGGACGCATCACCAGCTGCATGCAGGCGTTGTCGACGATCATTTCCTGGAATTCGATTTCCGGGTACTTGGCGGCCACTTCACGCGCCACGTCCAGGAACAGGCCCGAGGTCGACTTGATGATGTTGGCCTTGTGCACGGCGGTGACCTTCTTGCGGCCGGTGCTCTTGGCCAGCTCGAAGGCGTAACGCACGATGCGCTCGGAACCCTTGCGGGTGATGCGGGTGCCGGAGAACGCGGTCTCGCCGTCGGCCGACACTTCCTGGCCTTCGGCCAGGTAGGCGCCTTCGGTGTTCTCGCGCACCGTGATCATGTCGATGTTCTCGTAGCGCGACTTGGTGTTCGGGAACGAGATGGCCGGACGCACGTTGGCGTACAGGTCGAACTGGCGACGCAGGGCGACGTTGATCGAGCTGAAACCACCACCCACCGGCGTGGTCAGCGGGCTCTTCAGCGCCACCTTGTTCTTCGTGATCGATTCCAGCGTGGACGCCGGGATCAGCTCACCGTGCTTTTCCAGCGCGGCCAGGCCGGCGTCGGCGTATTCATAGGTCAGGCCGGTGTTCAGCGCGTCGAGCACGAACAGGGTGGCGTCCATGATTTCCGGGCCGATGCCATCGCCGCGGATGACGGTGATTGTCTGCGTCATTTTGGGTATTCCAAACAGGGAGGAGGGGAAAGCGCCATCCGGCTGCCCGGAACCCGGCGCGATTGAAAAGGTTTCAACTGTCAATTATGCCCGATCCGCCCCTCCGCCCCCAACTGGACCAAGGTCTGGGTTCAGCCGTGGTCGTGCCCGGCCGGCGCCTGGGCCGCCCCGTTCTCGAGCTGGTCGAGGAAATCCACCGCCCGCCGCAGGTGCGGAATGACGATCGAGCCGCCCACCACCAGACCGACCGAGAAGGTCTCGAAGAACTCCTCGCGACTGACCCCGGCCTCCTTGCACTGGGCCACGTGGTAACTGATGCAGTCGTCGCAGCGCAGTACCAGCGAGGCGACCAGACCCAGCAGTTCCTTGGTCTTCACATCCAGCGCACCGGCCTGGTAGGTCTGGGTGTCCAGCGCGAAGAAGCGCCGCACCACCTGGTTGGGCTCGGCCAGGATGCGCTGGTTCATGCGCTGGCGGAATTCGGTGAATTCGGCCAGACGGTCCTTCTCGGTCCCGGCGCTCATGCGCCCTGCCCCGCCAGCAGCGGCTCGAGCTTGCCGGCACGATGCAGCGCCATCATGTCGTCGTAGCCACCGACGTGGACGTCGCCGACGAAGATCTGCGGCACGCTGGTGCGCCGGGTCAGCGCCATCATCTTCTCGCGCTCGGCCGGATCCAGGTCGATACGGACTTCGGTCCACGACTGGTTCCTGCTCTTCAGGAAGTTCTTGGCGGCCACGCAGTAAGGACACACGGCGGTGGAGTAGATGGTCACTGCAGGTGCGCCGGACACTGCGCCGGTGACGGGATTGCTCACAAGGAAACTCCTCGCTGGAAATGTTGTCCTTATATGGTAGCGGGCGCATGGATTTTCGATGCCACCGGCAGAACACTCTGGATTAACCTGCGCTTCACACCCCGCCGCCGCTTCCCCGTCATCCTCCGCCCAGTCCTACCGGAGTCACCGTTTGCGCCCGTTGCTGCTTGCCACCGCTTTGACCTTGGCTCTGGCCGCCCCGCCCGGCGCGGCCCAGGACACGAAACTGCCGGACATCGGTTCATCGGCCGGCGAGCTGCTCACGCCCGCCCGTCAGGCTGAATACGGCGGCATGATGCTGCGCGAGCTGCGCAACTACGGCTACCTGCTGGACGACCCCCTGATCGACGACTGGCTGCAGGGGATGGGCACCGGGCTGGGGGCCAACAGCGCGCAGCCGCGCCAGCCGTTCACGTTTTTCATGCTCAAGGACCGGCAGATCAACGCCTTCGCCACCCTGGGCGGCTACATCGGCGTGAATGCCGGGCTGGTGCTGACCGCCCAGCGCGAAGACGAGGTGGCCGCGGTGCTGTCCCATGAAATCGCCCACGTCACCCAGCAGCACGTGCTGCGCGGCGTGGAGCGCGCCCAGCGGGACCAGATCCCGATTCTGCTGGGCATGCTGGCGGCGGTGGTCGCCGCGCAACAGGCCGGGGGCAACTCCTCCGGAGACGCCACCCTGGCCGCGATCACCTCGGGTATGGGCCTGATGCAGCAGCGCCAGATCAATTTCACCCGCTCCAATGAATCGGAGGCCGATCGCCTCGGCATCCGCACCCTGGCCCACAGCGGCTATGACGTGGACGCGATGGCCGGCTTCTTCGAGCGCATGTCCGCGGCCATGCGCGGCAACGAGGGCGGCTACAGCACCCCGGATTTCCTGCGCACCCATCCAGTCAACATCACCCGCATCAGCGAGGCCAAATCCCGCGCCGAGCAGATGAAAAAAGACACCGTGCTGCTCACCACGCAGACGCCCACCGGCGTGCACCAGGAGCGGGTGAATCCGACCCTGCCGGATATCCGCGACCCGCTCGGTGCCGGCGGCAATCCGCTGCTGCCGAGCTCCCTGCAGCTGTCGCTGCCGGCCAGCAGCGTGGCCCGCGGCGCGAGCGGCCAGTTCGACTGGGCCCGCGAACGGCTGCGGGTGCTCAGCGCGCCGACGCCGTCGGAGCTGGTCCGCGAATACGAGGATCTGCGCCGCAGCCAGAAGGACGGCCTGGATGATCCGCAGCGCTACGGTGTGGCCATCGCGCAACTGCGGGACGGCGGCAGCAACACCCGGCAGGCGCTGGAGGATCTGCAGCAGCTGCACGCCACCTACCCGGACAACCTGTGGGTCAGCCTGGCCCTGGGCGAAGCCGAGTCGCGCAGCGGGAAGCGCACCGAGGCCAATCAGCGCTTCGATACGCTGCTGCAACGCCTGCCGCGCAACCGTGCGGTGGCGCTGACCTACGCCCAGGTACTCAACGAGCAAGGCGGCGCCGAGGCAGGCAAGCGCGCCCAGAGCATGCTGCGCCCGCTGCTGGCCCGCTCGGGCGATGACCCGGTGTTCCAGCGGCTGTTCGCCCGTGCCTGCGAACTGGCCGGAGACCCGGTGCGTGCCAGTGAGGCCTACGCCGAGGCCGCCTATCTGAATGGTCGCCCGGAACAGGCGCTGCTCCAGTTCGAGGCCCTGCTCAAACAGCCCGGACTGGATTACATCAGCCGCGCCCGCGTGAATGCGCGCATCGAGTCGATCATGCCCACGGTGCTGGAAATGCGCCGCCTGGGTGTGCGTGACCCGGACATGTCACGGAACTGAATCACGCCGCTGCGTACCGCCGCCGGAAGTCTCATCCGATGTCACAAACCGGTCATCAAACCGTAGTCTACTGGGCGCACTCCAGATTGATGGGCTCTACGGTAGGCACACGTGCAGAAACGCATCCTGATAGTCGACGACGAACCCGCGATCCGTGACATGGTCGCTTTCGCCCTGCGCAAGGGCGAGTACGACCCGGTCCACGCCGGCGATGCGCTGGAAGCGCAGACCGCCATCGCCGACCGGGTCCCGGACATGATCCTGCTGGACTGGATGTTGCCCGGCACCAGCGGCCTGGAACTGGCCCGGCGCTGGCGCAAGGAGGCCCTCACCCGCGACGTGCCGATCATCATGCTCACCGCCCGCGGCGAGGAGAACGACCGCGTCGGTGGGCTGGAAGCCGGCGTGGACGACTATGTGGTCAAACCGTTCTCCGCACGCGAGTTGCTGGCCCGCATCCGGGCGGTGATGCGCCGCACCCGCGATGACGATGAGGACGGCAGCGTGGCCATTGGCCCGATCCGCATCGACGGCGCTGCCCACCGGGTGTTCGCCGGCGAGGCGCCGGTGCCGATCGGCCCGACCGAATACCGCCTGCTGCATTTCTTCATGACCCATCCCGAACGCGTCTACACCCGTTCGCAGCTGCTGGACCACGTCTGGGGCGGCAGTGTGTATGTGGAAGAACGCACCATCGATGTGCACATCCGCCGCCTGCGCAAGACGCTGGAGCCGTTCGGTGCGGAGAACATGGTGCAGACCGTGCGCGGCGCCGGCTATCGCTTCTCGGCCTCCATCTGAGCGGCTTGATGCTATAACCAGCAGTCATTTCGACGGATCCATCCGCACCACCCGAGAACGCAATGCCCCGCCAATTCCGATCCGCCTGGTTGAAGACGCTGGCCGCCGTGGCCGCGCTTTTGTTGCTGGCCGGATTGCTGGGCGCACTGGTCGGCCACGTCGGGCTGACCGTCGCGGCCGCCGCGCTGGGAATCCTGGCGTGGCACTACTGGCGCCTGCGGCAGGTGCTGCTGCGCCTGACCGCGCGCCAGCGCTGGGAAACCATCAACGGCAATGGCGTCTGGAACGAACTGGACCGCCTGCTGTACCGCAACCAGCAGGAGATGCGCGCGCGCAAGCGGCGCCTGCTGCAGATGCTGCGCAGCTACCGCGCCGCCGCTGCCGCGCTGCCCGATGCGGTGGTGGTGGTGGACCGCAACACCCAGCGTGTGCAGTGGTTCAACGAGGCGGCGACCACCCTGCTCGGCCTGCAGCATCCGCACGACATGGGCGCGGCGCTGGTCGAACGCCTGCAGCCGCTGCCGCTGGCGCACTGGCTGGCCGGTGGCCGCAACGCCGAGCCGATCCTGGATGCCAACTCGCCGGTGGATTCGGGCATCCGCCTGCACTTGCGGCTGATTCCCTATTCGGACCACCACTGGCTGCTGGTCGCCCGCGACGTCACCAAGCTGCTGCATCTGGAGCAGGTACGCCGCGATTTCGTCGCCAATGTCTCGCACGAGCTGCGCACGCCCTTGACCGTGGTACATGGCTATCTGGACATGATGGAGCCGGAGGATTTCCCCGGGACCGGCCCGATGCTGATGGAGATGCGCAAGCAGTCCCAGCGCATGGCGCAACTGGTGGAAGACCTGCTGACGCTGTCGCGGCTGGAATCGCAGCAGCACACCGAACTCGAAACCGTGGCGATGACGCCGATGCTGGTGTCGCTGCGGCGCGAAGCCGAGGCGCACAGCCAGGGACGCCATACCATCAGGATCGAAGACAACGCCGGGGTGGACCTGGCCGGCTCCAACAAGGAACTGCACAGCGCCTTCTCCAACCTGGTCACCAACGCGGTGCGCTACACCCCGGCTGGCGGTCGCATCACCCTGACCTTTGCCCGCGAGAACGGCGGTGCGGTGCTCGCCGTCACCGATACCGGCTATGGCATTCCGGCCAGCCACCTGCCCCGCCTGACCGAGCGCTTCTACCGCGTGTCGAGCAGCCGTTCGCGCGAAAGCGGCGGCACCGGACTGGGCCTGTCCATCGTCAAACACATCCTCGGCCTGCACCAGGCACGCCTGGAAATCCGCAGTGAAGTCGGCCAGGGCAGCACCTTTGCCTGCCACTTCGATGCCGAACACGTCCGCCCGCGACCGTCTCCCCTGTCGCCAGCTCTCACGGAAGACCCCCCGGCATGACTCCTCCCGTTTCGCCTCCGTCGCCCACGTTTGTCAGCACCGATCCGCTGCGCGATCCGGCGCTGTATATCAACCGGGAACTGTCGCAGCTGGATTTCAATTTCCGCGTGCTGGCCCAGGCCATGGACGCGCAGGTGCCGCTGCTGGAACGGCTGCGCTTTCTGTGCATCTCCTGCACCAACCTGGATGAATTCTTCGAGATCCGCGCCGCCGCGGTACGCCACGCGCAGGAGTTCGGCCTGCCCCCGGCACCGGACGGCCTGGGCCCGCAGGCCATCCTCAGCGCGATCCACGACCGCGCCGCCGAACTGGTCGAGCAGCAGTACCACTGCTGGAACGAGGTGCTGCGCCCGGCACTGGCCGAGGCCGGCGTGGGCATCCTGCACAACCGGACCTGGACGCCGCGCCAGCGCCGCTGGCTGCGCGCCTATTTCCGCAACGAGATCATGCCGGTGCTCTCGCCGCTGGGACTGGACCCCTCGCACCCGTTTCCGAAGATCCTCAACAAGTCGCTGAACATCGTCGTGGTGCTCAAGGGCACCGATGCGTTCGGCCGCGCCGGCCACCTGGCGCTGGTACGTGCGCCGCGCTCGCTGCCACGCATCATCCAGCTGCCCGAATCGCTCGGCGGCCCGCAGAACTTCGTGCTGCTGTCGGCGGTGCTGTCGGCCTTCGTCGACGAGCTGTTCCCCGGCATGGATGTGCAGGGCGCCTACCAGTTCCGGGTCACCCGCAACTCCGAGCTGGTGGTGGACGAGGAGGAAGTGGAGAACCTGGCGCTGGCGCTGCGCGATGAACTGGCCGACCGCGGCTACCGGCCGGCGGTAAGGCTGGAGATCGCGCACGACTGCCCCAAGCCGATCATGCAGACCCTGCTGCAGAACTTCGGCCTGCCCGAAAACGCGGCCTACCGCATTGACGGCCCGGTCAACCTCAACCGGGTGATCCAGGTGTATGACCTGCTCACCCGGCCGGACCTGAAATACCCGCCGATGTCCCCGCGCGTGCTCAAGACCGCCGAGGGCATCTTCGAGAGCGTGGCCGGCAACGACATCCTGCTGCACCATCCGTTCGATTCGTTCAGCACCGTGCTGGACCTGATCCGCGAGGCTTCGGTGGATCCGAACGTGCTGGCGATCAAGCAGACGCTGTACCGCACCGGCAAGGATTCGGGGATTGTCGAGGCGCTGATCCAGGCCGCGCGCAACGGCAAGGACGTCACCGTGGTGGTCGAGCTGCGCGCGCGTTTCGACGAGGAGGCCAACCTCGGCCTGGCCGACCGCCTGCAGGACGCCGGCGTGCAGGTCGTCTACGGCGTGGTCGGTTACAAGACCCACGCCAAGATGCTGCTGATCGTGCGCCGCGAGGGCCGCAAACTGCGTCGCTACGTGCACCTGGGCACCGGCAACTACCACAGCGGCACGGCCCGCGCGTACACCGACCTGAGCCTGATCACCGCCAATGCCGACATCGGCAACGACGTGCACCTGCTGTTCCAGCAGCTGTCCGGGCTGGCGCCGAAGATGAAGCTCAAGTGCCTGCTGCAATCGCCCTTCACCCTGCATGCCGGGCTGATCAAGCGCATCGAGCGCGAGACCCGGCTGGCGCAGGAAGGCAAGCCGGCGCGCATCATCGCCAAGATGAACGCCCTCAACGAGGCCCAGGTGATCCGCGCGCTGTATGCCGCTTCGCAGGCCGGCGTGCAGATCGACCTGATCGTGCGCGGCGCCTGCACCCTGCGCCCCGGCGTCCCGGGTATTTCGGACAACATCCGCGTGCGCTCCATCGTCGGGCGTTTCCTGGAGCACAGCCGCGTGTACTGGTTCGGCAACAACGGCGCCCCGGAGCTGTTCTGCGCCAGCGCCGACTGGCTGGAACGCAACCTGCTGCGCCGCGTGGAAACCTGCTTCCCGATTCTCGATGCGGAGGTCGCCCGCCGCGTGTATCGCGAAACCCTGCAGAACTATCTGGATGACAACCTCAACGCCTGGGAACTGCAGGCCGACGGCCGTTACCGCAAGTGCGCGCCAGGCAACGGTGAACCGCCGCATTCGGCGCAGATGACGCTGCTGGCCGGCGTCTGAGCCGCCGGCCCGCAACGGCTGTCATCAACAGGTGACGGCCGCGCCCGGCCATCGGCTACCATTCCGCCATGCCACTGTCCTCCACGACTCCCCCGCCCCTGCAGGAAGGCGACCTGCTGGCCGCCATCGACCTGGGCTCCAACAGCTTCCACATGGTCATTGCCCGCTACCTGCTGGGGCAGCTGCGCGTGGTCGACCGCCTGCGCGAAACCGTGCGCATGGCCGATGGCCTGGACGGCAAAGGCGGGCTGTCACCGGAGGCCCGGCAGCGCGCGCTGGAATGCCTGGCCCGCTTCGGCCAGCGTATCCGCGACATCCCGCCGTTGCGGGTGCGCGCGCTGGCCACCAACACCGTGCGCAAGCTGCGCTCGCCGCTGGCGTTCCTGATGCCGGCTGAAACCGCGCTGGGCCACCCGATCGAAGTGGTCAGCGGCCGCGAGGAAGCACGCCTGATCTACCTGGGCGTGGCCCACGCGCAGCCACCGCACCCGGGCCAGCAGCGGCTGGTGATCGACATCGGCGGCGGCTCCACCGAATTCATCATCGGCCGCGGCTTCGAGACGATCGAACGTGAAAGCCTGCAGGCCGGCTGCATCGCCAGCACCCGCCGTTTCTTTCCCGGCGGCAAGCTGAGCAAGAAGCGCTGGAAGGACGCGCTGACCGAGATCGGCGCCGAGTTCCAGCCGTTTGCCGCCAAGTACAAGGTGCAGGGCTGGAACGAGGCGCTGGGTTCGTCCGGCACGCACAAGGCGATCAGCGACATGTGCGCGGCGATGAAGCTGAGCAAAGGGGCGATCACCGCCGAGGCGCTGCCGCTGCTGCGCGAGGAACTGCTGCGCGCCAAGCACATCGACGAGATCGACCTGCCCACGCTGTCCAACGAGCGCAGGCCGATCATCGCCGGTGGCATCCTCGTGCTGGAGGCGGCGTTCCAGGCGCTGGAACTGCAGAAACTGCAGGTCAGCAAGGCCGCGATGCGTGAGGGCATCCTCTACGACATTGTCGGCCGTGCCAGCGAGAACGACCTGCGCGATGAATCCGTCGCCGCGCTGATGCACCGCTACGGCATCGACAGCACGCAGGCGCAGCGCGTGGAGGCTACCGCGCAGCGTCTGTTCGAACAGGTCGCCCCCCTGTGGAATCTGGAAACCGATGATGCGCTGATGCTGGGCTGGGCCGCGCGCCTGCACGAGATCGGCCTGGCCATTGCCCACAGCGGTTATCACACCCATGGCAGCTACATCCTGGAGAACTCGGATATCGCCGGTTTCTCACGGCAGGAACAGCAGCTGCTGGCGGCCCTGGTACGCACCCACCGCCGCAACGTGCCCAAATCCGCCTTCGAGGCCCTGCCCGACCGCCTGCTGATGCCGGCCCGGCGCCTGGCCGCGTTGCTGCGCCTGGCCGTGCTGCTGCACCGTGCCCACGAAGCCGATCCGATTCCGACCCTGGAACTGTCGGCAGACGGTGACAACCTGTCGCTGGTACTGGCCCAGGCCTATATCGATGCCCGTCCGTTGCTGCGTGCGGACCTGATCGGCGAGGTCGACGGCATGACCGGCCTGGGTATCAGCTTCAAGCCATTCATCGCCTGAGCACGGGCCGGCTGTCACAACGCCGGCATCTGCGCGACATCCTGCCGCCACACCCGCCCGGCATCCTCCGCTCAAACGCCGGAGGCCGCCATGCGCTTTGCCATCGTCACCGAGACCTATCCGCCGGAGGTCAACGGCGTCGCCCTGACGGTACAGGGGCTGGAACAGGGCCTGCGCGCACGGGGCCATGCGGTGGAGGTGATCCGCCCGCGCCAGGGTGTGCATCCGGCCGCCACGCATGAACTTCTGGTGCATAGTGCGCCGCTGCCCCGCTATCCCGGCCTGCGCCTTGGCCTGCCCGCGCCGCGGCGGCTGGCCCGGCAGTGGCAGTGCCACCGCCCCGATGCGGTCTACATCGCCACCGAAGGCCCGCTGGGCTGGTCGGCGCTGCGCACCGCGCGGCGGCTCGGCATTCCGGTGGCCTCCGGGCTGCACACCCGCTTCGATGAATACCTGGCCGACTACGGCGCCCCCTGGCTGCGGGGCACCGCACTGGCATGGATGCGGCGCTTCCACAACCAGTGCCAGGCCACCCTGGTCCCCACCCGCGAACTGCAGCAGTTCCTGCAGCACAAGGGCTTCGTCCGCGCCCGCCTGCTGGCCCGCGCGGTGGATGGCCGCCAGTTCGATCCGTGCCAACGCGATCCTGCGCTGCGCGCCGACTGGGGCATCGAAGGCGAGGGGTTCGTGGCGATCCACGTCGGCCGGATCGCCGCCGAAAAGAACCTCGGGCTGGCGGTCAAGGCGTTCCGCCGGATCCAGCAGGTCCGGCCGCGGGCGCGGTTCGTCTGGGTGGGCGATGGCCCGCTGCGCGAGCGACTTGCGTATGAAAACCCGGACTTCATCTTCTGTGGCATCCAGCGCGGCCAGGCGCTGGCCCGGCACTTTGCCAGCGGTGACCTGTTCCTGTTCCCCAGCCGCAGCGAAACCTTCGGCAATGTGACCCTGGAGGCCATGGCCAGCGGCGTGGCGACGGTGGCTTTCAACTACGGCGCCGCAGGCGAGCATCTGCAAAACGGTCACAGCGGGGTGGCGGTGGACAACGAGCAGACCTTCATCGCCGCCGCCGTGCAGCTGGCCGGCGATGACGAGATGCGTGCCACGCTCGGCGCCAACGCCCGCCGCGCGATGCAGCGGCTGCATCCGGAACAGGTCGTGGCCCAGTTCGAGGCGCTGCTGCAGGAGCTGGCCGCGCAAAGGCACACCGATGCAGCCGCCTGAGGGCATCCTCGCCCGCGAGGCCCGCTGGTGCCGGCGGGCGAACCGCTACGGCCGCCGACGCGGTATCCGCACGCTGTTCTCGGTGCTGAGCCGGCTCGGTGACGGGGTGTTCTGGTATGTGCTGATGGTCGCGCTGGTGCTGGCCGACGGACTGGACGGGCTGCGCGCCGCCCTCCATATGGCGCTCACCGGTGCAGCAGCGCTGGCGCTGTACAAAGGGCTCAAGCGCTGGACCCGGCGCCCGCGTCCGTTCGCCGCCGACCTGCGCATCCGCGCCTGGATAGCGCCCCTGGACGAATACAGCTTTCCGTCCGGACACACACTGCATGCCGTGGCATTCACTTGGGTGGCGCTGACCTACTACCCGCAGCTGGCGCCGCTGCTGCTGCCGTTCTGCGCCGGCGTGGCGCTCTCGCGCGTGGTGCTGGGGCTGCATTATCCCAGCGACGTACTGGCCGCCACCGGCATCGGTCTGGGGCTCGGCGGCCTCTCCGTGCACCTCGCCCCCATGTCCGCCGGGTGAACAGCCCCTACAATGCGGAGCATGACGACACTGTTCATCTCCGACCTGCACCTGGACCCGAGCCGTCCGGCCATCACCGAGCTGTTCCTTGATTTCCTGCGTGACCAGGCGCGCCATGCCGAGGCGCTGTACATCCTCGGCGACCTGTTCGAAGCCTGGATCGGCGATGACACGCCCTCCAGCGCGGCCGATGCGGTGGCTACCGCCCTGCGCGCACTCCACGACGCCGGTATCCCGGTGTACTTCATCCGCGGCAACCGCGATTTCCTGCTCGGCAACGACTATGCCGCCCGTGCCGGCATGCGCATCCTGCCCGACCCGGCGGTGATCGAGCTGTACGGCAAACCGGTGCTGCTGCAGCACGGCGACCTGCTATGTACCGATGACACCGCCTACCAGGCCTTCCGCACACAGACCCGCGACCCGGCCTTCCAGGCCCAGTTCCTGTCGCAGCCATTGCAAGCCCGCATCGCCTTCGCCCAGCAGGCGCGGGCGGCCAGCCAGGCCCACCAGTCGGAAATGAAGGAAGGCGACCGCGCCCAGTTCGAAACCGTCACCGACGTGGCCCCGGCCGAAGTCGCTGCGACGTTCCAGCGCTACGGGGTGGACACCATGATCCACGGCCACACCCACCGCCCGGCGATCCATGCGCTGAAGGTGGGCGGACGCGATTGCACCCGCATCGTGCTGGGCGACTGGTACGAACAGGGCTCGGTACTGCGCGTGGAGGCCGATGGCTTCACGCTGGATGCGCTGGGCTAGACCTAAGCGCCACCTGGCCCAACAACGGAACGGCAGCCTCGCGGCTGCCGTTGCTGTTTCAGGGTGCGGGCACCGGCACCGCCGGATCTCGGGCGCAGCCTTTGAGGGTTTCCGCACCCAGCACAAACTCCGCCGTGTAGGGATGGGGCAGATCGGACATGCCATCCGAACAGGTCGCACGTTCGATGGTCAGGCGGAATGCGTCCTGCCCTTCACCGCCCTGCACCCGCAGGCGGCCGTCGCGCACCTCACGCGTCCCCTCGAAATGACGGGGGCTCTGCTGGGTGTCCGGGGTGGTGTAGTCCAGCGCCGCACCCTCCACGCGTACGCCCCAGAACGGCTCGGTACCGGAGGCCTGCAGAACGGCCGGATAGTCATCGGCAGCAGCCGCCGCGGTGATCGCGGAAGACGACGCGGAGGGCGCAGCGGCGACCGGTTCGGGCGCCTGCCGGGCACAGCCCAGCAGAGCCAGCATCGGCACGACCAGCCAGAGAGGCGAATGCTTCATTTCAGATCCTTGAGAGCAATGACGGACCTCAACCCTACAGCCACAGCGCCTGCTGCTGTATCACCCGCTGGTAATAGCTGATGTTGGCACGCGTTGCATAGAGGGCAGCGAAAACGTAACCGACACCGTTGGCGAACTTACCCAAGCCAATCAATTCCATAACCAGCACGCAGGTTATGGCGATGATTACGTACGCCAGCGCCTGCCGCCACAACCCTTTGGCCAGGAAGTAGAACGGCCCGAACAGAAAAGCGAGGATGTTGAACTGGATGCCGGCGCGCTCACCAAATGGCAGCTCTTTGAACCTGGGCAGCTTTGGTCCACCGGCGGCTTCTATCGTGCGGAAACGCCGCTTCCAGGTATCGGACACATCCGCCTGCGCAATGGCGTCGCGCTGCATGGCGCGTGGCGGTGAGGGTGGCTGCGCCACCGATGCCGGCGCTTGATAGGGATTGCTGTTGTATGGATCTGTCATCGCCCACTCCATTGCACGCAGCCCAGTGGCACCGACGTCGCCTCGTCGGCACGATCAACCGCGCCGATACTGGGCTGGGCCATGGATCAGGTCAAGGCGGAAGCTACCGGGCCGTGGTCGGGGGCGGCACGCCTCTGCGGACGACACAGCTTCATTCGCTGACAAGCAACGCCGTGCGCGCCGGCAGCGTCACCTGGCAACATCAGCAAGCGGCAGCGCTCAGCCCGCCTGCTCCACCAGATCGGCCAGTTCCTCGTCATCGAAGCCGGCCAGCAGCCGCGCCTCCAGATTGAACGGCCCGCGCAGATAGCCGTGGGCGTATTCGCCCAGCAGCTGCTTGAAGCGCTCACGCGGCTCGACGCCTTCGCGCTCGCAGTACCAGCGGTACCAGCGCGAACCGGCGGCGACATGCGCCACTTCCTCGCGCAGGATCACCTCCAGCACATCGGCGGTGGCGTCATCGCCCAGCGAGCGCAGTTTGCCGATCATCGCCGGGGTGACATCCAGCCCGCGCGCCTCCAGCACCCGCGGCACCAGCGCCATGCGCGCCAGCCCGTCATGCGCGGTCTTCTCGCACATCTCCCACAGGCCGTTGTGCGCGGGGAAATCGGCGTAGTCGTGGCCATGCGCCCGCAGCCGCTCGCGCAACAGCACAAAGTGGCGCGATTCATCGTCCGCGCAACTGACCCAGTCCGCATAGAAACTGCCCGGCAGGCCACGGAAGCGGTACACCGCGTCCCAGGCCAGATCGATTGCGTTGAGTTCGATATGGGCGATGGCGTGGATGAAGGCCGCGCGTCCTTCCGGCGAACCCAGCCCGCGTCGCGGCACGTCGCGCGGATGCACCAGCACCAGCTGCGGTGGCCGCCCCGGCATGCGGATCGGCTGCGGATCGGACGCCTGTGCCGGCAGCTTCAGTCCCCCGGCACGGAACCGCGCGGCGAAATGCTGGGTCAGCGCCACCTTGCGCAGCGGGTCGGCCTCGACCAGGCACAGTTGCGCGGCCTGCAGCAGATCATCGACCGCAGGCATGCCGGCGGCGGCACAACCGGTGTGCATGGATCAGGCGCGGCGCTGGTTCTTGGCTTCGTCCGAACGCAACTGCTGGATGCGTTCGAAGTAGCCCGACTCGATGCCGGTGACGTACTCGCCATTGAAGCAGGACGAATCGAAGGCCTTCAGCTCCGGGTTGCCCTCGCGCACGGCCGCTTCCAGGTCTTCCAGATCCTGGTAGATCAGCCAGTCGCAGCCCAGGTGCTTTTCGATGTCCTCGATGCTGCGCTCGTGGGCGATCAGCTCTTCGGCGGCCGGCATGTCGATGCCGTAGATGTTCGGGTAACGCACCGGCGGTGCGGCGCTGGCCAGGTAGACCTTGCGCGCGCCGGCGTCACGCGCCATCTGCACGATCTGCTGGCTGGTGGTGCCGCGCACGATCGAGTCGTCCACCAGCAGCACCACCCGGTTGCGGAACTCCAGATGGATCGGATTGAGCTTGCGGCGCACGGATTTCACCCGCTCGCCCTGCCCCGGCATGATGAAGGTGCGGCCGACATACCGGTTCTTGACGAAGCCTTCGCGGTACTTCACGCCCAGCACGTTGGACATTTCCAGGGCGGCGTCACGCGAGGTATCGGGAATCGGGATGATGGTGTCGATGTCATGGTCCGGACGCAGGCGCAGGATCTTCTCGCCCAGCTTCTGGCCCATGCGCATGCGCGCCTTGTGCACGGAGACGTTGTCGATCATCGAATCCGGGCGCGCGAAGTACACGTACTCGAAAATGCACGGGGTCTGCTGCGTGGTGGTGGCGCAGACCTCGGAAAACAGCTCGCCGCGCTCGGTGATCACCACCGCTTCGCCCGGCGCGACATCGCGCACGCGCTCGAAGCCCAGCACATCCAGCGCCACCGATTCGGAAGCGACGATGTACTCGTCACCTTCGGCATGGCTGCGCTTGCCCAGCACCAGCGGACGGATGCCATGCGGATCGCGGAACGCCACCAGACCCAGGCCCAGCACCACGCTGACCACGGCATAGCCGCCCTTGCAGCGACGGTGCACACCGGCCACCGCGCGGATCGCCGCTTCCGGGGTCAGCATGCGCTGCGCGTCCAGCTCATAGGCGAACACGTTCAGCAGCACTTCGCTGTCCGAATCGGTGTTGATGTTGCGGCGATCAGCCTCGAACACCTGCTTGCGCAGCGCTTCGGTGTTAATCAGGTTGCCGTTGTGCGCCAGCGCGATGCCGTAGGGCGAATTGACGTAGAACGGCTGCGCCTCGTCGGTGCCCTCCGAACCGGCGGTGGGATAGCGCACGTGGGCGATGCCGATGCGCCCCTTCAGCACCTGCATGCGGCGCTCGTCGAACACGTCGCGCACCAGGCCATTGGCCTTCTCCACGCGCAGACGGGTGCCATCGACCGTGGCGATACCGGCCGCATCCTGGCCACGATGCTGGAGGACGGTCAGACCGTCATAGAGCTGCCCGGCGACGTTCTGGTTGCCGACGATTCCGACGATGCCACACATGTTGCGCGATCTCCGCTGGGCGATGCCCGTTAACGTGAAGGTGGCCGTACCTGGCCGGGGGACTCGACCCGTGCCGGATCGGGGTGACCCGGGCGCACCTGCGCCGGATCGATATTGGAAGGCAACGCCTTCGCCGGGTCCTGGTCGTCTGCATCCGCGGCCTGGCCAGTGGCACCTGTCAGCGCCCTGGACACCACCTGCGACAGCACGCCGCCCTTCATCATCTCGTTCAGGGCCGCATTATCGCCTGCGATGGGCAACTTGCCCACGTCCAATCGCGCATCCTTGCCCGGCTCCGGCGCAGACAGTCCGCCCACGTCCACCTCCGGCATCTGGAAGTCCGGCAATTGCGCACGCATCCAGCCGGTAGCCGGCAGCAGCAACGGCAACAGCAGGGATTGCTGCCACGCGGCTTCGCGCGGCATCGGCGTGAAGCCCATCAGCAGGATCAGGAGGCAGCTGAAAAAGGCACCGCGCAGCGCGCCCAGCGCAAATCCCAGCGCACGGTCGGTACCGGTCAGCCGGGTCGCCTGGACGAGGCTGCGCACCGCCATGCCCAGCAGCGCCACCAGCACCATCGCGCCGATGAACACCAGCACATAGCCGCCGAGGTAATTGGTCATCGAGGGCTGCGCGCCTTCGGCCAGCCAGTGCGCGGCGCGATCGCCGAACTGGAAGGCCGCCCAGCCGGCCAGCAGCCACGAAACGGTGCCGACCACGATGCCGACGAAACCTTTCATCAGGCCCAGCAGGGCCGACACCCCGATCACCGCCAGCAGCAGCAGGTCGATCATGCGCCACCTGCGGCGCGTGGCCGGGCCGGCAAGCGGGCGACGGGAGCGCTCAGGTCAACGCGCATCAGGGATGCGGTCGGACCATGCCGGCGATACCCACTTTGGCGGCGACCTGCGCCTTGAGCTGCTCGGCATCGGCGCGGCTGGCCACCGGGCCGACCCGCACGCGGTTCAACACGCCGCTGTCGGTGCGCACCTGCTCGACGAAGGCGCTGAAACCGGCCGCCCGCACCTTGTCGCGCAGCGCATTGGCATCGGCAGCCTGGCCGAACGCGCCCAGCTGCACGGCGAACCCGACCGAACTGGCCGCCGGAACCGTCGGCTTGGGCGCCGCTGCCGGAGCAGGCGTGACGGCGACCGGTTTGGCCGGTGCGGGTTTGGGCGCTTCCGGCTTCGGCGCCGGTTTGGATTCGGGTTTGGGCGCGGCAGCAACCGGCTTGGCCGGTTCGGGCGGCAAGGTCTCGGTCCGCACCGGTGCCGGCGGCGGGGCGGCGGCCGGGGTACTGGCCACCGCCTCGGGCGCCGTGGCCGCATCGGCATTGAGCACGACCACCTGCGCGTTCACATCGTTGCGCACCTTGCCCGCTTCCAGACGCACCAACTCGGCCTGCGCGCGATCGGCATACGGACCGATGCGCACGCGCCAGGCCTGGCGGCCGTTGATGGTGTCGGCCTGGCGGAAGCCCGGCAGATTGGATTTCTTCAGGTGGGCGATGACCGCATCGGCATCGGCCTCGGTGGCGTAGGCGCCAAAGTTCACCGCGTAGTTGCCCGCCGCCGTTGCCGGCGGCAGCTCGGCACCCGGCTGCCCGGTGGACGGCGCGGCGGCGGCCGTTTCCGGCTGCGCGGCGGGCATACCCAGTGCGCCACCGGGCGGCGCACTCGGCGTCACCAGCGGCAGCTCACGGGTTTCGAACTGGCCCTCGGACGGCGCGATCGGCGCCTTCAGCGGCACGTCCTGCACACCACTGTCCGGCGCCGGTCCTTTGACCAGCATCGGCAGGAAAATCACGGCCAACGCCACCAGAACGATGGCACCAATCAGTCGCTGTTTCAGAGGAGTTTCCACAGATGGCGTACAAGCGGCGCGGCGGAATGCCGTGGCGATTATAGGCGGGACGCCCGGCTCACCGCTTCAACCGGCTGAACGGAGCAGCGGCAGGACCTCGGCCACGGTGTGGAACGAGCCAAACACCAGTACCCGGTCTCCCGCCTGCGCCTGCGCCAGCGCGGCTTCCAGCGCCCGGCCGACGTCATCGGCCAGCACCGCGGTGGCGGCCTCGGTCTGGAGCAGCCGGTCCCGCAATTGCAGCGCGCTCTGGCCACGCGCAGCGTCGAGCCCGGCCAGGAACCAGCCAGCCACCTGGCCCTGCAGCGCGGCGACCACGGCCGGCGCATCCTTGTCGGCCAGCGCTGCATACACCGCCAGCGTGCGGCCGGCAGCGGGCTCGGCCTTGAGCGCGGCCGCCAGCGCCGTGGCGGCCTGCGGGTTGTGGCCGACATCGACCAGCACTTCCACCCCCTCGCGCATGAAACGCTGCAGGCGCCCGGGCACCTGCGCGGCGGCCACGCCCTGCGCCCATGCCGCCAGCGGTACCTCCCGGTCCAGCGCGCGCAGCGCGGCGATGGCGGTGGCGGCGTTGTTGCGCTGGATCGGCGCCCACAACGCCGGCTGCGGCAGCTCGACCTGGAAAGACACATCGCGCCAGCGCCAGCATTGCGCATCCACCGCCTCGGCGAAGAAATCACTGCCGAAACGGATCGCGTTGGCGCCCAGCACATAGGCGCGGCGCAGCACGCTGGAGGGCGGGTCGATCTCGCCCAGGATCACCGGCTTCCAGCCGCGGATGATGCCGGCCTTCTCCGCACCGATCGTTTCGCGGTCATTACCCAGCCAGTCGGCGTGGTCGATGTCCACCGTGGTGATCACCGCCACGTCGGCGTCGATCAGGTTGACCGCATCCAGCCGGCCACCGAGCCCGACCTCGAGCACCGCCAGATCCAGCCCGGCCTGTGCGAACACCCACAGCGCGCACAGCGTGCCGTACTCGAAATAGGTCAGCGGGGTATCGCCGCGCGCGTCTTCCACGGCGTTGAAGCCGGCCACCAGCGTGGCGTCGTCCACGTCCTGGCCGTCGATGCGTACCCGCTCGTTGTAGCGCAGCAGGTGTGGCGAGGTGTAGGCGCCCACCCGCCAGCCGGCGGCACGGGCGATGGACTCGATGAACGCCACCGTCGAGCCTTTGCCGTTGGTACCGCCGACCACGATGCTGCGTTCGGCCGGTTGACCGGGCGGCATACGCTGGGCG
Source organism: Stenotrophomonas sp. STEN013 (assembly GCF_056760355.1). Classification (NCBI taxonomy): domain Bacteria; kingdom Pseudomonadati; phylum Pseudomonadota; class Gammaproteobacteria; order Lysobacterales; family Lysobacteraceae; genus Stenotrophomonas; species Stenotrophomonas sp. STEN013. The sequence continues at coordinate 118,921 of NZ_JBRREO010000002.1, read as the reverse complement.
ACCTCGCGCACGCGCTCCAGGCCCATCGCGATGTTCTGCGGATGCTGCTGTTCGATATGGGCGAGCCACTGCTCGAGCGTGGCGGGACGGACGGAAGACATGCTGACGTTTCTCAGGATCATGGCCGGGCTGCAGGCCGGCTGCGCGTTGCGCGCGGGACAGGTGCCCATGATACAGCCCGCCGTCGACGCCCTGCGTGTGATCCGGCCCCGCAGGAAGGCCGCCATGCGACCTGTGCAGCCGATGCCGCGGGTGGCTACGGCGCCGGGGCTTCCAGCGGCAACGGCTGCTGCCGCGTGCGGGCGGCGCGCAGCTGCGCCAGCGATTGCCGGCATGCCTCCAGATCACGCCCGCACAGCACGCTGCTGACCACGAACCGGCGCTGTCCGTCGTTGACCAGCCGGTTGCGCACCAGCATCGTGCCGTTGAGCTGGAACAGGCTCAGCCCCTCCTCATCGCGCAGCCAGAAATTGACCTGATCGCCATAACGGCGGAATACCGCCAGCGGGCCGATGGCCGCGATCGCCTCGGGAATCTGCATGAAACCGATCGGCACCGGATCGGCCACGAAGCCCGGCATCCCCTGTGCGCTGTTGCCCAGCCCCGGCCGCACCTGGCCGCTACGGCGTTCTTCGAAGAACGGATCGCGCACCCGCGCGGCGGCGCGCGCCGGCACCGCCTCGGGCAGCGGATCGAACGCGAACGGCAGACGATAGCGGGGCTGGCCACGGTACTCCGGCGCCACAACCCAGCCGCGCGCGGCCTCCAGCGCCACCGCATCCAGCGCCGCCACGCCCGAGGACTGCTCCAGGCGGGCAGCGCCGACCCGGCCACAGCGGTCGGTCTCGATGATCACGTTGACGGTGTAGTCCAGCAGCCGCCACAGCTCGTCCACCGGATAGGACGGCGCGCGGTTGGCGTGCGCCGGGAACGGCGGGCAATCGGCCTGGGTCGCCGGCTGCGCCGCCGCTGCCGACGGCAACGCCAGCAGCAAGGCCACCAGCCCGACGACGGCGGTCACCGCACGCCGCATTACAGCGCGCGGTGCTTGGCTTCGCCGAAGAACGGGGTGTGGTGCGCGCAGTCGTTCAGGCGCACCACTTCCAGATGCTCCACATCCGGGCCTTCGAGCAGGTTCAACGTGGTCGGCGCCTGGCGGAAGCTCCACAGTTTGGCAATCGGCAGGCCCAGGATCTTGCACAGGATCACCCGGTTGACCGCGTCATGGGCCACCACCAGCAGCGTGTCGTCCTCGCCCAGCCCGTCGGCGGCGGCGCTCAGGCCGCGCCAGCTGCGATCCAGCACCTGGCGCAGCGATTCGCCGCCGGGCATCAGCACGGTGTCCGGCTCTTCGCGCCACGCGCGCAGACGCGCCGGGTCCTTGTCGTTGATCTCGCTGGCAAGCAGACCCTCCCACTCGCCGTGGGCGATTTCCTGCAGGTCCGGCTCGGTCAGCAGCATCGCTTCACGGGCAGTGCCCAGCGCGGCCCTGGCGGTCGCCTGGGCGCGGCTCAGTGGCGAGGCCACCGCACGGGCGATCTGCACGTCCGCCAGCCGCTCCCCCAGCGCCCTGGCCTGGGCCTCACCCACTGGCGAGAGGGGAATGTCGATCTGGCCCTGGTAGCGGCCTTCGGCGTTCCACGGCGTTTCGCCGTGACGGGCAAGCAGGATGCGCATGCAGCATTTCCGTTGAAAGGGGGAGAACCGCCGGGTGAATGCGGCGGGACCGGCATCATAGCCTGAGCCCGCCGCGGTGCCAGAAACGGTTGCCTGCGTTACGGACTCGGCGTGTTCAGCGCATCCGCCGTCTGGCCGGAACGGCGACCGCAGGGGAGCCGGCGGCGAATGCGGGCAGACCGGCAACGGCGGGAGATGGTCGCGATCCGGCGTGACCATCCCGTACATGCCGCACAGACCTGTCCGACCGGCGGCCAAGACCGGGGCGCCAGCGCCGCCTTTTGTTGCCCGCCGCGCATTCACCCGGCGACGGCAGGCGTTACCATGCCCGGCTTCCATCGCCCAACCGGTATGACGTCCGCATGAGGGTCCGCACCTCCCACGCCCCCCAGCCGGCATGAACGACGTTCCTGTCGCACCGACGTCCCGCTCCGCCCCCTGGAGCGAACAGCGTGATCCCTGGGCCGCAGCGCTGGTCAGCGCGCTGCTGCATGCGCTGATGCTGCTGCTCCTGCTCCACTCCAATCCCCCGCTGGTATCCACGCCCCAAGGCGCGGTTGGCGGTGGCCGGGTCAAGGTCGATTTCGTCGGCGACGCACCGCCGTCAACGCAGCCAAGCAACGTGCCGCCGCAGGACAAGCCCACCCAGGCCCCGCGCGCGCAACCCAAACCCACCACGCAACGCCGCAGCCCGGAGCGCAAGCCGGTGCCCGAGGCCCGCTACATCGAGCCGCCCAGCGAACCGGAGCAGCAAGAACAGCCGACGCCGCAACCGGCACAGGCGCCGGCCGCGCCACCGCCGGCAGCCAGCCCCTCCGAATCGGTACCGCGCCGCCGGCAGACCTGGACCGGACGCCCGCCCGGCGCGCTGGACAGGACCACCGCCGCGGACGATCACGGGCATTCGGCCGGCCCGGGCAATGACAGCGGCCGCCGCATCGACCGCAGCGCGGGCGCGCCGGCCATGGAAGTGGGCGGCTACCAGATCGTCTATGACCTGATCAGCGAGGAAAAGCTGCGTGCGTGGATGGACGGGGCCAAGGAGGTCGATGGCCAGAAGGAACTGTCGATCCCGCTGCCGGGCACCACCTGGCTGATGGTCTGTCCGGCCGAAGTGGCCCTGCGCCGCGGCTCCAGCAAGTGCCGCATGCTGGCGGCGGACGCGCCCGAACTGCAGGCCATCGGCGATGCGCGGCAGTTCGTCATCGTGATGTACGTCTACCGCTACGGCGAGCTGCTCTGGCGCGGTCCCGGCCCGTACCGCTGAGCACGGTGCAGAATCAGGCACCGTAGCCCGGGTAAGCGCAGCGCACCCGGGAGGCGGGAGACGGGCGATCTTCACTGGGGCACACAAACCTCCCCCGGGTGCGCGTTGCTCCCCCGAGCTACAGCTTTCGCAGGAGCAACGCAGCTCGCGAATCCATCGAAGCCACAACAAAGCAGTAAGGTCCGCACTTGCAGCTGTTTCCGGCAACGGCAACTTCCTCGGCTTCGCAACGGATGTCGTTGTCAAAAAAGCTGTGACCATCCCGGGCACAAAAAACCCCGGGCCGTTTCCCGCCCGGGGTTTTTCATTTCAGACGACGCGATGAATTACTTCGAGGCGGCGTCCATTTCCTTCAACAGCTGCGGCGCCGGCGCCACTTCCTGCATGACCCAACGCATGTAGCGCTCGTCCACCGAGATCATGCGCGTCATCACCGGGTCGAACACCCAGTTGCTAGCGACCGATTCCCAGATGCCGTCGAACGCCAGACCGACCAGGCGACCGTGCGCATCGAGCACCGGCGAGCCGGAGTTGCCGCCGGTGATGTCCAGATCCGACAGGAAGTTCACCGGCACGCTGCCGATGCGCGAATCCTCGAAACCGCCGTAGCGCTTGGCCTTGACCGCATCGATCAGGGCCTTGGGCGAATCGAACGGATCGACGCCGGTTTCCTTGGCGACGATGCCTTCCAGATCGGTGAAGGCCGGCTGCACCTTGCCGTCCAGGCCGGTGTAACCCTTCACGTTGCCAAAGGTGATGCGCAGCGACAGGTTGGCGTCCGGATAGACGAACCCGCCCTGGCTCTTCTTGTAGTCGGCGACGGCCTGCAGGAACAGCGGACGCGCCACCAGCTCCTCGCCCATGCGCACCTTGCGCTGGTGCTCCAATTCCAGCAGCGCCGGCATCACCGCCACCGCGTACTGGATGGCCGGATCGGTGCTGGCTTCGAAGGCGGCCTTGTCGGCGTTGAGCCACTTCAGACGCTCATCCAGGTTGCCCAGCTTGGAGCCGTCCAGACGCGACACCGTCGCCGTCACGGCAGCGGCAGTGTCACCGCCGAGCCACGTGTCGAACGCCGGCAGGCGCTGAGCGGCCGGCAGCTGCACGTACTCGTTGAGCCAGTACTGCTGGAACTGGCGATCCATGGCCGGCACGTAGCGGCGGTCCATCTGCTTCAGGCCGCCTTCGATGGCCGGCAGGTCACGCTCCTGGTAACCCTCCTGGCGCTCGGCGTCGGGCTTGGTCCTCTCGATGGCCAGACGGTACAGGCGCACGGCGGTGCCCAGCGTACCGGTGCGGTTGAGCATGCCCAGATCCATGTCGCGGGCTTGGGTGGCGCGGGCCTGCTGGCCCAGCACCTGCAGCTGCGCATAGGCGTCCAGCGCCGGCTTGCCGGCCGCGCCCTGGCCACGCAGCCATTCCAGCACCGCCGCTTCTTCCTTCTGCTTGTGGGCCAGCACGTTGTTGCGCTTGAAGCCGTCCAGCTGGCCGTCGTAGTTCTTGCTGGTGTTGTTCCAGCTGGCCATGTTCGCGGCGTACTTCACCGCGATGTCCGGGTTGTCCTTGCTGGCCGCTTCCACCAGCGCGATCTGGTCCTTGTAGGCCTTGGCGATGGCCGGGTAGGTCCAGTTGGCGGTGTTCTCGAACTCGCTGACCAGCGCATAGCGGTCGGTGCGGCCCGGGTAACCGGCCACCATCACGAAGTCACCCTCGCCCAGCGGCTGGTTGGCCAGCTTCAGCCAGTGCTTGGGCTGGTAGGGCACGTTGTCGGCGGCGAAGGCGGCCGGCTTGCCGTCCTTGCCGACGTAGGCACGGTAGAACGCGAAATCGCCGGTGTGGCGCGGCCACATCCAGTTGTCGATGTCGCCACCGAACTTGCCGACGCTGCCCGGCGGCGCATAGGCCAGGCGCACGTCGCGGATTTCCATGTTCTTGAACAGACGGTAGGTGTTGCCGCCGGAGAAGCTGTACAGCGTGCAGGCGTAGGCCTCGTCGGTTTCACACTCGGCGATGAGCTTCTTCTCGAACGCTTCCAGCGCCTGGGTGCGCTTGAGCGGATCGGCACCGGCGCCGGCGATGGCCGCCTTGGCCTGCGCGGTCACATCGGTGATGTCGTCCAGCACGTAGATGCGCGCGTTCGGGCCGGCGCTGAGTTCGTCCTTGGTGGTCGGCGCATTGAAGCCGTCCTTGATCAGGTTCTTCTCGGCGGTGGAGTTGAGCTGGATCGCACCGTAGGCGCAGTGGTGGTTGGTGACCACCAGACCCTGCGGCGAGACGAAGCTGGCGGTGCAGCCGCCCAGGGCCACGACCGCGCCCATCGGGTCGCCGGTCAGGTTGGCCAGCTGCTGCGGGTCCAGCTTCAGGCCGGCCTGCTTCAGCGGCCCGGCGATTTCCGGCAGCTGCTGCGGCACCCACATGCCTTCGGCGGCCTGCGCGGCCTGGGCCATGCCCAAACCGGCCACGATGGAAAAAGCGAGAAGATTCAAACGCATGGAACATTCCCCAAATTAAGGTTGCGGCGATTGTAGCGGTTGCAACCGCCGCCCCTCCCCTGCCATCGGTCAGTACCGGGTTGTTACAGACGAAAGCATATAATCGGCGCCCTCACTCACACGGCGGTTTTCCCTGCAATGGCACACAACACGATGCGCGCGCTGGTGAAGCGCGAAGCGACCAAGGGCATCTGGATGGAACAGGTGCCGGTCCCCACGCCCGGCCCCAACCAGGTGCTGATCAAGCTGGAGAAGACCGCCATCTGCGGCACCGACCTGCACATCTACCTGTGGGACGGGTGGAGCCAGCGCACCATCACCCCGGGCCTGACCATCGGCCATGAATTCGTCGGCCGCATTGCCGAAATCGGCCCGGGCGTGACCGGCTACGAGATCGGCCAGCGCGTGTCGGCCGAAGGCCACATCGTCTGCGGCCACTGCCGCAACTGCCGCGGCGGCCGCCAGCACCTGTGCCCGAACACGGTGGGCATCGGCGTCAACGTCAACGGCGCGTTCGCCGAATACATGGTGATGCCGGCCACCAACCTGTGGCCGATCCCGGACCAGATCCCGTCGGAGCTGGCCGCGTTCTTCGACCCCTACGGCAACGCCGCGCACTGTGCGCTGGAGTTCGATGTGATCGGCGAGGACGTGCTGATCACCGGCGCCGGTCCGATCGGCATCATCGCCGCCGGCATCTGCAAGCACATCGGTGCGCGCAATGTGGTGGTCACCGACGTCAACGACTTCCGCCTGAAGCTGGCCGCCGACATGGGCGCCACGCGCGTGGTCAACGTCGCCAACACCTCGCTCAAGGACGTGATGGCCGAGCTGCACATGGAGGGCTTCGACGTGGGCCTGGAAATGAGCGGCAACCCGCGCGCCTTCAACGACATGCTCGACTGCATGTACCACGGCGGCAAGATCGCCATGCTCGGCATCATGCCCAAGGGCGCCGGCTGCGACTGGGACAAGATCATCTTCAAGGGTCTGACCGTGCAGGGCATCTACGGCCGCAAGATGTACGAGACCTGGTACAAGATGACCCAGCTGGTGCTGTCCGGCTTCCCGCTGGGCAAGGTGATGACCCACCAGTTGCCGATCGACGACTTCCAGAAGGGCTTTGACCTGATGGAAGAAGGCAAGGCCGGCAAGGTCGTGCTGAGCTGGAACTGACGGCCAGCAGATGACGCACCGAAGGCGCCGCAAGGCGCCTTCGGTCGTTGCGGGAGACACCGAACGGACGCAACTCCGGCAAATCGTCGCAGCGCGCGTACGCGGCGGCCCCTTCTGATCGCCCGTCCCCCCGGCGCGAACGGCAGGTAGGCAGCTGTTGCCGGGCCGGTCAGCATCGCGCGACCTGTAGCAGGTGATGGCAGGTGGCAGCGGCAGGGCCGCGGCGGCGCGGCGCTTTCCCCGACGGCGGAACCCGCCAAGAAAAAGGCGCCTTGCGACGCCTTTTTCACACCACATCAAACACCGATCAGGGCACGTCCACCGAGACGGTGAACACCACGCCCGGCTTGTAGGTGTCCGACTCGCGGCGCAGCGACGGCGCGTCTGCACCGAAGGTGTCGTAGTAGCCCACGGTGGCGGTGGCCGGGCCGAACGCCTTGGACACCGAGATCGAGCCGTCGTAGTAATCCTCGCGACGCGGCCAGTCGTTGCCCTGGGCCTTGATCGTGGTGTAGCCGGCCGAGGCGCCGATCGAGAAGCCGGTCTCGCCGATGTCGTAGCTGGCTTCCAGCGCGCTGTAGGTCTGCTCGGCACCGCTGTTGCTGTAGTCGTCGGCATAGCCCAGCAGGCCGCTGACGGTCACCGGGCCGGTCCAGGTGACCTTGGCCAGATATTCGTTGTAGTCGATGTCGCCGTAGTCGCTGGAGGCGCTGGTGTAGGTGTAACGGTTCACCCCCAGGTCCAGATTCCAGCGGTCGGACAGGTCCTTGCTCCAGCCGATGGCGTAGTCGACCTCGAAGTTCGGGCCGCCTTTCTCGCCGAAGTCGACGTTGGAGCCCCAGACGGTGGCATACAGGCCGAACGGCGCGCTGTAGCTGGCCTCGGCCTGGAACGCCGGGCCGTTGTCGGTCTGCGACACACCACGGAACACGTAGTCGGTGGTGACCGTCGCGTTGAAGCTGAACGGGGATGCGGCTTCCTCGCTGTCCTGGGCGCTGACAGCAAACGGTACGGACAACAGGGCGGCGCAAACGGCAGCGGCAAGGCGCTTGTTGTGCATCAGGGATTCTCCAGGCAGTGGGGGATATCGAAACCGTAGCGGCCACGATTCACGAATTTTTAACCGCATCCTATTGCGATGCAACAACTTCGTGCTCCCCGCCCCTGTATTCACCGCTCCGTGCGCGGGAACACGCCATAGCGTCGCACCTGCAGATGCACGGTGCTGCCGGGCGTGTAGGCCGGCGCCGCCGTCGGCAACTCCAGCTCCAGTTCCGAAGCATCGGCATCGAGTTTTGCGCGCAGCCGGACCTTGCCCCCACTGCGCTGCAGCGCGGTCACCGTGGCCGGCCAGCCGCCCTCGCCCACTGCCAGATCCTCCGGTCGCACATAGATTTCCACCGCACCCGCGGTGCTGGTCGAGGGCGCGGCCAGACTGCCGCCGCCCACCGCCAGCCGGCCGTCCAGCAACTGCGCCGGCAGCCGGTTGGCCTCGCCGACAAAGCCGTAGACGAACGGCGACACCGGCTGGTCGTAGACCTCCGCCGGTGTGCCCAGCTGTTCGATGCGGCCGCGGTTGAGGATCGCCACGCGGTCGGCCAGCTCCAGCGCCTCTTCCTGGTCGTGGGTGACGAACACCGTGGTCAGCCCGGTGCGGTCATGCAGTTCACGCAGCCAGCGCCGCAGCTCACGGCGGACCTGGGCATCCAGCGCGCCGAACGGCTCGTCCAGCAGCAGCACCCGTGGCTCGATCGCCAGCGCGCGTGCCAGCGCCACGCGCTGGCGCTGGCCGCCGGAGAGCTGTGCCGGATAGCGCCCGCCCAGCCCGTCCAGCTGCACCAGCGACAGCAGTTCCTGCACCCGCGCATCGATGCGCGCCTTGGGCCAGCGCCCGGCGCCGCGCCGCACCTCCAGGCCGAAGGCGATGTTGCCGCGCACATCCAGATGTTTGAACAGCGCGTAGTGCTGGAACACGAAGCCGGCGCGACGTGCCTGCACGCTCAGTGCGGTGGCGTCTTCGCCATCGAACAGGATGCGGCCGCTGTCGGCATGTTCCAGCCCGGCGATGGCCCGCAGCAACGTGGTCTTGCCCGAGCCGGAGGGGCCGAGCAGCGCCAGCAGCTCGCCCTGATGGATATCCAGGCTCACATCCTCCAGCGCGGTGAAGCTGCCAAAGCGCTTGCCCAGGTGTTGTATGCGTATGCTCATGCGGTCCTCAGCGGCGATGGAGAGCGGCCAGCGATTCGCCGTGGCGCCACTCCAGGAAAGTCTTGACCACCAGCGTCAGCAACGCGCTGGCCGCCAGCAGCGAGGCGCAGGCGAAGGCCGCGCTGTAGGCGTATTCGTTGTAGAGAATCTCCACGTGCAGCGGCAGCGTGTTGGTGCGCCCCCGGATATGCCCGGACACTACCGACACCGCGCCGAACTCGCCCATCGCCCGCGCACTGCACAGCAGCACGCCATACAGCAGGCCCCAGCGGATGTTGGGCAGGGTCACCTTCCAGAACATCTGCCAGCTGCTGGCCCCCAGCGTCAGCGCGGCCAGTTCCTCGTCATGGCCCTGCTGCTCCATCAGCGGCATCAGCTCGCGCGCGATGAACGGGAACGTGACGAAGGTGGTGGCCAGCACGATGCCGGGAATGGCGAAGACGATGCGGGGCAGCTGCAGCAGCCGCTCGCCCAGCAGCGGCAGGTGCAGGCGCAGGCCGTCCTCGATCAGCGGCCACAGCCAGCCGTCGCGGCCGAACAGCAGGATGAACACCAGCCCGGCGACCACCGGCGAAACCGAGAACGGCAGGTCGATCAGCGTCACCAGCCAGCGCTTGCCGGGAAACGGGTGCTTGCTCACCGCCCAGGCCGCGGCCACGCCGAACAGCAGATTCAGCGGCACCACGATCGCGGTCACGGTCAGCGTCAGGCGCAGCGCCGCCACCGCGTCGGCATCGCTGAGCGCGTTCCAGAACGCCAGCACGCCGCCGCGTAGCGCCTCGGCGAACACCAGCACCAGCGGCAGCAACAGGAAGGACAGCAGAAAGCCCAGCGCGCCGAGGATCAGCAACCCCTGCACCCAGCGAGGCTCGGTGATGACGCTGGGCGTGCGCGCGATGGGGCCGGCCGGTGTGACGGGCAGCGCCTGCGCCGAGACGATGCTCAATCCGCTCATCGTGCCCCCCGCCGCTGCAGCCGCGCCTGCAGGGTGTTGACTCCCAGCAGCACCGCGAAGGACAGCAGCAGCATCGCCGCGGCAATGGCGGTGGCACCGGCGTAGTCGAACTCCTCCAGACGGATGGTGATCAGCAGCGGCGCGATTTCGGTGACGTGCGGCAGATTGCCGGCGATGAAGATCACCGAGCCGTATTCGCCCACGCCACGGGCGAAGGCCAGCGCGAACCCGGTCAGCATCGCCGGCCACAGCGCCGGCAATACTACCCGCATGAGGGTCTGCAGGCGGCTGGCGCCCAGCGTGGCGGAGGCCTCTTCCAGTTCGCGCTCGGCCTCGGCCAGCACCGGCTGCACGATCCGCACCACGAACGGCAGGCCGACGAACACCAGCGCCACCACGATGCCCAGCGGCGTGTAGGCGACCTTGATCCCGAGCGGCTCCAGCCATTGCCCGAGCCAGCCGTTGCCGCCGTACAGCGCGGTCAACGCGATGCCGGCCACGGCGGTGGGCAGCGCGAACGGCAGGTCGATCACCGCATCGAACAGGCGCAGGCCCGGAAAGCGGTAGCGCACGAACACCCATGCCACCCAGGTGCCCATCAGCGTGTTGAAGGCGGCGGCGGCGAAGGCGGTGCCGAAACTCAGCCGCAGCGCCGCCAGCACCCGCGGCTCGCTCCAGATCTGCCAGATGCCCGCAGGCCCCAGTCCGGCGGCCTTGGCGAACACACCCAGCAGTGGCAGCAGCACGATCAGACCCAGCCAGGTCAGGGTGATGCCCATGCTCAAACCAAACCCCGGAAGCACCCGGGGGCGGCGTCGCGGCACTGCGGCCGATGTCTGCAACACGGCGCTCACGTTCTTACTTGCCCGCCTGGATCTGGTCGAACACACCACCGTCGGCGAAGTGTTCGGACTGGGCCTTGGCCCATGAGCCGAATGCCTGCTGGATGGTCACCCGTTGCACCGGCGGGAAGCGTGCGATGTCGGCACGGTCGGCCTGCTCGGGATGGCGCGGCCGGTAGTAGTGGCGGGCGGCGATGCGCTGCCCCTCCGGCGAATACAGGTACTGCAGGTAGGCCTGCGCGACCTCGCGGGTACCGTGACGGTCGACGTTGCGGTCCACCAGCGCCACCGACGGCTCGGCCAGGATCGACAGCTTGGGCACCACGATCTCGAACTTGTCCGGACCCAGCTCTTCCTGCGCCAGAAAAGCCTCGTTCTCCCAGGCCAGCAACACATCACCGATGCCACGCTGGACAAAAGTAGTCGTGGCGCCGCGTGCACCGGTATCAAGCACCGGCACATTGCGGAACAGCGCGCGCATGTAGTTCAGGACCTTGTCGCGATCACCCTTGAAAATGTGGTCGCCATAGGCCCAGGCCGCCAGATAGTTCCAGCGTGCGCCGCCGGAGGTCTTCGGGTTCGGCGTCACCACCGACACGCCGCTGCGCAGCAGGTCCGGCCAGTCGCGGATGCCCTTGGGGTTGCCCTTGCGCACCAGGAAGACAATCGTCGAGGTATAAGGCGCGCTGTTTTCCGGCAGACGCGACTCCCAGTTGGCGGGAATCAGCCCGGATTTCTGCGCGATCGCGTCCACGTCGTAAGCCAGCGCCAGCGTCACCACGTCGGCCTCGATGCCATCGATCACCGCCCGCGCCTGCTTGCCCGAGCCACCGTGCGAGGTTTCAACCGTGACGGTGTCGCCCCGGGTCTCCTTCCAGTGCTTGGCGAAGGCGGCGTTGTAATCGCGGTACAGCTCGCGGGTCGGATCGTAGGAGACGTTGAGCAGCTGCACATCGCGCGCGAACACATGGCCGGCGGACACGGCCAGGCCGAAGGCCAGTGCCGCGCTGGCGATGCGGGAAACAAAAAAATGCTTCATGGGGCTCTCCGTCAGAAGGAAACTTGCAGGCGCGAGAAAACGGCTTTTTCATCAGGCAACGTCGCGCCACCGGCAGCCGCATCGAAACGGCTGTGCAGGTAGTTGGTGGCCAGCTTCAGGTTGGCGGTGAGGTACCAGTTCGCGCCCAGCGTCCAGGACTGGATCCGCGCGGCCGAGACCGCCGGATCGGCGTAGAGCGGGAATGCCGCGTCATCGATCCGCAGTTCGCCGTAGCGCGCGGTGAGTTCCAACGCGCCCAGCCCGCCATTGACGCCCAACGGCCGTAACGGCGTCACTCCGCGGTAGCCGGCCTCCTCGCCGGTGAGCACATAGCTGGCGGTGGCCTGCCAGGCGTGGTGCTCCAGTTCCTTGCGGCGTGCGTCGCGTGCTACCGCCTGCCGCGAGGCGATGTACTCGGCCTGCAGACCGAAACCGTTGCGGTAGAACCAGCCCTGCGGCGACCAGCGGCGGTGTTCACCGGCGGCGATCACCGAGCTGCGATAGGCGAAGAACGTGGCCTGTCCCGGGGTGCGATAACGCGGCAGGAAGTTGTTGCCGCTGCCATGCTTTTCGCCGGCGCTGGCGCCGATGCCAAAGCCCAGCCCGGCCCAGACGCTGTCACTGCCCTTGAGCGGTTCGAGGAACACGCGGCCGGCATACTCGAATTCGTCGTCCGGGTTGCTGGTGACCGCATCGCGGCCATCGACCGCACCGTTGAACACACCCAGCGCATAGCTGACCTTGCCCTTGGCCAGATCACCCTGCAGCTGCACGCCCAGATCACGGTTGGGCGCCAGTTCGCTGGCCAGCGCGCGCTCCACATCCACCAGCGCCGCCGAGGACTGCAGCCGCTCCAGACCGACCGGCGAGGTGAACTTGCCCACCCGCAGCGTGTAGGCCGGATCGAAGCGCAGGTCGGCATAGACGTCGACGATGCTGGCAGTGTCGCCGGCGAACTCCTGGGTGAAACGGTAGGCCACCAGCTTGCCCAGTGAGCCCTCCAGCGTCGGCCGTGCGATGCGCAGCAGGAAGGTGTCGTTCTGGCTGCTGTCGCCGAGGAAAACCCGCGCATCGCCCTGCAACAGGCCGCGCAGCTTCAGCTCGTAGTTGCCGTCGCCGGACTTGAAGGAGGCACCCTTCTGGTCGATGGCGATCTTCGGCGCGGCCCTGGCGGCGGCCTCGCGCTCTTCCTCCTGCAGTTCCAGGCGACGCTCGAGAATGCGCAGGCGCTGGTCCAGATCGCTCAGGGCGATACCCTCGGCGCCGCCGGCGACACCGGCCAGACGTTCCAGCCGTTCCAGACGCTGCTGCAGCAGCTCCACCGTCAGCGTCTGGCCCTGCGCCGATGACCACGCCCCGCACGCCGCCACGGCCAGGCTGAGGGACAACAGCTTCCTGGTCGGCAACGTGAACGGGGAGCGTGAGGCGGTCATCGGCAGCTCCTTTGGTGGGGTGTGCCGTGGATGCTGCAGGCGCACACCCGACCGGAGAAATGACTTCGACCCCGCCGCTTATAGCGTTTGCGCATGACGCCAGCGCCGAAGGTGGCGGACGGCTAAAATCGGCCATCCCTTAGCTGCTGTACGGCCCTGTCATGACTTCTATCCAGACCGATTCCCCGCTCACCCGGCACTACGCCGAGGAACTGGACGCGATCCGCGCGCAGGGCCTGTTCAAGTCCGAACGCATCATCACCAGCCCGCAGTCGGCGGAGATCACCCTGGACGACGGTCGCACGGTGCTGAATTTCTGCGCCAACAACTACCTGGGCCTGGCCGACCATCCGGACCTGATTCAGGCCGCCAAGGACGCGCTGGACAGCCACGGCTTCGGCATGGCCTCGGTGCGCTTCATCTGCGGCACCCAGGACCTGCACAAGCAGCTGGAAAAGCAGATCGCCGAGTTCTTCGGCAAGGACGACACCATCCTCTACGCCGCCTGCTTCGACGCCAACGGCGGTCTGTTCGAACCGCTGCTGGGCGAGAACGACGCGGTCATTTCCGACAGCCTGAACCATGCCTCGATCATCGACGGCGTTCGCCTGTGCAAGGCCAAGCGCTTCCGCTACGCCAACTGCGACATGGCCGATCTGGAAGCGCAGTTGCAGGCCGCCGACGCGGCCGGCTGCAAGACCAAGCTGATCACCACCGACGGCGTGTTCTCGATGGACGGCTTCATCGCCCCGCTCGATGAAATCACCGCGCTGGCCAAGAAGTACAACGCGCTGGTGCATATCGACGAATGCCATGCCACCGGCTTCCTCGGCGCCACCGGCCGCGGCTCGGCCGAGGTCAAGGGCGTGCTGGAGAAGATCGACATCATCACCGGCACCCTGGGCAAAGCCATGGGCGGCGCATTGGGCGGCTTCACCTGCGCCAGCACCGAGGTGATCGAACTGCTGCGCCAGCGCTCGCGCCCCTACCTGTTCTCCAACTCGCTGCCGCCGCATGTGGTCGCCGCCGGCATCAAGGCCTTCGAGATGCTGGCCGCCGCCGACGACCTGCGCGCCACGCTGCGTGAGAACACCGCCTATTTCCGCGAGAAGATGACCGCCGCCGGTTTCGACGTGAAGCCCGGTGTGCATCCGATCAGCCCGGTGATGCTGTACGACGCACCGCTGGCACAGAAATTCGCCGAGCGCCTGCTGGAAGAAGGCATCTACGCGATCGGCTTCTTCTTCCCGGTGGTGCCCAAGGGCCAGGCCCGCATCCGCACCCAGATCAGCGCCGCGCACAGCCGCGCCCACCTGGACCGCGCCATCGACGCGTTCACCCGCATCGGCCTGGAGCTGGGCGTGATCAAGGGCTGATCACCGCCTGGGTAGAAACAGAAAAGGCGCCGTCACCGGCGCCTTTTTCGTACCCGTGGCAAGCGGCTCAGTTCTTGCCGCGCTTGGCCGGCTTGGCCGCTTCCGGCACCGGCGCCGGCGCGCCCTTGGCCACGCGGATACCGTTGGCCTTCATCCACGCGTCGAACTGGTCGGCGCTCATTCGCTTCTCGCCCTGCTGCATCAGGAAGCGGTAATTGCCCTGCGCATCTTTCTGCGCCACCGGTGCATCCACCGTCACCGTGACCGGCTTGTCCTCGGCCTTGGCTGCCGGCTTGCCGGAGGACGCGCACCCGGCCAGAAATGCCACAGACGCCATCAACACGGCAATGGCGGAAACGCGAGCGGAAGAGTGCATGACCATGACCTCGGAAAACAGGGGATCAGTCTAATCAACCCCTGCAACAACTCCAGCTATTCGACTGAATTATTTGAACCCGATACAAAATCGTCTTGCTTGGCCAGGCCCTTGCCGCCGGCCAGCGCCTGGAGCTCTTCCGCGGCCAGCTCGCGCCATTGCCCTTTTGCCAGCTCTCCGAGCTGGACCGGGCCGATCGCCACGCGCACCAGCCGCAACACTTCCCACCCAAGAACCTGCAGCAGGCGCCGGATATGGCGGTTGCGCCCTTCGTCCAACACTATTTCCAACCAGGCGGTACGTCCGTTCTGGCGCAACAGCCTGGCGCTGTGGGCTGCCAGATGTTCGCCGGCGTCCTCAACGCCATGATGCATCCTTGCCAACTGGTCCGCATCCGGAATCCCATCGATCTGTACCCGATAGGTTTTCAGCGGTCCAGTGAGTGGGTCGGTCAACCGCGCCGCCCACTCCGGATCATTGCTGAAGAGAAGCAGGCCCTCACTCGCCTTGTCCAAGCGCCCGGCCGGTGCCAGCCACGGCAATTCCGCTCCGTCAAAGCAGCGATAGACCGTCTGCCTGCCCTGCTCGTCCTTCACCGTGGTGACCAGCCCCCGCGGCTTGTTCAACGCCAGGTAGAGCCGCCGTGCTGCCGACAACGGCTGACCATCGGCCACAATCCGGTGAACGCCCTGGATGATGGGAAATTCCGGATCCCGGATGACCAGTCCATCCACGCTGACCCGGCCGTCCTGAATCCGTCGCGCCGCCTCGCTGCGCGAACACAAACCGGCCTTGGACAGCACCCGCGCCAGCCCGTGACGCCCCCCGGCGTTGGCCACCGGCCTGATCGGTGACGCACCGGAAACAAAATGCCCGCTCCTGTTGCCAGGGCGGGCATTGTAGTTATGGGGGTGCTTGCGGGAGGCCATCTGTGATTGCGAAGGGGCTCCCGCCGCCTTACTTGGCCTCGGTTGCCGGTTGGGCCGGCGCAGCAGCCTCCGCCGCAGCCGGACGTGCCTTGACCACGCGCACGCCACGCGCCTTCATCCACGCATCGAACTCCTCGGCGGTCATGCGCTTGCCGTTCTGGCTCATGTCAAAACGCCACGGCGTGTTGTCGAACTCGGTCTGCGGCTTGTACGCCGCCGGATCATTGGCGTTGATCGCCGGGCGCGCCGGTATCGCGCTGGCCACGTTGTTGCAGCTTTCCACCCGCAGGCGCATCAGCACCTGGTCCAGCGACTGCCCCTCGCTGGAGCCGGAACTGAGCACCCCCGAGGGCATCCCCAGCTGCCCCTGGCGGGCGTACAGCTCCGAGGCCACCGGTGCGACTACCGTCGCCGCCAGCGGCGCGGGCATCACCGCGCTGGCCGAACAATCGACAGCGGCGTGCGCGGCGGGAACAAGAACCAGACCCAGCACACCGGCCAGTGCGATACGCAACATGGTGACTTCCATTCGAACAGGAGAACTTCGCGAGTGTAGGCAGGCACCGGGGTGCTTTCAACCGTCTTCTGCCAGCGGTTCTGTGGCCGGCCGCACACCCCCGCCAAGTCAGGGGTGAAAAAGTCCCGCCAAAACAAAAAACAAGGCCCGGCAATGCCGGGCCTTGTTGTGTCTCAACTGTAGCGTCCGATCAGTTCTGGACGTTCAGCTCGGTGCGACGGTTCTTGGCGCGACCTTCCGGATTGTCCGAACCATCCGGGTTGGTGTTCGGAGCAATCGGGCGGCTCTCGCCGTAGCCGATCGGGCCGACCATACGCGAGGTGTCAACACCGTTGTCCTTCAGGTAGTCGTACACCGCAGCAGCGCGACGCTCCGACAGCTTCTGATTGTACGCGTCGGTGCCCTTCGAGTCGGTGTGACCGGCCACTTCAACACGCAGATCCGGGTAACGCTTCAGGATCTCGGCGGCTTCGCCCAGGATCGCAACAGCGTCCGGACGCAGGGTGGCCTTGTCGAAGTCGAAGTTCACGCCCTTCAGATCGATCGACACCGGCACCGGGCAACCGTCCGGACCAATGGTCTGGCCAGGCTGCGAGGTCGGGCACTTGTCGTCGCAGTTGTTGACGCCGTCACCGTCGTCGTCCAGGTCCGCGCAGCTCGGCGCGACCGGAGCCGGAGCCGGAGCAACCGCCGCGACCGGAGCCGGCCCCAGCGGGATCACGACGCCGACCGAAGCCAGCACGTCGCCGAACCAATCCTGCTGGTCGCCAGCTGCGGCGGTAGCAACGCTCTGGTCGTCGAAGTCGGCGCGGTAGGCCAGCTCGGCACGCACGGCGACGCGCTTTTCAAACGTGGTCTGCAGACCCACACCGACCTTGGCGGCCAGGTTGCCGTCCTTGCGCTGGGCCGGCGAGTCGACCGAGTTGATCACATATTCTTCTTCCGACTTCTGGTAGCCCAGACCTGCCAGCAGGTACGGGTTCCAGCCACGGCCGTCCTGGATGAAGTGGCGACGCAGGTCCAGCGAAACGCCGTACTGCGACCAGTTCAGATCCTGGTTGTTGTCGAAGTTCGGGTTCTGGTAGTTCAGCTCACCGTCCAGCGACCAGTTCGGGCTGATGAACTTGCCCAGACCCAGGGTTGCGAACGGAGCATCGTTGGTGCCACGGTCGTTGTCCTGGAAGTTGAAACCAGCAGCACCGGTCAGGTACCAGCGATCATCGAATTCCTGGGCCGAAGCGGCCTGGGCGAATGCAAGACCACCCAGCAGTGCGGCGGTAAGAATCTTCTTATTCATGAATACAACTCCTTGTGTTTCGGGGGTATGAAACCGGTAGAGGCATGGTCCAGCACAGCGATTTCATTCGTCGCGTTCAGAGACGGCCGTTTCCGCACGCCATCGCGATAAACAGTATTCGCAGGGCCGTGAAGACGATGTTAACGGCTGCGTAACAATTTGCACGGCCATCCAGTCCGTACGCTTCCGGCTGAGCGCACCGTATACAGCTTCGTCAAACCCCGCAAGATCGAGCCTTGGCAAGGGCTCCCGGCCAATTGCTGCAGCGCAGGGTCCTTTTGCCATGCAAGCCCTTGAAATTCAGTGTCGAATACCTGCGTAAGCGGCAGCTGAACAGTCCACTGCGTATCATGTCCCTGCCCCCACTGCGACGGAACTTTTCCGCATGAAAGCTGTTGGCCTGAGCCGCTATCTCCCCATCGTCGATCCCGCCTCGCTGGAAGATGTCGATCTGCCTGATCCGGGCGCTCCCCAAGGCCAGGATGTGCTGGTAAGTGTGCAGGCGGTTTCGGTCAACCCCGTCGATACCAAGCTGCGCGCGCCCAGGCCCGGCGAAGAACGTCAGCCAAAGGTGCTGGGGTTCGACGCGGCCGGCATTGTGGTGGCCGTGGGACCGGAGACGACCGCGTTTGAAGCGGGTGACGAGGTCTACTACGCCGGCGATGTCACCCGCCCGGGCTGCAACGCCCAGCTGCAGCTGGTGGACGAGCGCCTGATCGGGCGCAAACCCGCCACGCTGGATTTCGCCGAAGCCGCCGCGCTGCCGCTGACCACACTGACCGCATGGGAGCTGCTGTTCCAGCGCATGCCGTTCCAGCTCGATGGCAAACGCCATTGCGGCCGCAGCTTGCTGGTCATCGGTGGGGCCGGTGGTGTCGGCTCGATGGCGATCCAGCTGGGCCGCCATGCCGGCTTCACCGTCATCGCCACCGCCTCGCGCGAGGAAACCCGCAGCTGGTGCCGGCAGATGGGGGCCGATCATGTGATCGACCATCGCCAGCCGTTGGCGCCGCAGTTGCAGGCGCTGGGCATTGCACAGGTGGATGCCGCGCTCAACCTGGCCGACACCGACCACTACTGGCAACAGCTCGGCCAGTTGCTGGCACCGCAGGGTCACGTCGGCCTGGTGGTCGAACCCAAGGGGGAGCTGCACATCGGCGATCCCTACAAGGCCAAGTGCATCGGCATCCACTGGGAATTCATGTTCGCGCGCGCCCGCTTCCGCACCGCCGACATGGTCGAGCAGCACCGCATTCTCACCCGTGCGGCCAGCCTGATCGATGCCGGCGAGTTGCGCACGACCTTGACCCGGCGCCTGGGGCCGATAACCGCGGCCAATCTGCGCGAGGCACATGCGCTGCTGGAATCGGGCCGCACCATCGGCAAACTGGCCCTGGAGGGCTGGGACTGATCCCGCGCCCCTCAACCGCCACCACCGCATGCGCCGGCCTGACGGCGGTGCATATCGCCCTTACCCGGCCCGCGGCAATGCGGGCCGCTCACGCCTGTCATCCGATGCCCACCCTGACGTTCACCAAGCGCCTGCTGCAGCTGTTGCTGGGGCTGTTCCTGTTCGGCATCGCGTCGGCGCTGATGATCCGCGCCAACCTCGGTATTGCGCCGTGGGATGTACTGGGCCAGGGCATTGCCGTCCGCAGCGGTCTGTCGTTCGGCCTGGCCACCAATCTGATCGGCGCCGCTGTACTGCTGATGTGGTGGCCGCTGCGACAGAAGCCCGGGTTGGGCACGCTGCTGAACGTGCTGATGATCGGCCCCAGCGCGCAACTCGGATTGACCGTGCTGCCAGCCGTGAACGGACTGGGGTGGCAACTGCTGGTGTTTGCCGCCGGGCTGGTGCTGATGGCCACCGCCACCGGTCTCTATATAGGAGCGCGTTTCGGCCCCGGCCCCCGCGACGGCCTGATGACCGGCCTGCACGCACGTACCGGCCGGGCGATCTGGCAGGTGCGCACACTGATTGAGGCCACCGCGCTGCTCATCGGCGGATGGCTGGGCGGGAATATCGGCTGGGGCACGCTGGTCTTCGCGTTGCTGATCGGCCCGCTGTGCGGGCTCACGTTGCCGCTGTTTGACCGGCAACGGCGCCCGCTCGACCTCCCGCTGGCCCGACGAGGTCCGTGGCCCAGCCTCTGTGTGGCCAGCACCGGCTGGCATAGATGTCCTTTTCCGCAGCGCCACCTGCCCCGCCATATGGCGTGTCGTGGCAGCGGTGGCTGTACCGGTAATGGTCCTTGTGCCTGCGGGCTGCACGCCCCTGCCAACCCGGCAGCTTCGGTACTTCCCGTGGCAGCGGCATGCGCGCGGGGCGTACAGCCGTGCGAACCGCGTCAGCACCTGCCCGCCATCGACAGAGCGTACGGAGGCCGCCCAACCGGCGGCGCAAACTCTTCCGGAGATGCCACAGTCGTTGACCACACCACGCCGCCCGACGCTGGCAACGATTGAGAAACAGGCCGATTGGCAGTAAGAATGGGCACATTCCATACGCAAGCGTATCCCACATGACGCCCGCCACCGACACCGCCTATCCACACCTGTTCACCCCTCTGGACCTGGGCTTCACCCGGCTGCGCAACCGCATCCTGATGGGCTCGATGCACACCGGACTGGAGGACCATGCCCGCGATTTCCCCAAGCTGGCCGCCTATTTCGGCGAGCGTGCGGCCGGTGGCGCGGCGCTGCTGGTGACCGGCGGGTTCGCGCCGAATGTGGTGGGCTGGCTGGCGCCGTTCGGCAGCAAGCTGTCCTGGCCATGGGAAGTGGGCCGCCACCGCCAGGTGACCACGGCGGTGCATACGCATGGCGCGAAGATCTGCCTGCAGCTGCTGCATGCCGGCCGCTACGGCTACCACCCGTTGCAGGTGGCACCGTCGAAACTGAAGGCACCGATCAATCCGTTCACGCCGCGCGCGCTGTCGTCCGGTGGCGTGGAACGGCATATCGCCGACTACGCCCGTGCCGCGAAGTACGCGCGCGAGGCGGGCTATGACGGCGTGGAGGTGATGGGCTCGGAAGGCTATCTGATCAACGAGTTCATCGCCCCGCGCACCAACGGCCGCAGCGATGCCTGGGGCGGTGACGCGACCAAGCGCATGCGCTTTGCGGTGGAGATCGTGCGTCGCATCCGTGAGGCCTGCGGCCCGGACTTCATCATCATCTACCGGCTGTCGCTGGTGGACCTGGTCGAGGACGGCAGCAACTGGGAAGAGATCGTGCAGCAGGCCAAGGCGATCGAAGCGGCTGGCGCGACCCTGATCAACTCCGGTATCGGCTGGCACGAGGCGCGCATCCCGACCATCGCCACCTCGGTACCGCGCGCCGCGTTTGCCGGCGTCACCGCCAAGCTCAAGCCGCACGTGGGCATTCCACTGATCGCCACCAACCGCATCAACATGCCCGACGTGGCCGAAGGGATCCTCGCCGGCGGCGGCGCCGACATGGTGTCGCTGGCGCGGCCGCTGCTGGCCGATCCGCAATGGCCGGCCAAGGCCCGCGCCGGCAAGCCGGAGGCGATCAACACCTGCATCGCCTGCAACCAGGCCTGTCTGGATCACGTGTTCCAGCAGAAGCGCGCCAGCTGCCTGGTCAATCCCCGCGCCGCGCATGAAACCGAGCTGGTCTACCTGCCGACCAGCGCGCCCAAGCGTGTTGCGGTGGTCGGCGCCGGCCCGGCCGGGCTGGCCTGCGCCACCGTGGCCGCCGAGCGTGGCCATCAGGTGACCCTGTTCGATGCGGCCGGCGAGATCGGCGGCCAGTTCAACGTGGCCAAGCGCATCCCCGGCAAGGAGGAATTCCACGAGACGCTGCGCTACTTCCGCCATCAGCTGGCCGAAACCGGGGTCGATGTGCGCTTGAACACCCGCGCCGATGTCGAGGCATTGAGCGGCTTCGACGAGGTGGTGATCGCCACCGGCATCACCCCGCGCAAGGCCAGCTTCCCCGGCGCTGACCACCCGATGGTGGTCAGCTATCTGGATGTGCTGCTGGGCCGGGTAACGGCTGCCGACAAGGTGGCGATCATCGGCGCTGGTGGCATCGGCTTCGACGTCGGCGAGTTCCTGGTGCATGAAGGGCCGTCCCCGGCGCTGGACCCGACCCGCTGGATGGCCGAATGGGGCGTGGATGCCACCTTCGAAACCCGCGGATCACTGGCCCGGCCGCAGCCCGCGCCCGCCGCGCGCCAGGTCTGGCTGCTGCAGCGCAGCCCCGGCAAGCCCGGTGCGCGACTGGGCAAGACCACCGGCTGGATCCACCGCGCCACGCTCAAGGCCAAGGGCGTGCAGATGTTCGGCGGGGTCGAATATCTGGGCGTGGACGACAGCGGCCTGCGCATCCGCGTGGACGGCAGCGAGCAGCTGCTGGAAGTGGGCACCGTGGTGGTCTGCGCCGGCCAGGAGCCGCGCCGGGATCTGGCCGATGCACTGCGCGCGGCCGGTCGCCCGGTGCACATCATCGGCGGCGCCGACGTGGCCGCCGAGCTGGATGCCAAACGCGCGATCGACCAAGGCAGCCGCCTGGCGGCCGCGCTCTGAGCACGCGGCGGACGGCCCCCTTGCCGGCGGGGCGCGGCCGATGGGGCCGGCGCCGGTAATCGGCCTGTTTGAGCGGCTTATAGCGCTGAAAACGCGATGCGCATCACGCATTTTCCCCGCTGAAATGGGGAAATCCGGGCCTCCGCGCCGTGCTGCGTGGCGCCCGCCCAAAATGTGAATACGCAAAACCGGCGCCCATTCGGCTTCAGATGCAAACCTGAATGTCAAGAAATAACGTTCAGGATGAGTTTTGGATTCGCCCCCTACCTTGCGCGCACTTCTCGCTCACCCCCAGTCCCGGTGAGCCAGGCGCGGTCCTCCCCATCTGATGGAGAGCCGCCCACGGGGCGGCCCCGATGCCATGGCCGCCTCCCCATAACGCCAAGTCCGACGTGCCGTTCTGCTCCATTCCCGGAGCAGGTTGCCGCGGGCCCATACGGAGCAAGGAGATTTATGAAACTGGCCTGGATTCTCTGGCTGTCGCAGATGTTGCCGCAGCCGGCTGCCGATTCGCTGTGCTTGAGTACCACCGTCTATCTGGAAGCCCGCGACCAGACCCTGCGCGGCCAGCAGGCCGTGGCCGAAGTCGCCCTGCGGCGGCTGGACAGCGGCCTGTGGGGCGACTCGATGTGCCAGGTGGTGACCGCGCGCAAGCAGTTCGCCCCGACCCTGGTCGCCCCCGGCACCCAGCTGCGCAACAACGATGCCTGGGCGGAAGCCGTTGACGTGGCCTTTGCCGCCGAGCGCAACTGGGCACTGCCCGTGGGCGAACGCAAGGAGATCGTGCCCGGCGCCAGCCATTTCGCCGCCCATGCCATCGCCAGCCCGAGCTGGCGCAACGCCTACCAGGTCGCGGTCATCGGCGGCCACACCTTCTATAAGGTGCAGTCGCTCAAGCCCCGCAACTCCTGAGCAGATTGAACGCGTGGCGCACTGTCTGTGCTACGCATGGCCACAAAGGGCAGCGCGCTTGTAGCGATAATGCGGAGTCCCATCCCTTCGACAGGATTCCCATGAAGCTCTACACCAAGCCCGGCGCCTGCTCGCTGGCCGACCATATCGCGCTGATCTGGTCCGGTCTGCCGTTTGAAGTCCAGATCGTGGATATGCCGACCATGAAGTCGCCCGAGTTCCTGGCGATGAATCCTTCCGGCGCGGTGCCGGTGCTGGAAGACGGCGGCTGGGTGCTGACCCAGAACGCGGCGATCCTGCACTACATCTGCGACAAGGCGCCGGCCGCCGGCCTGGACGGTGGCAGCGAGCCGCGCACCCGCGCCGAAGTGAACCGCTGGCTGTCCTTCGTCAACGCCGATCTGCACCCGGTGTACTACCCGATCTTCGGTTCGACCCGGTATCTGGAAGACGAGGCGGTGATCGCCCGCACCCAGCAGAACGCGCGCGACAGGCTCAAGGCCTTGTACCAGCGGGTGAACGACCGCCTGGCGCAGGTGGACTGGCTCGGCGGCACGCCGCGTCCGTCCATCGCCGATGCCTACACCTATGTAACGCTGCGCTGGGCGCGCGGGCTGAAGCTCGACCTGGCCGGCATGGATGCACTGGACCGCTTCGAGCAGCGCATGCAGGCCGATCCGGCGGTGCAGGCCGCCCTGAAGGCTGAAGGTCTGGTCTGACCGGCCGGCGCGCTGCGGACCGCCTGCACACCGCCGCCTGAAAAACCACGGCCGCCGGCCTCGCGCTGGCGGCCGTGGGCGTTTCAGGCCGCCTCAGCCCAACACCAGCGCGCGGGCTTCCTCCAGCCAGCGGGTGGCAAAGGCCGGGCTCTTGGCCTTGCCCAGCGCACCGGCCAGTTCCGGCCACAGCTGCTCCAGTGCGACCGCGGTCTTGCTGCGCTCGATCTTCAACTGGATCAGATAGCCTTTCAGCCCCAGGTGCTTGCGCACCGATTCGGCCATCCAGTCGCGCAGCTGCTGGTAGCGCAACGGATCATCGCCCAGCTGCGTGGTCACCGGCAGTGCCGGTTTGATCTCGGCACTGCCGCCCACCGCTTCGATCAGTTCCAGCGACGCCAGTTGCACCAGAACATCCCCGGGTGCACGCAGGCCCTGCGCCATCTGCGACAGTTCATGCTCATCGCGCTGGCCATCGACCAGCAGCAGCACCGAGCGCAACGCCGGCGCCAGACGCAGCGCACGGTCTTCGATCTCACGACGGCCAGCGGCCGTCTTGGCATAGATGAATGCCATTCCCCCTCCCACATGTGATGCATCGCCAACACGGCACGCATCACGCGCGCCGGGGCCCCCGCCCCGGATCACCGCACCTGCCTGCGTACCGCCCCCTTGCGATCGCTGCTGCTGCCGCCTGCCAGCCCGGCGGCGCTATGTCCCCAGAGCGCGACGGATTTCCTCCAGCGCGCCGGGATCGTCCAGTGTGGACAGATCCCCCGGGTCGCGCCGTTCGGCCAGGGCCTGCAGCGAACGCCGAAGCAGCTTACCCGAACGCGTCTTGGGAAGTGAATGGACGATATGGACCTGCGCCGGTCGCGCCACCGCCCCCAGCGAGGTGGTCACCGCCTGCAGCATTTCCGCTGCCAGCCGCGGCACCTCGTCCTGGGCCGCGGCCTGTTTGAGGGTGACGAACACCAGCGGCACCTGCCCCTTCAGCTCGTCATGGACGCCGATCACCGCCGCCTCGGCCACGCGCGGATGGCTGGCGATGGCCTCCTCGATCTCGCGCGTGCCCAGCCGGTGCCCGGCGACATTGATCACATCGTCGGTGCGCCCGAGGATGAAGGTGTAGCCGTCCGCGTCGCGGATGGCCCAGTCCAGCGAGCTGTAGAGCAGTTCGTTGAAGTGGCTGAAATAGCTTTTGAGGAAACGCGCATCGTCCTTCCAGACGGTGCTCATGCAGCCCGGCGGCAACGGCGGCTGGATCACCAGCACGCCCTTCTGTCCGGCTGGCACTTCGGCACCGCTCTGCTCGTCGATGATCTTCATCCGGTAGCCGAGGTTGGGGAAGCCGGGTGAGCCGAACTTGACCGGTTTCATCTCCAGACCCGGCAGCAGGGTCAACGCCGGCCAGCCGGTCTCGGTCTGCCAGTAGTTGTCGATCACCGGTTTGCGCAGCGCGCCGCTGATCCACTGCGCGGTGGGTTCGTCCAGCGGTTCGCCGGCCAGGAACAGGTACTTCAGCTCGGACAGGTCGTGACGGTCGATGAAGTCCACGTCGTGCTTCTTCAGCACCCGGATCGCGGTGGGGGAGGAGAACATCGTGCGCACTCCGTACTGCTCGCACAGCGCCCACCAGATGCCGGCGTCCGGCGTGGTCGGCAGGCCCTCGTACAGCAGCGAGGTGCAGCCGCCGATCAACGGGCCGTAGACGTTGTAGGAATGCCCCACCGCCCAGCCGACGTCGGAGGTGGAAAACATCACCTGCCCCGGCGCGCAGTCGAACACCGTGCGCATGGACTGCGCCATCGCCACCGCGTAGCCACCGACATCGCGCTGCACGCCTTTCGGCTTGCCGGTGGTGCCGGAGGTATAGAGCAGATAGCTGGGCTCGTTGGATTCCAGCCACACCACCGGCACTTCCGCATCACCGACCTGCGCGCGAAGCGCGGCATAGTCTTCATCGCGGCCGGCGATGCGCGGCTGGGCCGCATCCAGCCCGCGCGAAACGATCAGCACTTTCGGCGGCGGTGACTGGGCTTCGGCGCAGGCCGCATCGACCATCGGCTTGTAAGGAATGACCTTGCCACCGCGCATGCCGGCATCGGCGGTGATCAGCAGCTTGGGCGTGGCGTCGTCGATCCGCAGCGCCAGGTTGTGCGCGGCAAAACCACCGAACACCACCGAATGCACCGCGCCGATGCGCGCGCAGGCCAGCATCGCGAACACCGCCTCGGCCATGTTCGGCATATAGATGACCACGCGGTCGCCACGAACGACATTGAGCGTTTGCAGCACCGCGGCGAAGGCATTCACCTCGCGATGCAGCTCGCGGTAGGTGATCTCGCGGGTGACATCGGTTTCGGTCGAGATGGCGACCAGTGCGAGCTGATCGCCGCGCGCGGGCAGATGCCGGTCCACCGCGTTGTAGCAGAGGTTGGTTTCCCCACCGACAAACCAGCGCCGGAACGGCGGGTTGGAATAGTCCAGGATCTGCTGCGGCGGGCGATGCCAATGGATCGCCTTGGCCTCTTCGGCCCAGAAGCTCTCCGGTTCTTCGATGGAACGGCGGTAGATCTGCTCGTACTGCACGACATCCTCCGGCACCTGCGCGTTTGATCCGAGCATAGTCCGCGCCCGTGCCCCGCTCCTTCCGACATTGGTCGTAGGAGGCCTGCCAGACACGGGTAGGTGCGGCCCCAGTCAAAGCCGTCGCACCGTCCCCGACGCGGGCGACAGCGGCTTTCCGGCATGACCCGATCCTGCAACCACACTGCCCTGTCTTTTCCGCGCTGCCGTTGCCTGCAATACCAGCCCGCTTGCACGGCTTACGGCCCGCAAGCGACGTCACCGAACACCGGTCAACGCGCCAGCGCCGTGCGCGTGACACCGACGTGGCCGATGAGATGGGCCCCGGAAGCGGCACCAGGATATGCCCAGCGGTTACGAGCGCAGCGCCATTGACACCGGGCCCCACACTCGCCGACGCTGCCGGCCTCGCTGTTCGTTGCCGTGCCCATGATCCGACCTGCGTTGATGCTCGCGATGTTGATGCTGCTTCCCCACGTCGCGTCCGCCGCGCCGGCAACCGCCAGCTCACCAGCCGAGCTGCCGCCACCGCCGGCATGGCTGGCTGTTGTGGAGGCCGACTATTCCCGCCACCACGTCGATGGTCTGTCCTCGCGCATCTTCACTGCGGAGCACTGGTGGGAAATCGCTACCCCGCTGCTGACGACGGAAGCCGGTTTCGAAATCGAGCCGATCGGCTACAGCGCCGAGGGCCGCCCGTTGCGCCATGTGCACTGGGGAGACGGCCCGACCCGCGTCCTGCTCTGGTCGCAGATGCATGGTGATGAAAGCACCGCCAGCATGGCGCTGGCCGATCTGTTCCATTTTCTCGGCCAATCCCCGGCGCATCCGCTGGCAGATCGCCTGCGCCGGCAGCTGAGCCTGCACGTCGTGCCGATCCTCAATCCCGATGGCGCGGCCCGCTTCCAGCGCCGCAACGCGCAGGGCATCGACATCAATCGCGATGCCGCCGCGCTGGCCTCGCCGGAAGCCCGTGCGCTCAAGACCCTCCGTGATCGCCTGCAACCGGCCTTCGGCTTCAACCTGCATGACCAGCGTCCCGGCTACCGCGTGGGCGACTCCGCACGTGGCACCGCGATCGCCCTGCTCGCGCCGCCGTTCAACGAACAGCGGGAAGTCAATGACGTGCGCGGACGCGCGATCGGCGTCTCGGCGCTGATCCGCGCCGCACTGGAACCGCGCATCGGCGGCCATATCGCGCGCTGGGACGACGAGTTCAACCCGCGCGCGTTCGGTGATCTGATGACGTACTGGGGCACCAGCACCGTGCTGATCGAATCCGGCGGCATCGAAGGCGATCCGCAGAAGCAGAAGCTGCGCAAACTGAACTTCCTCGCCCTGCTGGTGGCGCTGGATGCCATCGCCAGCGGCGACTACGCCAGCGCGCCTCACGCCCTGTACACCGGGCTGCCGGAGAACGGCGACGTGTGGCCCGATCTGCTGATTCGCGGCGCCACCCTCGCCAGCCCGGGCGTGGCACCGGCACGCGCCGACATCCTGGTGGAGTTCGAGCATGCCCTCAGCGGCGAAGGGGGCCGCATCACCGATATCGGCGATCTGGGCGCACGCTCTGCCCGCACGGTGATCGATGCGCGTGACCTCTACCTCACTCCCGTCCCGGGCAGCCGCCTGGTACACAACGCCCCGGCCCGATTCGCCCTGAGCCGGGACCCGGAAGGTCTCCAGGTGGTCTGGTCACTGCTGGACGATCTGGACACCACCCAACCGATGCCGGAAAACGCCGGGCGGCATTGAGCCGGCGCCAGCACCCGCAACTCAGAACGGCGCCGGTGACAGGAAGCGCAGCGGTTGTCCGGATTCGGGATGCACGAAAGCCAGCGCGCAGGCATGCAGCGCAACCCGCTCGGCCGGAGCCGCGCCGTAGAACACATCGCCGACCATCGGATGGCCAAGGCTGGCCATATGCACCCGCAATTGGTGGCTGCGGCCAGTCACCGGTTCCAGCGCGACCCGCGTACGCTGCGCGACGGCATCGCGCCCGATCACCCGCCAGCGCGTCAGCGCCGGTTTGCCAACCTCGAAATCGACGATCTGCCGCGGCCGGTTCGGCCAATCGCAGATCAGGGGCAGGGCCACCTCGCCGGCCTCGCCAGCCACCTCCCCCTCCAGCAGCGCCTCATAGCACTTGTCGACCTGGCGCCGCTCGAACAGTCCCGACAGCGCCGCCTGCATCGGCTTGCCGCGCGCATACAGCATCAGCCCGGACGTCACCTGGTCGAGCCGGTGCACGGTCAGGGCCTCCGGATACACCTGCTGCAGCCGGGCGATCACGCAATCCTGGTTCTCCGGCAGGCGCCCGGGCACGGACAACAGCCCGGCCGGCTTTTCCGCCACCAGCAGATGCGCGTCCAGGTGATGCACGCTGATATCAGGGCTCATGACAACTCACATGCGAGCAACGCAACAGCGTCGCTTCGAACCGGAAAAACAATAAAAAACGGGGAAGCCCAAGCTTCCCCGTCGGTCACACCATCACACGTGTGGGTTTACAGCAGGTCGGCAACGCCGGCGCGCTCTTCTTCCAGTTCGTTCAGGGTGATGTCGATGTACTTCTGCGAGAAGTCATCGATCGGCAGATCCTTGATGATGGTGTACTCGCCGTTCTCGGTGGTTACTGGGAAGCCGAACACGACGCCTTCCGGGATTCCGTAGGAGCCGTCGGACGGCACGCCCATGGTCACCCACTTACCGTTGCTGCCCAGCACCCAGTCATGGACGTGGTCGATGGCGGCATTGGCGGCCGACGCGGCCGAGGACAGGCCACGGGCGGCGATGATCGCCGCGCCACGCTTGCCGACGGTCGGGATGAAGGTGTTGGCGTTCCATTCCTGGTCGTTGATCAGCTCGGCAACCTTGGCGCCGCCGGTGGTGGCGAAGCGGTAGTCCGGGTACATGGTCGGGCTGTGGTTGCCCCACACGGTGAACTTCTCGAAGCTGTCCACGGTCTTGCCGGTCTTGGCGGCCAGCTGGCTCAGCGCACGGTTGTGGTCCAGGCGCAGCATGGCGGTGAAGTTGCGCGGGTTCAGGTCCGGGGCCGACTTCATCGCGATGTAGGCATTGGTGTTGGCCGGGTTGCCGACCACCAGCACCTTCACGTCACGCTTGGCGACGGCGTTCAGGGCCTTGCCCTGCACGGTGAAGATCTTGGCGTTTTCCAGCAGTAGGTCCTTGCGCTCCATGCCCGGGCCGCGCGGACGCGCGCCGACCAGCAGGGCGACGTCCACATCCTTGAAGGCCACCAGCGGATCGGCGGTGGTCACCACGCCGGCCAGCAGCGGGAACGCGCAGTCTTCCAGCTCCATGACCACGCCCTGCAGGGCGGCCTGGGCCTTTTCGTTGTCGATTTCCAGCAGCTGCAGGATGACCGGCTGGTCCTTGCCCAGCATTTCGCCGGAGGCGATGCGGAACAGCAGGGCGTAACCGATATTACCGGCGGCGCCGGTGACGGCAACACGTACAGGAGTCTTCATGGGGGATTTCCTCTGCTTGATAAAGCGTGTGGGGTGAGAGTCTGCGCAGGTCGCCGTGCCGGGCACGACGGCCGGATCAAAAACGGCCACCGGATGAAGGGTGGCCGTCGAAAGGAATCAGGCGGCGAGGATCTTGTTCCACTCGGCCACGCGGTCGGCCTTGGCGGCCAGCACCGCCTCGGCGTCGCCCTCGAGGGTGATCTTGTTGATCACGTCGCCCATGGCCACGCTGTCGACCACATCCATGCCTTCGAGCACCTTGCCGAACACGGTGTGCTTGCCATCGAGCCAATCGGTCTTGATGTGGGTGATGAAGAACTGGCTGCCATTGGTCGACGGGCCGGCATTGGCCATGGACAGCACGCCGCGATCATGGCGCACGCCGTTCTTGGTCTCGTCCTCGAACCGGTAGCCCGGGCCGCCGCGGCCGGAGCCTTCCGGGCAGCCGCCCTGGATCATGAAATCGGCGATCACGCGGTGGAAGATCAGGCCGTCGTAGAAGCCATGCTTGACCAGGTTGACGAAGTTGGCCACGGTCAGCGGGGCCTTGTCGGCGAACAGCTCGACCTTGATGGGGCCGCGGGAGGTGTCGAAATGGGCGATCAGGGACATGGGAATCCTTGTGGGAGAAGACATTTTCGCTAGCCCCATAGGATACACCCGCCCCCGCACCCGGCGCTGCCCCTGCGGCCCTCACCTCTGCCGATGCCAGCTGAACCCCCGGTCCGGTCGATTTCACAGGTACTTTTCGCGATGGGGCCACATACCGGTATAATGTTGAACTCTTTTCCCCAATTCACGGCGCCGGCTGGCCGTCTTTCGCATGTCTATCGAAAATCTTCGCAACATCGCCATCGTCGCTCACGTGGACCATGGCAAGACCACCCTGGTTGACTGCCTGCTCAAGAACTCCGACACGCTGTCCGAGCGCACGGTGCTCGCCGAGCGCGTGATGGACAGCAACGACCAGGAAAAGGAACGCGGCATCACCATCCTGGCCAAGAACACGGCCATCAAGTGGAATGGCAACCGCATCAACATCGTCGACACCCCCGGACACGCCGACTTCGGCGGCGAAGTGGAGCGAGTGCTGTCGATGGTCGACTCGGTGCTGATCCTGGTCGACGCGATGGACGGCCCGATGCCGCAGACCCGTTTCGTCACCCAGAAGGCCTTCGCGATGGGCTTCAAGCCGATCGTCGTGGTCAACAAGGTCGACCGCCCGGGCGCGCGTCCGGAGTGGGTGATCGACCAGGTGTTCGACCTGTTCGACAAGCTCGGCGCCACCAATGAGCAGCTGGACTTCCCGATCGTCTACGCCTCGGGCCTGAACGGCTACGCCGGCCTGGAAGACACCGTGCGTTCGGGCGACATGACCCCGCTGTTCGAAGCGATCATGAAGTACGTGCCGGTGCCGGACGTGGATCCGGAAGGCCCGTTCCAGATGCGCATCAGCCAGCTGGACTACAACAATTTCGTCGGCGTGATCGGCATCGGCCGCATCCAGCGCGGCAAGCTGAAGAAGAACATGCCGGTCACCGTGATCGACCGCGAAGGCAAGAAGCGCAACGGCAAGGTGCTTCAGGTGCTGGGCTTCATGGGCCTGGAGCGGGTGGAAGTCGAAGAAGCCGAGGCCGGTGACATCGTCGCCATCTCCGGCATCCAGGAACTGACCATCTCCGACACCATCTGCCATCCGGATGCCCCGGAAGCGCTGCCGGCACTGACCGTCGACGAGCCGACCATCTCCATGACCTTCCAGGTCAACAACTCGCCGTTCGCCGGCAACAAGGACCTGTCCGGCGGCAAGTTCCTGACCAGCCGCCAGCTGAAGGAGCGCCTGGAGCGCGAGACCGTGCACAACGTGGCACTGAAGGTCGAGCAGCTGGAAGACGCGGACAAGTTCCTGGTCTCCGGCCGTGGCGAGCTGCACCTGTCGGTGCTGATCGAAACCATGCGTCGTGAAGGCTACGAGCTGGCCGTGTCGCGCCCGGAAGTGATCATCAAGGAAATCGACGGCCAGATGATGGAGCCGATCGAGCAGCTGGTCGTCGATATCGAAGAACAGCACCAGGGCGGCGTGATGGAGAAGCTGGGCATCCGCAAGGGCCTGCTGAAGAACATGGAAGCCGACGGCAAGGGCCGTGTGCGTCTTGACTACATGATTCCGGCCCGTGGCCTGATCGGCTTCCAGAACGAGTTCAAGACCCTGACCCAGGGTTCGGGCCTGCTGTTCCACGTGTTCGACCATTACGGCCCGAAGGAACAGGGCGCCATCGCCAAGCGCCAGAACGGCGTGATGATCGCCAACGCCCCGGGTGCCACCCCGGCCTACGCGCTGGGCCCGCTGGAAGAGCGCGGCAAGCTGTTCGCCGCCGAAGGCGACAACGTGTACGAAGGCCAGCTGATCGGTATCCACTCCAAGGACAACGATCTGACCGTCAACGCGATCAAGACCAAGCCGCTGACCAACATGCGCGCGTCGGGCAAGGATGACGCGATCAAGCTGACCCCGGCCATCAAGTACACGCTGGAGCAGGCACTGGACTTCATCGAGGACGACGAGCTGGTCGAAGTCACCCCGAAGGAAATCCGCCTGCGCAAGAAGTTCCTGACCGAAAGCGACCGCAAGAAGGCCTCGCGCGCCGGCTGATTGCATTGACCGGCACGTCGCCCTACAACCCGGATCCGCATGCGCATCCGGGCCTGGCAGCCATCGCGCTGCTGGAAGCGGGAAAGGCCCTTGCGGCCTTTCTCGCCGCGGCCGGCCTGGAAGTGTCCGGGCCTGCCCCGCTGCGCACCGTCATCAACACCCTGATCCTGCGCCTTGGCGGCGATCCCGAGCACGGGTCATTCTCTTCGCTGCTCGGCCAGATCACTCCCGATACCGTCCACCTCGCCGCCACCGTACTGGCCGCTTATGGCCTGCTGCGTGCCGTGGAAGCGTGGGGGCTGTGGCGCGCCCATGCGTGGGCCTCGTGGCTGGGCTGCATCTCCGCGGCGCTGTATCTGCCACTGGATCTGTACGCCATCGTCAAACACCCCGGCTGGGCGTCGTGGCTGCTGCTGGCAGTCAACGTACTGGTGGTCTGGGTGCTGGCACGGGATATCCGCAAACGCCACCTCGACTGAGCGCGGCATTTGCAAAGCCCCCTGCCGGCTGGCTAGCCTGCGCAGATGGACACCCCCTCGCGCCGCTCCCAGCCCTTCCTGCTGACCGCCCTGACCCTGCTGCTGGGCAGCGCCTGCACACGCACGCCAGTACCCGCCGACGCCCCCGTGGCGCCATTCGCCTATGCCGAAGCCCGCATCGACGATCTGCAGGCGCTGATGGCCCGCGGTGAGCTGGACAGCGTCACCCTGACCGAAGCCTACCTGCAGCGGATCGCCAGCCTGGACCGCAGCGGCCCACGCCTGCGCTCGGTACTGCTGATCAACCCCGCCGCCCGCCGCGAGGCTGCCCAGCGCGATGCCGAGCGGCGCAGCGGCCGTATCCGCGGCCCCCTGCATGGCTTGCCGATCCTGCTCAAGGACAATATCGACGCCACGCCAATGGCCACCACCGCCGGCTCATTGGCGCTGCGCTCATTCCACCCCGACGAGGACGCCTTTGTGGTGCAGCGGCTGCGCGAGGCCGGCGCGGTGATCCTGGGCAAGACCAATCTCAGCGAATGGGCCAACTTCCGCTCCAGCAGCTCCACTTCCGGCTGGAGCGCGGTAGGCGGCCAGACCCGCAACCCCTACGCACTGAGCCACAATCCCTGCGGCTCCAGCGCCGGCAGCGCGGTGGCGGTGGCGGCCAACCTGGCCGTGGCGGCCGTGGGCACCGAAACCGACGGCAGCATCGCCTGTCCGGCGGCAGTGAACGGGATCGTCGGACTCAAGCCGACCGTGGGACTGGTCAGCCGCGGCGGCATCGTGCCGATCTCTTTCAGCCAGGACACCGCCGGCCCGATGACCCGCAGCGTCGCCGACAGCGCCATCCTGCTGGGCATCCTGGCCGGCCGTGACGGCGCCGACCCGGCGACCGCTACCATGCCCGGCCGGGCGGTGTACGACTACCACGCCCGCCTGCACCCGGACGCCCTGCGCGGAGCCCGCATCGGCGTACTGCGCCCCGCCCTGGTCGAACAGCCGGAGATCGCCGCAGTGTTCGCCCAGGCCATCGCCGCGCTGCGCGATGCCGGTGCCACGGTCATCGAAACCCGCATCCCTACCGAGGGCCAGTGGGAGCAGGACGAGCAGACCCTGCTGCTGTATGAATTCAAGGCCGGGCTGGAGCGTTACCTTGGCACCGCCAAGGCGCCGATCCGCACGCTGGAACAGTTGATCGCCTTCAATCACGAACATGCCGCACGCGAAATGGCGCACTTCGACCAGGATCTGCTGGAGCAGGCCGCCCGCCAGGGCCCCCTCACCGATCCGGCCTATATCGCCGCCCGCACCCGCGCACGACGTCTTGCTGGTCCGCAGGGGATCGATGCCGCCCTGCAGGCAGACCGGCTGGATGCACTGATCGCCCCGACTACCGGCACCGCATGGCTGACCACGCCCGGCCAGGGCGATGCGTTCCCCGGCGGCAGCTACAGCGCCGCAGCCGTGGCCGGCTATCCGAGCCTGAGCGTGCCGATGGGGCACGCCAATGGCCTGCCGCTGGGGCTGCTGTTCATGGGAACTGCCTGGAGCGAGCCCAGGCTGCTGGCGCTGGGCTACGCCTATGAACAGCTCACCCAGGCCCGGCAGCCACCGGCGTTTTCCGCCAGCCCCGCTGCGCCGGCCCGCCGGCACTGAGTCCGACGGGCGCCACTCACGGGGCGGACTGCCCCTGCTTGCGCACGATCGCCATGGCAATCTCCAGCGACTGTTCGTAGTTCAGCCGCGGATCGACAGTGGAGCGATAGGCACGCTCCAAATCACGTTCGGTCAACTCGCGTGCGCCGCCGGTGCACTCGGTCACATCCTCCCCGGTCAGCTCCAGATGCACGCCTCCCAGACGGGTGCCGGCTGCGGCATGCAGATCGAAGGCCAATTCCACCTCGCTGCGGATATTGTCGAAGCGGCGGGTCTTGTAGCCGTTGCTGGTGCTTTCGGTATTGCCGTGCATCGCATCGCAGACCCACAACACCCGACGCCCGTCGCGCCTGACCGCATCGAGCAACGGCGGCAGCTTCTCGGCGATCTGCGCCGCCCCCATGCGGTGGATGAAACTCAGCCGGCCCGGCTCGTCATCCGGATTGAGCACATCCATCAGCCGCAGCAACTGGTCCTGCTGCACCGATGGCCCGACCTTGATCGCGATCGGATTGCGCACGCCGCGCAGGTATTCCACATGCGCGCCATCCAGCGCCGCCGTACGCATGCCGATCCACGGGTAATGCGTGCTCAGGTTGAAGTGGCCGTGCTGGCGCGGCACCTGGCGGGTCAGCGACTCCTCATAGGGCAACAACAGCGCCTCATGCGAGGTGTAGAAGTCCACCCGGTTGAGGTTGTGAACGGGCGCGCCAGCCAGCGTCTCCATGAAACGCACCGCATCGCCAATGGAGCCCACCATCTTCTGGTACTCGGCCGCTAGCGGCGAGCAGCCCACCCAGCCCAGGTTCCAGTACTCGGGGTGATGCAGATCGGCGAAGCCGCCATCGATCAGCGCCCGTACGAAGTTCATCGTCAGCGCCGAACGCGAATGCGCGGTGATCATCCGTTGCGGGTCGGGAACACGCGCCGCCTCAGTGAACTCCGGGGCGTTGATCACATCGCCGCGGTAGCTGGGCAGGGTCACGCCGTCGCGGGTTTCAGTATCGGCCGAGCGCGGCTTGGCGTACTGCCCGGCAAAGCGGCCGACGCGGATCACCGGCTTGCGCAGCCCATGCACCAGCACCAGACTCATCTGCAGCAGCACCTTGAGCCGGTTGGAGATTGTGGCCGATTCGCAATCGGCGAAATTCTCGGCGCAATCCCCGCCCTGGAGCAGGAAGCGTTTGCCCTCCTGCGCCTCGGCCAGCTGCTGCTTGAGCGCGAAGATCTCCCAGGAGGTGACCAGCGGCGGCAGCTGCCGCAATTGACCCAGCGCCGCTTCCAACGCCACCGGATCGGGATAGGTCGGCATCTGCAGTCCCGGCTTGCCACGCCAGCTCGACGGCGCCCAGCCCGGATCTGGAACAGGATAAGCAACAGAAGGCGCAGACTGGTTCATGCAATTACCGGCAAGAGAGGAAGAAAGAAAACGACGCGGCGATCAGCGCGCCACCCGGCGCAAGCCGGCATACAGGGCCCACAGCCCCAGCAACACGAACCACACCAGACTCCACATCGGCATGGTCAGGCCCAGGAACTGCCAGTCGATGTTGCCGCAATCACCGGTGCCGGTAAGCACCGTACGGAACACCTCGAACGGCCCCATGGTCTCGCTCAGGAAGCTCAACGGCGGGCCACAGCTGCTGCCGAGGTCCTTCGGCAGCAACTGCACATAGACGTGGCGCCCGGCGATGCCGGCCCCCACGCCTGCCGCGATCAGGGTCAACACGCCATAACCGGCGCGGCCAGCGCGGCTGGAAGGACCGTGCAGCGCGCCGAGCAGGAACAAGACGCCAACCGAGGCGAAGGCGATGCGCTGGTAGATGCACAGCGGGCATGGCTCCAGCCCCATCTGGATCTGCATGTAGATCGCAAAGGCCAGCAACCCGGCACAGATCAAAAAACCCAGCAGGCACTGCGCACGGAAATTCCAACGCAACGGATTCATCGGCAACCCCCTTACAAATAAGGTCGCAAGAGTAGCAGCCCCCATGCCTTCCGGCAGCCGTCTTGCAGATGCCGGGTACGCAAAAGCAAGAAGCCCGGCATAGGCCGGGCTTCCGCAGGATCCGTCGCTTGGCGAGTGCGCCGATTACTCGGCGACTTCCTCGGCCACAACAGCCGGACGGTCCACCAGTTCGACATAGGCCATCGGTGCGTTGTCGCCAGCACGGAAACCGCACTTCAGCAGACGCAGGTAGCCGCCCGGACGGTTGGCGTAGCGCGGGCCCAGGATGGTAAACAGGTTGCCGACGGCTTCCTTGTCACGCAGACGGGCGAACGCCAGACGGCGGTTGGCGACCGAGTCGACCTTGGCCAGGGTGATCAGCGGCTCGGCGACGCGGCGCAGTTCCTTGGCCTTCGGCAGGGTGGTCTTGATCAGCTCGTGCTTGAACAGCGACGCAGCCATGTTCTTGAACATCGCTTCGCGGTGGGCGCTGGTGCGGTTGAACTTGCGGCCCGACTTCATGTGACGCATGGGTGTATTCCTTGGTTAATGATGGATCGTTGAACTTCGCTGTCGCCATCCAGGCGTTGAAACTGTGGACTGCGGATGGTCCTGGTCGTCCGTCCTGGACGACCTGCGTGCCGGCATCTGCACCGGTCAACGCGGGTACTGCAGACAACATTCCCCCACATGGTTACCCATGCGGGGGAATGGATTTTACTCTCAGCCGAGCATGCCGTGCTGGGAAACACCGGCCGGCGGCCAGTTTTCCAGCTTCATGCCAAGGGACAGACCACGCTGGGCCAGTACTTCCTTGATCTCGGTCAGCGACTTCTTGCCGAGGTTCGGGGTCTTGAGCAGCTCCACTTCGGTCTTCTGGATCAGATCACCGATGTAGTAGATGCTCTCGGCCTTCAGGCAGTTGGCCGAACGCACGGTCAGCTCCAGATCGTCGATCGGGCGCAGCAGCACCGGATCCACGCCGTTGTTGGCCGGCTTGGCTGCACCGCGGTCGCGGTGGGTGAAGTCACCGAACACCGACAGCTGATCGCTGAGGATGTCGGCCGCGGTGCGGACAGCTTCCTCGGCATCGATCGTGCCGTTGGTTTCGATCTCGATGACCAGCTTGTCCAGATCGGTACGCTGTTCCACACGGGCCGCTTCCACCGAATAGGCGACGCGGCGAACCGGCGAGAACGAGGCGTCCAGAACCAGACGGCCGATCGCACGGGTTTCTTCGTCCGGACGACGACGCGCGGCCGCCGGCTGGTAGCCGAAGCCACGTTCGATCTTCAGACGCATGTTGATCGATGCATCCTTGGTCAGGTTGCAGATCACATGGTCGCCGTTGATCACTTCGACGTTGTGGTCGACCTTGATGTCGGCAGCGGTAACAACGCCCGG
Organism: Stenotrophomonas sp. STEN013; assembly: GCF_056760355.1. Classification (NCBI taxonomy): domain Bacteria; kingdom Pseudomonadati; phylum Pseudomonadota; class Gammaproteobacteria; order Lysobacterales; family Lysobacteraceae; genus Stenotrophomonas; species Stenotrophomonas sp. STEN013. Next base: position 80,933 of record NZ_JBRREO010000002.1, on the reverse strand, counting down.
GCCCTGCTTGGACAGGGTCACGGTGGCGCTGTCGCCGGTATGCATACGGACTGCCACATCCTTCAGGTTGAGCAGGACTTCCAGCACGTCCTCCTGCAGACCTTCAAGGGTGGTGTATTCGTGCAGCACGCCGTCGATCTCGACTTCCGTAATGGCGAAGCCCGGGATGGACGACAGCAGCACGCGACGCAGGGCGTTGCCCAGCGTATGCCCGTAACCACGCTCCAAGGGTTCGATAACGACCTTGGCGCGGGTGTCGGTAAGGCGTTCGATCTGCGGGCCACGAGGACGCAGAACCTGGTTTGCGGTAACCGTCATGTTGCGGGTTCTCCTGCGAACCTCCGGTGCAACCCGGAGGTTCTCCATTGTGAATTACTTCGAATACAACTCGACGATCAGCGCTTCGTTGATATCCGCAGGCAGATCGGCGCGATCCGGCACGGCCTTGAAGATGCCAGCGAACTTGCCCGAATCAACCTCAACCCACGACGGACGCAGGTCGTGCTGGGCGGCAACGGTCAGGGCTTCCTGAACGCGCAGCTGCTTGGCAGCCTTTTCCGACAGCGCAACGGCATCGCCAGCCTTGACCTGGTACGAAGCCAGATTCACCGACTTGCCATTGACCGTGACACCGCGGTGCGAGACCAGCTGACGGGCAGCCGGACGGGTCACTGCGAAGCCCATGCGGTAGACGACGTTGTCCAGACGGGTTTCCAACAGCTGCAAGAGGTTCTCGCCGGTGTTGCCCTTCTTGGTCGAGGCCTTCTTGTAGTAGTTGCGGAACTGACGCTCCAGCAGACCGTAGATACGCTTGACCTTCTGCTTTTCACGCAGCTGGGTGGCGTAGTCGGACAGCTTGCCCTTGCGGGCGGTAGCGCCGTGCTGGCCGGGCTTCTGCTCCAGCTTGCACTTGGAATCCAACGCGCGGGCCGGGCTCTTCAGAGAGAGGTCGGCGCCTTCGCGGCGGGCGAGCTTACAGGTGGGACCGATATAACGAGCCATTTCTTATCGCTCCCTTAGACGCGACGCTTCTTCGGCGGACGGCACCCGTTGTGCGGGATTGGCGTCACGTCGATGATGTTGGTGATCTTGTAGCCGACGTTGTTCAACGAACGTACGGCCGACTCACGGCCCGGACCCGGACCCTTGATGCGGACTTCCAGCGACTTCAGGCCGTAATCCAGCGCAGCCTTGCCAGCCTTTTCGGCGGCAACCTGGGCAGCGAACGGAGTCGACTTGCGCGAACCACGGAAGCCAGCGCCACCGGAGGTGGCCCAAGACAGCGCATTGCCCTGGCGGTCGGTGATGGTCACGATGGTGTTGTTGAACGAAGCGTGGACGTGGGCGACGCCGTCAGTGACGACGCGCTTGATCTTCTTCTTGGTTTTTGCAGCAGCGGGCTTAGCCATTATTTAGGTCCCTTACTTCCTGATCGCCTTGCGCGGACCCTTGCGGGTGCGGGCGTTGGTACGGGTACGCTGGCCACGCAGCGGCAGACCGCGACGGTGACGCAGGCCGCGATAGCAGCCCAGGTCCATCAGGCGCTTGATTGCGATACCGATTTCGCGACGCAGGTCGCCTTCCACGATGTACTTGCCGACTTCGGCGCGGAGACGCTCGATTTCCGGCTCGGACAGTTCGCGGATCTTGGTGGTCGAAGCAACGTTTGCGGCTTCGCAAACCTTCTTCGAACGGGTACGGCCGATGCCGTAAATGCTTTGCAACCCGACCCAGACGTGCTTCTGGGCTGGCAGGTTGACGCCTGCAATACGCGCCATGACGCGGTTCTCCAGCTGAGTGATGGCCGAATGCGCACCAACAGGCGCGCCAATCCGGCAGGATGGATCAAAAAAGTTAATTAGCGATCTAACAAGGCCTCGGTTTGCTTTGAGGTCCGCATAACCCGAAGGTTCCACAGACCCGGCGTGGGGAGTGTGCCCACGCTCCGGCGCCGGATGTGCTTGGCAAAGTGATACCACCTCTGCCGCCCGCGCTACTCCTGCGCAGAACCACCACATCACACCCCCACCCGAGACCGCTGCGGGGGCCGCCCTTCTGTCTTGAAGACCCCAACGGGAACCGGAGGGGATCTTCTCGCTATGAAGCGGAAAGTATACCGGGTGAATCAGCCGCGCGCAAAACCGCCGCGGTTGCCGCCCTTCAGGTTGGCCTTCTTCAACAGGCTCTCGTACTGGTGAGACATCAGATGCGCCTGGATCTGCGCAATGAAGTCCATCACCACCACCACCACGATCAGCAGCGAGGTGCCACCGAAGTAGAACGAGGCGTTGAGCTGGGTGCGCATGATTTCCGGCAACAGGCAGACGATGACCAGGTAGGCCGAGCCGGCCGCCGTCAGGCGCGTCAACACACCATCGATATAGTCGGCCGTTGCCTTGCCCGGACGGATACCCGGAATCAGAGCGCCCGACTTCTTCAGGTTGTCAGCGGTTTCCTGCGAGTTGAACACCAGCGCGGTATAGAAAAACGCGAAACCGGTGATCAGTGCAGCGAACACGATCATGTGCAGCGGCTCGCCCGGACCCAGCGCATTGGCCACTTTCTGCAGCCAAGTGGCCGAGCTGGCCTGGCCGGACCACATCGCCAGCGTGGCCGGGAAAGCCAGGATGCTGGAAGCGAAGATCGCCGGAATCACACCCGCCATGTTCAGCTTCAACGGCAGGAACGAGGTCTGGTTCATGTAGGCGTTACGGCCACCCTGACGGCGGGCGTAATTGACAGTGATGCGGCGCTGGCCGCGCTCGACGAACACCACGAAGTAGGTGAACGCCAGCACCACCAGCACAATCAGCAACAGCGAAATGAAGCTCATGTTGCCATCGCGATAGGCCTCGACGGTCTGGATCACCGCCGCCGGAAGGCCCGCGACGATACCGGCGAAGATGATCAGCGACACACCGTTGCCGATACCCCGCTCGGTGACCTGCTCACCCACCCACATCAGGAAGATGGTGCCGGCCGTGAGTGCGACCACAGCGGTGAGCACGAACCCCATGCCCGGTGCGTACACCACCGGAGCACCGCCCGGCGACACCTGGTTCTGCAATGCCAGCGCGATACTGCCGCCCTGCACCACCGCCAGGAGCACCGCGCCGATGCGCGAATACTGCGTGATCTTGCGACGACCGGACTCACCTTCCTTTTGCATGGCCTTCAGGGCCGGGAAGATGTGGACCGCCAGCTGCATCACGATGGATGCCGAGATATACGGCATCACGTTCAACGCGAAGATGCTGAAACGGTGCAGGGCGCCGCCCGAGAACATGTTGAACATGTCCACGATTCCGCCGCCCTGCGCCTGCATCAGCGCAAGCATGGCATCGGGATTGACGCCCGGCACCGGCACATAACAGCCAATGCGATAGACGAGCAATGCCCCGAGTACGAACAGAAGACGCTGGCGAAGTTCCGTGAACTTGCCCATCCCGCCCGCGAGGTTACCGATGCCAGCTTGCGCCATGTTCCAGTTACTCCTGTACGCTGCCGCCGGCAGCTTCGATCGCAGCCTTGGCGCCGGCAGTTGCCGCAACACCCTTCAGGGTGAACGCCTTGCTCAGCTCGCCCTTCAGGACGATCTTGGCCTTCTTGGCAGTGGACGGGACGAGCTTGGCAGCACGCAGTGCCGCAAAATCGATCTCGCCAGCTTCCAGACGGTCCAGATGGTAGGACAGCACTTCAGCGGTGTCCTTGGCCGTACGGGAAACGAAGCCGATCTTCGGCAGACGACGCTGCATCGGGGTCTGACCGCCTTCGAAGCCGGCCTTGATCTTGCCCTTGCCCGAACGGGCGAACGAACCCTTGTGGCCGCGGCCACAGGTCTTGCCCAGGCCGGAGCCGATGCCACGACCGACGCGCTTGCGCTCGGTACGCGCGCCCTCAACCGGGCTCAGTTCATTAAGACGCAAAGTCATGGTCAATTACTCCTCAACCTGGACGAGGTACTGAACCTTGTTGATCAGGCCGCGAACCTGCGGGCTGTCCTTCAGTTCACGCACATCATTGAGCTTGTTCAGGCCCAGGGCACGCACCGACAGGCGGTGACGCGACTGGGTTCCACGCAGGCCACGCACCAGGCGCACCTTCACGGTCTTGACGTTCTGATCAGCCATGGTTGAGATCCTCCACCTTCTTGCCGCGCTTGGCCGCAATGCGAGCCGGCGACTGCACGCCTGCCAGACCCTTCAGCGTGGCGCGAACCAGGTTGATCGGGTTGCGCGAACCCACCGCCTTGGCCAGCACGTCCTTCACGCCAACCGCTTCCAGCACAGCGCGCATCGCGCCGCCGGCAATCACGCCGGTACCTTCCGAAGCCGGCTGCATGAACACGCGAGCCGCACCGTGGCCGTCCTTGACGGTGTGCCACAGCGTGCCGTTGTTCAGATCAACGCTGATCTGGTTCTTGCGGGCCTGCTCCATCGACTTCTGGATGGCGACCGGCACTTCGCGCGCCTTGCCGTAGCCGAAACCGACCTTGCCTGCACCATCACCGACCACGGTCAGTGCGGTGAAGGTGAACTGACGACCACCCTTGACGGTCTTGCTGACGCGATTGACCGCGACCAGCTTTTCGATCATGCCATCGTCGACTTTTTCTTCGCGGTTGCGATCGCGATCGCGACCCCGCGACTGACGTTCTTCAGCCATTTCTATTCCTTGTTGTGTGGATTATGTACGGCTCGAAGCCGCTTATAGTTGTGGGACGAAACGTTCACTCGTCGGCCGCTGCATAAGAGCGGAGACGCCCGGCACAGCCCGTACCGGCAGGCAGGCGGAAAGGGGCCAACGGCCCCTTTCCCGATCCCTTAGAACTGCAGGCCGCCTTCGCGGGCTGCATCGGCCAGGGCCTTGATGCGGCCGTGGTAGCGGTAACCAGAACGGTCGAACGCGACCTTTTCGATACCGGCAGCCTTGGCGCGCTCGGCAATCATCTTGCCGACCTTGGCAGCTGCGTCGCAGTTCTTGCCGTTCTTCAGGCCTTCCATGACTTCGGCCTGGGCGGTGTTGGCAGCAGCCAGCACCTTGGAGCCATCGGCGGTGAAGACCTGTGCATACAGGTGCTGGCCGGTGCGCAGGACCGACAGGCGCGCCACACCCAGGGTGCGGATGTGCGAGCGGGTCGACTTGGCGCGACGCAGACGTGCAATGTTCTTGTTCATGTTCTTTATCCTCGAAAGCTGAAAACCTAGGAATTAGGCCTTCTTGGCTTCCTTGCGAATGATGACTTCACCGGCGTACTTCACACCCTTGCCCTTGTAGGGCTCCGGCGGACGGTAACCGCGGATCTTGGCGGCGACTTCACCGACAACCTGCTTGTCCGAACCCTGGACCAGAATTTCGGTCTGGGTCGGGGTCGACAGGGTGATGCCTTCCGGCGCCACGAACACGACAGGGTGGGAGAAGCCCAGCGACAGGTTCAGGTCCTTGCCCTGCATGGCGGCGCGGTAACCCACACCCACCAGCTCCAGCTTCTTTTCGAAGCCTTCGGACACGCCCTGGACCATGTTGGCCAGGATCGAACGGACGGTGCCGGTCAGCGCGTCGAAGGAGATGTCCTTCGGGCTCAGCGTGGCAACGCCATTGTCGAGAGTGATTTCAACGCCAGCGGCCTTGTTCAGCGACAGGACGCCCTTCGGGCCCTTCACGGTCACAACTTCCGGCTGGATGGTCAGTTCAACGCCCTTGGGCAGGTTGATCGGCTTCTTGGCTACGCGGGACATAGTGGACTCCTTCCCTTAGGCCACGAAGCACAGGACTTCGCCGCCGACGCCCAACTGGCGCGCCTGCGCATCAGTCATGATGCCCTTGGAGGTGGAAATGATGGCGACGCCCAGGCCGTTGAGGACCTTCGGCAGTTCAGACTTGCCACGGTACTGGCGCAGACCCGAACGCGAGAAGCGCTTCAGGGTCGCGATGACCGGCTTGCCCTCGAAATACTTCAGGACGATTTCAAGCTCGGCCTTGTTGTTTTCGGTGTTGGTCACGCGCAGGTCAGTGATGTAACCCTCGTCCTTCAGGACCTGGGCAATGGCCACCTTGACCTTGGACGACGGGGCTTTCACCGTCTGCTTGCCAACCGCGGCCGCATTCTTGATGCGTACCAGCAGGTCGGCGATGGGATCAGTCATGCTCATGTAGATACCTTTGAGTGCACCGATATCCGCTTTCGCGAAAATCTCGTGTTTTCCTGGGATGGGCCAGGGCCCCTACCACACCAGCCAGCCGGTTTCGGACAGGCAAGGAGCGGGATTATACGACAAAAAGTCCGACTGGCGTCGGACTTTTTGAGTCACCTTCAGGTTGCCCTGCCGATGCTCCGGCCGGACCTTGCGGCCCGGCCGGAATTTCTTACCAGCTGGCCTTGCGCAGGCCCGGCACATCGCCGCGCATGGTGGCTTCGCGCAGCTTGTTACGGCCGAGGCCGAACTTGCTGTACACGCCACGCGAACGACCGGACAGCTCGCAACGGTTGCGGTGGCGGCACGGCGACGAATCGCGCGGCAGCTTGGACAACTTCGTCGAGGCCTCGATCTTCTCTTCGTAGGTCGCGTCCACCGAGGACACGATCTTCTTCAGAGCCGCACGCTTTTCAGCGTACTTTTCAGCCAGCTTTTTCCGCTTGATGTCGCGGTTGACCATGGAGGTCTTTGCCATTTCGGTATCCTCGACGAATCAGTTACGGAACGGGAACTTGAACGCTGCGAGCAGCGCCTTGGCTTCCGCGTCGGTCTTGGCAGTGGTGGTGATGGCGATATCCATACCGCGGATCGCATCGACGGCGTCGAAGTCGATTTCCGGGAAGATGATCTGTTCCTTCACACCCATGTTGTAGTTGCCACGACCGTCGAACGAACGACCCGACACGCCGCGGAAGTCACGCACGCGCGGCAGCGAGATGTTGATCAGACGATCCAGGAACTCAAACATGGTGTCACGACGCAGCGTGACCTTGCAGCCGATCGGCCAGCCATCACGGATCTTGAACGATGCCACCGAAACACGCGACTTGGTGACGATCGGCTTCTGACCGGTGATCTTGGTCATATCCGCGACGGCGTTTTCCAGAACCTTCTTGTTGGTAGCCGCTTCGCCCACACCCATGTTCAGGGTGATCTTGACGAGCTTCGGCACTTCCATCGGGTTCTTGTAGCCGAACTGCTTGGTCAGCGCCGGCACAACTTCGTCTTTGTAAAACTTTTCGAGACGGGAATTCATTCGATCATTCCTCAGGCGTCAAGCGCCTCACCGCTGGAGCGGAACACACGCAGTTTGCGTCCATCCTCCAGCACCTTGAAGCCAACGCGCTCGCCCTTGCCCGTTGCCGGGTTCAGAACATTGACGTTGGAGATATGGATCGACGCTTCACGCTCGACCACGCCGCCGGCAACGCCTGCCTGCGGATTCGGCTTGGTGTGGCGCTTGACGATATTCACGTTGGCGACGATCACACGATCGCCGTCGACGCGGACGACTTCGCCCTGCTTGCCCTTGTCCTTGCCGGTGTTGACGACGACCTGGTCGCCCTTCTTGATACGGTTAGCCATGATTATCTCCTGGCGCTCACAGAACTTCGGGAGCGAGCGAGACGATCTTCATGAACTTCTCAGAACGAAGTTCACGGGTCACCGGCCCGAAGATGCGGGTGCCGATCGGCTCTTGCTTGTTGTTCAGCAGGACCGCGGCATTGCCATCGAAGCGGATCAGCGAACCGTCAGCGCGACGCACACCCTTGCGGGTACGCACCACGACTGCGTCATACACTTCACCCTTCTTGACCTTACCGCGCGGAATCGCATCCTTCACGGTGACCTTGATGATGTCACCGATGTGTGCGTAACGGCGCTTCGAGCCGCCCAACACCTTGATGCACATCACTTCCTTGGCACCAGAGTTGTCAGCGACGTCGAGGTAGCTCTGCATCTGAATCATGATTCAGGCTCCTTATTTCGCTGCGCGGGTGATGATTTCCACCACACGCCAGTTCTTGGTCTTGGACAGCGGAGCAATCTCGGTCACACGCACGAAATCACCTTCATTGCAGGTGTTCTCGGCGTCGTGTGCATGCAGCTTGGTCGAGCGCTTGATGTACTTGCCGTACAGGGCGTGCTTGACCTGGCGCTCCACCAACACGGTGACCGTCTTGTCCATCTTGTTGCTGACGACACGGCCTTCGACCGTGCGCAGCGTCTTGCTTGCGTTATTTTCGCTCATAGCAGCCATCCTTACTTCGTGCTGCCGATCAGGTGCTTGACGCGAGCGATCTCGCGGCGCACCCGGCGGGTTTCGTGGGTCTTCGGCAGCTGGCCGGTGACCTGCTGCATACGGAGCGAGAACTGCTCCTTACGCAGGTCGGTCAGGTGGGCCTTGAGTTCGTCAGCCGACTTCTCGCGGAGTTGTTTGATGTCCATCAGCGCACCGTCCGGGTCACGAAAGTGGTGGTGACCGAGAGCTTGGCAGCGGCCAGGCGGAACGCCTCGCGTGCCACTTCCTCGGAAACGCCCTCGATTTCATAGATCATGCGGCCGGGCTGGATCTGCGCGACCCAGTATTCCACGCCACCCTTACCAGCACCCATTCGGACTTCGATGGGCTTCTTGGTGATGGGCTTGTCGGGGAACACGCGGATCCACATCTTGCCGCCGCGCTTGACGTAGCGGCTGATCGAGCGGCGGGCCGCTTCGATCTGACGCGCGGTCAGCTGACCGTGAGCGGTTGCCTTCAGGCCGTACTCGCCAAAGCTGACGGCATTTGCGCTCCAGCTCAGGCCGTCGTTACGACCTTTGAACATCTTGCGGTATTTGGTTCGCTTGGGTTGCAACATTGCCGTTACCTCGCTTCACGAGCCGGGCGCGACGGACGGTCACCACGGTCGCCGCGATCGTTACGATCGTTGCGCGGGCTGTCGTCCTGCTTTTCCTGGCCAACCTGGGAGAAATCAAAGACCTCGCCCTTGTAGATCCAGACCTTGATGCCGATGATGCCGTAGGTGGTGCTGGCTTCAGCGAAACCGTAGTCGATATCCGCACGCAGGGTGTGCAACGGCACGCGGCCTTCGCGGTACCACTCCGAACGGGCGATTTCAGCGCCGTTCAAGCGGCCGCCGACGTTGACCTTGATGCCCAGGGCACCCAGACGCATCGCGTTGCCGACCGAGCGCTTCATTGCGCGGCGGAACATGATGCGACGCTCCAGCTGCTGCGCGATCGACTCGGCAACCAGCTGTGCATCCAACTCCGGCTTGCGCACTTCAGTGACGTTGATGTGCGCCGGAACGCCCATCATCTCACTCACTTCCTTGCGCAGCTTCTCGATGTCCTCACCACGCTTGCCGATCACCACGCCCGGACGGGCGGTGTGGATCGTCACGCGAGCGGTCTTTGCCGGACGCTCGATCAGGATCTTGCTGATGCCGGCCTGAGCAAGCTTCTTGCGCAGCATCTCACGGACTTTCAGGTCGGCTGCCAGGTAACCAGCAAACTCGGCCTTGTTGGCGTACCACTTGGAGTTCCAATCCTTGGAAATACCGAGGCGGATACCAATCGGATGAACTTTATGACCCATGGTCTTTTCCTTTCCGCTTACTTGCCGGCGCCCACAACCACAGTGATGTGGCTGGTGCGCTTGAGGATGCGGGTACCGCGGCCTTTCGCCCGCGCCATGAAACGCTTCAGGGTCGGACCTTCATCAACCATGATGGTCTTGACCTTCAGCTCGTCGACGTCAGCGCCCTGGTTGTTCTCGGCATTGGCAATAGCCGACTCCACCACCTTCTTGATCAGGTGGGCAGCCTTCTTGTCCGAGAACTTCAGCAGGTTGACCGCACGCTCGGCCGGCAGACCGCGCACCTGGTCAGCGACCAGACGGGCTTTCTGCGCAGAGATGCGCGCGGAGCGCAGGATTGCTTTCGCTTCCATTGTCATCTCTCCTTACTTGCCCGACTTCTTGTCGCCACCGTGACCCTTGAAGGTCCGGGTGACGGCAAATTCGCCGAGCTTGTGGCCGACCATGTTCTCGTTGACCAGCACCGGAACGTGGTTCTTGCCGTTATGAACGGCGATGGTGACGCCTACCATTTCCGGCAGGATCATCGAACGGCGCGACCAGGTTTTGATCGGCTTCTTGCTGCCCGCAGCGGCCTCCACCTTCTTGATGAGGTGGTGATCGACGAACGGGCCCTTCTTGAGTGAACGTGCCATGGTCGATTAGCCCCTACGATCGCGGACGATGAACTGCTGAGTGCGCTTGTTATGGCGCGTCTTGTAACCCTTGGTCGGAACACCCCACGGGGTGACCGGATGCGGATTACCCTGACCGGCCTTGGCCTCACCACCACCATGCGGGTGATCCACCGGGTTCATGGCAGCACCACGAACGGTCGGCTTCACGCCACGCCAGCGCTTGGCACCAGCCTTGCCCAGCTTTTCCAGGTTGTGCTCGTCATTACCGACTTCACCGATGGTGGCGCGGCATTCGACCGGCACCTTACGCATTTCACCCGAGCGCAGACGCAGGGTGGCGTAGATACCTTCACGAGCGACCAGCTGCACGGCTGCACCGGCGGCACGGGCGATCTGGGCGCCCTTGCCCGGCTTCAGCTCGATCCCGTGAATGGTGGTACCCACCGGGATGTTGCGCAGCGGCAGGGTGTTACCGGTCTTGATCGGCGCGTGTGCACCGGAGATGACCTGGTCACCCGCCTTCAGGCCCTTGGGGGCGATGATGTAGCGACGTTCGCCGTCGACATAGCACAGCAGGGCGATATGGGCGGTGCGGTTCGGATCGTATTCGATACGTTCCACGCGCGCCGGAATACCTTCCTTGTTGCGCTTGAAGTCGATCAGACGGTAGTGCTGCTTGTGACCACCACCCACGTGACGGGTGGTGATGCGACCGTGGTGGTTACGACCACCGGACTTGCTCTGCGGCTCCAGCAACGCTGCGTGCGGTGCGCCCTTGTGCAGATCGGGCGTGACCACGCGCACGGCCGAACGACGGCCTGCGGAGGTGGGCTTGAATTTCATCAATGGCATGGGATGTACCTCAGGCCTTGGCCGTTACATCGATGGACTGGCCATCGGCCAGACGCACGTACGCCTTGCGCCAATCGCCACGGCGGCCAGCGCGATTACGGAAGGACTTGCTCTTGCCCTTGACGTTCAGCACGTTGACGGCCTCGACCTTGACGTCGAACAGCTGCTCAACCGCGGCCTTTACATCGGCTTTGGTGGCTTCGCTCGAAATCTCGAAGACATACTGGTTGGAAAGTTCCTGCAGGCGCGCGGTCTTCTCGGAGACTCGCGGAGCACGCAGCACGCTGAAGATTTTTTCGTTGCTGCTCATGCCAGCCACTCCTCGACCTTCTTGACCGCGTCAGCGGTGATGACGACCGTGTCGGCACCGACCAGAGCCACCGGATCCAGACCCTGCACGTCACGCACCTGCACGTACGGCAGATTGCGGGCCGACAGGTACAGCGACTCGGAAGCGTCTTCGGTCACGATCAGCGGGCGCTTGCCCACCGACAGACCCGCCAGCTTCTCGATGAGCGCCTTGGTCTTGACAGCATCGACGTCGAAGGATTCGACGACGGTGATGCGACCCTGACGGTTCAGCTCGGACAGGATCGCGCACATGGCGGCACGGTACTGCTTGCGATTGACCTTCTGGTCGAACGAACGCGGCTTTGCGGCAAACGTCACGCCACCGCCGACGAAGATCGGAGCCGTCAGCGCGCCATGACGCGCACCGCCGCCCTTCTGCTTCTTCGACTTCTTGGTCGTGCCGTTCACTTCCGAACGCGTTTTCTGAGCCTTGGTGCCGGCGCGAGCGGCGTTGCGGTAAGCAACGACGACCTGGTGAACCAGATCTTCGCTGAAATCGCGACCGAACACGGCGTCGGAGACCGAGACCTTGTTGTTGCTACCCGTGATAACGAGTTCCATCGTCATCTCTCCTTATGCCTTGCTAGCCGGACGCACGATCACGTCACCACCGGCTGCGCCAGGCACGGCGCCGCGAATGGCGATCAGACCACGCTCGACGTCGACCTTGACCACTTCCAGGTTCTGCGTGCTCTGCTGCACAGCACCCATGTGGCCGGACATCTTCTTGCCCGGGAAAACGCGACCCGGGGTCTGGCGCTGACCCAGCGAACCCGGCGCGCGATGCGACAGCGAGTTACCGTGGGTTGCATCGCCCATACGGAAGTTGTGGCGCTTGATGGTGCCCTGGAAGCCCTTACCCTTGGTGACACCCTGGACGTCGACCTTCTGGCCAACTTCGAAGATGTCCGCCTTGACTTCGCCACCGACGGCGAAATCGCCGATCTGTGTGTCTTCAACGCGGAATTCCCACAGGCCACGGCCCGCTTCCACCTTCGCCTTGGCGAAGTGGCCGGCTTCCGGCTTGTTGACCAGCGCAGCGCGACGGGCGCCGACGGTCACCTGCACGGCGCTGTAGCCGTCGGTTTCGACGGTCTTGATCTGCGCGATGCGGTTCGGGGTTGCTTCAATCAGGGTCACCGGGATGGACTGGCCATCTTCAGTGAAAACGCGGCTCATGCCAGCCTTGCGGCCCACGAAGCCCAACGAATATTTCTTCGTCATGGTCGTAGTCCTCAGGTCAACTTGATCTGCACGTCGACGCCGGCAGCCAGTTCGAGCTTCATCAGCGCGTCCACGGTCTTGTCGTTGGGGTCGACGATGTCAAGCACGCGCTTGTGCGTGCGGGTCTCGTACTGGTCACGCGCGTCCTTGTCGACGTGCGGGGAAACGAGGATGGTGTAACGCTCGATCTTGGTCGGCAGGGGGATCGGGCCACGCACTTGCGCGCCGGTCCGCTTTGCCGTTTCAACGATCTCGCTGGCCGAACGGTCGATCAAACGATGATCGAACGCCTTCAACCGAATCCGGATCTTTTGGTCCGCCATGACGGTGTTCCTATAGGTCTAAAGAGCGACAGGTCCGGCCCCTGAGTGTGCCGAACCCCATGAATACGACAAAAAGCGCCGAAGCACCCTCCGTCGCGCGAATCCTTTCGATACAAGGAAGGCGGCCCGGTTTCCCGGCCCGCCCCAGACACAAACAAACGCGCAACACCCCTCCGGCTATGCCGGAGCGATCCACGCGACCTGTCCTTAGCCTGGCGAACACGAGGCGCTTCCTGCACCTCTTTTCGCTGGTTGCGAAGCTGCACTGATGCGCACCTTCGCGAGTGGTCGTGCATTCTGTCAGTTATTGCCAGCCACCGCAAGCCACCCTGCAACCGCCGCACAGAGGCTTCAGCCAATAGACAGACAGACTGCCTGTTCAGGAAGACGCCTCGCGCCCCCGGAGCTGGCCCAGGCCGCGCAACGGCGGCCCGGACCGGGAGCGGATCTCAGTTCTGCGCCGCGTCCGATCCACCTGCGCGCAGCAGGCCATTGAACAGCAACTTGAACGAGCCATGGGTCTGCGCGCGGAACGTGATGTCGGTGCCGACAAAGGTCAGCCGTCCCGTACCGATATCCGCCTCGGCCGCCAGCACCCCGCCCTGCAGATGCTCTTGCCCCCAGGCCCAGCCGGAACGCAGCGGAGCCGGACCGGCAAAGCTCAGCAGCGGCCGGATGTCCGCCCGCCCCGCCGGCAACTCGAATACCGGTGCATTGTCCCAGCGACCATCGGAGAAATACACATCCAGCTCCGACGGCAAGCCCCAGCTCAACGGACTGGACTTGTCCACCGCGACCTGCAGCACACTGCCCGGGATGTAGTACTCGCGCTGACCGAGCGCGCGCATCCCGCCCTCAGCCGCCGGCGTACGCAGATGGCTTTGCAGCGGCAACCCCAGCGCCAGCGCCAGCCCGCTGGAAGACCCGGTCGCCACCACATGTCCGCCGGACTCGAGAAACCCGCGCAGCACCGGCACCACCTTTTGCGCCGTCAGCTCGCCGAGCAGCGGATGGTACTGGTCAGGAATCGTCGCCGGATCCGGGGAAGCCGGCACCCTGCCAGCCTTGCCCTCGATTGCCAGCGCCTCCGGCAACGGCAGTGCTCCACTGGGCAGGATCATCACGTCGAACCGCTCACGCAGCCCGCCCTTGAGGATCTGCTGCGGATACACCACCTCGTAGTCGAAGCCGAAATTCTCCAGCACCAGGCGCGTCCATCCGGACACCATCGAACCGCCGTAGTGATCCCACAGCGCGATGCGCGGCGCGTGCACCACTTCGCCCGCCTCCACCCGCCCCTTGGGCACCACCGCGCGAACACCCGTGCCGCGCAGCGCCCGCTCGAGCTGCGGCACAGGCACCGCAGGCAGGAAGAAGGCACCGTCCCGCCCTGGCAACCGCCGGACCTCAACCCCCTCCCTGAGCAGGCGATTGACCACCAGCACGCTGTCATTGACCCGCGCATCCAGCAAATAACCGCGCGAGGAATGTGCCACAGGCAAGTCAACAGGCGCTTGAAGCTGCCCGATCGGCAGCGCCTGGAACGGGCCGGTAAAGCCGTCCATGACCCGATCAAACCTCACCCCCATCTGGTAGGCCAGCGTCCACCCCGCCGAGTCATACGGCGCGATCGGCGGACCACCGTCATATTCGAAATCGTGGGGATGATCCTGCGGTTCGAACATGTCCCGCACGTGCGGGCGGAAAGCCTGATCGCCACGCACCACGAAGGAACCGGCCGGGTATTTTTTGCCTGCGACCGTGAACTCACGCGAGGCGCGCATCACCTCCACACCGCCCAGCTGCAAGGCATCGACGAACTTCACCGCGGTCGGGAAATCCGCCTGGTCGGCCGGGATGATATAGCCACGCGCATCACGCTGATCGGGCTGGCGCAGCAGTTGCTGCACCTGCGCCGCGGCCAACGCGCCCTTGTCCCTGCCCGCTTTTTCCACCGCCTGCTTCGCCTGCGCCAGAGCTGTCGGACTTGGCGTCCAGGTGTCGCGGCTGCCCCGCTCGATCGAGTTGCGCCCCATGCGGTAGATGTTCAACAACAGCTGTTCACGATTGCGCGAAGCGTAATCCAGCAGCGCCCAGTTGGCCGTCAGGCTGTAATCGATGGACTGGCGGAAATGCCAGGTCTGGGCCGCCACCGGCGCGGGCAGATTGCTGTCTGGCAACTGGCGCTCCGGAATGAACGGGATCTGCATCGGCGTCGGGTTGCCGGTGATCTCGGTCAGCACGCCCATCATGTTGTGGAAGTACGGCATTGTGCGCAGGCCGCCGTTCCACCACGTCGAGTACACGCTGCCACGCTTAGAAACCGCACCCGGCTTGCTCTCCTGGAGGTAGCGCAGGTTCATCGCCGACCCCAGCGCCTCCAGCCCGACCGGAATCATCGCGTCGATGTTGTAG
Source organism: Stenotrophomonas sp. STEN013 (assembly GCF_056760355.1). Classification (NCBI taxonomy): domain Bacteria; kingdom Pseudomonadati; phylum Pseudomonadota; class Gammaproteobacteria; order Lysobacterales; family Lysobacteraceae; genus Stenotrophomonas; species Stenotrophomonas sp. STEN013. The sequence goes on along the minus strand of NZ_JBRREO010000002.1, from coordinate 65,572 downwards.
TTGTACGGATCGCGATAGGGCGGGATCACGATCACCGTGCCCTTGGGCGAGGTCTGGTGGTGGTTGTAGACAATCTGCGGATACCAGCGGGTGTACATCGCCCGATTCAGGTTGCGCGTTTCCTGCAACGCCGCCATGTAGAAGTCACGGTTGTTGTCGTGCCCGGCGTACTTCTGGTACAGCCGCGGCGGCTTGTCGAGCACCCGCTTCTCGGGCACCGGCTCCCGCATGTACCAGTCCGCATACAGCTCCTGCCCGTCCGGGTTGGCATGCACCAGCAGGATGATGGTGTCCTCCAGAATGCGCCGGGTTTCGGCATCGTCGCGGCTGGCCAGCTGCCAGACCGTCTCGATCAGCTGGTGGGCGCCGACCGTCTCGTTGGCATGCAGGCCGCCATCGATCCACACCACCGCCTTGCCCTGCGCCGCCAGCGCCCGCGCGGTGGCCTCGTCATCCCGTGCCCGCGCCATGCGTCCGGACAGCGCCCGATATTCCTCCAGGCGGGCGAGATTGGCCGGCGACGATGCCACCAGCATCAACTGGGATCGCCCTTCCGAAGTCTTGCCCAGCTCCTGCAGCACGAACCGGTCGGAAGCGGCCGCCACTTTGCGGAAATACGCCTCCGTCTGCGTGTAGTTGGCGAGCATGTAGTCATCGCCGATATCGAATCCAAAATGCTCGCGCGGCGAAGGCGCAGCGGCCTGCCCCATACCTGCGGCCAGCAACATCACCAACGCAAGGGCGATACGCCCGCGCCATTGTCCAAATCCGTACTTCACTTCCTCTCCCCAGGAGCAGCCCTGCACCAGATACCGGCACGGCCACCCCGCAACAGCCATATTCGGCACCGGAGTCCGCGCATGCACACAGCCCCGACACCCCTGGCCCAGTCACCGTGAATACTCCGACGACAGGCAACAAACAGACGCACGGACGCGGCTTTTCCGCCATCCCGCCGGCGACCGAAACCACCCGAACACCTTATTGCAGGCAAGCAAACGAAGAAGGGCAGCCCAGAGGCTGCCCTTCCCGATGACATCCCGCCTGAAGCACCTCTTTGAAGAAGGTGCTCGAACCGGGCTATTACTTGGTGATCTTGGAGACCACGCCGGCGCCGACGGTACGGCCGCCTTCGCGAATCGCGAAGCGCAGACCTTCGTCCATGGCCACCGGATTGATCAGGGTGACGGACATCTTCACGTTGTCACCCGGCATCACCATCTCGACGCCTTCCGGCAGCTCGCAAGCGCCGGTGATGTCGGTGGTACGGAAGTAGAACTGCGGACGGTAGCCCTTGAAGAACGGGGTATGACGGCCACCCTCGTCCTTCGACAGCACGTACACTTCGGCTTCGAACTGGGTGTGCGGGGTGATCGAGCCCGGCTTGGCCAGCACCTGGCCACGCTCGACGTCATCACGCTTGGTGCCACGCAGCAGCAGACCGGCGTTGTCACCTGCCTGACCCTGGTCCAGCAGCTTGCGGAACATTTCCACGCCGGTGACGGTGGTCTTGACGGTCGGACGGATACCGACGATCTCGATTTCCTCACCGACCTTGATCACGCCACGCTCGATACGACCGGTCACCACGGTGCCGCGGCCCGAGATCGAGAACACGTCTTCCACCGGCATCAGGAACGGCTTGTCGACGTCACGCTCCGGGGTCGGGATCCAGCTGTCCAGTGCATCGACCAGCTTCAGGATGGCCGGCACGCCGATCTCGGACTGGTCGCCTTCCAGCGCCAGACGAGCCGAACCGGACACGATCGGGGTGTCATCGCCCGGGAAGTCGTACTTGGACAGCAGCTCGCGCACTTCCATTTCGACCAGTTCCAGCAGCTCGGCGTCGTCCACCATGTCGGCCTTGTTCAGGAACACGACGATGTACGGCACGCCGACCTGACGCGACAGCAGGATGTGCTCGCGGGTCTGCGGCATCGGGCCGTCAGCGGCCGAGCACACCAGGATCGCGCCGTCCATCTGGGCGGCACCGGTGATCATGTTCTTGACGTAGTCGGCGTGACCCGGGCAATCCACGTGGGCGTAGTGACGGGTGGCGGATTCGTATTCGACGTGCGAGGTCGAAATCGTGATACCGCGGGCCTTCTCTTCCGGCGCCTTGTCGATCGCGTCGTACGCGTGGAATTCGCCGCCGAAGCGCTCAGCGCCAATCTTGGTCAGCGCAGCGGTCAGCGTGGTCTTGCCATGGTCGACGTGACCGATGGTGCCGACGTTGACGTGCGGCTTGGTACGTTCGAACTTACCCTTTGCCATTTTTGTTCTACCTTAAATAGTTCGTAATTGGGGTCAGAAGAAGCTGAGCGAGGCTCAGCCCTTCTTGATGACGGTTTCGGCGATGTTGTTCGGCGCCGGCTCGTAATGGTCGAATTCCATCGTGAAGGTTGCGCGACCCTGGGTCTGCGAACGCAGCGCGGTGGCGTAACCGAACATTTCGCCCAGCGGGATCATCGCATTGATGATGCTGGCCGAACCGTCACCGGTGGTGCCCGAGCCCTGCAGCACGCCACGACGGCGGCTCACGTCGCCCATCACGTCGCCCTGGTAATCCTCCGGGGTCACGATCTCGACCTTCATGATCGGCTCCAGCAGCACCGGCTTGGCCTTGGCGAAGCCCTGCTTGAAGGCCATCGACGAAGCGAGCTTGAACGCCATTTCCGAGGAGTCGACGTCGTGGTACGAGCCGAACACCAGCTTGACCTTGACATCCACCACCGGGAAGCCAGCCAGCGGACCGCTGGTGATGGTTTCGCGCAGGCCCTTTTCCACGGAAGGAATGAATTCCTTCGGGATCACGCCGCCGGTGATGTCATTGATGAACAGGAAATCGTCCTTGATCAGCGGAGCGATCTTCGGATCGGCGCGGTCTTCAGCGGTGATCGGCGACAGCTCGATCACAACGTGACCGTACTGGCCCTTACCACCGGACTGCTTGGCGTGCTTGTAATCGGACTTGACGTCAGAGGCCTGGATGGTTTCACGGTAGGCCACCTGCGGCTTGCCGACGTTGGCTTCAACGTTGAACTCGCGCTTGAGGCGGTCAACGATGATGTCCAGGTGCAGCTCGCCCATGCCCGAGATGATGGTCTGGCCGGATTCTTCGTCGGTCTTGACGCGGAACGACGGATCTTCCTGCGCCAGACGGCCCAGGGCCAGACCCATTTTTTCCTGGTCGGTCTTGGTCTTCGGCTCGACAGCCATCGAGATGACCGGCTCCGGGAAGGTCATGCGCTCAAGCACGATCGGTGCATCGATCGAGCACAGGGTATCACCGGTCGTGGTGTCCTTCAGACCCACGGCAGCGGCGATGTCACCGGCCAACACTTCCTTGATTTCCTCGCGGTTGTTGGAGTGCATCTGCAGGATGCGGCCGATACGCTCCTTCTTGTTCTTCACCGAGTTCAGCACGGTGTCGCCACCGTTCAGGGTGCCGGAGTAGACACGGAAGAAGGTCAGCGCGCCGACGAACGGGTCGGTGATGATCTTGAACGCCAGCGACGAGAACGGAGCCTTGTCGTCGGACTTGCGGGTCATTTCCTTAGTTTCGTCGTCGACGTCCACGCCCTTGACGTCCGGCACGTCCACCGGCGACGGCAGCAGCTGGATGACGCCGTCGAGCATGGCCTGCACGCCCTTGTTCTTGAACGCCGAGCCGCAGTACATCGGCACGATCTCGGTGGCCAGCGTACGGGTACGCAGCGCGCCAATGATCTCGGCCTCGGACAGCTCTTCGCCACCGAGGTACTTCTCCATCAGCTCTTCGCTGGCTTCAGCGGCGGTTTCCACCATGAAGTTGCGGGCCTCTTCGGCCGGCGCCTGCAGCTCGGCCGGAATTTCGGCGTACTCGAACTTCATGCCCTGGGACGCTTCATCCCAGTGGATCGCCTTCATCTTGAGCAGGTCGACCACGCCCTTGAAGCCTTCCTCAGCGCCGATCGGCAGCTGCATCGGCACGGCAACGGCGCCGAGCTTGGCCTTCAGCTGGTCGCGGACCTTGAAGAAGTTGGCACCGGTGCGGTCCATCTTGTTGACGAACGCAATGCGCGGAACCTGATACTTGTTGGCCTGGCGCCACACGGTTTCCGACTGCGGCTGCACGCCACCGACGGCACACAGCACGAACACGGCACCATCGAGCACGCGCAGCGAGCGCTCCACTTCGATGGTGAAGTCGACGTGCCCGGGGGTGTCGATGATGTTGAAGCGGTGCTCAGGCAGGGACTTGTCCATGCCCTTCCAGAACGCGGTGGTCGCAGCGGACTGGATCGTGATGCCACGCTCCTGTTCCTGCTCCATCCAGTCCATGGTGGCGGAGCCATCGTGCGTCTCGCCCAGCTTGTGGTTCTTGCCGGTGTAGAACAGGATGCGCTCGGACGTGGTGGTCTTGCCGGCATCGATGTGGGCCATGATGCCGAAGTTACGGTAACGCTCGATGGGAGTAGTGCGGGCCACAGGGAGCCTCTCAGATTCTTCGTATTTCGGAATGGCCGAACGCCGCCTTTCGGCGGCCTTCGGGTTGAAGCGGCGCTCAAAGCGCCACAGTGGCACCAGTTGGTGCCCGGGACCCAGTACTCAAGGTCCCTTTGGAACTCACCAGCGGTAGTGCGCGAACGCCTTGTTTGCTTCCGCCATACGGTGGGTTTCTTCGCGCTTCTTGATAGCGCCGCCGCGGTTTTCCGAGGCGTCCAGCAGCTCAGCAGCCAGCTTGCGCGGCATGGTGTTTTCGCCACGCTTGCGGGCCGAGTCGATCAGCCAGCGCATGGCCAGCGCCATCTTGCGCGAGGAGCGCACTTCGACCGGCACCTGGTAGGTGGCACCACCAACGCGGCGCGACTTCACTTCGACCGACGGTGCAACGTTGTCCAGGGCCTTCTGCACCAGCTCAACGGCGTTCGGGTTCTTTTCACCGATCACGTCCATGGCGCCATACACGATCTTCTCGGCGACGGACTTCTTGCCGCTGAGCATGACCATGTTGATGAAACGGGCGATGGTTTCGCTTCCGTGCTTCGGATCCGGCAGGACAGCGCGCTGCGGAGTATTACCTTTACGGGACATAGTCTACTCCTTAAGCCTTCGGACGCTTGGCGCCGTACTTGGAACGGGCCTGGCGACGCTTGGCAACGCCGGCAGCATCGAGCGAGCCGCGCACGGTGTGGTAACGCACACCCGGCAGATCCTTGACGCGACCACCGCGGATCAGGACCACGGAGTGCTCCTGCAGGTTATGGCCTTCACCACCGATGTAGCTGATGACCTCTTCCTGGTTCGTCAGGCGCACTTTGGCAACCTTACGCAGAGCCGAGTTCGGCTTCTTCGGGGTGGTGGTGTAAACACGGGTGCAAACGCCACGACGCTGCGGGCATTTGTCGAGTGCCGGCGAGGCACTCTTGTACGTGGTCGCTTGCCGCGGCTTGCGGACCAGCTGGTTGATCGTCGCCATCAGTAGGTTCTTCTGATTGGGGCCGTAAAAACGGCCAGAGATGCGGAAATTGTAAAGCAGGCCAAATTTTTGGCCTGCTGAGACAGACGATTGTAGCAACCCGTCAAAAGCACAGTCAAACGCGCCTCAGTCAGGCCGGCCCTGATCCAGAGCCGTTACAGGGGGGCCTCCATGTACCCCGTTCAGGTCGAACCGCCGGCCCGCGAACGGGCCGGCCAGTCGTCACTATTACTCTTCGCCACCGACAGTCTGTTCGACTTCCGGGGCTGCAACCTCCACTTCGGGAGCTGCTGCAGTGCCGGACAGGGTCTGGATTTCAGACTCGGTCAGGCCGGACGCACTGCGACGGCGCTTGGTGTGGTATGCAAGACCGGTACCCGCCGGAATCAGGCGGCCGACGATCACGTTCTCCTTCAGACCGCGCAGATTGTCCGAGGTGCCGCGGACGGCCGCTTCGGTCAGCACGCGCGTGGTTTCCTGGAACGATGCGGCCGAGATGAACGATTCGGTCGCCAGCGACGCCTTGGTGATACCCAGCAGCACCGGATCGAAACGGGCCGGCAGCTCATTGCGGGCGACCAGTTTCGCATTTTCCTCGATCACGCGCTGGCGCTCGGCCTGCTCGCCATTCAGGAACTTGCTGTTGCCCTGATCGGTGATTTCCACCTTGCGCAGCATCTGACGCGAGATCACTTCAATGTGCTTGTCGTTGATCTTCACGCCCTGCAGGCGGTACACGTCCTGGATTTCCTTGACCAGGTAGCGGGCCAGCTCTTCCACACCCTTCAGGCGCAGGATGTCCTGCGGGCTCGGCTCGCCGTCCACGATGGTTTCGCCGCGGCTCACGTGCTCACCTTCGAACACGATGATCTGGCGGTACTTCGGAATCAGCTCTTCGTGCTCCGAACCATCGGTGTCCTTGATGATCAGGCGCTGCTTGCCCTTGGTGTCCTTGCCGAAGCTGATGATACCCGAACGCTCGGCCAGGATCGCCGGATCCTTCGGCTTGCGCGCTTCGAACAGGTCGGCAACGCGCGGCAGACCACCGGTGATGTCGCGGGTCTTGGAGGCTTCCTGCGGAATCTTGGCGACCACGTCACCCACGCCGACCGGCACGCCGTCCTGCAGGTTGACGATCGAGCGCGGCGGCAGCAGGTACTGCGCCGGCAGATCGGTACCCGGGATGGTCAGGTCATTGCCCTTGGCATCGACGATGCGCACGATCGGACGCAGATCCTTGGCCTGCGAACCGCGACGCTTCGGATCGGTGATCTCACGCGAGGCCAGACCGGTCAGCTCGTCGGTCTTCTCGATGACGGTGACGCCGTCGATGAAGTCGATGAAGCGGATGAAACCGGCCACTTCCGACACGATCGGGTGGTTATGCGGATCCCAGGTCGCCACGGTCTGGCCAGCCTTGATTTCCGAACCGTCCTTGACCGTGATGTTGGCACCGTACGGCAGCTTGTAGCGCTCACGCTCGCGACCGTGCGGATCCAGCACCGAGATTTCGCCCGAACGCGACACCGCCACCAGCGAACCGTTGGCGTGCTCGACGTGCTTGAGGTTGGAGAACTTCACCGAACCGGTGGTCTTGACGGTGATGTTGTCCACCGCCGCCGCACGCGATGCCGCACCACCGATGTGGAACGTACGCATGGTCAGCTGGGTACCCGGCTCACCGATCGACTGTGCGGCGATCACACCGACCGCTTCACCGATATTGACGATGTGGCCACGGGCCAGATCGCGGCCGTAGCAGAGACCGCAGACACCGAATGCCGATTCACAGGTGATGGTCGAGCGGACCTTGATGGACTCCACGCTGGCTTCTTCCAGCTTGGCCACCCACTGCTCGTCGAGCAGCGTGTTGCGGGTCACGATCGGATCCTCGTCGTTGCCCGGCAGGAACACGTCCTCGGCAACCACGCGACCCAGCACGCGGTCCTTCAACGGCTCCACCACGTCGCCGCCTTCCACGATCGGCGTCATGGTCAGGCCTTCGACGGTGCCGCAGTCGACTTCGGTGATCACCACGTCCTGGGCCACGTCGACCAGACGACGGGTCAGGTAACCGGAGTTCGCCGTCTTCAGCGCGGTATCGGCCAGACCCTTACGGGCACCGTGGGTGGAGTTGAAGTACTCCTGCACGTTCAAGCCTTCGCGGAAGTTCGCCTTGATGGGCGTCTCGATGATCGAGCCGTCCGGACGCGCCATCAGGCCACGCATACCGGCCAACTGACGGATCTGCGCCTGGCTACCACGCGCACCGGAGTCGGCCATGATGTACAGCGAGTTCATCGACTTCTGGTCGACGACCTTGCCTTCAGCATCTTCCACCTTCTCGGTACCGATGGTTTCCATCATCGCCTTGGCGATGCGCTCGTTGGTGCGCGACCAGATGTCGACCACCTTGTTGTAACGCTCGCCCGCGGTGACCAGACCGGACTGGTACTGCTCCTGGATTTCCAGCACTTCGGCTTCGGCTTCGCCCAGGATGCCCTTCTTCGCATCCGGGATCAGCATGTCGTCGATACCGATCGACACGCCGGCGCGGGTGGCGTAGGCATAGCCGGTGTACATCAGCTTGTCGGCGAACACCACGGTGTCCTTCAGACCCAGCAGACGGTAGCTCTGGTTGATCAGGCGCGAGATGTTCTTCTTGGTCATCTCGGTGTTGCACAGCTCGAACGGCAGGCCCTCGGGCATGATCTCGCTCAGCAGCGCACGACCCACGGTCGTGTCCTCGATCGAGGTGCGCTTGACCTTGTTGCCATCGGCATCACGCTCGACGTGGGTGATACGCACCTTGACCTGGGCATGCAGCTCGACCAGACGGTTGTCGTAGGCGCGCTTCACTTCGTCGGTGTTGGCGAAGACCATGCCCTCGCCCTTCTTGTTCACCAGCGAGCGGCTCATGTAGTACAGGCCCAACACCACGTCCTGCGACGGCACGATGATCGGCTCGCCGTTGGCCGGCGACAGGATGTTGTTGGTGGACATCATCAACGCACGCGCTTCCAGCTGGGCTTCCAGCGAGAGCGGCACGTGGACGGCCATCTGGTCACCGTCGAAGTCGGCGTTGAATGCGGTACACACCAGCGGATGCAGCTGGATGGCCTTGCCTTCGATCAACAGCGGTTCGAACGCCTGGATGCCCAGACGGTGCAGGGTCGGCGCACGGTTCAGCAGCACCGGATGTTCGCGGATGACTTCTTCCAGGATGTCCCAGACTTCGCCTTCTTCGCGCTCGACCAGCTTCTTGGCGGCCTTGATGGTGGTGGCCAGCCCGCGACGCTGCAGCTTGGCGAACACGAACGGCTTGAACAGCTCCAGCGCCATCTTCTTCGGCAGGCCGCACTGGTGCAGCTTCAGGTACGGACCGACGGTGATCACCGAACGGCCCGAGTAGTCCACGCGCTTGCCGAGCAGGTTCTGGCGGAACCGACCCTGCTTGCCCTTGATCATGTCGGCCAGCGACTTGAGCGGGCGCTTGTTGGTGCCGGTGATGGCGCGGCCGCGGCGGCCGTTGTCCAGCAGGGCGTCAACCGATTCCTGCAGCATGCGCTTTTCGTTGCGCACGATGATGTCCGGCGCATTGAGCTCCAGCAGGCGACGCAGACGGTTGTTGCGGTTGATGACGCGGCGGTACAGATCGTTCAGATCCGAGGTCGCGAAGCGGCCACCGTCCAGCGGCACCAGCGGACGCAGATCCGGCGGCAGCACCGGCAGCACGGTCATCACCATCCACTCCGGACGGTTGCCCGACTCCAGGAAGGCTTCGACCAGCTTGATGCGCTTGGTCAGACGCTTGAGCTTGGTTTCCGAACCAGTGCTGGCGATTTCCTCGCGCAGGCGGACCATTTCGGCCTGCAGGTCGATGGTGCGCAGCAGTTCGAACACAGCCTCGGCGCCCATGGCGGCGTCGAAATCGTCACCGTGCTCCTGGCGGGCCTGCAGGTACTGCTCTTCGGTCAGCAGCTGACGGCGCTCCAGCGTGGTCAGACCCGGCTCGGTCACCACGTAGGCTTCGAAGTACAGCACGCGCTCGATGTCGCGCAGGGTCATGTCCAGCATCAGGCCGATGCGGCTGGGCAGCGACTTCAGGAACCAGATGTGGGCGACCGGCGAGGCCAGGTCGATGTGGCCCATGCGCTCGCGGCGCACCTTGGCCAGGGTCACCTCGGTGCCGCACTTCTCGCAGACCACGCCGCGGTGCTTCATGCGCTTGTACTTTCCGCACAGGCACTCGTAGTCCTTGACCGGGCCAAAGATGGCGGCACAGAACAGGCCGTCGCGTTCCGGCTTGAAGGTACGGTAGTTGATGGTTTCCGGCTTCTTCACTTCGCCGAAGGACCACGAACGGATCAGGTCCGGCGAGGCCAGCGCGATCTTGATCGCGTCGAAGTCCAGCGTCTGGCGCTGCTGGTTGAAGAGGTTGAGCAGGTCTTTCATGGTGTTCTCCGAAAGGAGGAAATCTTTGTCGATGGGCTGTCAGTTCACTGCGGGCGGCGCTGATGCATCAGATGCAGCAGCGCCTGCGCGATCAGTTGCCTTCCAGTTCCATGTTGATGGCCAGCGAACGGATTTCCTTCACCAAAACGTTGAAGGATTCCGGCATGCCCGCGACCATCTCGTGCTCACCGTCGACGATGTTCTTGTACATCTGGTTGCGGCCCTGCACGTCATCGGACTTCACCGTCAGCATCTCCTGCAGGGTGTAGGCCGCGCCGTAGGCTTCCAGCGCCCAGACTTCCATTTCACCGAAGCGCTGGCCACCGAACTGCGCCTTGCCGCCCAGCGGCTGCTGGGTGACGAGCGAGTACGGGCCGGTCGAACGGGCGTGCATCTTGTCGTCGACCAGGTGGTTCAGCTTCAAATAGTGCATGTAGCCCACCGTGGTCAGACGGTCGAACGCCTCACCGGTACGGCCGTCATGCAGCTGCATCTGCGTCTTGGTGGCGTTGAAGCCCAGACGTTCGGTTTCCGGAGCGCCATCCGGGTATGCCAGGTTCAGCATCTCGCGGATTTCGTCTTCGTGGGCGCCGTCGAACACCGGGGTAGCCATCGGCACACCGTCGGTCAGGTTCTTGGCCAAGCCGAGCAGCTCCTCGTCGCTGAACTGGCTCAGGTCCACGCGCTCGCCGGCAGTGCCGTTGTCGTGGTTGTAGATCTTGCCCAGGAACTCGCGCAGCTCGCTGACCGCACGCTGCTCTTCGAGCATCTTCTGGATGCGCTTGCCCAGACCCTTTGCGGCCCAGCCCAGGTGCACTTCCAGAATCTGGCCGATGTTCATACGCGACGGCACGCCCAGCGGGTTCAAGCAGATATCCACCGAGGTACCGTCAGCCATGTACGGCATGTCCTCGACCGGCACCACGTTGGAAACCACACCCTTGTTGCCGTGACGGCCTGCCATCTTGTCACCCGGCTGGATGCGACGCTTCACGGCCAGGAACACCTTGACCATCTTCAACACGCCCGGTGCCAGATCGTCACCCTGGGTGATCTTGCCGCGCTTGTCGGCGAAGCGACGCTCGAATTCCTTCTCGTGCGCCTGGATCTGCATCTGCGCGCGTTCGATGGCTTCGGCCGCGTCGTCATCCTTCATGCGCAGGGTGAACCAGTCGGACTTCTTCAGCCCGTCCAGCAGCGCGTCGGAGACGATGTCGCCCTTCTTCAGGCCGGCGCCGCCGTTGGCGACCTTGCCCACGATCTGCGAACGCAGACGGGCATAGATGGCCGCTTCCAGGATGCGGAACTGGTCGTCGAAGTCCTTCTTGACGCGCTTGATCTCGGATTCCTCGATCTGGCGCGCACGCTTGTCCTTCTCGATGCCGTCGCGGGTGAAGACCTGCACGTCGATGACGGTGCCGTCCATGCCCGGCGGCACGCGCAGCGAGCTGTCCTTAACGTCGGACGCCTTCTCACCGAAGATCGCACGCAGCAGCTTCTCTTCCGGGGTCAGCTGGCTCTCGCCCTTCGGCGTGACCTTGCCGACCAGGATGTCACCGGAGCGCACTTCGGCACCGATATACACCACGCCGGATTCGTCCAGACGGTTCAACGCCTGCTCGGACACGTTCGGGATGTCGGCGGAAATTTCCTCCGGCCCCAGCTTAGTGTCACGCGCAACGCAGGTCAGCTCTTCGATGTGGATCGTCGTGTAACGATCCTCTTCCACCACACGCTCGGACAGCAGGATGGAGTCTTCGAAGTTGTAGCCGTTCCACGGCATGAACGCGATCAGCATGTTCTGACCCAGCGCCAGCTCACCGATATCGGTGGACGGACCATCGGCCAGCACGTCGCCACGCGCGATCACATCACCCACGTTCACCAGCGGACGCTGGTTGATGCAGGTGTTCTGGTTCGAACGGGTGTACTTGATCAGGTTGTAGATGTCCACGCCGGCATCAGCGGCATCGGTGATCTCGTTCTCGTTGACCTTGACCACGATGCGGCCGGCGTCGATCTGCACGATCTCGCCACCACGACGGGCGTTCACGGTCACGCCGGAGTCACGCGCCACGGCACGCTCGATACCGGTACCGACCAGCGGCTTCTGCGCACGCAACGTCGGCACGGCCTGACGCTGCATGTTGGCGCCCATCAGTGCACGGTTGGCGTCATCGTGCTCCAGGAACGGCACCAGCGCCGCGGCGACCGACACGGTCTGCATCGGCGAGACGTCCATGAAGTGCACTTCGGCCGGCGGCTTGAGCAGCGATTCGCCCTGGTAACGGCACGGCACGAAGGTCTCGGTGAGCATGTTGTCGCCATCGGTCAGGGCATTGGCCTGGGCGATGACGTACTCGTTCTCTTCGATCGCCGACAGATACTCGATATCGTCGCTGACCTTGCCGTCGTGCACCTTGCGGTACGGGGTTTCCAGGAAACCGTACTCGTTGGTGCGCGCGTACACGGCCAGCGAGTTGATCAGGCCGATGTTCGGGCCTTCCGGGGTTTCGATGGTGCAGACGCGGCCGTAATGGGTCGGGTGCACGTCGCGCACTTCGAAGCCGGCACGTTCGCGGGTCAGACCGCCCGGGCCCAGCGCCGAGACACGCCGCTTGTGGGTCACTTCCGACAGCGGGTTGTTCTGGTCCATGAACTGCGACAGCTGCGACGAGCCGAAGAATTCCTTGATCGCGGCAGCCACCGGCTTGGCGTTGATCAGCTCCTGCGGCGTGAGGCCTTCGGACTCGGCCATCGACAGGCGTTCCTTGACCGCGCGCTCGACGCGGACCAGGCCCACGCGGAACACGTTCTCGGCCATTTCACCGACCGAACGCACGCGACGGTTGCCCAGGTGATCGATGTCATCGACCACGCCACGACCGTTGCGGATCTCGGTCAGCACCTTGATCACGTCCAGGATGTCCGAACCTTCGCCATGGGCGGCAACCAGACGCTTGGATTCCTCGTCGTTGCGCTCGCCGAAGTACTTGCGGTCGTACAGCACGGCTTCGCCGGTGACTTCCTTGCGGCCGACACGGCGGTTGAACTTCATGCGACCGACCGTGGACAGGTCGTAACGCTCGAAAGTGAAGAACAGGTTGTGGAACAGGTTCTGCGCGGCATCCTTGGTCGGCGGCTCCCCCGGACGCATCATGCGGTAGATCTCGACCAGCGCTTCCAGCTGCGTCTTGGTCGGATCGATACGCAGGGTGTTGGACAGGTACGGACCACGATCCAGATCGTTCACCCACAGGGTGCCGACCGCATCCACCCCCGCCTTGCGGAAGTTCTGCAGCTGCTCGTCGGTGATCTCGTCGTTGGCCTGGGCCAGCAGCTCACCGGTGTTCGCATCGACCACGTCGTGCGACAGGATGTGGCCGACCAGGTAGTCGTCCGGCACCGCCAGCGCGGCGATGCCCGAGGCCTGCAGCTGCTTGATGTGGCGGGCGGTGATGCGCTTGCCGGCTTCCACGATGACCTTGTCACCGTCAGCCAGGTCGAAGTTCAGCGTTTCACCACGCAGACGCTCCGGCACCAGCTCCAGCTGCACGCCTTCGTCCGGGTTGATGTGGAACGTGTTGATCTCGAAGAACTCGGCCAGCATCTCTTCGTTGCTGTAGCCGAGCGCGCGCAGCAGGATCGATACCGGCAGCTTGCGGCGACGGTCGATACGGGTGAACAGCGCATCCTTCGGGTCGAACTCGAAGTCCAGCCAGGAACCGCGGTAAGGAATGATGCGGGCGCTGTACAGCAGCTTGCCCGAGCTGTGGGTCTTGCCACGGTCGTGGTCGAAGAACACGCCCGGCGAACGGTGCAGCTGCGACACGATGACGCGCTCGGTACCGTTGACGATGAAGGTGCCGTTGTCGGTCATCAGCGGGATTTCGCCCAGATAGACCTCCTGCTCCTTCACGTACTTGATCGCCTTGGTGGACGATTCGCGGTCATAGATGACCAGGCGTACGGTCACGCGCAGCGGCGCGCCGTAGCTCATGCCACGCTGGCGACATTCGCGCTCGTCAAACACCGGGTCGCCCAGCTTGTAACCGACATATTCCAGCGCAGCGTTGCCGCTGTAGCTGGAGATCGGGAACACCGACTTCAGTGCGGCATGCAGGCCGTGCTCCGAGCGCTTGGCCGGATCAACGTTTTCCTGCAGGAATTCGCGGTACGAATCGACCTGGATGGCGAGCAGGAACGGCACTTCGAGGATCGAGCGCTGCTTGCCGAAGTCTTTGCGGATTCGCTTTTTTTCGGTGTACGAATAGGACGTCATGAGGTCTTCCACCTTGTTGTGCGAGCCGTGCGTCCACGACCCGTAAGGAAACTTGAATTGCCAGTTGGAAGTCGCTGGTATTGCCGGCACCAGCACGCCTTCTCCTGCTACTTCCAACTGCCAACTCGCTTGGAACACGGAGTTGGGCTTTACCAGCGCGTCAGATCGTCACCAACCGCGCGCCAGGTACCGCACCCGCAATCCACTTGCGGTTTGAAACGACCAAAGGCCGGGGACTTACGTCCCCAGCCTTGGCTGCATCGCCGTGAATCGATGACGATGCAAGAACTGATTACTTCAGCTCGACGGTAGCACCGGCGGCTTCCAGATCCTTCTTGAACTTCTCGGCGTCTTCCTTCGAAGCGCCTTCCTTCACGACGCCACCGGCTTCGGCCAGATCCTTCGCTTCCTTCAGGCCCAGGCCGGTGATGGCACGAACGGCCTTAATCACTTCGACCTTCTTGGCGCCGGCATCCTTCAGGATGACGTTGAATTCGGTCTGCTCTTCAACCACAGCAGCCGGGCCGGCAGCGGCAACGGCAACCGGAGCAGCGGCGGAAACGCCGAACTTCTCTTCGATGGCCTTGACCAGCTCCATCACTTCCATCAGGGACTTTTCGGCGATTGCGTCGACGATCTGATCGTTGGTAAGGGACATTTTGATTACCTTTTGAAAATATTCTGGATTGAGGTTCCGTACGGAACCACGGGGACGTCGAACTTAGGCGGTTTCAGCAGCCGGCTCGGCAGCTTCTGCAGCTGCGCCACCTTCCTGCTTTTCACCGACAGCCTTGACGGCGCGCGCGAACATGGTGACCGGCTCGGTCAGGACGCGGGCCAGCATGGCCAGGGCCTGATCACGGGTCGGCAGCGATGCCAGCACGTCAACGTGGCCAGCCGGGAACAGTTCCCCGCCGATTGCCACGACTTTCGCCTTCAGCTTGTCATTGCCCTTGGCGGCATCCTTGATCAGGCGACCGGCTGCGCCGGGCTCCTCGAGCGAAAACGCATACAGCAGCGGACCAACCAGCTGGTCCTGGGCGCATGCGAAATCGGTGCCTTCAACGGCACGTGCGGCCAGCGTGTTCTTGACAACTTTCAAGAAAACACCGGTTTCACGCGCCTGCTTGCGCATCGCGGTCATCTGGGCGACCGTGGTGCCAGCGTATTCGGCTGCGATCAAGGAGTGGGCCTTGGCGGCGACGTCTGCCAGCTCGGCGACTACTTCTTGCTTCTGGGACAGATTGAGAGCCATTGCACTCCTCCTATTGAACTCCGCTTACGGCTCCTGCCGTGTGCGGTCCTGGGCGGCTTCCATCCTGGACGCCGGGAGCATCGGGGTGACGCTCCGGTGGTGGCCGTTCTAGAGCTGGAGTGGGCGAACCTGGGTTACCCCAGACGTGCGTGAACCAGAAAAATTCCAGAAAGGCGGCACCATCTACGCAGGGTGATTCAGAACGAATCGATTAAGCGCTCCCGCTATGCCGGCGGCGACTCCTTGCCAGATCGAGCTTCCGTGCCCGTCGCCGGTATGCGCTGACCGCGCCTGCGGTCTTTGACGGCTATCACCCGGGCGGACCCGGGCAACGCCTTCAAAATGACGGATGCGGCACCCATAGGCACCGCACCCGCTTGAAACGATTACTTCAGGGTCAGCGAGGACTGATCAACCGTCACGCCCGGGCCCATCGTCGAGCTCACCGAAACCTTCTGCAGGTAGGTGCCCTTCGAGGTGGCCGGCTTGGCCTTGATCAGATCGACCAGCAGCGCCTGCAGGTTCGACTGCAGTGCGGCGTTGTCGAAGCTGGCCTTGCCGATGGTGCAGTGGATGATGCCGGCCTTGTCGGTGCGGTAACGCACCTGACCCGACTTGGCATTCTTCACCGCTTCGCCCGGGTTGGCCGACACAGTGCCGACCTTCGGGTTCGGCATCAGGCCGCGCGGGCCCAGCACGGTGCCCAGCTTACCCACGACGCGCATCGCGTCCGGGGTGGCGATGACCACGTCATAGTTCAGATCGCCGGCCTGCATCTTCTCGGCCAGATCGTCCATACCGACGGCTTCGGCGCCAGCGGCCAGGGCTTCATCCGCCTTGGCACCGGCCGGAGCGAACACGGCCACACGGACCGACTTGCCGGTACCGGCCGGCAGCACGGTCGAACCGCGCACCTGCTGGTCGGACTTCTTCGCATCCACGCCCAGGCGCACAGCAACGTCGATGGACTCGACGAACTTGGCCTTGGTGGCGGTCTTCAGGATGTTGATCGCTTCTTCGAAGGCGTATGCCTTGCCCGGAACGACGGCGGCCTTGATGGCCTTCTCACGCTTGGTCTGTGCCATCAGATTAACCCTCTACCACCAGGCCCATGGAACGGGCGGAGCCCGCGATCGTACGCACGGCGGCGTCCAGGTCAGCAGCCGTCAGATCCGGCTCCTTCGCCTTGCAGATTTCTTCCAGCTGCGCGCGCGTGACCTTGCCCACCTTGTCGGTGTTGGGCTTTTTCGAGCCCGAGGTGATGCCGGCAGCCTTCTTGAGCAGCACGGTGGCCGGGGTGCTCTTGGTGATGAAGGTGAAGGTACGGTCCGAATAGGCCGTGATGATCACCGGCACCGGCAGACCCGGCTCCAGCTTCTGCGTGGCGGCATTGAACGCCTTGCAGAATTCCATGATGTTCAGACCGCGCTGACCCAGCGCCGGGCCGACCGGCGGCGAGGGGTTGGCCTGACCGGCCTTCACCTGCAGCTTGATGTAGCCAATTACTTTCTTAGCCATGAGTTTTTCTCCGGGTGCTAGCGCCTTTCGACAACAGGCTCCCCATCGGACCGGGAATCACGCGTCCCGGCTTTCGCGTTTTGAAATCACACCAAAGGCCACCTCTCGGCAGCCCTTGATCGCACCTTTCCGAGGAAAGAGCCGAAAATTATAGCAACTTTTACGCCAATCGCCTGAATGGGCGAATGCCTATCGATCAAGAGGCCTTTTCGACCTGACCGAACTCCAGCTCCACCGGCGTGGAACGACCGAAAATGAGCACCGCAACACGCAGGCGACTCTTTTCGTAATTGACTTCCTCGACGACGCCATTGAAATCATTGAACGGCCCCTCGATGACACGGACCATCTGACCCGGCTCGAACAGCACCTTCGGACGCGGCTTCTCCACACCTTCCTGGACACGATCCAAGATGGCGGCCGCCTCCTCGTCGCGAATCGGCAACGGGCGATCGGCAGTACCACCGATAAAACCCATGACCTTCGGGGTTTCCTTCACCAGGTGCCAGCTTTCGTTGTCGATACGCGGAATACCGGCTTCTTCGTGGGTTTCGATCTGAACCAGCACGTACCCGGGGAAGAACTTGCGCTCGGAACGGCGCTTCTGACCGGAGCGCATCTCGACCACCTCTTCGGTGGGAACCAGCACATCACCGAAACGCTCCTGCATCTCGTCACGCACAATGCGATCACGCAACGCCTGCGCAACCGACTTCTCAAAACCTGAATAGGCGTGGACGACGTACCAACGTTTCACTGTTTTCTCCTCAACGCCCAAAGAACCACTGGGTCAGTTTCTGGATCACGAAATCAAAACCACCCAGCAGCAGGCTCAGCACGATCACCACCACAATTACCACCCACGTCATGCGGATGGCTTCCTGGCGGGTCGGCCACACAACCTTGCGCAGCTCGAAACGGGATTCGGAAAGAAATTCGCGAACCTGATGCCCCTTACCGGTCATCATGAACACGGCAACACCTGCCACCAGCCCGACGACGACTGCCAGAACACGCAACTGACCCGACCAGGCACCCAAGCGTGCCGCCTGCTCAGGTGAGGAAAACCAGAACCAGAAGAACAGACCCGCCAGAGCCAACAACGCAGCCCCGACGTACTTGGCGATATCAACACCCGATGCGGTGCTCTTGGAGTGCTCGATCTTGCTATTCATCCGACTCTTGCTGCTGGTGCGACCAAGGTCACTGGATAGAGTGTGGCAAGTGGCACGCCAGGAGGGACTCGAACCCCCAACCTGCGGTTTTGGAGACCGCTGCTCTGCCAATTGAGCTACTGGCGTATGACTTGGCTTGTTTACACGTCCCTTAGACGGCGAAGGCGGACCGGGGTTCCCGGCCCGCCATTCGCGTAACCAGCAGTTGTGCCGCTGGATACTGCAGAGGTATTACTTGGTGATCTTGGAGACCACGCCGGCGCCGACGGTACGGCCGCCTTCGCGAATCGCGAAGCGCAGACCTTCGTCCATGGCCACCGGGTTGATCAGGGTGACGGACATCTTCACGTTGTCACCCGGCATCACCATCTCGACGCCTTCCGGCAGCTCGCAAGCGCCGGTGATGTCGGTGGTACGGAAGTAAAACTGCGGACGGTAGCCCTTGAAGAACGGGGTATGACGGCCACCCTCGTCCTTCGACAGCACGTACACTTCGGCTTCGAACTGGGTGTGCGGGGTGATCGAGCCCGGCTTGGCCAGCACCTGGCCACGCTCGACGTCATCACGCTTGGTGCCACGCAGCAGCAGACCGGCGTTGTCACCTGCCTGACCCTGGTCCAGCAGCTTGCGGAACATTTCCACGCCGGTGACGGTGGTCTTGACGGTCGGACGGATACCGACGATCTCGATTTCCTCACCGACCTTGATCACGCCACGCTCGATACGACCGGTCACCACGGTGCCGCGGCCCGAGATCGAGAACACGTCTTCCACCGGCATCAGGAACGGCTTGTCGACGTCACGCTCCGGGGTCGGGATCCAGCTGTCCAGTGCATCGACCAGCTTCAGGATGGCCGGCACGCCGATCTCGGACTGGTCGCCTTCCAGCGCCAGACGAGCCGAACCGGACACGATCGGGGTGTCATCGCCCGGGAAGTCGTACTTGGACAGCAGCTCGCGCACTTCCATTTCGACCAGTTCCAGCAGCTCGGCGTCGTCCACCATGTCGGCCTTGTTCAGGAACACGACGATGTACGGCACGCCGACCTGACGCGACAGCAGGATGTGCTCGCGGGTCTGCGGCATCGGGCCGTCAGCGGCCGAGCACACCAGGATCGCGCCGTCCATCTGGGCGGCACCGGTGATCATGTTCTTGACGTAGTCGGCGTGACCCGGGCAATCCACGTGGGCGTAGTGACGGGTGGCGGATTCGTATTCGACGTGCGAGGTCGAAATCGTGATACCGCGGGCCTTCTCTTCCGGCGCCTTGTCGATCGCGTCGTACGCGTGGAATTCGCCACCGAAGCGCTCAGCGCCAATCTTGGTCAGCGCAGCGGTCAGCGTGGTCTTACCATGGTCGACGTGGCCGATGGTGCCGACGTTGACGTGCGGTTTGGTGCGCTCAAACTTACCCTTGGCCATGGCTGCTTCTTCTCGGTAATCAGATGAAAGTGTTACGTCAGTAAGATGGTGCTCACGAAAGGAATCGAACCTTCGACCTCCTCCTTACCAAGGAGGTGCTCTACCGACTGAGCTACGTGAGCGAGTTGTCTATTATGACATGTTTTCAATTTCGTTCAATGGAGCGGGAGACGGGAATCGAACCCGCACCATCAGCTTGGAAGGCTGAGGTTCTACCGTTGAACTACTCCCGCACCGGGAACACATGCATAACGTAAAACTGGTGGAGGGAGGTGGATTCGAACCACCGAAGGCGTAAGCCAGCAGATTTACAGTCTGCCCCCGTTGGCCGCTTGGGTATCCCTCCGCACCACTCCCTTGTCTAGGACCTTGGCCTTACCGGTCAGGGGTGGGTGAGCCCGCTATTCTGGTGATGGGCGCAGATCCTGTCAACAGAAATCTTCACATTTGATGAAAATATTTCTGACTGCAGCGGCGTACCGATCATTCGCCGGGCATCTTAAGCTTTTCGTCCGCAAAGATGGCGACATGCGGCACGCCATCCATTCCGATCCAGCCGCGATACATGCCTTCGGTATTGAACGGAGTCGACGCCTTCCCATCTGCGGACAACACGATGGCGCCACCATCTCCACCGAGCTCCGGCACGCGCTTGACGATGACTTCCTGCCCGGCCTGCGCCGGGGTCTCCTGCAAGTACTGCAGGCGCGCGCAGATCTCATGCGCTACCGCCAGGCGGATGTAGTACTCGCCCCAGCCGGTGCCGGACACGGCACACTGCGCATTGGCGTAGGTGCCTGCACCGATGATTGGCGAATCCCCTACCCGGCCGTAGCGCTTGTTGGTCATGCCTCCGGTCGAGGTCCCGGCTGCCAGTCGGCCCTCGCGATCCAGCGCCACCGCGCCCACGGTGCCGAAATGTTTGGCGGTTTCCAGATCCGCGTGCGGCTGCCCGGCAACCTCTTCCTTCAGTGCCCGCTGTAGCTGCTGCCAGCGCTTCTCGGTGCGGAAGTAGGACGGATCGACCTGTTCGATCTTTTGCTCGGCGGCAAACATCTCCGCACCCTCGCCCACCATCATCACGTGTGGGGAATGCTCCATCACCGCACGCGCCAACAGGATCGGGTTCTTGACCGTGTGCACCCCGGCCACCGCACCGGCGCGCAGCGTGGCGCCATCCATCAGCGAGCTGTCCAGCTCGTTCTTGCCATCGTGAGTGAATACCGCGCCGCGGCCCGCGTTGAAGGTCGGATCGTCCTCCAGCACGGTGATGGCGGCCGTCACCGCATCCAGTGCCGGCTTGCCCGCCATCAACGCCTCATGCCCCTTGCGCAACGCTTCGGTGAGCGCTGCGCGCGCCGCGCGCTCTTCTTCGGCACTGAAGTCCTTGCGTTCGACACCCGCGCCACCATGGATCACCAGCAACGGTGATGGCGCAGCGGCCACGGCCGCCCCACAGGACAGCGTTGCCAGGCCCAGCAGTACTGCAGAAGTCAGCTTCATGTGTGATCACTCCGAGGTAGAGCCCGATTCTAGGCACGCCGCGCCGGGTCTGAACAGACACCGCCAGGATGCCGCGCCCCCTTGGCATTCGAATGGAGCCGGATCCAGACAGGCGGTACCGGCATGGCACCGCCCACGAAACGCAGCAACCCCGGCCGGGCCCGGAAAGGAAAAAGGGGCCGAAGCCCCTTTTTTGACGCAGACACCCCGAAGCTCAGTCGGGCTGCAATTCAAGCTCACCATCCACAACACTGGCCATCGCGGTGAATGCGGCATCGTCAACGGTGAATCCATCCAGATACAGGCGACTACCGGTACCCACACCGGTCACCGGAATCGAACTGAACTCAAGCGGTTCGCCATCGCTGAGGCGATCTGCGGTGTGGCGCGGCATGACCAGCCACGCATAGCCGTCATCCAGCGAATAGACGCGCCCACGCCCATCCGCCTCGACACACAGCGCCGTGTCCTCATCCACCCCGATACCGACGATGTCGCCCTGACCCCGATCCTGGGCGGCGCGTGCGACAAATGCGATCAAGCGGCCCAGACGATCACGTTTGGCAAAATGCGTGTCGGTCACCACGTTGGACAGATACGGCATGGCTAGGAAGTCTTTGTCCATGGTGACTTCGCTCCCCATCGGATCGCTCAGCGCGGCCGGTGAATTGACGCTCCCCCCATCCAGGGCGCCATAGGCATACCCGCCCAGGATTGCCAGCCCGGCACTGGTTCCGCCAATCGGCTTGCCGGCGCGCACATGGGCATTTAGCACCTCATTGAGCCCGGTACCCTTCCAGAAACGGATGTAGCGCGACTGGTCTCCGCCGGCGATGAAAATCGCATCGGCGCCACGGACCACCCGCAGTACCGCCGGATCATCCGCGGCCTTGCGGCTGTCGAAAACCAGCGTCTGTACTGCGGTGACACCACCGATGTCGTAATAGAGCTCCTTCTGCAGCTCATCGCCACCGGATGCGCGCAGGATCACCACGCGCCCATTGCCGGCGCGCTCAACCCACCACTGGAACGCCTCCGGCACCCAATCGCCGCCCCCCATCAGCATCATCGCCGCCTGCGTTTCACCCGGGCGCGGTGTATCCAGATCACCGACTTCGTAGTACCGGTATCCGGGCTGCGAGAGACCTCGGTTTTCCTCGGCGGCAGCCATCCCCGCCCCTACGAATGCCAGGGCCATCAGCGCCAACCTTCCCAGCCACAAAACCTTGCGCCCCATACCGCCCTCCGCGCCGCACATGTAATCGCTTACACCCCTAATGCCAGACTTTCAGGCAGTGGTCAACAATGTAAAAAAGGTGTTAGATGGGTCACCCCATTCACATTTTCCTGACCGGGGCGCCCGGCATTACCGAGCGTGGCAAGGACATTTTCCAGAACACTTTTCATCAGAGAGCTGAGTCATGCGTAAGCACGCAATGGTGTGTTCAATCCAACTGGCCTTGCTGTCCATGGCCGCCCCCGCTCTGGCGCAATCCACCTCGCAAGGCCAGCCCCAGCAACTGGATACCATCCAGGTCACCGGCTCACGCATTCCCCGCGCCCAGGTGGAGGGGCCGGCCCCGGTAACCGTGGTGACCGCCGAACAGATCAAATCGGCCGGCTTCACTTCCGTCCCGGATGTACTGCGCTCACTCAGCCAGAACAGCGGCAGTGTCCAGGGCCAGCAGAACACCACCGGCGCGCAGTCCACGCCCGGCGCCCAGGCGGTGGACCTGCGTGGGCTCGGACCCAACCACACCCTGGTATTGGTCAACGGCCGACGCATCGCTGATTTCCCGCTGCCACTGAATGGCCGCAGCAACTTCACTGATGTCGGCAACATCCCGCTGGGCATGATTGACCGGATTGAAGTGCTTACCGGCAGTGCCTCGGCCGTCTATGGCTCCGATGCCATGGCCGGCGTCATCAACTTCATCCTGAAGAAGTCCACGGATGGAACCACCTTCGACTACCGCTTCGGCGATACCAGCCGCGGCGGTGGCTCTTCGCGTAATTTGACGATCACCACCGGCTTTGAGCAGGACAAGTTCAGCGGCATCGTCGGCGTTGAACTGATCAACAAGCACCCACTGTGGGGCACCGACCGCAACGTGCAGGACTCAACGCTGGATTCGCCGGCTGAAGAGCGTCGTCTCCCACGCCTGATCGCCCAGCTGCAGAACTGGGACGACGATGAAAACATCGCGCCGGATGACGGCTGCGCCGCGATGGCCGGCCTCAATGGCGGCACCACCGTGCTCGCCGAGAACGACTACGGCCCGTATTGCGGCAGCGAACGCGCCATTGCCTATCGCACCATCCAGAACGAGCGCAAAGGTTTCAACGCCTACGGCTCGTTCGAGTACCGCTTCAATGACGCCCTGTCATGGTTTGCCGATGTCCAGCTGGGCCGGCAGAAGGTCAAGCTGCTGACCGGCACCAACGGCAACGATGTCGCCAGCGACCATATGGGCTGGGAGTTCCACGACCCGAACTCGACCAACAACTACCGCAACAAGATCTTCTACAACGCCACCACCGAGCGGTACGAAAACTGGGCGCGCCAGTTCACCCCGGAGGAGGTTGGCGGCCTGCGAAACCGCATGAATACCACCACCCAGAAGACGTTCGCGGTGACTACCGGCCTCAAGGGCGTGTTCGCCGAGGAATGGAACTGGGAGGCCGCCTACAACCACTCCCAGTACAAGGCTGACGTCAAGATGCCGCGCATCAAGGCGGCGGCAGCCAACCGACTGTTCCTGGGCGAGCTGCAGGGCTATGACGATGACGGCATCGCGATCTACACCCCGGACCCGGCACGGCTGTTCACGCCGTTGACCCAGGCCGAGTTCGCCTCGATCGCGGCGATGTCCACGTTCCGTCCTGAAGCCAAGAACGACAACCTCAGCTTCACCGTCGACACCGCATCGCTGTTCTCGTTGCCCGCGGGTGACGTCGGTTTCGCTGGCGCAGTGGAGTACGGCGAGCAGTCCTACAAGATCAACCCCGATCCGCTGGCGCTCACCGAAGACGCGTACTACGGCCCACGCTACGGCGATGGCAGCGGCGACCGTGATCATTGGAGTGCCGCCGGCGAATTGCGCCTGCCACTGGCCTCTTCCCTGCAGGCCAGCGCTGCCGGCCGCTATGACCGCTACAGCTACGGCAACAAGAACCCGGGCAAGTTCACCTACAGCGCCGGCCTGGAATGGCGCCCGCTGGATACACTGCTGTTGCGCAGCTCCTATGGCACCGGCTTCCGCGCGCCGGACATGCACTACCTGTTTGCCGGAAACGACTATTACCGCACCCGCTTCGCCACCGACTACTTCCAGTGCCGCACCGCCGAGCCGGGGGTCACCGATGGCTACTGTTATGACGACGGCAGCTATGACGGCAGCACGTTCGATGTCTACAGCGGCAACATGAACCTGGACGAGGAGACCAGCAAGTCGTTCTCGGCCGGTTTTGTCTGGTCGCCGGTGGCCAATTTCGATCTGGCGGTGGATTACTACAAGATCCGGATCGAGAACCAGGTGCAGACGCAGGACCGCGAGCTGCTGCGCATCACCGAAGCCAACTGCCGCCTGGGCAGCACCGACAGCGGCGCCGCCGTGGACATCAACTCGCCGACCTGCGTGGACGCGTTGGCACGGGTGATCCGCGACGGTGATGGCAACATCACCAGCGTGCGCTTCGGCCCGATCAACATCGCCAACGAGGAAACCTCGGGCATCGACGTGGCTGCCAATTACCGTCTGCAGACCGCGAATGCAGGTGATTTCAGCATCACCGGCCAATACAACTGGACCCATCGCCACACCCGCCAGCAGTTCCCGGGCGATCCGAAGGAAGACATGCTCGATGTGAGCTTCAGCGCCACCACGTTGCCGCGGGTGAAGTCGAATGTCGGCGTCAGCTGGGACAAGGGCGCCTGGGGTGCCAGCCTGTTCGGCAACTACCTGGGCAAGGTCGCCAACTACGACAACGATGCCTGGACCGAAGCCACCTGGCGCTTCAATGCCGGTGCACGCTACGACGTCACCGACCACCTGCGTGTCTCGGTGTCGGTCAACAACCTGTTTGACAAGATGCCGCCGAAGGATCCGACCTGGTCGAACTATCCCTACTACGACACCTCATGGTTCGACAGCATGGGCCGCAGCTACTACCTGCAGCTCACCTGGAAGCTGGGCGGCAAGGCGCTGTAGGGCCTGTCTGCATGTAGTACCAACAAGGCCCGTCAATAGCGGGCCTTGTTGTTTTACGCACGCTGCAACGTGCCTGCACTCCACCAGCAGCATGGGTAGCCCGGGTAAACGCAGCGCACACGGGCCACGGGATGATCTGGACCTGACGGCGCCGGCATTTCTCCACAGCCGCTGTGTGCAATGGATGGAGAAGGCTGTGGACAACCGTGCGCAGGCCTTGCACCGCAAGGGTTTCAAAAACGTGGCGAAATATTGACCATGCAACAAACCACAGATACAACAAGGCCCCGCAGTGCGGGGCCTTGTTGGTGCGGCAACGCCGGACAGGATCAGACGTTGAAGCGGAAGTGCAGCACGTCGCCTTCCTTGACGATGTAGTCCTTGCCTTCCAGCCGCAGGCGGCCGGCTTCCTTGGCGCCCTGCTCACCCTTGAGGTTGATGAAGTCGTCGTAGGCGATGGTTTCGGCGCGGATGAAGCCACGCTCGAAGTCGGTATGGATCACGCCGGCGGCCTGCGGCGCGGTGGAACCGGCACGCAGCTGCCACGCCCGCACTTCCTTCACACCCGCGGTGAAATAGGTCTGCAGACCCAGCAGCTTGTAGCCGGCGCGGATCACCCGGTTCAGGCCTGGCTCGTCCAGGCCGAGATCCTTGAGGAACTCGTCGCGATCGGCATCGTCCAGCTGCGCCATTTCCTCTTCGATGGCCGCGCACACCGGTACCACTTCGGCACCTTCGGCTGCGGCACGCGCACGCACCGCATCCAGGTGCGGATTGTTCTCGAAGCCATCCTCGGCGACGTTGGCGATGTACATCAGCGGCTTGAGGGTGATCAGGAACATGTCACGGATCAGCGCCTTCTCCTCGGCATCCAGACCGGCCGAACGCGCCGAACGGCCCTGGTCGAGCACGGCGGACAGCTTTTCCAGCACCGGCTTGCGTGCCAGCGCCTCCTTGTCATTGGCCTTGGCCGCACGGGTGGCACGGTCCAGCGCCTTCAGCACCGATTCCAGGTCAGCCAGCGCCAGCTCGGTATCGATGGTTTCGATATCGGCGATCGGGTCGACCTTGTTGGCGACGTGGATGACATTGCCATCCTCGAAGCAGCGAACCACATGGGCGATCGCATCGGTCTCGCGGATGTGCGCCAGGAACTTGTTGCCCAGGCCCTCACCCTTGGAGGCGCCGGCGACCAGGCCGGCGATATCGACGAACTCCATGGTCGTCGGAATCACCCGCTCTGGCTTGACGATCGCCGCCAGCGCTTCCAGACGCGGATCGGGCACCGGAACGATGCCGGTGTTCGGCTCGATCGTGCAGAACGGGAAGTTGGCCGCGGCGATGCCCGCCTTGGTCAACGCATTGAACAGGGTCGACTTGCCGACGTTGGGCAGACCGACGATGCCACATTTGATACCCATGCTTACTCCACGATTCGAGATTCCGGTTTGCACTCTCGCCAGCATCAAGCCGCGAAAGCACAAGCCGCAATCATGGCCGCGCGGTGTGCAACCGCTTCATGGCCTCATTGAAATCACCTGCCACCGCCAGCGGCAGCACGTCGATGGCCGCATCGATGGCCTGTTCCATCAGCACCGCATCCTGCGGCGACGGACGGTTCAGCACCCAGCCCACCACGCGGTCCTTGTGACCGGGATGGCCGATACCCAGACGCAAGCGATGGAACTTGCCATGCCCGAGCAAGCGGATGGTGTCACGCAGGCCGTTCTGGCCGCCGTGGCCACCGTCGAACTTGAGCCGCGCCACGCCGGGCGGCATGTCCAGTTCGTCGTGTGCGACCAGGGTCTGTTCCGGCTCGATCTTCCAGAACCGCTGCGCGGCGGTGATCGACTTGCCGGAGAGATTCATGAAGGTCGCCGGCTTGAGCAGCCACACAGGCTGACCGCCAATATCGACCTTGGCCACTTCGCCGAACAGCTTGCTCTCCAGCGTCCAGCGCACACCCTGCCGCTCCGCCAGGGCCTCAACGAAATGAAACCCGGCATTGTGCCGGGTCCGGGCGTGTTCGGGTCCGGGGTTTCCCAGACCGACGATCAGTCGCAATCCTGTCATGTCAGACGCACCGCAGTGCCCGCCCCGGAAGGCGGGCACTGTCTGGCCGATTACTCGGCGGCCGGAGCCTCTTCGGCACCCGCGGTCTTGGCGATGACAACCGCATCGTCGTGACCCTTGCCCAGCTTCAGGGCCGGAATTTCCACACCGGCCGGCAGCTTCAGGTTCGACAGGTAGATCACGTCGCCGGCCTTCAGCTCGCCCAGGTCGACCACGATCGACTGCGGCAGATCCTTCGGCAGGCAGGCCACGCTCACTTCCTTCAGCTCGTGGGTCACCAGCACGTCGGAGGACTTGCCAGCCGGCGAGGTGTCTTCGTTGATGAAGGTCAGCGGCACCGAGGCGTGCAGCACTTCGTTGTCGCTCACGCGCTGGAAATCCAGGTGCATGATCAGCTGCTTGTACGGGTGACGCTGCATGTCACGCAGCAGCACCTTGTGGATGGTGCCGTCCAGGTTCAGGTCGATGATCGACGAGTAGAACCAGTCGTTGAACTGGGCCAGCCAGATTTCGTTGTGGTTGAACTGAACCATTGCCGGTTCGCGATCACCACCGTAGATGATGCCCGGCACCACGCCGGCATGACGCAGGCGGCGGCTCGCACCCTGACCTTGCACGTCACGACGGACGACTTTGATTTCGTGAGACTTTGCCATTGTTGACTACTCTTGGTTGATGCACCGCCTCGCGGCGCTGCGTAAAGACTCTTCCGCGACCAGAAGAGTCTGTTGTGGTCCCCGGCAGGCCGGGAACCGGATTCATCAATCCACGTACATCGAGCTGACCGACTCACCGAAGGCGATGCGGCGCATCGTCTCGGCCAGCATTTCAGCCACGCTGATCTGGCGGATCTTGGGACAGACGCGCGCCGCTTCGGAAAGCGGAATCGTATCGGTCACCACCAGCTCGTCGAGCTGCGAGTTGTTCAGGTTGTCCACGGCCGGGCCCGAGAGCACGGCGTGGGTGCAGTACGCGGCCACCTTCAGCGCGCCACGCGCCTTGAGGGCAGCAGCGGCGGCACAGAGGGTGCCCGCAGTGTCGACGATATCGTCGACCATCACGCAGGTCTTGCCCTCGACGTCACCGATGATATTCATCACCGTGGCGACGTTGGCACGCGGACGACGCTTGTCGATGATGGCCAGGTCGGCATCATCCAGGCGCTTGGCCACGGCACGGGCGCGCACCACGCCGCCCACGTCCGGACTGACCACGATCAGGTTGTCGGTGCCGTAGGCGCGCCAGATGTCGGCCAGCAGCAGCGGCGAGGCGTAGACATTGTCCACCGGCATGTCGAAAAAACCCTGGATCTGGTCGGCATGCAGGTCGACGGTGAGGATCTGGTCGGTATTGACCGCCGAGAACATCTTGGCCGCGACCTTGGCGGTGATCGGCACGCGCGAGGAACGCATGCGGCGATCCTGGCGTGCGTAGCCGAAGTACGGCACCACCGCGGTGACGGACGAGGCGCTCGCGCGCTTGAGCGCGTCGATGATCACCAGCAGTTCCATCAGGTTTTCCGCGCTGGGCGCACCCGTGGACTGCACCACGAACACGTCCTGCTTGCGCACGTTTTCCTGGATCTCGACCTGCACTTCGCCGTCGGAGAACTTGGACACGAGCGCCTTGCCGGGCCTCACCCCCAGTTCCTTGCAGATGCTCTGCGCAAGATGGCGGTTGGCATTGCCGGAAAAGACCAGCAGGTTCGGGGACTCTTGCATGACAGCTCTCTCGGGCGGGGG
The DNA here is from genome assembly GCF_056760355.1 of Stenotrophomonas sp. STEN013. Classification (NCBI taxonomy): domain Bacteria; kingdom Pseudomonadati; phylum Pseudomonadota; class Gammaproteobacteria; order Lysobacterales; family Lysobacteraceae; genus Stenotrophomonas; species Stenotrophomonas sp. STEN013. The sequence goes on along the minus strand of NZ_JBRREO010000002.1, from coordinate 36,475 downwards.
CGAGTAGCGAAAAGACATCAGGGGTGCAGAAGTGGCGCGTGTTGCGTGTCGCGCACTCCATTGCGCTTACAGCCGTAGGAAAGAGTGGCAGGGGCGGTAGGATTCGAACCTACGAATGCCAGGATCAAAACCTGGTGCCTTGGGCCTCTTGGCGACGCCCCTGCATCAAACAATTCCTGTCGTCTCCAGCGCATCGAGCAGTGGCGAGTGATCAACACCCGCAGCCACCCATGCCCGCAGTTCCTTCGGCAATTCCGCCAGGGCCTGCTCTGCGGCAGCGCATGTGGCGAATTCGACGAAACAACCGCTTCCCGACCCCGTGAGCCGTGCCCGACCCATGCCTGCCAATGCCTGGAATACCGCCTCGATGGCAGGTTCCCGACGCCGCAGCACCGGCTCGAACGCATTTCCGAGGACGGTCCCGGAAGCGAAGTCGGCTATTTTCACGGGTGTGGCATCCCGCGTCAAATCCGGTGAACGGAAAAGTTCAGCCGTGGGCACATGGACACCCGGATCCACCAGCACATACCACGCCTGCGGCAGGGTCAGCGGCGTGAGCTTTTCGCCCACCCCTTCGGCCCAGGCGTTGCGCCCGCGCACGAACACCGGCACATCCGCGCCCAGTCCCAGCGCCAGCGCGGCCAGCGCGTCTTCATCCAAGCCGGTATCCCAGAGCAGGTTCAACGCCACCAGGACGGTGGCCGCATCGGAGGAACCGCCACCGAACCCGCCGCCGGCCGGAATGTGCTTTTCGACCCGGATATCGGCCCCCAGCGTGCTGGCGGACGCCTTCTGCAACGCCAGCGCCGCGCGCACCACCAGGTCGTCGGCCTCGGCCACGCCGGGAACAGACGGTCCCTCGCGATGGATCTGACCGTCTTCACGCACACGCAGGCCGATCCGGTCACCCCAGTCCAGCAGACGGAACACGCTCTGCAGTTCGTGGTAGCCATCGGCCCGGCGGCCGGTGATATGCAGAAACAGATTCAGCTTGGCCGGCGCCGGCCAGTACGACCAGCCCGGGCCATCGACAACCGTGTTCATGGAGTGCCCATTCCCCATTCATCGATGATCAGCCGCACCTTGGCATCGCCATTGACCGCCTCGATCCGCCGCGGCAGCGACGGGCGCCCGGCTTCGGCCGGGTACCAGTCCAGATAGTCGACCTGCCAGCCCTGCTGGCGCAGCACCCGCGGCCGGCCTTCGGCATCGAACCCCAGGTGATCGGGGGCCACCGCATCCTGCGCCGACAGACCCCGCACCCAGTCGGGCAGCTGGGCGACCGGGATTTCCCAGCCGGTGGCCTGCAGCAGCACCAGACCGGCATCGTCACCGGCGCGCGGGCCACCCTCCAGGCCATCCAGCCGCGCCGGCTGACCGGGACCGCCGCTGAGCTGCCAGCTCTGGCGGGTGACCGGCGCCGCCAGGCTGATGCAGTAGTCCTGTGCCTGCTGCTGCCAGTCGATGCGGCCGTTGCCGCCATTCTTGCCTTTGCTGATCGCCACGCGTCCCTGGAAGGACCATTGCGACTGCGCGCGCACGGCGGCCTGCCGCGCCTGCTCGGCGGCCTGTGCCGCGGCCGATACCTGCGCCACCTCGGCGGCCACCGGCGCTTTCTGTTTCGTTCCGACCGAACCACAGGCGCCCAGCGCCGCAGCCGTCACCAAAACCAGCGGTTTCCGCCACATCAACGTATTCATGCACCCAACTTCTCAGTCGCACGCTGCAGCGCGCGGTTGTCCGGATCCAGCTTGCGGGCCTCCTCGAAGAAGCGCCGGGCTTCCTCCTTCTGGCCCAGCACCCACAGTACTTCGCCCACGTGGGCGGCAATTTCCGGGTCCTTGTTCAAGGTCCAGGCGCGGCGCAGCTGCACCAGCGCCTCCTCGTTGCGCCCGAGCCGGTAGAGCACCCAGCCGTAGCTGTCGACGATGGCGGCATTGTCCGGCTCGGCGACGCGGGCGCGGTCGATCAGCTCCAGCGCTTCCTGGTAACGGCTGGTGCGATCGGCCAGGGTGTAGCCCAGCGCATTGAGCGCGGCCACGTTTTCCGGCTCGGTGACCAGGATCTTGCGCAGATCGGCCTCGGCACGCGGCACGTCGTCATTGCGTTCCCATGCCAGCGCCCGGGCATACAGCAGGGCGTTGTCATCCGGGTAGGCCGCCAGCCCGCGCGCCAGCACATCCAGCTCGCCACGCGCATCGTCATCGCGCAGCCGCAGCTCGGCCTCCAACAGGTAGGCGTCGCGGCGCACCTCGTCATCGACCGCGGCATCGCCCTGGATTGCACGCACCTCCTGGGTGGCCTGTTTCTTTTCGCCCAGCTCGTGCAGCGCATTCACCGCCCGCAGGCGGGCCTCGCCCCGCTGCGGCCCGCCGGGAACACCGTGATACCAGTCCACGGCTTCCGGGTAGCGCTTGAGGTACTCGGCGATCTTGCCCAGCAGCAGGCGCTGCTCGGGATCGGGCTTGCTGGCCTTGGCCGAGATGTCCCGATACAGCGCCAGCAGCGCCGCATCGTCCTTCTGCTTGGCCAGCAGCGAGGCGCGCATGCCCCAGGTCTGCAGGTTCTGTTCACCGATGGACAGCACACGCTCTGCCGCCGCCGGCGCGCCGAACGCGTCGTAGGCGAAGGCCAGCGCGTTGCGCAGCTCCTCGTCTCCCACGGCCTTGGGCTCGACGCCTTTGAGCAGCGCCAGCGCCTCATCCTTCTTGCCGGCCTGGTTGAGCTGGGAGGCATGCAGCAAGGTCACCCGCGGCTCGTCCGGGAAACGTCTGACCACTTCCCCGACCATGCGCCGGGCCAGCTCGGGCCGTTCCATCCGCAGCGCCAGACGGCCGAATTCCTGCCAGGCCTCCAGGTCATCGGGAATCGCGCCGGCATCGACCAGCGCTCCCAGCACCTGCGCCGGCACCGCCGGATCACGTCCGCCAGTGGCCAGCGCCAGCAGCGCATAGCGCCAGCTCCGTGGCTCTGGCGCGCGCAGGACTGTCAGCAGCTCTTTGCGCGCCAGTCGTGTATCGCCCTTGCGCATGGCCAGCGAGGCACGGGTGCCATGCACCGCCAGCGAACCCGGATCCCGCCGCGCCCACAGCGCCAGCGCTTCGGCGGCGCGGGTGTCATCGTCGGCCAGCATCGCGATGCGCGTGGCCCGTTCGGCCAGCCCCGCATCATCCTTGCCTTCTTGCGCGGCCTGCAGGTACCAGCGCGCGGCATCGGCCAGTTTGCCGGCCTGGAGCGAAAACTCGCCGGCCAATACCGGCGTCAGCGAGGCGCTGTGATCGGCTGATTCCTTGACCCAGACGGCCTGCGGCGGGGCCGCCGACAGCGGAAATACCGGCAAACAGAGCAACAGAACGGTGCATATGCGATTGAGTACGGGCATCTGGCGCGACCGGGCCGTAAAATGGCGGCCTTGAATGGCCAGCAGCTTATCGCAAGCAACTGAACGAATGACCCTGTGGGTGCTCGGACTGAATCACCAGACCGCGCCGGTGGAGCTGCGCGAACGCGCGGCCTTCGGCGGCGACGCCCTGCCCCGTGCGCTGGAATCGCTGCGGCAATCGGCGGAGCTGTCCGAGGCCGTGCTGCTGTCCACCTGCAACCGCACCGAGCTGTACGCGGTGGCCGAGGACAGCCAGGCGCTGGCCCACTGGCTGCAATCCCACGCCGGTGATCTGCAGGGCTACCTGTACCAGCACTGCGACGGCGAGGCGGTGCGTCACCTGTTCCGCGTGGCCACCGGACTGGATTCGATGGTGCTGGGCGAGCCGCAGATCCTGGGACAGGTGAAAGATGCCTGGGCACTGGCCCGCGACAGCGGTGCGATCGGCCAGCAGCTCGATCGCCTGTTCCAGCAGACGTTCTCGGTCGCCAAGCGTGCCCGCACCGACACCCGGATCGGCGCCAACCCGGTCTCGGTGGCATCCACCGCGGTACGGCTGGCGCAGGACTCTTTCGCGCGGATGGACGAATCCAGCGTGCTGCTGGTGGGTGCCGGCGAAACCATCGAGCTGGCGGCCAAGCACCTGAGCGAGGCCAAGGTGAAGCGGCTGCTGATCGCCAACCGGACGCTGGCCCACGCCCAGGATCTGGCTACCCGTCACGGTGGCGTGGCCTTGCCGCTGGGCGAACTGGAGCGGCATCTGGGCGAGGCCGACGTGGTGTTCTCCGCCACTGCCGCGCGCGAACCGGTGATCCTGCACCGCCATGTCGCCACCGCGCTGCGCTCACGCCGGCACAAGCCGATGCTGCTGTTCGATCTGGCGGTGCCGCGCGATATCGAAGCCGAAGTAGGCAGCCTGTCCGATGCCTACCTGTACACGGTGGACGACATGGAGCGTGCGGTGGAGGAAAACCGCCGCGGACGCCGTGAAGCCGCGGCCGAAGCCGAAGCCATCATCGACCTGCAGGTCAGCCGCTACCAGGAAAGCCTGCGCGCGGCACACCTGCAGGCGCCGATCCGGCAGTTGCGCGCGTTCGGCGAGGCCACCCGCGCCGAACTGCTGGCCAAGGCCCGGCAGCAGCTGGCCCATGGCAAGCCGGCCGAGGACGTGCTCGACCAGCTCGCCCACAGCCTGACCAACCGCCTGCTGCATCCGCCCACCGCCGCGCTGCGCCATGCCGCGCTGGAAGGCGACACCGAACTCACCCGCGCCGCCGAGCGCCTGTTCCCGGCCACCCCCGGGTATCAACACCCTGTTGCGAGGACCGATGACGCCGACCCTGCGCCGTAAGCTGCTGGCACTGGCCGAGCGCCGTGAAGAACTCGAACGCCTGCTGTCCGAACCGGACGTGGTCGCCGACAACGAGCGCTTCCGCAACTTCTCCCGCGAATTCTCCCAGCTCGAACCGGTCGCCACCGCGCTGGCCGAGGAAGCGCGGGCCAAGGCCGACCTGGCCGCGGCCGAAGCGATGCGCGCCGACCCGGAACTGCGCGAGCTGGCCGAGGAGGAGATCGCCGGCGCGCAGGCGCGCCTGCAGCGGCTGGACGAGGAACTGGCGCTGTTGCTGGTGCCACGCGATCCGCGCGACGACGGCAACCTGTTCCTGGAAGTGCGCGCCGGCACCGGCGGCGACGAGGCGGCGATCTTCGCCGGCGACCTGTTCCGCATGTACGCCCGCTACGCCGAGCGCCAGGGCTGGAAGGTGGAGATCGAGTCGGACAATCCCGGCGAGCATGGCGGCTACAAGGAAGTGGTGGCGCGCGTGGTCGGCCGTGGCGCGTACTCGCGCCTGAAATTCGAATCCGGCACCCATCGCGTGCAGCGGGTGCCGGCCACCGAATCGCAGGGCCGCATCCACACCTCGGCTGCCACCGTGGCGATCATTCCCGAGACCGATGACGTCGAAGACGTCGTCATCAACCCGGCCGATCTGCGGGTGGACACGTTCCGCTCTTCCGGTGCCGGTGGCCAGCACGTCAACAAGACCGAATCGGCGATCCGCATCACCCACGTGCCCAGCGGCGTGGTGGTCGAATGCCAGACCGAGCGCAGCCAGCACGCCAACCGCGACAAGGCGATGAAGCGGCTCAAGGCGCAGCTGCTCGATGCCGAGCGCACCAAGCAGGCCGCGGCGCAGGCCGAATCCCGGCGCCTGCAGGTCGGCAGCGGCGACCGCAGCCAGCGCATCCGCACCTACAACTTCCCGCAGGGCCGCATCACCGACCACCGCGTCGAGGGCCTGACCCTGTACGACCTGCCCAACATCATCGAAGGCGACCTGGACGCGCTGGTCGGCCGCCTGCAGCACGAGCACCAGGTCGACGAACTGGCGCGACTGGCCGAGGGCAGCTGACGATGGACGCGCTGGGCGAACGCGACCAGTTGCGCGCGGCGGTCGCCCGCCAGCCGGCCGATTTCATCGCCTGGGTGATGCTGGCCGACGCCGAGCTGTCGCTGGGCGAGCTGGCGGCTGGCGAGAACGCGGCATTGCGTGCCCTGCAGCTGCGGGCCGCACATCCCGAGGCGCTGGCCCGTCTGGGCCGCGTCCGCTGGATGCAGGGACGCCATGACGAGGCGGCAACGGCGCTGCAACAGGCTGCCGCCGCTGCTCCGCAGCACCCGGGTATCGCGCTGTGGCTGGGGCATGTTCTGGAAGATGCCGGCCAGCCCGAAGCCGCCGCCGACGCCTACCGCCGTGCCCACATGCTGGTGCCCGACGAGGCCTATATAGCCGCACAACGGCTGAACTGGCAGCGCCGCCTGTGCGACTGGCGCGATCTGGAAGCGCTGTCCCAGCAGGTGCGCGCGGCCGTCGCCGTGGGCAATCCGGCGGTGGAACCGTTCGCCTTCCTCAGCGAGGACGCCAGTGCCGCCGAACAACTGGCCTGCGCCCGCCAGCGCGCGCAGGTGATCGCCCAATCCGCCCCGCGCCTGCCTGCCACCTCGCTGCGCACGCACGGGCCGCTGCGCATCGGCTTTCTGTCCAACGGCTTCGGCGCCCATCCCACCGGCCTGCTGACCGTGGCGCTGTTCGAGCAGCTGCGCGCGCACCCGTCGCTGCAGATCCACCTGTTCGCGATCAACCGCGACGATGGCAGCACGATCCGCCAGCGCCTGCGTACGGCCAGTCACACCCTGCACGACGTGGAGGGACAACCGCACACCGGCATCGCCCGGCGCATCCGCGAAGCCGGTATCGACATCCTGTTCGACCTGCGCGGGTGGGGCGGCGGCGGCACGCCGGAGGTGCTGGCAATGCGCCCGGCGCCGCTGCAGATCAACTGGTTGGCCTACCCCGGCACCTCGGGTGCGCCGTGGATCGATTACGTGCTGGCCGACAGTTTCGTGCTGCCATCCGCGCTTGAACACGGTTTCAGCGAGAAGGTGCTGCGCCTGCCGCGGGCGTTCCAGCCCTCGGACAACACCCGTGTGCCCGAACCGCCGCCGGCGCGGGAGGACTGCGGCCTGCCCGCAGACGCGGTGGTGCTGTGCTGCTTCAACAACAGCTACAAGCTCAACCCGCGCAGCGTCGGGCGATTGCTGGAGATCCTGCGGCAGGTGCCCGACAGCGTGCTGTGGCTGCTGTCCGGACCGGGTCAGGCCGATGCGCGGTTGCGCGCGATCGCCCGCCAGCAGGGTCTGGATCCGGCGCGTCTGGTGTTCATGGCCAAGCTGCCGCACCCGCAGTATCTGGCGCGCTACCGGCATGCCGACCTGTTCTTGGACACGCATCCGTACAACGCCCACACCACTGCCTCGGACGCGCTGTGGGCCGGTTGCCCGGTGCTCACCGCGCCCGGCCATACCTTTGCCGCACGCGTGGCCGGCAGCCTCAACCATCACCTGGGCCTGGACGACATGAACGTGGCCGACGACGCTCGCTTCGTCCAGACAGCCGTGGCGCTGGGCAACGACCGCAGCGCGCTGCAGGCGCTACGCGAGCGGCTGCGCGCCGCCCGCGCACACTCGGGCCTGTTCGACATGCACGGTTTTGCCAGCGACTTTGCGGCCCTGCTGCAGCAGCTTGCCCTTCACCACGGCTGGCACGGCACTGACGCCGGCTGACCGCGGCCTGCGCTAGGCTCGGCGCTTCCCGACCTGGAGGGCCTATGGGTAAGCTCAAGCGCAAGCAGTACGAACAGCTGCTCGAACCGATGCAGCTGGAACTGGCCAATATGGCGCGCTGGGCCGCGCACCGCGGACAACGCATCCTGGCGCTGTTTGAAGGCCGCGACACCGCCGGCAAGGGCGGCGCGATCCAGGACATCGCCAAACACCTGAATCCGCGTCAGTGCCGCGTCGTCGCCCTGCCCCGGCCGACCGAGCGCGAAAGCACCCAGTGGTATTTCCAGCGCCACATCGCCCACCTGCCCGCCGCCGGCGAGATCGTGCTGATGGACCGCAGCTGGTACAACCGCGCCGGCGTGGAAAAGGTGATGGGTTATTGCACCGATGCGCAGTACCAGGCATTCCTCGCGCAGGCTCCTGCCTTCGAGAAACTGCTGGTGGACGATGGCATCCTGCTGTTCAAGTACTGGCTGGGGGTGGACCAGCAACAGCAGGAAGAGCGTTTCGCGCAGCGTCGCGACGATCCGCTCAAAGGCTGGAAGCTGTCACCGGTGGATCTGAAGGCACGCCCTGCCTACGCCGAGTACGGCAAAGCCCGCGACGCCATGCTCGCCGCCACCCACACCGCACACGCACCGTGGACGCTGGTGGATTTCAATGACCAGAAGCGCGGGCGCCTCACCCTGATCCGCAATCTGCTCGACCGGCTGCCGGACACCCGTGTCGACGAGCCGCCGATCGAACTGCCTCCACTCGCCGGCACCCCCCAAAAAGAGAAATACAGCGTGCTGCAACCCGTGCCGGATTTCCCCGTCGGCGATTGAACACCCCGGCGGCTGCGACGGACGACATACCCAAGAGAGGCGGCGTCCACGCCGCGCCCAGGCAGGCCCGGCCACCGCCGCTCCGGGGCTGGACCCGTACAGATCGAACAGGCGGACACCGCGCGCCCGCCAATGTCCGCTGCCGGAACGATCGGATCCTGGCCTGACCTGTCCCGGCCCGCGTGCAGGATTACAGCACCTTGCCACCCGCGGCGGTGATGGCCTGCTCGATCTCCTGCGCGTTCACCGGTCCCAGGAACTGCTTGGCCACCTTGCCGTCCGGGCCGATCAGATAGGTCATCGGCAGACCGCGCGGGGTGGCAAAGTCGCTGGGCGGGTTGTAGGTGTCGATGATGGCGATCGGATAGGCCACCGGATGTGCCTGGAGGAAGGCCTGCATCTCCTCCAGCTCGATGTCCTCGTAGGCCAGCCCGATCACTTCGACATTGCTGCGCATGGCGTGCAGCGCCGACAGCTCGGGCATTTCCTGCAGGCACGGCCCGCACCAGGTCGCCCAGAAATTGATCACCACCCACTGCCCGCGCTGGCCAGCCAGATCGTAGGCCTTGCCATCGACGGTCTGCACCTGCAGCTGCGGCATCTCCGCGGTCTGCTGCACCACCTCCGCCTGCGCGGCCGCAGCACTGTCCGATTCGATCGCGGGCGGCGCCGGGGGCGGTGGCGCGGCGGGCTCCTGCGGCGGCTTGCAACCGCTCAATATCAACACCAGCAGCGCGAATGGAAGGAGCTTGGCGGTCATCGGTGGTCTCCGGTAATAACGTAGATATCGTCCACGCGACGTTTGAGCAGCTCGCGCAGCGGCACGCGCAGTTCATCCAGCGCGCGGCAGGCGGCCTGGCCCAGGCTGTCGTCGCGGAACGGCAGGTATTCCTCGGCAGCGGGAATGCGCAGCTGCAGGCTCTCGTACAGGTCTTGCAGGCTGATGCTGTCCAGATCGCGCGACAGCAGCCATTCGCCGCGTTCGTCGCAACGCAGCAGGTTGATCTGCTCCAGCTGCTCCAGCAACTGTTGCAGCAGCGAATCGGTGAGCATCGGCTCCAGACTCAGGATCTGCCCCTCGTCCAGACCCTGCCCGTTCTGGCGGGCTTCACGGAAACGCCCCAGCAGGCGCAGCAGCGCATACAGCTCGCAGCCCTGCGGCAGGCGCAAGGCCGCCGGCTGGTAGCGGAACGCGGCGATGGAAGAAGCCAGCGACGCTCCCAGCAATACCGATACCCAGCCCAGGTAGATCCACAGCAGCAGGATCGGCACGAACGCCACCGTGCCGTACAGCTTCTGGTAGGACTGGAAGCTGCCCAGATACAGGCCCATCCCCCACTTCACCAGCTCCAGCATCAGCACCGCCAGCAAGGCGCCGGGGATGGCGTGCCGCCACTTCACCGTGTGATGCGGTACCACCCGGTAGATCAGCACCACACTGACGAATTCGATCAGCACCGGCGCCAGCCGCAGGCCCAGATCGGCCAGCCAGCGGCCTTCGGTGGTGCCAAACAGCGGCAGCGACAGCACCTTGGCCGACACCGCCAGTGAGGCGGCGGCCAGCAGCGCACCCAGCGTAAGCACCGTCCAGTAGACGAGGAAGCGGGTGAGTTTGGGCCGCGCCGACGCCACCCGCCAGATCCGGTTGAAGGTCTGCTCCACGCTGTTGAGGGTGATCAGCAGCGATACCACCAGCGCGATGAAACCGGCCGCGGTCAGCTGCCCGGCGCTGGCCGAGAACTGGCGCAGATAGCCCTCGGCCGCGCGCGCCGCCGAAGGCACGAAGTTGGAGAACACATAGTCGCTGAGCGCCTCGCTCCAGCGGTCGAACATCGGAAACGCCGACAGCACCCCGAACACCACGATCGCCAGCGGCACCAGCGCGAACACGGTGGTGTAGGCCAGCGAGCCGGCCGCCTGGAACAGGCGGTCATCCAGGAAGCGGCACCACAGGAACCGCGCGAAACTGGTGGTCCGCGCCCGGTCGCGCAGCCGCTCCATCCATAGATTGAGTGAATCCAGAGGTTCCATCGGGCAAGGGTACCCGATGCAAAGCGCGGCCCGCATCGCCGATACTGCCGGCTCCTGCGTGATGAGTGGATGGTGTGATGGCGGAAATTCTGGTGCTCTACTACAGCCGTGGGGGTTCGGTGGCACGGCTGGCGCGGCAGATCGCCCGCGGTATCGGCGAAGTCCCCGGCATGAGCGCCCGCCTGCGCACGGTGCCGCCGGTGGCGGCCGTCACCCAGACCAGTGCGCCGCCGGTACCCGAGGACGGCGCGCCGTATGTGGAGATCGCCGATCTGGCCGAATGCGCCGGCCTCGTGCTCGGCAGCCCGACCCGCTTCGGCAACATGGCCGCACCGGTCAAGCACTTCCTTGATGGCCTCGGCGCCGAATGGGTCAACGGCACCCTGGCCGGCAAACCGGCGGCGGTGTTCACCTCCACCGCCTCGATGCATGGCGGGCAGGAATCCACGCTGCTGTCGATGCACCTGCCGCTGCTGCACCACGGCTGCCTGATCGTCGGCATTCCCTTCACCGAGCCGGCGCTGAGCCACACCAGCAGCGGCGGCACGCCCTATGGCGCCAGCCATGTGGCCGGTGCGCAGGATGATCCGCAGCCGACCGACGACGAGGCCCAGCTGGCCCGTGCCCTGGGCCAGCGCGTGGCCGATATCGCGCGGCGACTGGCGCCATGACCGCGCGCGCGCGCGACGGTGCACTGGCAGCCGCCTTGCTGCTGCTGGCCGCCCTGTACGCGGGCTGGTTCCGTGCCGACCGCCATCTGGTCGCGGTCCTGCTGGTGTTCGTGGCGCCGCCACTGCTGTTGCTGGTCGGGGTGCTCGCGCAGCGCGGCTACGCGCGCTTCTGGGCCGGCGTGCTGGCCCTGTTCTGGTTCAGCCACGGCGTGATGCATGCCTGGGCGCATCGCGATATGGCGCTGTATGCGTGGGCCGGGATCGTGCTGTCGCTGCTGATCGTGGCGCTGGTCAGCGTGCCGGGCATGCGCGCGCGTTTTGCCGCCAAGCGTGGCGCGGGCGGCGCTGGGTCAGGCCACTGAGCAGGCGCGGTGACGCCAACGCACCCCTGCCGCGGGCGGCGGACGCGCCTTATCATGCCCGCCATCGCGGCGCGTTCGCCGCAGGCAGTCACCGCAAGGATTTACCGCAATGATGGAAGAACTCCTGATCGTCACCACCGGCGGCACGATCGACAAGATCTACTTCGACGACAAATCCGACTACCAGATCGGTGATCCGCAGATCGGCATGATCCTGCGCGAGCTGGGCGTCACCTTCCGTTTCAACGTGATCCCGATCCTGCGCAAGGATTCGCTGCACATCACCGACGCCGACCGCGAACTGATCCGCGCCACCATCGCCGCGCAGCCGACCCGCCATGTGCTGGTCACCCACGGCACCGACTCGATGGTCGCCACCGGCAAGGTGCTCAGCACCCTCCCGGGCAAAACCATCGTGATGACCGGCGCGCTGAGCCCGGCCCGGTTCCGCGGTTCGGACGCCGAGTTCAACATCGGCTGCGCGATCGGCGCGGTGCAATCCTTGCCGGAAGGTGTCTACATCGCCATGAACGGCCGCATCTGGAACCCGGAAAAGGTCCGCAAGAACGTCGACGCCAACCGTTTCGAAGCGCTGTAAGTGGCCAAGGGCACCCGCGCCACCGCCGCGTTGGCCAAGGCCGGCGTCGCCTATGACGTGCATACCTACGACTATTCGGCCGAGGTCGACAGCAAGGGGCTGGCCGCCGCGCAGGCGCTGGGCATCGTGCCGGCACGGATGTTCAAGACGCTGATGGCCTGGGTGGACAAGCAGCCGGTGGTGGCGGTGATTCCCTCCGACCAGCGGCTGTCGCTGAAGAAGCTTGCCGCCCACTGCGGTGGCAAGCAGGCGCAGATGATGGAAGTCCCCGAGGCCGAGAAGCGCAGCGGCTACAAGGTCGGCGGTATCAGCCCGTTCGCCCAGCAGCGGCCGGCCGCAATCGTGTTCGCCAGCTGTGCGCGGCAACACGCCACGCTGTACATCAACGCCGGCCAGCGCGGCCTGCTGCTGGAGATCGCCCCCGCCGATGCCGCGTGCTTCCTGCAGGCGACGCTGGCCGATATCTGCGAGGACTGACAGCCCACCGTCCCGCGCAATAAAAAGCCCCGCAACAGGCGGGGCTTTTTGTTGGATCAGCCGGGGCGGACTCAGGCGTCCAGACGCACCAGCCAGCCGTGGCGATCGGCCTGACGACCGTACTGGATATCGGTCAGCTCCTTGCGCAGCGACATGGTCACTTCGCCGGCCGGCGCATCCAGGTTGCCCACCGAGAAGCCCTCGCCCTTGAGCTGGCCGATCGGGGTGATGACCGCGGCGGTACCACAGGCGAACACCTCGGTGATCTGGCCCGATGCCACCCCGTCCTTCCACTCATCGATGGAGACCTGGCGCTCTTCCACGTGCATGCCGCGGTCGCGCGCCAGCTGCAGGATCGATTCACGGGTGATGCCTTCCAGAATCGAGCCCGACAGCGCCGGGGTGACCAGGGTATTGGTCTTGCCGTAGACCAGAAACACGTTCATGCCCCCCAGCTCTTCCAGGTACTTGCCCTCGACCGGATCCAGGAACAGCACCTGTGAGCAACCCTGCGCCTGCGCCTGCTGCTGCGGCAGCAACGAGGCGGCGTAGTTGCCGCCGCACTTGGCCGCACCGGTACCGCCCTTGGCCGCACGCGCGTAGTCGGTGGACAGCCAGATCGCCACCGGGGCCACGCCCTTGGCGAAGTACGGGCCCGCCGGGCTGGCGATCACGTAATAGCTGGCCTTGTGCGCGCCACGCACGCCGAGGAAGGCCTCATCGCCGATCATGAACGGGCGGAAGTACAGACTGGCCTCGTCGGCATCGGACACCCAGTCCTTGTCCACGGCGACCATCTGCTTGAGCGACTCGACGAAGATCTCCACCGGCAGCTCCGGCAGGGCCAGGCGCGCGGCCGAACGCTGCAGGCGGCGGCCATTGGCCTCCGGGCGGAACGTCCAGATCGAGCCGTCGGCATGACGGTAGGCCTTGATGCCCTCGAAGATCTCCTGCCCGTAATGCAGCACGGCCGCGGCCGGATCCAGCGCGATCGGCCCGTACGGCATCACCGCCGCGTCATGCCAGCCGGTGTCCTTGTCCCAGCGTACGGCCACCATGTGGTCGGTGAAGTGCAGGCCGAAGCCCGGCTTCTCCAGGATCTTGGCGCGCTCGGCGGCGCTGCGGGGATGGTCCGAACGGGTGACGGCAAAACTCAGCGAAGACTGGGACACCGGATAATTCCTTCCAGATTGCGGGTTGGGACGCCGCCCGATGCCAGGCCGGCACCGGGTCGGGAACTACAGCATGCCGGTTTCGAGCCGGGCGGCCTCGGACATCATGTGCCGGCCCCACGGTGGATCGAACACCAGATCGACGTCAGCTTGGGCCACCGTCGGAATCATTTCCAGCTTGCTGCGCACGTCGTCGACCAGGATCTCGCCCATGCCGCAGCCAGGCGCGGTCAGCGTCATCTTCACATCGACTTCGCGCTTGCCATCGTCCAGATGCTTGATGTCAACCTCATAGATGAGGCCAAGATCAACGATGTTGAATGGAATTTCCGGGTCGAAGCAGGTACGAAGCTGCTCCCACACCAGTTTTTCCACATCTTCGTCACCGGCGTTCTCAGGCAGCTCTAGCCCCGGTGGCGGCTCCTTGCCGATGGCATCGCCGTCCTTGCCGGCAATGCGGAATAGATTGCCCTCGACAAACACGGTGTAGCTGCCACCCAGTGCCTGGGTGATGTAGCCGTAACTGCCGGCGGGTAGGGTCACGCTGTCGCCCTGCGGCACCATCACGGCCGGGCAATCGCGTTCGAAATGGACGGGTTCGCTGCTGCGGGAATACATGTAGAGGGATACGGGGACGCGGAAACTTCCCGCAAGGCGGCCATTTTATCCGACTGGGCACCCTCGCCGCTGAAACGCTATGCTGCCGAATCTGTTCGGGAATGCCCCATGTCCTTAGTTTCCTCGCCGGCCGGTCGCCCCCACCACTGGCTCTGGCCGCTGTTGCTGCTGCTGGGGAGTATCACCATCGCCGTCGCGTGGCTGCTGGCCGCGCTGGCCACCGGTACCCAGGCCGGCTGGATGGCGGTCCTGGCCGCCCTGGAAGCAGCCTGGATGCTGCGCCTGGGCACCTTCCGCGCGGGCCGCGCGCGGGTCGTCATCGCCATCGCCGCCACCGTGCTGATTGCCGCTGCCGCCAACTGGGGCATCGCCGCCGCGTATATGGGCGGACCGATGGGCCTGAACCCGTGGGAATCGGCATTGCGTATGGGCCCGCACCTGGCCTGGACGCTGCTGGCCCTGGCCAACGGCCTGCCCGAAATGCTCTGGCTATCCATCGCGCTGCTGGTGGCGTGGCGCGCAGCGCGCTGACGCGGGCTGTTGTTCCGGGTGCAACCCCGGTCAAATAAATCCCAATCCTGTCGGGGCGAAATGTCAGTTCCGGCACATAGACCTGTGCCTGATGCGCACACTCATCGGCGTTAAATATTCGTAATTTCTTCGCACCGAGTACCCACCCTGCGGAGTCAAACGTGAGTATCCAGCCCCTGAGCCACGCCATTCGTTGCGCCCTGCTGCCGATGTCCACCGCCGCGCTGGCGCTGGGCGCGGTCGGCGACGTCCTCGCCCAGGACACGCCTCCCAAGGAAGAAGCCACCAACCTGGATCGCATCCAGGTCACCGGTTCGCGCATCAAGCGCGCCGATCTGGAAACCTCCAGTCCGGTGTTCGTGATCGATCGCCAGAACATCGACAACTCCGGCGCAGCCACGGTCGGCGAGTTCCTGCAGCGCACACCGGCCATTGCCGGTGCCGCCACCAATCCCCAGGTCAACAACGGCGGTGGCGCCGGCGCGGCCACCATCGACCTGCGCGGCCTGGGCGTGAACCGCTCGCTGGTGCTGGTCGACGGGCGTCGCTGGATCGGCACCGTCAGCAACGCCAACGGCGCGGTAGACGTCAACTCGATTCCGATGGCGGCCATCGAACGCGTGGAGGTGCTCAAGGATGGCGCCTCTGCGATCTATGGCTCCGATGCCATCGGCGGCGTGGTCAATTTCATTCTGCGCAAGGATTTCGATGGCCTGGAGGCCTCCGCCTACTACGGCATCTCCTCGCGCGGCGATGCCGGTACGCAACGCTTTGACGCGACCTTCGGCATGACCGGCGAGAAGGGCAACCTGATCCTGGGCGCGAGCTATGACAAGGAGGATTCGGTCAGCGCAGCCGACCGTGCCTATTCCAGCCAGCCCTACCAGCTGTATGCCGGCGAAAAAGGCATCGGCGGCACCAGCCGCATCCTCACCGGCCGCTATGTGTTGCCGCGCGATGTCGCGCTGGCCCGTGGCGCCACGCTCGATGCGAACTGCGCCCAGCCCAGTGCCGCCAATCCCAATCCGAACGTGGTGCTGACCCGCATCGACGGCCGGCCGGGAACCTCGGGCTCCGACTTCCGCTGCTTCAACGGCCAGACCGACGTCTACAACTTCCAGGCCGACGGCAACCTCAACCTGACGCCGCAGGAACGCACCAGCATGTTCGTCAGCGGCAACTACCGCCTGAGCCAGCATGTCGAAGCCTTTCTGCTGGGCTCCTGGCTCAAGACCGAGTCCTCGTTCTTCATCGCGCCGCTGCCATTCGACGGCCGTGCCGCGGTCGACAACGTGCCGATCAGCAAGGACAGCATCTACAACCCGTTCGGCGTGGACATCACCGATGCGCGTCTGCGCCTGCGTGACTTCATCCCGACCCGTACCACCCGATTCGAGACCGATACCTACCAGATCACCGCGGGTTTGCGCGGCAATTTCGGCGACAGCAGCTGGAGCTGGGATGCGGCCTACTCCTATGGCCGGACGCCGCAAAGCTCGTCGGTACGCGGCTACCTGTACAGCCCCGGCCTGACCGATGCGCTTGGCCCGTCGATGATTGACCCGGCCACCGGCAACCCGATCTGCGTGCGGACACCGGGCGATGCCACCACGGCTATCGCCGGTTGCCTGCCGGTCAACTTCATGGGCCCGGCCCCGGATCCGAACACCCCTGCCGGCCAGGCGCAGCTGGCGGCCTTGAACCTGATCAACCCCACCATCACCAATTCCAACGAAAACGACCTGAAGGTCTTCAGCGCCAATATCACCGGTGACATGTTCGAGCTGCCCGCCGGTATGGCCTCGCTGGCGGTCGGCGTGGAACGCCGCGAAGAATCGGCCAGCTCCACCAGTGACTTCCTGACCATCATCCCGCCGGGCGAAACGGTGTGTCTGATCACCCAGGAAGCCTGTACGTTCGGTGATATCTCGGGTTCGTTCGATGTCAACGAGATCTACGCCGAAGCCCTGCTGCCCCTGCTTTCGGATATGCCGTTCGCCGACAAACTCACTGTCACTCTCGGCACCCGCTACTCGGACTACTCCAACTTCGGCGGCACCACCAATTCCAAGATCGGTGTGGAGTGGAAGCCGTTTGCCGACCTGCTGGTCCGCGCCACCTACGCCGACGTGTTCCGCGCTCCGACCATCGGCGATCTGTATGCGCCGACCGTCCCCAGCGCCAACACCTATACCGACCCCTGCAACGGCTACACCGGCGGCAACCCCGTCGCCTGTGCTGGCGTTCCCACGGATGGCTCGTTCCAGCAAAGCAACAACCAGGTCACCTCGTTCCAGGTTGCCGATCCCAACCTGCAACCCGAGGAAGGCAACGTCCTCACTTATGGCTTCGTCTACAGCCCGGGCTGGCTGGAAGGTTTCAGCGTCACCGCCGACTACTGGCGGGTGAAACTGGACCAGTTCATCACCAACCTGCCGGAAAACGTGATACTCAACCAGTGCTTCAACCAGGGCCGCTACTGCGACACCTTCGTCCGTGACGACGCCGGCGACGTTGCCCAGATGACCAACGTGATCGGCAACTTCGGCAGCCTGAAGACCTCCGGCGTGGACATCGGCATGCGCTACATGTTCCCCGAAAGCGCCTGGGGCAAGTTCTCCTGGAACCTGGATGCCACCTATCTGGCCGAGTACAACGTGCGGCTGCTGGCCGGCGATCCCACCAGCGACGTCGGCGCATTCCCGGAGATTCCGGAGAGCGTTGGCCTGGCCGGCACCTTTGTCGACAATGCCTCCTCCGGCTTTGGCAACCTGGCCCGCTGGCGCGCGCTCAACGAAATCAGCTGGTCGCTCGGCAATCTGAGCGCCAGCATCACCACCCGCTATGTGCACCACGTCTACGAGGCGCCGGATGTGGCCGATCCCAGCGAGCCGGGCTTCGTCGCCAAGCGCCGGGTGCCGTCCTACACGCAGACCGACTTCCAGATCGGCTACCAGTTCGAGGAACTCAAGAACAGTTCCATCCAGGTCGGCGTGCGCAACCTTACTGACCGCCAGCCGCCGTTGATCTATTCTGGCTTCAACGCCTCTACGGACATGCGGACCTACGATGCCATCGGCCGTTACTACTGGATGCGCTGGACTGCCCGGTTCTGAGTCCACCCTCGCAACAGCATCATCCGCCGCGGCCAACGCCGCGGCGGATGCTTCCGGAGCGGACCTGCGCCATTACATCCGTACCTACGATCACAGCCTGCCCGCTGAGCTGTGCAGCAAACTCATCGACTCTTTCAATTCGCTGGCCCGCTTCCAGCAGCGCAACGGACGCGGCGTGCGCGCGGGCCTGGATGACAGCGCCTGGACCGAGCTGGACGTGAGCCGCCTGTCCGATGCCCCGTTTCTGTCCTTCTTCCGGCAACTGGTCAGCCAGGCATTGCACCGCTACAACACCGACGTGGGCCTGCCGATCGCCGTACCCGACAGCCCGCTGCTCAGTCCGCTGATCCTCAAGCGCTACCGTGCGGGGAACGAGGAAAAATTCCAGACCCACTTCGACTCCATCAATGAGGTCTGCGACCGTTATCTGGTGTTTCTCTGGTATCTGAACGATGTCGACAACGGTGGCCGGACCTGGTTCCCGGGCCTGCACACCGGGATCGCGCCGCGCGCTGGACGGTTGCTGATGTTCCCGCCGTACTGGATGTACGCGCATCAGGGGCAAGCCTCGCCGGACCAGGACAAGTACATCCTGTCGACGTACCTGCGCTTTCCGCAGCGTCAGTCCCATCTGTAGCCGTAGCGCTCCACCCACGGCGCCAGCGTGGCCAACGTGGCGTCACTGAAATGCGCGCGATAGCGTTTCCAGCGGTCGATGGCATTGGCATTGACCGGCTGGATCACCTGCGCGTAGCTGGGCGTGTTGATGCGTCGGGTGCGCGTCGCCGACGCGCGGTGTGACGCCAGTTGCTCCGGCGCCGTCGACAGCGAAAGAAACCCCATCAATGCCTCCAGCCGTGCGGGCACCTCCTGCACAAGGTCCTCATAGCGCAGTACATGCACGCGCACAGGCACGCGCTGGCGCTGCTCCTCCCACCACGCCATCACCGCCGCATAGGTGCGCGCGGTGGATTCCAGCGACGCAAAAGCCAGCGCGCCGCCGTTCATGCCGAATGCCTGCATGTGGCAACTCAACACGCAGTCACAGGGATGGCGCAGCAGCAGCAGCCAATCCGATTGCGGAAAAAGACGTGCCACATACGGCAGGCGCGTCATCGTCAACGGGTATTTGTCGACCAGGCGATGCCGCGGCTGCACATGACGGCGCACTTCGCTCCAGTAGCACTGATGCGCCTGCACGATCTGCGCGGGCCTGAGCGCGGCCAGCGAATGATCCAGATCGCTGTCCCGCCAGTGGGCGTCATTGCGCAGCTGCTCGATGGCAACCTCCAGCGCCGGCCGCTCGTCCAGCACATCCAGCTGCGGATGGGCATCCAGCATCCGCTCCAGCAGGGTGGTACCCGAGCGGGGAAATCCGACAAGAAACACCGGATCCACCGGCGCCGCATCTTCAACCGGAGCCCGCCATGACACGGGTGCGGGATGGCGCATGCGTTGCTGCAGCCAGCCCAAGGGGGCCGGAGGCCGGGTATCCGGCAGACGCTCCAGGAACGCCGCGCCTGCCGCATCGTGGGCGTGCGCCAATGCCGCCATAACGTCATCGACGGCACCCTGCATGTCGTGGCACTTGGCCAGCTCAAACTGCAACTGGGCCCGCATGGCGGCCGGCAGCTCGCGCGACAAGACAGGCATCAATCGTGCGATCGCGGCACCGGCATCGCCAAGCCGCCGCGACACGCGCGCCGAGGCCAACGCGAACATGCCGGCATCGGACGCTGCCGCTTCCGTCTCGATCTGATCAATTACGGTGGCGGCTTCGGGGAGGCGGTTCAGCCGTTCCAGCAGCAAGGCGAGCCGGATGCGCGATTCATGATCGCCAGGCGCCTGCTGCAGCAGGCGCCGATAGAGCGCCAACGCCTGTTGCTCCCTGCCGGCCTGCGCCCACAGCCAAGCCAAAACCCGTTGCTGCTCTGCATTGAGTCCTGCTTCATTCACGCCATCAAGACACTGCGCCAGCGCGTCGAACCGCTCCAACTCTGAAAGTGATTGCGCATAGGCCAGACGCACATCGTCAGCATCGGGCTCTGTTGCGAATGCTCGTGCCAACCAGTCGTTGGCTTCAACGAAACGGTGCAATGCAAGACACGCCAACCCCTGTCCCAGCCAACACGCCACTGTCTGGCTTCCCAGCGCCCGCGCACGCTGGAACGCAAGATCGGCGCCGGCGTGATCACGACATTCCAGACAGGCATTGCCCAGATTGATCCACAGCTCGGATGACTGCGGCTGCAGGCGTGTCGCCCGGTCCAGCAGCTGGCGTGCCGTCCCGGCTTCGCCCTGCTGGGCCATCGCCAGCGCCAGCATCTGGAGGCCTTGAACCGAATCGGGGGCCAGCTCCAACAGCTGGCGCATCAATGCCGCTGCCTGCCGTGGTTGACCGCGATTGAGGTAGTCGAGCGCCTGAGCAAGCTGGATCTGCACCACCGCCACGTCTCCCGATCAGTTTCAGAAGGAACAATAAGCAGATGAATTCGCAACAATGGTCTATCCGAATGCAAAGCCAGGCACGGCCTTGATCGAGCCATGCAAGCAGCATAAAGCCGTCCGGAAACCTGGCAACTCTCTCCCAGGCGAGACCTTGGCTCAGCCCTCGATACCAACAGGGCAAGCAGGGGGCATTCCGGATCTGCCCGGCATGTCCGGGCTTTTTTCATTACATCTTCACTCCCCGTCACGAACATTACGGACCTGATAGTTCCTGGCCGAATTCCACAGCCTGAATCGCCGTACTTTTCAGCGTGTCGATGGGTCGTTCCGTGCCTACGTCCCCGCCATTTCCCTGTATCGCCGGCTGCACGCCCGCAACGGAAGCGAAGTGAGAATCCAGCACCATCACCTCCACGGCATCCACTCCTTGGAGCTGCCGGCTCAACAACCGGCGTGCGTGCATGCCATCGCCGGCAGCAGCCGCGGCGCCAGGCTGTCGATTCCCGCCGGCTGGATCAGCGTCGTCGGGGTACTGCGCGGGGTGGTGGAGCTGGGCAATGGCGACACCCCCTGGCAACTGACCTCACGGCATCTGCAACTCTGGCTGGATGGCAACCTGCGCATCGCCTGCCGCACTTCATGCTGGTGGCTGTGCATCACCGCACCTGCACACGTGTGGCACGAGCTTCCCTGCCGCAGCCCCGGCGGCACCAATCTGATCCCGGGCGAAACCCGCTGCCCGCAGGAACTCGGCCGTCCCGTGGTGCACCTGGCGCGTGCGTGCTGGTTCGGCGGTGGCACCGACGAGGCCGCGGTAGTGGACAGCATGACCTGGCTCCGTGATGCACTGATCGAGCACCAGCAGGAACGGTACGACCAGCTGAACCGGTGCAGCGGACGTACCGCGGTGCGTCGCCATCAGACCCTGCTGCGCCTGCTGCGGGTGCAGCACCTGATCCGCTGCAACATCGATGACCGTCTCGACCTGGCCCGGCTTGCGGCTGTGGCCAACTACTCTCCGACCCACCTGATCCGCATCTACCGCAGCGTGTTTGGCGAGACGCCGTGCGAGTACGCCACGCGCCTGCGCCACCAGCGCGCGTGGGAGTTGGTCTACACCACCGACCTTTCGGTCTGCGAGATCGCCGATGCCCTGGGCTTTGAAAGCGAGAGTGCGTTCTGCCGTGCGTTCAAGCACGCCTTCGGCTGCACCACCAGCGAAGCACGGAAAGGCCTGCGCGCTCCCCCAGCATCATTTGCCTGTACCGGCCTCGTCGCCGACGACCTGCAACCACCTGCGGCGACCACCGCCCCCGTAGTTTTCCATTGAGCCCCCTCAGTGCCCGCCGTCCAGCGCCTTCAACTCGCTGACCAGTGAGCTGGCCGCTTCGGCACCATCGCCGTAAAGCATCCGCGTGTTGTCAGCATAGAACAGCGCGTTCTCGATGCCCGCAAAGCCGGTGCCCTTACCGCGCTTGATGACGATGGTGTTCTTGGAATGGACCACGTCCAGGATCGGCATGCCGTAGATCGGGCTGGTAGGGTCGGTCTTGGCCACCGGATTGACCACGTCGTTGGCGCCGATCACCAGCGAGACGTCGGTGGTGGCGAACTCGGGGTTGATGTCGTCCATGTCGGCGATCAGGTCATACGGCACGCCGGCCTCGGCCAGCAGCACGTTCATGTGCCCGGGCATGCGCCCGGCCACCGGGTGGATGGCGAACTTGACCTTGACCCCGCGCTCGATCAGCCGCTGCGCCAGTTCCCAGATCTTGTGCTGGGCCTGCGCCACCGCCATGCCGTAACCCGGCACGATCACCACGCGCTCGGCAAACGCCATCATCGCCGCCACATCGGCGGCCTCGATCGGCTTCTGCGAACCACTGATCTCCGCCCCCTGGCCGCCGCCGAAGTGGGAGAACAGCACGCCGCTGATCGGCCGGTTCATCGCCCTGGCCATCAGCCGGGTCAGCAGGATACCGGCCGCGCCGACCATCATGCCGGCAATGATCAAGGCCTCGTTGCCCAGCACATAGCCCTCGAAAGCCACCGCCAGGCCGGTGAAGGCGTTGTACAGCGAAATCACCACCGGCATGTCGGCGCCACCGATCGGCAGCGTCATCAGCACGCCCAGCGCCAACGCCACGGCGAAGAAGCCGATGATCGCCAGCGGCTGCAGGCTGATCGCCGCCCACACCCCCAGCACCAGCATCGCCACCGCCACCAGCAGGTTGAACACCTGCTGCCCGGGGAAGGTGACGCGCTTGTCCAGGCGCCCGTCGAGCTTGGCCCAGGCGATGATCGAACCGGACAGCGATACCGCGCCAATCACCGAGCCGATCACCGCCAAGGTCAGCACCGTCGCGGACGGCTGCCGCGCCGCCAGATCGGCGATGGCCTGCGCGCTCCAGTGGCGGGTGTCCCGGCCGGCGACGTCGGCGAAGCGCAGCAGCTCCACCGCACCGATCGCCGCCGCCGACCCGCCACCCATGCCGTTGTACAGCGCCACCATCTGCGGCATGTCGGTGATGGCCACCTTCTTGGCCGATACCCAGGCCAGTCCGGTGCCCAGCCCCAGCGCCAGCGCGATCAACGCGAGGTTGTGCAGCCCGGGCAGGAAGAACGTGGCCGCCGTGGCGATCAGCATGCCCAGTCCGGCCCAGTGGATGCCGCTGCGCGCGGTCTTCGGCGAGGCCATCCGCTGCAGACCGAGCAGGAACAGGGTGGCCGCGACCAGATAGCTGGCGCTCACCAGCCAGGAAAGCAGTTGCGTGGTTGTCAGGTTCAAGCCTTGTCCTCCGTGCTGCCGGCCTTCTTGCTGGACTTGAACATCTCCAGCATCCGCTCGGTGACCACATAGCCACCGGCCGCGTTGCCTGCGCCCAGGACCACGGCGACAAAGCCGATGGCCTTCTCCAGCGTGGTGTCGGCGTGGCCCAGCACCACTATCGCGCCGATCAGCACGATGCCATGGATGAAGTTGGAACCGGACATCAGCGGGGTGTGCAGGATCACCGGCACCCGCGAGATGATCACGTGGCCGGCGATCGCGGCCAGCATGAAGATGTACAACGCTACGAACCCGTCGCTCATTGCTGTGTTCTCCAAGGCTGGATGCGCCCGTCCGGCATCATAACCATGCAACGAAAGCCGAGGCGACCGCTGCCGTGTCAACCGATCCGGCGCCCAGGCGTTATTCCATCCAGAACCCCACGGAACGCTACCCTGTGCTGGTGACCAGTCCACCCCTGATGCCATCTGCCGCGGCACCGGCCTCGCTGGACGTATTTCTGGCCGGGGTCGGCCCGCGCGCCTTCCGTTTCGCCGAGGCCGGTCTGCGCCAGCGCGAGGACGCGCTGGACGCGGTGCAGGACGCGATGGAGCGGATGCTCGGCTACCGCGACCAGCCGCCCGAGGAATGGACCCCGCTGTTCTGGAGCATCCTGCGCCGGCGCATCATCGACCTGCAGCGGCGCCGCAGCTTCCGCTTGAAGTTCTGGGCACCGCAGGACGAACAGGACCAGGACAGTGCCATCGACTGGGCCGACCACGCCGCCGGTCCTGCACAGGCGCACGAGCAGCGCGAGGACTACGCGCGGCTGGTGCAGGCGTTGCGGCGGCTGCCTGCCCGCCAGCGCGAAGCTTTCAGCCTTCGCGTGCTGCAGGAGCTGGATGTCGCCACCACCGCCAGAGCGATGGGCTGTTCGGAAGGCTCGGTCAAAACCCACCTGTCGCGCGCGCGCGACGCATTGCAGAAACAACTGGAGGCCACGCGGTGAACCGCCTGCCCACACCCCCCGATCAGTTCGACCACCGGCTGCAGCTGCTGCAGCAGCACGCCGATGGCGCGCTGTCGCACGACACCCTGGCCCGCCTGCGGGGTGCCCGACAGGCCACTGCGGCTGAGGCGACATCCCCCTGGCGACGCCGCGGCTGGTGGCTGGCCACCGCCTGCTCGGCGGTGCTTGCCGTTACCGCGGCGCTGCAGTTCGACCGCGCCCCGCCGCCCGCCGCGCCGGTGCTGGCGGACGATGCCGGCGATATCCCCGATGACACCCTGCTGTTCGAGCAGAGCCCGGAGCTGTACCTGTGGCTGGGCTCGGACGCCCTGGCGATGGAATGAAGACGATGACAACCTCCCTGCCCCGCGTGCTGATCCCGCTGCTGCTGTGCCTGAGCGCCCCGCTGGCCGCCCAGACGCTGCCCGAATGGGAGCAACTCACTCCCGCCCAGCGCGAAACCCTGATCGCCCCGGTCCGCGACCGCTGGAACGCATCGCCCGAGCGCCGCCAGCGCATGTACGAACACGCCCGCGGCTGGCAGCAGATGACACCCGAGCAGCGCGAACAGGCCCGCCGTGGCATGCACCGGTTCGAACACATGACGGCCGAGCAGCGGCGCGACGCGCAGGCGCTGTTCGCCAGGATGCGCGGCATGGACAAGCAGCAGCGCCAGCAGCTGCGCGAGCAGTGGCACAAGATGACGCCCGAACAGCGCCGGCAGTGGGTGCAGGCCAATCCGCCACCGGCGCGTTCCGAGCCCTGAGCCCGGCTGCGCCGGCCCGGCCGGCACAGGTGCCCTCCCCGGGAGGGGAGGCTCAGACCGGCGGAATCTCGCCGCCGGCCGGGCGCGCAGGCCACACCGTCTTGGCCAGCAGCTCGTCGTTCCAGTCGAAAGCCAGCGCGCCATTTTTAAGGAACAGCGCCACGAAGTTGTAGACGTTGCGCGCGTACATCTCGCTGGCATGCACCGCGCCCATGCTGGCCAGATTGAGCGGGCCGGCCACGGTCACGCCGCCCACCTCCACCGTCTGCCCCGGCTGTGTCGCTTCGCAGTTGCCGCCGGTTTCCGCGGCCAGATCGACGATCACGCTACCGGGCTTCATGCCGGCCACCATCGCGGCGCTGATGATGCGCGGCGCCGGCCGGCCCGGTACCGCGGCGGTGCAGATCAGTACATCCACACTCTTGAGATGCTCGGCCAGACGGCGCTGCTGTTCGGCCCGCTCGTCCTCGGTGAGTTGCCGCGCATAGCCGCCCTCACCGGCCGCACTGACGCCCAGATCCAGGAATTTTGCGCCCAGCGATTGGATCTGTTCACGGGTTTCCGGACGCACATCGAAACCCTCCACCTGTGCGCCCAGACGCCTGGCGGTGGCAATGGCCTGCAGACCCGCCACCCCTGCCCCCACCACCAGCACCCTGGACGGACGGATGGTGCCGGCGGCCGTGGTCAGCATCGGAAAGAACCGCGGCGCCAGCTGCGCGGCGATCAAGGTCGCCTTGTAGCCGGCCATGCCGGCCTGGGAGCTGAGCACATCCATGGCCTGCGCACGCGTGGTGCGCGGCAATTTTTCCAGCGGAAAAGCCTGCAACTGGCGGGCCTGCAGTGCGTCGGCGCGCGCGGGATCGGCCTGCGGCTGCAGCATGCCCACCAGCACCGCGCCGGGCTTGAGCTGGGCGATGGTCGGCGGTGGCGGTGCCTGTACACACAGCACCACATCGGCCGATTCCAGCGCATCGCTGATCTGCGCACCGACCTCGCGATAGGCCTGGTCGGTGAAACCGGCAGCACTGCCAGCTCCGGGATGGACATGCACCCGGGCACCGGCGGCCAGCAGTTTCCTGACGGTTTCCGGCGTGGCGGCCACCCGCCGCTCGCCCTGTGCAGCTTCTTTCAACACGCTTACATCAACGGCCATACCCGTCCCCGATGCGCAGTCATCTGCCGCCCCGGATCGTAGCAAAGCCGCCGCCGGTGAAGGGAATCAGTGCAGCGTGGCGGTCTGCGGATCGAGCCGGTCGATCACGCCCTGCATCGCGCTGTCGAAGGCGCCATCGTCCATGTGCGGGCGCAGCCGCTCCAGCCGCACCATCACCGCCAGTTCCTCCGGCGAAGCCACACAGAAACGCACCCCGCGGCGGTTGACGAACAGCAGTCGCGAGGAGATCGGACTCACCCACGACAGCTTGCCGGCCTGGACCTTGCCATCCTTGTCGACGAAATCCAGCCAGGTGCCGATTTCCATATGACGGAAGCGGTCGGCATCGGTGTGGTCGAAATCCTGCGCGTGCGCGGCTCCGCCCAGTTCGATGGCCGGATTCTCCGGGGCCGGCGGAGTGGGCAACGCCACCTGCGGCAGTTCCGGCAACGGCCGCTCCAGTTCCGGACGGGCCTCGGCGATGGACTGCAAGGTGTCATGCAGCGCGTCGATGGCCACCACACTGGCCTCGCCGTGCAGGCCGACGCTGGCAAACACCTTGCGCAACACCGGCTGACTGGTCTGCAGCCACAGCTTGCCGACGATATGCCGGCGCGCCTCGGCCACTTCTTCGAGCATCGTGTCGGCCAGCGCCAGCGCCTCGTCGATACCCTCGCCGCTCTCGCCTTCGCGCAGCAGGCTCAGGGTAAGGTGATGACTCCACGGCTGGCGCAGGAAATCGGCGATGGCACCGGGCAACGGCGCGCCGGCCAGACGTTTTTCCAGCTCGGCGGCAGCACGGGTGCGAGCCAGTTCCAGCTTTTCCTGGCCGCGCTGGGTCTCGGCCGCACGACGCTCGGCGATTTCGATACGCCGGCGGTGCTGGCCCAGGAAGTCGCGGAATTCTTCTTCCAGGGTCAGGAAAATCGCCAGGTTCTCGTTGAACTCGGCAATCAGGCGTTCGATGATCTCCTCGACCTTGCCCATCAGCACCCGCTCGGCCGGGCTTTCGCCGGTATTGCCCTCACAGGCTTCGGCCAGTGAATTGAGCAGCTTGCGCGCCGGGTGGGTCTTCTGCACGAACATCCGCCGGTCCAGCAGCGCCACCTTGACGAACGGCACCACCAGACGGCCAATGAGTTCGCGCGAGCGGCCTTCCAGCTCACGCTCGTCCAGCATCACGTCGAACAGCATGCCGACCAGATCGATCGCGTCCTCGTCCTGCGGGTCCAGACGGGCCTGGCTCGGGTCCACGCCCAGCTGGGTGGCACCGGACAGCACCTCGCTCTTCAGGCGCTGCGCCAGCGACTCGCCGTCCTCGCCCACGGCCGCACGCAGCGTGGCACTGGGGGTGGCCTGCAGCAGCGACAGCACCGACATCATTTCGCGCTGGCTCAGCGGCCGTTGCTGGCCGACCGCCACCTGCGCGGCCGCGGTGGCGTCCTCGCGTACGTGGCGGGTCTGCGCCAACAGTTCCTGCAGCGCCTCCAGCAATACGGCAGGGCTGGCGGGACCGGCGCCTGGCTCGCCATGACCAGCGCCATATCCGCCGGACTCGGCGGCCGACATCGCACCGCGCCGCTGGCTCCAGCGATCGACAAACCGGCGCGCCCACGCCGGGGCCTGCTGCGGATCGTAGAGGTCCTCTCCGGTCTCCGCGGCAGACGACGGTACCTGCGCGGCCGGCCGCGGCGCGGCGCGGCGCGGCTGTGAAATCTCCGGCATCACGCCGGCCTGCGCCAGCTGCTCGTCCAGGCTCTGGTAGACCTTGCCGATCATGTGCGCGAACTCGCGCTCGCACAGCTTGATCAGCACCAGACGCACTTCCGGCGCCAGATCACAGGTGGAAAACGCCTCGTGCACGGCCACACCGATGTGCTCGGCACCAATGGGGTTGGTATCGGCATCGAGTTCGGCAACGCCCCCGATCCAGGCCAGGCGGCGGTCGATCCGCGCCAGCACCGGCTTCCAGTCGCGCAGCAGCACGGTGGCGAAATTGCGCACCGCCAGCCGCGATTCGAGCACATGTTCGGGTACCAGACTCAGCCCACCCTCGGTCTGACCGGCCAGTACGCTCTCAGCCGATTGAACGGTACCCGCCTCCAACGCATCCCACGCCTTGCGCAGATGGGTGTTGAACAGGGTGCCGATTTCCTCCCGGCGACGACGCAGTTCACGCATGCCATCCAGGAACAACAGCTGGGATGCGCCGGCACCTTCCGCGCGATCGAACAGGGCATCGTCAAAACCGGCCAGCACTTTGCCGAAAGAGGCCCCCAGCGCAGGCAGCACGGCGTTGCGCACCTGCACCAGCAGCGCCCGGTTTTGCCCGGAGTGCCCGGACGGATGCGGATTGGACATCATGCGCAACAGCTCCACACCCGGACAAACGCTCGGTTGTTGGGTATCAGATAAGAGTGGACGGACGCTATCCCTGTTTCCGCCCGCACATGGTAGGCGGGAAAGCTGAACAGGGTCAGTGATGGAGTGCGCACTTCGTACCTCGTGACCGGCGTCCCGGTATGGAGTGCCATGCTAAGCGGCACGCCGGTTGTTGGCGAATCTGCGCACATTCAGCCATGCGGACGCAGTGCACAGAATTGGCGGGCAGCCCGTCACAACCGGCCCCGAGAGCCCCGACGTCTATAATCGATGGCCGTTTTCCCTGTCTGAGCCCCCATGCCCGACAACTGCTTCCTGCAAGCGCTGGACCAGCGCCGCTCGGTTCCCTCACGGCTGCTGGAGGCCCCCGCTCCGGACGACGCCACCGTGCTGCGCATGCTGCAATCGGCGGTCCGCGTACCCGACCACGGCAAGCTGGTGCCGTTCCGTTTTCTGCGCCTGCGCGGCGATGCCCGTCACAATCTGGGCGAATTCCTCGCCCGCCGCAGCCGCGAGCGCAACCCGCAGGTGGCCGAGGCCGCGGTGGAGAAAGACCGCCTGCGCTTCTCGCACGCCCCGCTGATCATCACCGTGATCGCGCGGCTGCAGGAGGACAAGGTGCCACCGCAGGAGCAGCTGCTTACCGCCGGCTGCGTCTGCTTTGCGCTGCTGCAGGCCGCCCAGGGCTTCGGCTTCGGTGCGCAGTGGCTGACCGCCTGGATGGCCTATGACGCGGAAGTGGCGCGATATCTGGGTCTGACCGAAGACGAGCGCATTGTCGGCTTCATCCATATCGGTACACCGAAGCTGCAGGCACCCGAACGCGACCGCCCCGATCCGGCGGTGCTGCTGCAGGACTGGCAGGCGTGAACGCAGCCGCCGTGCCGCAACCGCTGTACCTGATCGATGCCAGCATCTACATCTTCCGCGCCTGGCATTCGATGCCGGACGACTTCCAGGACAGCCAGGGCTGGCCGGTCAATGCGGTACATGGCTTTTCCCGTTTTCTGCTGGACCTGCTCGAACGCGAGCGTCCACGGCACATCGCCGTGGCGTTCGACGAGGCGCTGGACAGCGGCTTCCGCCATCAGCTATACCCGGCTTACAAGGCCAACCGCGATCCGGCCCCGGAAGAACTGCGCCGCCAGTTCGCCCACTGCAAGGCACTGTGCGCCGCGCTGGGCCTGAACGTGTTGGGCGACCGCGCCTACGAGGCCGATGACCTGATCGGCAGCGCGCTGCATGCGGCGCGCGCGCACCCGCTGCGCGGAGTGATCATCTCAGCCGACAAGGACCTCTCGCAGCTGCTGGGCGACCACGACCAGCAGTGGGACTACGCGCGCAACCAGCGCTGGGACGCGGCCGGGGTGAAAGCCCGGCACGGCGTGCACGCCCATCAGATTGCCGACTACCTGGCGCTGTGCGGCGATGCGGTGGACAACATTCCCGGCGTGTCCGGTATCGGCGCCAAATCGGCAGCGGTGCTGCTGGCGCATTTCGGCAGCCTGGACACGCTGCTCGAACGCATCGACGAGGTGCCGTTCCTGCGCCTGCGCGGTGCGGCCACGATGGCCACGCGCCTGCGTGAGCAGCGCGAGCAGGCCTTGCTTTTCCGCCAGCTGACCACCATTGCCGTGGACGCGCCGCTGGCCACCGCGCAGCCCGGCTTCCTCCGTACCCAGGCCGATGCCGACATGCTCGGCGGGCTGTGCGAGGCGCTGCGTTTCGGCCCGATGACCCGGCGCCGGCTGCTGGCCGCGGCCGGACTGGAATCCCCTCCCGCTTCCGTCAACGAGTTCGCATGAATCACAACACCGCAGAACCCCGCGTCGTCTATGAAGGCAAATACCAGCGCATGCTGGTGCGGGGCAGCTGGGAATATTCCGAGCGCACCCATGCCGGTGGACTGGCGGCGATCATCATCGCCGTCACCCCGACCGACAATGTGCTGTTCGTCGAACAGTTCCGCGTGCCGCTGCAGGCGCGCACCATCGAGATGCCGGCCGGGCTGGTGGGTGACATCGACGCCGGCGAGTCGATCGAGGCCTCGGCGGTGCGCGAGCTGGAAGAGGAAACCGGCTGGACCGCCGCGCACGCCGAGGTGCTGATGATCGGCCCCACCTCCTCCGGCGCCAGCAGCGAGAAGATCGCCTTCGTCCGCGCCACCGGCCTGCGCAAGGTCGGTGCCGGCGGTGGCGATGGCAGCGAGGACATCACCGTGCACGAGATCCCGCGTGCCCGCGCCGCCGCCTGGCTGGTGGAGAAGATGGGCGAAGGCTACGAGCTGGACGCCAAGCTCTGGGCCGGGCTGTGGATGATCGAACACCATCTGGATGGCACCCCACGTGGCTGATTCGGGCAATACCCGCCCCGTCCCGCTGCTGGGCAGCAGCGATCCGGCCGTGTTCACCGTGCACAACCCGCACGGCCGCTCGCCTTTCCTGCTGCTGGCCGACCATGCCGGCCAATGCGTGCCGGCGACGCTGGAAATTCTCGGGCTGCCGCCGCACGAGCTGGACCGCCACATCGGCTGGGATATCGGCATCGCCGGCACCACCCGTGAACTGGCGCGGCGGCTGGATGCGTGGGCGATCGAGCAGACCTATTCGCGGCTGGTGATCGACTGCAACCGGCCGCTGGCGTCACCGACGCTGATTCCGGAAACCAGCGACGGCACCGCCATTCCCGGCAATCTCGGCTTGAGCGAGGCGCAGCGCCGGCAGCGCATCGACACCATCCACACGCCCTACCACGCCCGCATCGAAGCCGAACTGGCGCGCCGACGCGACGCCGGCCTGCCGACGCTGCTGGTGATGATGCACAGCTTCACCCCGGCGATGGACGGCGTACAGCGCCCCTGGCACGCCGGCGTGCTGTACCACCGCGACACCCGCTTCGCCAAGGCCCTGCTGCGGGCGCTGCGCGACGAGGGTGACCTGGTGGTCGGCGACAACCAGCCGTATTCGGTCAACAGCAGCAGCGACTACGCGGTGCCGGTGCACGGCGAAGGCCGCGGACTGGTGCATGTGGAACTGGAGATTCGCCAGGACCTGATCGCCGGGGCCGCCGGCCAGCACGCCTGGGCGGCGCGCCTGGAGCGGATCTTCCGCGCCCTGCAGCCAGCCCTGCTGGCCCTGGCCTGAGCGAACCCGGCCGGAAACGCGAACGGGCGGCCCAGGCCGCCCGTTTTCACTTCAGTGGCGCATCCGCTCAGGCGGCGAACGCATCGGTGGCGCGCACCAGCGCGTCCACGTTCTCGGCCTCGAACGCCGAATGGCCCGAGCCCGGGGTGATGTGCAGCTGCGCCTTGGGCCAGAGCTTGTGCAGGTCCCAGGCATTGGCCAGCGGGCACACCACGTCGTAGCGGCCGTGCACGATCACGCCCGGGATATGGGCGATCTTGTGCGCGTCGCGCAGCAGCTGGTCTTCCACTTCGAAGAAACCGCCGTTGACGAAGTAGTGGTTCTCGATGCGGGCGAAGGCCAGTGCGAACTGCGGATCCTCGTGACTGTTGATGAAGTCGTCATCCACATGCAGGAAGCTCGTCGCGCCCTCCCATACGCTCCAGGCGCGTGCGGCAGCCAGACGGGTGGCTTCGTCCTCGCTGGTCAGGCGGCGGTGGAAGGCGGAGATCAGGTCGTGCCGCTCCACCGCCGGAATCGGCTTGAGGTAGTGCTCCCACGCATCCGGGAACAGGCGGCTGGCACCTTCCTGGTAGAACCATTCCAGTTCCCAGCGGCGCAGCATGAAGATGCCGCGCAGCACCAGTTCGGTGACCCGCTGCGGGTGGGCCTGCGCATAGGCCAGCGCCAGGGTCGAGCCCCAGCTGCCGCCGAACACCTGCCACTTCTCGACGCCGAGCTGCTCGCGCAGCTTCTCGATGTCGGCGACCAGGTCCCAGGTGGTGTTGTCCACCAGATCGGCGTGCGGCGTGGAACGGCCCGAGCCGCGCTGGTCGAACAGGATGATGCGGTACCTGGACGGGTCGTGGAACTGGCGCATCTTGGTGGTGCAGCCGCCGCCGGGGCCGCCGTGCAGCATCACTACCGGCTTGCCGTTCGGATTGCCGCACTGCTCGAAATACAGGGTGTGGCGGTCGTCAACGGCAAGCGTGCCGGTGTCGTAGGGCTCGATGGCCGGATAGAGCGTGCGCATGGCAACCTCGCTGGAAACAGGCCCCACAGTCTAGCGCAGCGCCCGGGGACGACTGCCCGCTCAGCGCCCCTCCGGCGGGACACCAACCGCGACCGATCGCGGGCCGCGGTGATCCGATCCCGCAGCAGCCATCCGTCGAACCGCGGGCGCGCCTGGCGCAACCGCCACGTGTCGCTGTAGTCCATGCGCCACAGCCGCGCCGCCGGCTATCAGCCGGGCCAACGCCCCAGGGTGACCCGGTCGCGCCGCTCCAGGTCCTGCACGGTCCCGAGGCTGGTGAAACCGGCCTGCGCCAGCAGGTCACGGATCGCGGCGCCCTGGTCCCGGCCGTGTTCGAGCAGCAGCCAGCCGCCGGGCACCAGGTGTTCGTGCGCGCCAGCGATGATCTCGCGGATCGCATCCAGCCCGTCGGCGCCCGAGGCCAGCGCCGGCGGCGGCTCGAAACGCAGGTCGCCCTGCTGCAGATGCGGATCGTTGGCGGCGATATACGGCGGATTGCTGACGATCATGTCGAAGCGGTCCGCGCCCAGCGCCGCGTACCAGTGGCCGCGACGGAACCAGACATTGTCCAGCCCATGCGCCTGCGCATTCTTCACCGCCACCGCCAGCGCCGGGCCGAGCACGTCGGTGGCCATCACCGTCGCCAACGGGCGCTCGCTGGCGATGGACAGGGCCACCGCACCGCTGCCGGTGCCCAGGTCGGCCACCCGCACCATGTCATCGGCCGGCAACCGTGCCAGCGCCTGTTCCACCAGCAGCTCGGTTTCCGGGCGCGGGATCAGCGTGGCGGTATTGACCTGCAGGTCCAGCGTCCAGAAACCGCGCCGGCCGGTCAGATAAGCCAGCGGATGGCCCTCGGCCCGGCGCTGCAGCAGCAGTTCGAACCGCTGCCGGGCCTCGTCGGCCACCGCGTCGGTGGCATGGGCGAACAGCCAGGCCCGCTCCACCCCCAGCACATGCAGCAGCAACTGTTCGGCCTCATGGCGGGCGTCTTCACCGGACAGACGCGTAGCGGCTTCCCGCAACAGCTCGGCAACCTTCACCGTGGACACTTCTCTACCTCTTCGCGGGAATTTTCCAAGGGGGCGAGGATAGTCACCGCGCCCGGCGCTGCCTACCGCCATCGCGGGGCGATGGATAAAGCCTGCCTATGCCAGATCATTCAGGTTCAGCCGGAACCGCCTTGGAAACCCGGTAACGCCCCCGATATCAGGCCGCGTGGGCAGTGGATGAAACGGGATCGATAGCATCAACCTATTGATCCGATGCATTCAATTCATTTGTTTTATAAGATCCCGCCTATTAGTCTTTGCTCCAACGCTTCACCCCACCCCTTCAACCCAGAGGAATCTTCAATGTCCCTTATCAACACCCAGGTTCAGCCGTTCAAAGCCAACGCGTTCCACAACGGCAAGTTCATCGAAGTCACCGACGCCTCGCTGAAGGGCAAGTGGTCGGTCCTGATCTTCATGCCGGCAGCGTTCACCTTCAACTGCCCGACCGAGATCGAAGACGCCGCCGAGCATTACGCCGAGTTCCAGAAGGCCGGTGCCGAGGTCTACATCGTCACCACCGACACCCACTTCTCGCACAAGGTGTGGCATGAAACCTCGCCGGCCGTGGGCAAGGCGCAGTTCCCGCTGGTCGGCGACCCGACCCACCAGCTGACCAACGCCTTCGGCGTGCACATTCCGGAAGAAGGCTTGGCCCTGCGCGGCACCTTCGTGATCAATCCGGAAGGCGTGATCAAGACCATGGAAATCCATTCCAACGAGATCGCCCGTGACGTCTCCGAGACCCTGCGCAAGCTGAAGGCTGCCCAGTTCACCGCCGCCAACCCGAACCAGGTCTGCCCGGCCAAGTGGAAGGAAGGCGAGAAGACCCTGACCCCGTCGCTGGACCTGGTCGGCAAGATCTAAGCGCCGCAGCTCCGTGGCGAGGGGCCGGAAATCCGGCTCCTCTCACGGGCACTCCCACCCCGCCTGTGCGGCGGGCGTGGGGGTGAACCGCACCGGGTTTGACGCCAGCCAGCGGCGTGCAGGCCAGCCGGAAAAGTCCGGTGCGGTTCACCCCTACTTCAACCGGTACGTTGCCCCGCAACCGTGCCCTCCCCCCCGTTTTGCCCCGATCCAAGGAGTTGCGCCGTGCTTGATGAATCCCTCAAGACCCAGTTGCAGCAGTACATGGGCCTGCTGCGCCAACCGCTGCGCCTGATCGCCTCGCTCGATGACAGCGCCGCCAGCCAGGACATGCGCGGCCTGCTGGACGACATCGTCACCGCCGGCAACGGCAAGATCACGCTCGATGCCACCGGCACCGATGCCCGCACCCCCTCGTTCGTGATCGCCCGCGAAGGCGAGAACCATGGCGTGCGTTTTGCCGGCCTGCCGCTGGGCCACGAGTTCGAATCGCTGGTGCTGGCCCTGCTGTGGACCGGCGGCCATCCGCCGAAGGTGGCGCAGGACGTGATCGACAGCATCAAGGCCATCGATCAGTCGTTCGATTTCGAGGTCTACATGTCGCTGACCTGCCACAACTGCCCGGACGTGGTGCAGGCGCTGGCGCTGATGGCGATCGTCAACCCGAAGATCCGCACCACGGTGATCGAGGGCGGGGCGTTCCAGCAGGAAGTGGAACAGCGCCAGGTGATGGCCGTGCCGATGGTGTTCCAGGGTGGCCAGATGTTCGACTCCGGCCGCATGAGCCTGGAGCAGATCGTCGCCAAACTCGACACCGGCGCGGCAACCCGCGAGGCCGAGAAGATCAAGGCCAAGGACGCATTCGACGTGCTGGTGGTGGGCGGCGGTCCGGCCGGCGCGGCCGCGGCGATCTACGCCGCGCGCAAGGGCATCCGCACCGGTGTCGCTGCCGAGCGTTTCGGCGGACAAGTGTTGGACACCCTGGCGATCGAGAACTTCATCTCGGTGCAGCACACCGAGGGCCCCAAGCTGGCTGCCGCACTGGAAGCCCACGTGCGCGAGTACGAGGTGGACATCATGAACCTGCAGCGCGCCACCACGCTGGTGCCGGCCGGTGCCGATGGTCTGGTCGAAGTACAGCTGGAGAACGGTGCCTCGCTGAAATCCAAGACGGTGATCCTGTCCACCGGCGCCCGCTGGCGGCAGATGAACGTGCCGGGCGAGGACCAGTACCGCAACAAGGGCGTGGCGTACTGCCCGCACTGTGACGGTCCGCTGTTCAAGGGCAAGCGCGTGGCGGTGATCGGCGGCGGCAATTCCGGCGTCGAGGCGGCCATCGACCTGGCCGGCATCGTCAGCCACGTCACCGTGTTCGAGTTCGACAGCAAGCTGCGTGCCGACCAGGTGCTGCAGGACAAGCTGTACAGCCTGCCCAATGTGAAGGTGATCCTCAACGCGCAGACCACCGAAGTGCTCGGCGACGGCCAGAAGGTCAACGGCCTGGTCTATACCGACCGCGTCGGCGGCGATTCGCACCGGGTCGAACTGGAAGGCATCTTCGTGCAGATCGGCCTGCTGCCCAACACCGAGTGGCTGCGCGGCACGGTGGAACTCAGCAACCGGGGCGAGATCGTCATCGACGAGCGCGGCCAGACCAGTGTGCCGGGCGTGTTCGCCGCCGGCGACTGCACCACGGTGCCGTACAAGCAGATCATCATCGCCATGGGCGCCGGCTCGACCGCCGCACTGGGGGCGTTCGATCACCTGATCCGCAGCTCCGCACCGCAGCCGGCGGCGGCCACCGCGGTGGTGGAAACCGCCTGAACCTTCCGACGCCCCCCCCCCCGGGGCGGCGCGCTGGCGGGGCCGGCGCCCCGCGCCCCCGGGGACGGAGGCCCCGGTGAAACAGCGAGCCCGAAAAGAAAATGTGGGGCGGGGCCGCCCCCACCACAAAGCGCC